>DAOUHF010000001.1:0-5938 GCA_034428795.1 Dehalococcoidia bacterium
CCCCGGTGTTCTGCCGCCAGACCCTGGTGCCCAGGATGTCGGCGGGCAGCACGTCCGGGGTGAACTGGACCCGCCTCGTCTCGCTGCCGATGGCCCGGGTGAACACCTTGGCCAGCAGAGTCTTCCCCAAGCCGGGGTAGTCCTCGAAAAGAACGTGGCCGTTGGCCAGGGCCGCCGCCAGTAGTTTTCGCAGCAACAGACGGTTGCCCACGAATACCTGGGAGACGCGGTCGATAATCGTCTCGCAGACCCGGCCCGCCTCTTCCACGTCGAATTGACTCATGCCGTAACCCCCTCCTTCTCCATAACAAGGATGTCGGCTGGCACCACCAGTTCCCGGGCCGCCTGCTTCAGAGGGACGTAGCTGCTTCGGTCCCCTCTCCAAACAGGTGCGATGCCGCCTCGTCTACTATCCGCTGCCGCCGTTCCCGGTCCCAGCGGGGGGTCCCTCTCCGGATTATGCGCCGGAAGACCCACCGCAAGTAAGCTCCAATGCCAACCCCGGAAGCCGGGTCGTCGACCAAGGCCATCAGGGGGAACCAGCGCGACGCGGCCGAGCCAAGATTGGCCCCATGCTGCCAGTAAGCGGCGGTTAGGGTCACTGCTAGCTCCTCCGGTTCGCCGCGTTGGTCCAGGAACGGCGTCCCCACTTTCCGCAATCGGGCTTCATCCAACGTTTCCAGTGGGGCCGAGGGCAAAGACAGGGCCGCTTCCGTCCTGGCCATGGTATCTGCCAGGGCCGCTTCCCGGTGCTTCATGGTCACTTTCTTGTTGCGCCGCCGAAGGCCCGGGGTGACCGACGCCAGGTAGCAGCGTCTCATGGGCGCAAATACGGCCGGGATGCTCTCCAGTGGGGTCTCGTTCCGCAGCAGCAACCCCACTAAGTACTCCCACACCCGTTCCCACTCACCGGTATTGATGAATCCCTGTTGCAAGACCACTAGCTCGACCATCCGAGGATCGTGCCGTTCTTCGGACACCTGGTAGTGGCGAGACCAGCTGGGCCAGGAGGCGGGCGGCCCTGTCTCGGGAACAATTTCCGCCCGCATTCCCTTCCTCAGTCGGTTAATTGGAACGAAGGCGAAGGCCAGAACCACCAGCCACTCGTAGACCGGGGCGAGCCATAGAGCTTCGTAGAGCAGGGGGCGTAACAGCAGACCGTAGAGGACCAGCGACGCCCCCAGAAAGAACGCCCGAAAGGTGGACTGGGACAACCACCGGGCGGCGTCGGTCAACACCCCGCCGGGACCGGGGATGAGGCTGCGGATCACCGTTACCGCTGCCGCCGCGAACAAACCGCCGGCAACGGCTGCACCCAGCAACGGGTATCCATGACCCAAGGAGGCCAACTTCGCCGCCACCAACCACACCGTGTACCCCGACAGAGCGTACGCACCGGCCTTGAGCAAGGGACGGTAATCTGCTCCGGTACTGCCTTCCCCCGCAGACGGCAGTGTTCTGGCGAAGCCCAGCACCAGCAGAAAACCAGCCGCCAGATGCTTGGTTGCGAATAGCTGGCTGGAGTAGAGCAGGGTCAGGTCGCCCGGCAGCAAGTCCGGCCACTGGTCCAGGGCCGCCGCGCTTATGTTGGGCAGCGAACCGAGAATCCCCCATGCTATAAACGCACCGCCGGCGGCAGTAGCCAAGGCAGCAGCGATGCCAACACATTCGACGGCCACCGTCCGTAGCGGCGTGTCCGGATTGGCCCACCGGTCGGACACTTTGTCGATATTCCGTAGTGCTCTGCCCAGGTAGCCGGCTGCCATCGCCGCCGCCAGCGCTGGCAATAGTGGAGCGCTGTAGAAGCCGTAGGCGGTGGACCACTCCTGTTGATGCAGCAGCAGGGAGATTGTCCCGAGCGCTAACAGCCGGAACCAAGGAAGTCCGAAGATCATGCCAGCGACGGGGAAAGGTATGCTTGCCGTTCGGACCGCCGCCATGAACGCCAGAACAGTACCGGTCCCGACAACAAAAGTGTAGTAAATGCGCGGCTCGGCCTCGGTTCCAACCAAGGCTGCCACCGCGCCCAAGAGCAGCCCCGACCACGAGGCGTGCCTTGAGAAGCGCCGGGTCATCAGCAGGGCAAGGGTCACCGGCGGCCTGAATTCCTCGGGCAGACGCAGCGCATCCCTCAGCCGGGACGCGCGTTGCAGCCGGAACACCAGGTCAACCGCCAACGACAGCCCGGTGGCGATGGCGACGGGCCAGAGGAGGAAATCAAGCCCCAGACTGCTCTGCGGCAAGGGGGAGTCTTCCAGGACCCACAGGACGGCCGCTCCTGCGGCTATCACCACAGCCTGGAACAACGGTCCCATCAGCCCGCCATTGGTTGCCATGCCTGGTTCAATCTCCCACTATCGTTCTGCGGGCCCGGTACATCGCCTCGAACCGGGGCCGGTCGATTTGGTGCAGACTGTAGTCCGCCTCTTCAAACCGGGCGATTACCACCTCCATCGCTCGGTGGTCTATCGGCATTCCGCTGTCGACGACCATCACTTCCATTTCCCTGGGAGTGGTCTGTTCCGAAACGCGGGGCTCCCTTTCGCGGACCCACGGCAGGAAGGAATTGTAACGACGCACCACGTCATCCCGAAAATCCACCACTTCGAACTCATGGTGCGCCGAGGTTGGCAAGCATTGGTCTTCCCCGGCGAAGTCCACCACAACCCGATACGTTCCGGGCACGGCGCCGGTCCAGGATATGCGGCACCGTCCGCCGGCGTCGGTCAACAACCCAACCGGTTGGCCCGGCTCACCAATCATTGCTGTCACCGTGCGTCCGCCCACACCCTCTCCCGAATCATCCCGCAGCATGATCTCCACATGGACCGGCTCGCCGATTCCCCATATGTAGGGGAGGTCTTCCGCCGGCTTGACTAAAGCTATGTCCAGGTGGGTGGCCACCTGCCCGCGCACCCGAAAGTCCTCGACGGCGGTAGCCGGCAAATAATGGTCGTCGCCCGCGAAACTGGCTGTAACTCGATAAGTTCCCTCCTCATACGCGGACCAAGTCGCGGCGCACCTGCCTTTCCGGTCGGTGGTCAGCTGTCTTGGTTCCTTTGAATCACCCCAGTCAAGTTCCACCGTCACTCGACCCATCGGCTCGCCCGACCCGCCGATCAGGACGCACTGGAGCGACACTTGCTCTCCGACTTGCCAGACCTTCTCACCATCCGCCGGCAACGTCGGGAAGCTCAGGTCAAGCAGGGCAGGGACCCGTTCTTCCTCCTCGCCAGAACGCGAATTTCGCCGCCGACGTGTAGCCAAGACGCCCCATAGAAACGGCACCAGACCGACGGCTCGGCGGAGCAAGCCCGCCAACGACCTGAATCGCCGCGCAAGAAGGTATGCCGCGATGGAGCCAATGACCACCGCCAAGGGAAGTCCTACCCAGAGCAACCAATTGAACCCGCCGTCAGACGAGACCGGCGCCTCCACGGCGTGATCCACGGGAAGGTTTGATTCGTCGCCATCAAACTTGAAAGTCGTCAGGATTTCCGACAGGTCTACCCCTTCCAGCGCCGGCAGGACGAACTTCGCGACACCGTCCGGGCCGGTGATGCCCGTGCCCCCCTGGCCGTCGTGGATCGTGGCGTTGGGAATACCGATGCCCTGATCGTCCAGCAGCCGCGCCTCCACCGGTAATGGGAGCCCACGGATCAGCCGTCCCAGCGGCGTAACAAGAAGACTGGTAGCGGACATAACCGGCGCCAGCACCATGGCTGCGGCTTTCAAAGCCGGGGCGGCCAACTCCAGCGGCAATGCCCCCAGCGCGGCGCCCGCGGGCACCTGGAAGGGCAGCGCAAAAGCGCCGTTGGCGTCGGTGCGCCCCAATTGCTCTCCATTGACGGTTACGGGGGTGTCCGGCGCCGGCCGACCTCCGACAGATACTGTTCCCCGCAGCATGAGGGCATCGCCCCGGGCCACCGGCTCTGGCGGCTCCACCGCAATCTCCGGCGTCGCCGCGGTGACGGGCCATCGGGTTTGGGATGGACCCAATCGGTGTTTCCGGGAAAACCGATATCCACCGTGGCCTCGGTTGCTTCGTTGAAGACCGTTTCCCAAGCAAACCCGCCCTGGGCGTCGGTATGCAGGATTGCTTCAGGCTGTCCGTCTACATTGATGGTCACCGGCATGGACGGCAGGGGCTCGTCATCGGCTCCGGCCAGGCTGCCGGTCAAACGGTAGGGCACCCCCACCGGTGTGATCCTTTCTCCCTTGACTTCCATGAAGACCGGCTCGGTTGCTTCGGTTGCCGAGTCCCGAGCGGCCGGGGTTGGCTGAGGCGGATGGTCATCGGCGGATGCGGCGCTGGGTGTTCTCGGCGACGGCCCTCCCGTCCCGGCGGCTTCCTCAGTCCGGGAGTCTCCACTTCCCGGATCCCCCACCGGGCGTTCTACCGCACCCGTGTCCAGCTCCTGGCTCGACGGTACGATAACGGGGCCTCGCTGGCGTAAGGCGTTGACTTCCTCTGTGTAACCTGCCGCCGGCTGCAATTGTGAAGGGTCCCCAAAGAGGTTCTGGCCCTGGAGCGCGGAGGACGAGAGCAGCCCAGACATCTGTGAAGGGCGCCCAAAGAGGTTCTGGCCCTGGAGTGCGAAGGACGAGAGCAGCCCTAACATGAGAATGGAAACCAGGCACATTGCCAACAGCAGGATCAGCATCCGAGGCTTCATGACCCCTACAAGCACCACCGCCAGGACAACGATGGCCAACACTGTCACCACCAGAGGTTTCATCCCCCCGGCGTTCACTTGGTAGTTCCCGTAGGGGATGCTCCCGTAGGGAAGGCTCCCGTAGGGAAGGCTCCCGTGCGTCGTCCCCGAAACGAGCAAGTAAATCCCAAGGCCGACCACCGCCACCGCCGGCGCGCCTCCACAGACCATGACCCAACGTGGTGTTCCCGGACGGTCCTTCAGCCATCGCCGCAAGAGCAGGAGAGCTGCGGCTCCAAGCGCAATGCAGGTGACCGCCGCAAGCACGGTCATCAGAGAAGCGCCGCTGGGGACTTCGAAGCTTGGGCCTAACGAAGAGCTCTCCGCCGATAGATCGTTGCCGCCGGAGGATGTAAGGCCTACGAATAGCTCGAAAAGGAAGAACAAGCACCCCAACGCTGCTGCCAAAAGGACCAGCAGTCCCAGGCGAGGTGTAGTTCGATGGAGCAGATCCTTCATGTGCCTATGAAGAGAGCGTCAGAGTCTCCTAACAGATCGGGCAGGAGACTGGAAGGTGATTAAAGGGTCTCCGCCAGCGCCCGGTAGTGTGCGTCGTAGACCGCGCCCTGGTTGAGTCGACTTGCCAGCTCCAGAGCTCTGCCATGAAGGTCCGGTGTTTCATGGAGTTCGCGCCCCGACAACAGCAGCCTCTCGATCATGCGCGCTCCGTCGTGGACACTCAAGTCTCCGCCTGCACTACCCGCCCGTGAAGAGCGTTGACCACCTCCACAGGTATGAAATAGGGGGCTGCCCTTCGGGTTCCCTGGCTGGCCCACAACCGGCCCAGATCGTCAGCTTTCTCAGAACATCCCTCTTGCATCAGCCACTTGAACGCCAGGATCGCGTCCACGACGACGAGGCTATTCACATTACGTCCTTGAGTTGGGCGTCCTTTAGCCCGCGGACTTCCTTGATCAAGTCGACAGAGCTTCCAGGCAGCACCTTGTTTCCAAAAATCTCCTTCCGGAGCGCCATCAGTCCCTCTGTATCAAAGGGGCTGGAAGGCTGGCCGAGCACGCCGTTGGCCTCGTCCTTTGCCAACTCCTTGTCTATGGCGGTCTGGCAGTACCGGCGCATGCTGATGCCCTTGAGCGCAGCCACCGCCTTCAGGCGCCGTTGCACCGGAGGGTCCAAGTCCGGGGTGAGTCGTTTCTTCTTGGGTTCTATCACTGAGCGCTCCTCGAGATTTGCTCGGAGCGAGAATAGCGCAAACACAGAAAACT
>DAOUHF010000002.1:0-22883 GCA_034428795.1 Dehalococcoidia bacterium
GAACATGCTCGGCCGCCTCCTCGCCCCCATCGTCGTCTGCGGCGGCCTGGACCTCTCCAACGAGCGCGGCCGCTCCCTCGCCGAAAACGGTCTCCGCAAGACACTCGCCGCCGTAGAAGACCTCGAAGCCGGCGAATTCCTCCCAACGCCCCGCCCCCTCCACACCCCTGCCAACGCCTTCTCTATCCTCTCCCGCTGCGCCTACAAGCTCTACAAGACCGTCAGGAAAATGGATCAAGTTATTGAGAAGCGCTAGTAGTGCGAACTCTTTGTAATGAAGGGTAATTGAGCTTGTCGAGTTTTCCTACAAAAGCCGGATAGCATTCGGATTCGCTCAATTTAACCCATCATTTCCAAGCCGTTGGACCACTAAACTAAAGCCAAGGTGAAATGCGCAGATGGTGAGGGTCAAACGACGGAGCCGGGTCATTCTCCAAGTACGGATGAGAGGGATTCTCCGGCGCAACCCGGCTGGTCATCATCGTTACTTGAATGTAGATCCCACCTTGGCTTTAGTTTAGTTCGCTTTTTCTGACAACTGAACACAATTAAGCCCCCGCTTGTGACGGGGGTTTCTTTAGTGACCGATTGATCCAAATCAGTCCGCGATGTAGTCAGCCCACTGCTGCATTAACACCTGCCGCTTGTCGAACAGGTCGGAGCGCATGTAAGCCTGTTCAACGCTATTGCCGATGGTATGTGCCAAGGCGCTCTCACAGACGGCCCAGCTTGCCCCGGACTGCTCGGCCGCCCAATCACGGAAACTGGACCGGAACCCGTGAATTGTTGACGGTATCTCCAGGCGCCGCAGGAGCTGGGTCAGGGCCATGTCGCTCAGTGCCTTGCCCGTCCGTGGCGCTGGGAATATCAGCCCGTCCGGACCACTGAAGGCCCAGGCATCCCGCAGAACCGCCATAGCCTGATCGCCCAATGGTACGCGGTGCTCTTTGGCCGCTTTCATCCGCTCTGCCGGGATGGTCCATGTTGCCGACTCCCAATCAATCTCGCCCCAGTCGGCGCCCCGGACTTCACCGCTACGGGTGGCGGTCAGCACCAACAATTTGAAGGCGAACTTGGTGCATTCATACGCGCGGCAGTTGCTGACCCTGTGGAAGGCGGCGGGAACCTCGGCGTAGGGTAGGGCCCGATGGTGCTGCTTCATCCGCTTGGTGTTGGGCAGGGCCTTGAGAATGTGCTTGCCGGCGGGGTTGTCCTGCCGATATCCACGGGTTATGCACCAATCGAAAACAGTTTCCATCCGCTGTCTGACCCTGCTCGCAGTCTCATGCTTTACGGCCCAGATGGGCTCCAGAACGTCCATAACATCCGCCGTGGTGATCTCGTCAACCGCCGTATCCCCCAGGACGGGCATGGCGTAATAGTTCAGGGTGTACTGCCACTGGGCGGCGTGTCTCCAGTTGGTCCAGGTCGGACGCCGAAGCTCGATCACCTTTGCGGCAGCTTCCGCGAAGGTCGGAATGGTGGTCGATACGGCCCTGAGCGCCCCCGCCTTCGCATCCGCCCTGACCTTGGCGACGCCTGAGCGTGCGTCCTTCAGTGACACGGCGGGAAAGCCGCCTAGCCCGCGCACCACTGATTTGCCGTTGACCTGGCCTCGCCAGATCCATCGGCGGTATCCCTTGTCGTCAATCCTGAGCGCCAGCCCGCCGCCATCGGCGTATGTTCCTGCCTTTGTCAGCCCGGCGATTGTCTTGGCATTGAGCGCCTTCTCCAGTGTCTTGGGCATCGCACCAACACCTCCCCCGTCTTTTGTACCTGTCCCCGATGCGGCGGCACGTGTACAATTATATGACAGTTCCTAGGTACAGAAAAAGGGGGATGACTGGCTGTCATCCCCCTTTTTCGTAGCTAAGCTGTGTGTTGGTGGCGGAGAGGGCGGGATTCGAACCCACGATGCAGTTGCCTGCATAACGGTTTTCAAGACCGTCGCCTTCGTCCACTCGGCCATCCCTCCAAAAGGTGATAAGAGGATTTCTCCGATAAATCAGCGCATATCGCCAATTATTTGTCAAGCGCCAGCGACCCCATTGGGCCCCAAGGTGTCAAGCGCCAGCGACCCCATTGGGTCCCAAGGTGTCAAGCGCCAGCGACCCCATTGGGTCCCAAGGTGTCAAGCGCCAGCGAGCCCATTGGGTCCCAAGGCGGCAACACCACCGGCTCCAGTTCCAGGGCATTCTGTAGGTCTTCCGGCAAGTAGCTCTTGGGAGCGGCGATCTCGAACATATACTCGGCGAACCAGGAGTCATTCATCAGGAAAAAGCCCTTGTCGCCCACCTTGTCGTCCCAACTGTTTTCCACCCGCCAGCGGCGCGGCTTGCCGTCCACCACGTCGACGCCGGTGAACAGCATGGCGTGGGTCATGGCCGTCTGGTGGTACTCGAGCCTTTCCTCCTTGTTCATGGAGAACTCGGCGTTGTAGACGCTGGCGTAGTCGAACAGCCCGGCGTCCCACAGCCCCTTGTCCCGGTGCATCTGTTTGCCGGTGTCGCAGCCCATCCAGACCGGCTTCCCGTCTTGAAGCATCCGCACTGCAATGTCCTTCATCAATCCGATGTCCACATTGAGGTACTTGATCCGGGCGCCATCCACCACGTTGCCCAAATACTGGACGGTGTAGGTGCGGCCGGGCGGGTTGGACTGGCGCGGGTCATGGACCAGGCAGACGTATTCCTCCATGGGAGTGGCGATGTACTTTTCGGAGAACTCCAGGGGAGTCATGCTGCCGTCCCGGTGGAACCCGCCGTCCTTGTCTTTCCATTGCCAGTCGAAGCTGGCCGGGGGGTTGCCCAAGTGGATGCAGAGGATTTGGTAGACGGAGCGGAGGGCCTCTTCCTTGGCCCGGCGCATCGCAGCCAGTCCTCCTTCCTCCGAGTAGAGCCGGCGGATATCCCGCGCTCCCTGGCGCACCTGGTAGTTGAGGCCGGCGTTCATTCGCGCCGAGTTCCCCGAGCTTTCAGTCTCGGGCATGACGGTCTTGGGGACCACCCCGTGCTTCCTGACCAGGCTGACGAACATGTCCCACTGGCCGCCGTCGCCCAGGGGTTGTTGCAACAGCCAGGCCACCACCCGGTCGTCAACGGGGCGGTCGGCGGTCTCGATAACCGCCTCCAGCACGTAGTTGGCCCGCTCCATCTTGTCCCAGAACATCAGGTAGCTCTGGCTGAACTCGAACTCCTTGACGTTGAGGAGGTCCCTGGTTTCCGCCCGGAACAGGTTCAGGCCGGCGAACATCCAGCAGCGGCCGGAGCGGGCCTGGTTGGTGACGCCCCAATCATCCAGGACGGTGGAAAATGTGTTGACCGCCTCGGTGACTATATTGCGGTCCAAGGCCACGTCGTTAACGTCATGCTGGGTGACCACGTTCTGCATCAGTTGGTGGGAAGGCTGCGACTCAAGGGCCTCCTGGAAACCAGCCAATGTTGCGGAATCCAGGGCGCCCGGGTTGGTCTGTGCGGTCATATTCTTTCAATCCTTAAGGTTGTCTTCGCCGGGTTTCGCTATCCGTCCTCTATGCCACGTTACTCCAACGTTCGGGCGGTTGCCCGGACTTGCCTACAGGGCCGCGTTGACCTTTTTCAGGAAATCTTCAGCGCCGATGCGCAGCAGGCCCCAAGCGGAAACCGTGATGAAGTTCGCGCCCTGGTTGATGAACTCGGCGACCCCGGCGGTGTCCGCGGGGTTGTTGCCGCCCACCCCGGCGGATTTACCGCCGGCCCGAATCCGGGGGATGACCTCGCTCATGACGCGGCGGACTTCGGCCACGCCGGGGTTGCCGAGGCTCTGGCCCAGATCGGAAGCCGCCACGTGGAGGACGTCGGCGCCGGAAACCTGGAGGATGTCATCGAGGTTGCCGACGGCTTCGACGTCTTCAACCATGGGGATTACCAACACTTGGGAGTTAATCCAGGCTGTCGCCTCGTCCCGGGAGACGCCGATGCCGTAGTCCTGGGCCCGGCCGCCGCCCATTCCCCGGTAGCCGTCGGGATAGTAGCGGGCCGCCCGGGCTACGGCGGCGGCCTGTTCCCCGGTGTTGACGTGGGGCACGATTATCCCTTGGAGGCCGCGGTCGAGGAACCGGAGGATGGTCTGCTCGGAGTGGTCGGGAACACGGGCGATGGGAGTAATGCCGAAGGACTCGGCGGCGCGGACCATGTGTTCGACCTGGTCCAGGCTGGCGGGCCCGTGCTCGCAGTCAATCATCACGAAGTCGTACCCGAGACCGCCGAAAATCTCCACCATGTCTGGAGCGTAACGGGTGATGATGGCCCCGAAAACGACCTCGCCTTGATTCAGCTTGGCCTTGGTAGTGTTGGTTCGCATGAAAAATCATCCCCTTTACCGAAAAAAGCGTCCGGGACTCCTGAAGATAGACGGTCGGCTGTCCGGGCCGGACGGTTCCTGATTGCCGATTGCGAGTGAGCTCCTTTTGGTCGCCGGGTGGCCGGGATTGGGCTGGTGTTGCCGGAGCCGGGGCTGCGGCAGATTATCTGTCGCGCAGCAGGACGATTGTGGCGAGCGCCCGGCGGTCTGCGGCGCTGGAGGCAAGGAATGCTTGGGTGGCGGTTTCCGCCCGGTCGATCAGGCTGGTCACTTCGCGGCGAAGATAGGCGGCTTCCGGGTCGTAGTCAGCTCGGTGGCGGTGTTCCTGCAAAATGTGAAGACCGTGGCGAAGTTTTGCACGGCCGGGGGTCTGCCGGTGCTGTGCCGGTTCATTCTGTCGCTTGCGAAGCGGTGTTCCAGGGCCCGGTAGGTTCGAGACCATTCTTGGGTGTAAGTTGGCGCCGGCGATGTTCCAACGATGGTATTGGCGTTGCTGTGGCATAGGGCGTGGAACATCGCGTAATAGGCGTTGCTGACAGCTCTCTTGAGCATCGCCTGTCGCGGCCTGCCGATGGGCACGGGTGCGTAGGTTGAGCCTGCCAGCAGTCTGGCTGCTTCCAGCAGATGAAGCCAGTTCACTATGTTTCCTCTTCCCATGGGGCAGGGCCCAAGAGTTCGTCTCTCATGGAGTCTTCGGTCCTGTCGACGTAGGACTCGATGGGGACCTTGTGAATGCCGATGGCTTTCAACTGGTGGAACATAGCTGTCGAGATCGAGTTGAGCTTGGCAGGATCCAGCAGGCTGTAGTCCCCATCGTAGACGACGGTGATATGGAGAGTGTCCTCGCCATACTGGTCAAATGCGGGGACGACCCTGATGGGGTCGAACTTCAGTTTGCCTTCGAAGTTTCGCTCGAGGTGCTCCCGGATGATGGATTCGACCTTCCGGGCGTTCTCTGCGGAAGTGACCATGACCATTGGCCTCTCTGGCGTCGGAATGGATTCGGTTGACCTGTCCGGTTCCGCGGTCCGCCTATACGGTTCCGGCCTGTCGAGGTCTGCCTGGCGGCGCCGGCGCGCCGGTTTGACCGGCAAGCAGCTTGGCTGCTTCGAGCAGATGGAGCCAATTCACCGTATTTCCTCTTCAAATTCCCAAGGCTCGGGAGCCAGGAGTTCGTCTCGCATATCATCCTCGGTCTTGTCAACGTAGGACTCGATAACCGTGGTTCGTATGCCCAGAGCTTCTAGTTGATCCACCATCGCCGCAGAGATGGCGTTCAGCTTGCCGAAATCCAGCAGGCTGTAGTCGCCGTCGTACACGACGGTGACATGGAAGGTGTCCTCGCCGTGCTGGTCTAAGGTGGGTTCGACCCTGATGGGATCGAAATTCAGCTTTCCCTGAAAATTCCGTTCGAGGTGTTCGCGAAAGATGGATTCGACCTTTCGGGCGTTCTCTGCGGAAGTGACCATGACCGTTGGCCTCTCTCGCGTCGGAATGGATTCGGTCGGCCTGTCCGGTTCCGGCCTGTCCGGTTCCGCAGTCGGCCTGTCCGGTTCCGGCCTATACGGTTCCGCGGTTAACCTGTCTGGTTCCGATGGTAGCCGCCGGATTTCCGCCTTGTCAAACACCGATGCCGGTATTGGCCGGCCGGAGCGGCGACGTTGCCGGTATTGGCCGGCCGGGCGGCGACTTTAAGTGAACGGGGCTTACAACGAGCCGTCTATCACTATATCCAGGAGGGCCGGTTTGCCGGATGCCACTGCTCGGTCCACAGCAGGCTTGATCTCGGCCGGGTCGGTGATGCGCTCCCCGTGGACGCCCATGCTGTTGGCAATGGAGGCCATGTCAAATGGAGTGGAAAAATCGGAATAAAGGAGCCTTCCGCCGGAGGTCTCCGGCAACTCCAAGACATCCTGCTGGTAGATGTTGAAGTTGACCTTGAGCACCCGGTACATCCCGTTGTTGCAAATGACGAAGACGCAGGGGATGTTGTCGTTGGCGGCCGTCCACAGCCCTTGAACCGTCATCATGGCGCTGCCGTCGCCGATAATGCCGAAAACCGGGCGGTCGGGATTGGCGCATTGGGCGCCCATAGTCGCCCCGATGCCGCCGCCGATGGACTGGCCCCGGACGCCCCGCAGGTCACCGCGGCGGGCGGCCTTGAAGTAGTGGCGCATTACGCCGCGGCTGCTGATGGAGTCGTCAACGACTATGGCGTTGCCGGGGAGAGCGGCGGCCAACTCGGACATCATGCGGGCCGGGGTCATGGGCTTCTGGTCCCACTTGTCAGCAACGGACTTTTCAAACGACTCCCAGTTGCGCTGGGCTTCGGCCACAACGTCCTGTTTCCGGTCCTCAATTTCCGGCAGATCGCCTGGGGCCAACCTCTCTTTCAGAGCCGCGGTCAAGTCGGAAAGGGCCAGCCCGCAATGGGCTACGATACCCACGTCGGTGGGTTCGGACCGCCCGATGCGGCCGGGGCTGGGGTCAATGTGCACCAGTTTGGCTTCCGGGGGAAGGATCGCGTCTCCCCAATAGAAAAGTTCCTCAAAAGGGTCCGCGCCCACGGCCAAGACGAGGTCAACCCGCTGCAGGGCGGCACGCTGTCCGGTAACCCTCAGGGAAAGATTGCCGAGAAACTGGCCGTGCGTGGTTGGGAAGGCAACCTCAGCGCCCACGGCCTGGTAGACCGGCAGGCCCATCAGCTCGGCCAACTCGACGGCCTGGTCCAGGGCGCCATCGTCGGAGAGCCGGTCGCCTACCAGCATGATGGGCCGGCTGGAGTCGAGCAGCAGGGACGCGGCCTGGGCAATGCCCTCCTCACTGGGCCGGGGAGCATCGTAGACCGGCCGGGAAGGCACGATGTTCATCTCGGCCATCCCCTCCAGGGCGTTGGAGGTGAACCCGACGTAAACCGGTCCCTTGGGATGGCTGTTGGCCTCGTTGAAGGCCCGGCGGATGACGCTGGGTATCTGGTCGGGATAGGACAGCTCCACCGCCCACTTGGTCACCGGACGGACCAGTTGGGCCAAATCGGTCTTGGTCTCGTTCACCTTGCGAACATCGTAATTGGCGGATGTCACCACCATCGGCGTGCCGGTGTTGAGGGCGTCCAGCATCAGGGCGATACCGTTGGCCAGCCCGCTGTCTACGTGGAGACTCACGAATGACGCCCGTCCTTTAGCCCGGGCGTAAGACTCGCCCATCCCCACGGCCACGCTTTCCTGGAGGGTCAGGATGTAGCGGAACTCCGGGTAATCGCCCAGCAAGTCGATGATGGGGCCCTCGCTGGTGCCCGGATTGCCGAAAATGTACTCGACTCCCTCGGCCTTGAGCATTTCCAGCAGGGCCTGCTTACCGGTCATCATTTGGGACATGGACGCCTCCCATGGTGAACTGCTTGGGGTGTACTGCCTGGCGGAGAGAGCGGCGGGCAGCCGGAATCTCAGGCAATTTTACAACAATCGGCAAGCCGGAGCGCCTTTTATGACCACGCGCGTGACAATCGCGGCGCCCTGGCCGCCGTTACGTTTCGGTTGACACCCCAATAGGCCAATGCTACGATTTCTCTAATCGGATGTTGTCCCCATCGCGGAACTTCTGCGTTTAACGACAAAGCCGAAATTCCGGCCCCTTTTAGCGTCATCCGTCTCTCACCGGCAAGGAGGGTAGACCATGGCCCCCGAAATCGTAAAAGGCCTCAAGGACGTATACCTGGACAAGACGGAGGCCAGCTTTATCGACGGGCAGGAAGGCAAGCTGCTCTATCGTGGATACAACATCCACGACCTCGCTGAAAAGTCCACCTTCGAAGAAGTAGTCTACCTGCTCCTGTACGGCAGTCTCCCCACACAGCGGCAACTGGCGGACTTCGACGCCGTGTTGAAGGCCAACCGCATCGTCCCCGATGAGATCATCCAGGTCTTGGACCTGGTAAAGAACAGTCATCCCATGGACGCGCTCCGGACCGGAATATCCGCGCTGTCGGCCTTCGACCCGGACGTTGACGACAACTCCACCGACGCCACTGTCCGGAAGGGCATCCGGTTGACTGCCATGGGGCCGACTATCGTGGCCGCCCACCACAGGCTGAGGAACGGACTGGAACCAATAGCCCCCAATCCGGAGTTGACCCACTCGGGCAACTTCCTCTACATGCTGTTTAACGAACTCCCGGACCAGGAGACCGTAGGTCTCCTGGACGTCGACTTCATTCTTCACGCCGAGCACGGCGCCAACGCCTCGGCGTTCGGCGCCAGGGTCACCGCCTCGACCCTGTCGGACCTGCACGCCGCAGTCACCACCGGTGTTGGCGTCCTGAAAGGCCCCTGGCATGGCGGCGCGGCGGAAGAGGTCATGAAAATGGCCTTGGAGATCGGCAACCCGGAAAACGCCGAGGAGTACGCCAGAAAAATCCTCGACTCCGGCGGCCGCATCATGGGCTTCGGTCACCGGGTCTACCGGGCGGAAGACCCGCGGGCACGCCACCTGCGGGAACGCTCCCGGGCGCTGGGCGAAAAACTGGGACAGCCGGGCTGGTTCCAGATTCTTACCCACCTGGAACAGGAGACGATGCTGCCCTACCGCGAACGGGGCATCTGCGTCAACGTCGACTTCTTCGCCGGTTCCATCTACTACCTGTTGGGCATTCCCGAAGACCTGTTCATTTCCATCTTCGCCTTGGGCCGTATACCGGGCTGGACCCTCCAGTGTGTGGAGCAATACGCAGACAACATCCTGATCCGCCCCCTGCTGGAGTACGCCGGGGAGATGGACGTGGAGTACGTTCCCATCGAACAGCGCGGCTAGACCAACCGCACTCACCAAAAGAAAAAGAGAGCCGGTACCGGCTCTCTTTTTCTTTGGTCTTAGCCGGGCTTTCAAAAGGGCAGGCCGGCCAACGAGGCTATTCCGTTATAATTGCCGCCGTGTCCGCGGAATCTGAAATTAAGCGCCGGATCGCCCAACGCGGTCCCATTACCTTCGCCGAGTTCATGGAGGTAGCCCTCTACTGGCCAGACGGTGGTTACTACAGCCGTGGGGGCCCAATCGGGGCAGAGGGCGACTTCTTCACCAGTCCGCTGGCTCACCCCGCATTCGGCGCCCTGTTGGCGGTACAACTCTTCCAGATGTGGGAAATAATGGGCCGTCCCTCTCCGTTTACTGTAATCGAGCCCGGCGCGGGAAACGGTCTCCTATGCCGGGACGTGCTGGCTTTCGCCGATGGATTCCCCCAAAACTTCGCCCACAGCCTGCGGTACGTTTGCGTCGACCGGCGCGGACGCCCTGGCGAAGAGGGCGGTCACCCCCCTCGAGCCCCTCTGGCCCATCGAATCACCGCCGACCACCTGCCCTTCCGCAGGATAGAGGGGTGTGTCCTCTCCAACGAGTTCCTGGATGCCTTGCCGGTGCATCAGGTGGTTGTCGAAGAACGGCAGTTGCGGGAGGTGTTCGTAGCACTGGATGATGGCGGCTTGGTCGCCGTGACCGGCAACCCTTCGACCCCAGCTCTGGCAGAGCGGTTGGATGCCGTCGGGGTCACGCTTGCCGAGGGGCAGACCGCAGAGCTAAATGTGGACTTGAACGCCTGGGCCGACGACGCGGCGGGATGCTTGTCACAGGGGTTCGTGCTGACTGTGGACTACGGCCGGCCCGCGGCGAAGCTCTACTCCTTCGAGGCGAGGCCCCGCGGAACATTGACGACGTTTTACCGGCACCTCCAGACCGATTCGCCCTTGGACCGGGTCGGCCAACAGGACATCACCGCCCAAGTGGACTTCACCTCGGTGGTCCGGTCCGGCAAACGGGCGGGCCTGGACTTCATCGGGGCGGCGCCGCAGGGGTTGTTCCTGCAACGGTTGGGATTGCCAAGCATGCTCGAGGGGCTCCGGGAAGCAACCGCGTCGCAGACAGAGTACGCGGCCAACCGCCACGGAATGCTGGAGTTGGTCAAACCCGGAGGGCTGGGGGATTTTCAGGTCTTGCTACAGGGGAAGAACGTGGGGTATCCCGACCTCTGGGGGCTGAACAATTCCGGGGAGGCAAAGGAGATTGCGGGAAGGTTGTCCCTGCCAGTCCTCACCCCCGCTCACCTGAATCTGCGTCAGGGGATGTGGCCGACGTGAGGGAACCGCGCGGGCCGCGATCCGGAGCCGCGCCCCGGTAAGGGTGTTTCGCAAGACGCCTTCCGGCTTCCGGCTTCCAGCTTCCGCATCGGCAACCGGCCCCCGGTGGCCCGCGAAAAACGAAACCACCTACGCGTTGAGACCGATGCGGGCGGCCACCGGCTTCATGCTCTCGACTACGAAGGCGATGTGTTCGTCCAGGTCCACTCCCAGCTCGTCGGCGCCTTTTTGAATGTCGCCGCGGTTGACGTCCTTGGCAAAAGCCTTGTCCTTCATCTTGCGCCGCACCGACCGTGGGGTTACGTCGTCCAGGCTCTTCGTGGGGCGCACCAACCCCACCGCCCGGACAAACCCGGAGAGCTCGTCCACGGCGAACAAAGTGTGCTCCAGGAGCGACTCACGGGGAATTCCGGTGTGTTCGCCGTGGGTCAGCACGGCGCGAATCATGTCTTCGGGAAAGCCGTGGCCGCGGAGGATCTGGGCGCCGAAGGTGGGGTGGTCCTGAGGCGTGGGACAAATCTCCCAATCGAAGTCGTGGAGCAGCCCGGCGATGGCCCAACGGTCCTCGTCCTCCCGGAATTTCCTGGCGTAGCCGCGCATTGATGCCTCCACCGACAACAGGTGCTTCATCAGCATGTCGGTTTTCACATGACCCCGCAGGAAGTCGATGGTCTGGTCTCTATCCATCACGTCCATCGTCGATGTCTCCTTCGTTATCGTCTTCGGGGACGGGGGTTGACGGCGTCCGGACGCCGGGGCGCGGTTCGCAGCGCACGGCGGTGGTCAGGAAGCCGCTGTGGGCCACCATACGGTGGTCGGGGCGAACGCTCCTTTCGGTAACGTTCCAGGTGCGGAGCAGGGTTTCCATCGACTCCACCATCTGAAAGCGGCCGTCCCGGTCCAGCGCCCCGGCCAGACGGTGCACCTGGAGGATGGTGGGAAGGAAACTCAGCATGATGCCGCCCATGACGAGGGCGTCACCCACGGTGGACACAGCCTGCCACGGTTCGGGGACGTCCAGCACGACGCGGTCCACGCTCCGTTCCGAAATCCCCTGGTAGAGGTCGGCGATCTTCACTTCCAGGTTGACCGGGTCCGGGTTGATCTTCTTGATGTTGGACATGGCGCGAGGCAGCACCGACTCTTCGATCTCGTAGGTGATTACCCGGCCTTCCTGCCCCACCGCCCGGAGCAGGGCCGACGTCAAGGCCCCCGAGCCGAGCCCGCCTTCGACGACGGTCGCCCCGGGGAAAATATCGGCGAAGCTGACGATGTTCCCCAAGTCTTTCGGGTAGATAATCTGCGGGCCCCGGGGCATCTGCCGCACGAAGTCCCCCAACGTGGGCCGCACCGCCAGCAGAGTGTGGCCCCGGTCGGTGCGGTACCAGCCGCCAACCTGCTGGCCGATGAGCTGAGTATGGTACAGACGGCCCATGTGGCTGTGAAAAGTCTCGCCATCGGCGAGAGTCAGCATATACCGGCGGGACTTCCGGTCCAGCAACAGGGTGAGGTCACCCTCCCGGAACCAGTTCTTTGCAGCGTCTCGGTCTGCCAAGGAGTCGCTGCCGAGTGCGGGACTCAGGCGCCCACCGATGCGGGACGGCTGCCTTCCAGGTAGGTGGTGTGTTCCGGGGTGTAGGGGTCCATGGTCGGGAACACCACCAGCAACTCGGCGGGCTCATCGCCCACTGCCTTGAAGGCGTGTTCCGACCCCGGAGGCACCGCCAGGGTGTGGTCTTTTTCCACGCGGTGGGTCTCGCCGTCGATACGGACCTCCAGTGCCCCGGACATCACTACGATCAGCTCGTCGACAGTGTGGGTATGAAGAGGCGCGCCGGTGCCAGGTTCGGCCCAGTTCAAGCTAAGCGAAGTGGACACCCCATGTTCCGCGGTAGTGATGTCCCACTTGCGGTAGCCGGGCCGCCAAGGCACTTCAGGGGCCTGGCTATGGTCGATGATCGGCATGGCGCCACTCCTTTAGCTGGAAGTCGACCGGTCATGATATACCCCGCAACCGGGGCCTCCGGCGTCCGGTATTGTACGACATCCGCTAGAAACGGGCGATGACTTCCCGGCCGAAGCGGCGAGTGATGTCGCCGGGGATGGGACCGATTGCGGTAATCAGCAGAATATCGACCCCGCTGCGGCTGATAACCCGAGCCTTCTCAAGGCACTCGTCGGGCGTTCCGGCCACCGCGAAACGCTCTCGGTCAGGTCCGCGAAGGTGAGCGGGCTGCCGCCGGCGCAACAGGCCCTTGATGGTAAAGGGGGATTCGGTGGGCTGACGGCTTTTCCCTCTCGGTCGTCGGTGCGCCAGTCCGTCAAGTTGTTGTCGCGGTCGCTGAAGATTTCCTTAAGAGATTTCTCCCAACCGCTGTATCTCTTCAAGATGCGGGCTGACCTTAAATACGGTCGGTCGTAAGAGTGATTTTATGAATGCGCCCGAGAGATCAGATCGAGGGACCTTTTTGAGCCACCCCACTGCTCTGACGTGTTTGTATGGGTCTCCGCCCATCTCGTGCCTCGGCCTGTACTCATAGCGACCTTCGCAATATCCAATCAAAACAGGGCCGCGGTCGGCTGACGGGGGAGTAACTATCAGGTCGCCTACCTCAATTTCGTTAACGAAACGATCGATAGTTCCCGCAGTTACGCCCGTAACCTGACCGGACTGCTTTATCTCCTCTCTACTCATTCCGGACAGGTCCCCGAATTTTTCGCCCCAGCTGATTGCGGCAACCGAATTGGCCTCGAATTGGCGGGAAACATCGGGCTTCTCCTTCGGGCCGCTGCGCACTACCCAAGCCTGCATTGCTGTCTCCAAAACTGAGGGTTTGCCTGTAATGATACGCCACTGCCTATGCCCAATTGAAACGCGCGGGTGGAAGGGTTAACATCGGCTTGCTTGGAGCCAGGGACGCGGCTCACTGAATGTTTCGTTGCTGATTTGAGGCCCGTGATGACGATTTCGACCACTACCACCATGCTGCCCTACCGCCGGCAGGGGGAAATCGACTACGCCAGCCTCGACTTCAACGCCGACGAATTGGAAGTGCCGCCGGACCACATGGAACAAGACCGGGAAATCCATGAAATCTACAGCCTTATCTACGCCCACGTCACCGGCTTCGGCGCCCGGTCCGACATATTTCTCAGCTTCGACACCAACGTCTGCTACGATCAGGGCAACCTCAACGTCCGCATCGTCCCGGACCTGTACCTGGCCTTCGGAGTGGATGCCGAGGCCATCCGCCCGCGCAAGCTGTACCTGCCCTGGGAGGCAGGCAAACCGCCGGACTTGGCCTTGGAAGTGGCGTCGGAAAGCACCGCCCAAAACGACGTCCGGCGGAAACCGGACATCTACGCCAGAATAGGCGTACCGGAATACTGGCGTTTCGACCCCACGGGCGGGCGGTACTACGACGCGCCGCTGACCGGATTACGGCTGGTCAATGGCGTATACCAGACCATCGAACTGACTACCGAACCCGACGGCATCCTCAAGGGGTACAGTATGGTCCTGGAATTAAGCCTGTGCTGGGACCAGGGCTGGCCCCGCCTCTACAACCCGGCGACCGGGACCTACCTGGAGAACGCGCGGCAGGTATGGGCTGCCCGCGAGGTTGCGGAAGCGGAACTGGACCAGACCCGGTTGGAAATCGAGCGACTTCGGGAGCAGTTGCGTCGCCCCCCATCCTAACCTTCCCCCATCGGGGGGAAGGGACATGTCCAGAAGTTCCTTAGCCGCGCCAGCCGGTCCGGCGTTACTCGCCGCGGTGAAAGCTAGCGGTAGACCTTGCGCGGGCCTACGGTCTTGACGTAGCCCTCGAAGTTGCGGCGCGTCTCCGGGACTGAATCGCCGCCGAACTTTTCCATGAACGCATCGGCCAGGACCAGCGCCATCATCGCCTCGCCGACCACGCAGGCCGGCGGCGCCTGGCAGACGTCGGAACGTTCGTAGTGCGCCTGTACCTCTTCCCCGGTGTCAAGGTCAACCGACGGCAGGGGGTTGAGCAGGGTGGCGATGGGCTTGATGACGAACCGGGCGACCATGGGCATACCGTTGGTCATACCGCCCTCCGTGCCGCCCAGGTTGTTGGTCTTGCGCTGCCACGGGCGGTCCGGGTCGGTCACCGGTTCGATTACGTCCTGCACCTGGGACCCGAACAGGTCCGCGATCTCCCAGCCGGGGCCCAGAGAGACCGCCTTGACGGCGTTGATGGACATAAGCGCCTGGGAAATCTGGCCGTCTATCTTCCGGTCCCATGACACGTGGGACCCGAGGCCGATGGGGACGTTTTCCGCGATGACCTCCACCGTGCCGCCCACGGTGTCGCCCGCGTTCTTGGCATTGTCGATCTCCGCGGTCATTCGGGCGGCGGCCGCGCCATCGGCGCAGCGCACCGGCGATTCTTCCACCGCGTCCCAATCGATGACCGGCGGGGTCTCGGCGTGGACGGTCCCGATGGAGACAACATGGCTGTGGACTTCGATGCCGAATTCCTGCAACAGCCGGAGAGCCACCGCCCCGGCGGCCACCCGTGCCGCCGTCTCCCGGGCGCTGGCCCGTTCCAGCACGTTCCGCACGTCCTCGAAGCCGTATTTCATCGCGCCGGGCAGGTCGGCGTGGCCCGGCCTGAGGCGAGTAATCCGTTGGGTGCGGGGACTCTCGGGGGGGCCTTCCAACAGGCGGACCGACATGGCCTCTTCCCAGTTGGCCCAGTCTTTGTTTTCCACTGTCAACCCAATGGGGCTGCCAAGGGTGGCCCCGTGACGCACCCCGGAGACGATATGGGCCCAGTCCTGCTCGATGAGCATGCGGCCGCCCCGTCCGTAGCCCTTTTGGCGGCGGGCCAAGTGCACTCCGATGTAGTCTTCGTCGATGGGCAAACCGGCGGGCACGCCTTCGACGATTATCATCAGTCCCTGACCGTGGGACTCACCGGCTGTAGTAAAACGGACCATGACAAAATCCAAGCTTGGCGGTTGAACCCGAAAAAGCGGCGCGCCGGGGAGACCTGCCGAAGGCTAACGGCGGCGCGACTCCATCTCTGCGGCGGCGGCATTCAGCATGACGGGCACGGGAGCGAGCTGCCCCGTCCACATCTCGAAGGACGCCGCTCCCTGGTACACCAGCATCTGTATGCCGCCCAAGACCGCGGCCCCGGCGCGGGCGGCGTCCCGCAGCAGCGGCGTTTCCAACGGATTATACACCAGGTCGTTGACCAGGCAGCTTGCGGGTATACACCCGGCGCTCAAGGGAGAGCCGGCCTCGTCGGGTCCGTGGGACATCCCGACGGTGGTGCAATTCACAATCAAGTCCGCGGCGGCTGCCGCGTCGTCCGCCTCCGACAGCGGGGCAGCCGCCGCCGCCACGCCGTTTTGTTGGGAGAGTTCGGCGAGCCGCCGGGCCCGGTCTTCCGTCCGGTTGGCGATGACCAGGGAGCCTGCGCCCGCCCGTGCCAAGGCCAGCACCACACCCCGGGCCGCGCCCCCGGCGCCGAGAATGAGCACCCGTTTGCCGGTTACGTCGAAGCCGACGCCGTCCCGCAGCGCCCGCAGGAAGCCGACGCCGTCGGTGTTGTGGCCGGTGAGGCGCCCCTCGCGGTTCACGATGGTGTTAACGGCGCCGGCAGACGAGGCCCAATCGTCGACCTCCTCGAGGAACGGAGCCACCGCTTCTTTGTGGGGGACGGTCACGTTGATTCCCAGCGTACCCGGCGCTCTCAGGCCTTCCAAGAACGGGCCCACGCCGCCGGGGGCTACGTCCCACTTCTCGTATACGCCGTCGATGGACAGATGGTCCAACGCGGCCTGCTGGAACACGGGAGAGATGGAATGGGCAATGGGGTGGCCGATTATACCCAGGCGTAGCGGCATTTCAGTCCATCAGGCCAGCGCCCGATCTACCCGGCCAATTGGGCCAGGATTTCGTCCAGACGCTGCTTGCGTTCCCGGAGGTCGTTCAGACGGCCCTCCTCGGTCTCCACCACTTCCGGCTTGGCCTTGCCGCGGAAGTTGGGATTCGACACCAACTTGTCCACCCGCTCCAGGTTCTTGACGCATTCGGCCAGCTCGGAGCGCAGCCGTTCGCCTTCGGCCTGCAGGTCGACTACTCCCTCCAGGGGCAGCCGCACCACCAGCGGGTTGACCACCAGGGTTACGCCCTTGTGGGCGTTCGCGCCGGCCGGGCCGGCCGCGCCGTCCTCACCGTTAACGATGGACAGCGGCTCGACCCGGGACAGGGCGCGGATTACGTCGGCCTCGTCCTCGATGGCGCGTTGTACGGGCCCAGGGCGGCCGTTGGCTTCAACCACGGCTTCCAGGTGTTGGGCCGGCGGGATGCGGAGCTGGGCCCGGGTGTTGCGGACGGCGCGAATGGTCTGCATCACCAGGCCTATCTCTTCCTCGGCTTCATAGTCGATGCGCTCGCCCGACGCCGGGAAGGGAGCAATCATGATGGAGGCGGGGGTCTCGCCTTTGTTGGGCAGAACGGCCACCAGGTTCTGCCAGACTTCCTCGGTGATGAAGGGCATGAACGGGTGCAGCAGCCGCAGCGTCCGCTCCAGAACGTGGGCCAGGGTGGGCAGGGGCGACGGTTCCGCGCCGGAGCGCATCCGGATCTTGGCCATCTCGATATACCAGTCGCAATAGTCGTTCCAGATGAACTCGTAGAGTCTCTGTTGGGCGTCCCCCAGCTCGAAGCTCTCCAGCGAACGGTTGACGTCGGCGGCAACCCGGTCGAAGCGGCTGACGATCCAGCGGTCCTCCCGGTGTTCCGGCGCCTTCAGGTCCCGCCAGCCCTCCAGGCCCGACTGTCCTTCCAGTCCGGCGATCACGAAACGGGCGGCGTTCCAGATCTTGTTGGCGAAGTTGCGGCCGGCCTCCAACCGGTTCTCGGTGAAACGGAGGTCGTTGCCGGGGGCGGTGCCCGTCGTCAGGGCGAAGCGAAGGGCGTCCGTGCCGTACTTCTCCACCAGCTCCAGGGGGTCCATGGTGTTGCCCCGGGTCTTGCTCATCTTGGCGCCGGCGGCGTCCCGGATGAGGCCGTGGAGGAACACCGTGCGGAAGGGGACCTGGCCGGTGTTCTCGATCCCCAGCATAATCATCCGGGCGACCCAGAAGAACAGGATGTCGTAACCCGTTTCCAGGACGGAGGTGGGGTAGAAATAGCCCAGGTCCTCGCTGTCTTCCGGCCAGCCCAGGGTGGAGTGGGGCCAGAGCCCCGAGCTGAACCAGGTGTCGAGCACGTCGGGGTCCTGTCGGATCTGGTCCGAGCCGCAGGCCTCGCAGGCCTCGGGGTCCTCCAGCGCAACCGTCAGGTGACTGCACGAACCGCAGTACCAGACGGGTATGCGGTGCCCCCACCAGAGCTGGCGGCTGATGCACCAGTCCCGGATATTCTCCAGCCAGTTGAGGTAGACGCGGGCGAACCGCTGGGGCACGACCTCGATGTCGCCGTTGGCAACGGCCGCGTGGGCCCGCCCGGCGATGCTCTCCGGCCGGTCGTGGCGGCCCACGTCTACGAACCACTGGAGGCTGATCAGGGGCTCGACCACCGAGCTGCACCGCTGGCAGTGTCCCACCGAGTGGCGGTAGTCTTCCACCTTCTCCAGCCGGCCCAGGCGTTCCAGCTCCTCCACCACGAGGCGCCGGGCCTCGAAACGCTCCACCCCGGCGTACTTGCCGGCGGGCCCGGTCATCGCGCCGTCCAGGCCGATGATGTTGACGAGGGGCAGGTTGTGACGCTGTCCGATGTCGAAGTCCACCGTGTCGTGGCCCGGAGTCACCTTCAGCGCGCCGGTGCCGAACTCCACGTCGATGGCGTCGTCGCCCACCACCGGTATCTCCCGGTCCATGATGGGCAACACGGCCTGGCGGCCCCGTATGCCGTCGTAGCGCGGGTCGTCGGGGTGGACGGCCACCGCGGTGTCGCCCAGCATGGTCTCCGGCCTGGTGGTGGCCACGGTCACCCCGGCGGCCGGGTCGCCGGCCAGCGGGTAGCTGATGTGATAGAGCTTGCCGTCGACGTCCTGGTAATCGACTTCCAGGTCGGACAGGGCGGTGGCGCACCGGGTGCACCAGTTGATTATGCGCTCGTGACGGTAGATCAGCCCCTTGCGGTAGAGGTTGACGAATGTCGTGCGGACGGCCCTGCTGGGACCGCGGTCCAGGGTGAACTTGTGGCGTTGCCAGTCGGCGGAGATGCCCAGGCGGCGGGACTGCTCGTGGATTATGCCGCCAAATTTCTCCACGTGGTCCCACACCAGCTCGACGAAACGCTCCCGGCCCAGCTCGTGGCGGTCCTGCCCCTCTTCGGCCAGGCGCCGCTCGACCGCCCATTGGGTGGCGATGCCGGCGTGGTCGGTGCCGGGCAGCCACAGGGTGGGCACACCGGTCATCCGGCGCCAGCGGACCAGGGCGTCTTCCAGCGCCTTCTCAAGGGCGTGGCCCAGGTGCAACTCGCCGGTCACGTTGGGGGGCGGCATGATGATTACGTAAGGTCCCGCTCCCTCCGGTCCGCCGGGCGGGGAGCCCGGGATGTTGGCCGGGATGTTGGCCGGGATATTGGCGTGAAAGTAGCCTTTGGACTCCCAGTCCTGGTAGATGCGCTGCTCAACGTCAGCGGCGTTATAAGCCCGGGACATCTGTCCAGAGGCCATCCTGAACCTCAGCTTTTTTTAACGGAGCGACCTTCCCTATTATCTATGCTTGGGCCGGCTCTGCGTCCTCGGCGTTTGATCGTAACTTTTCCAGGCGGGTGATGGCTTTGCGGGTGTCGCTGGCCACGCGGGCCGGGTCCCACAGGTCGATGCGGCGCTTGTGCAGCCAGTAGGTGAACTCCTTCAGGTCGGTGAGGTTCATGCCCCGGCGGCGGTCCATGCGGGCCCCGGCACGGAACTCCTCCAGCAATTCGGAGCGCGACTTCTGGTATAGCTGGCGGAACGCCTCCTCCACCAGGTCCTCGGTATCGGTGAAGCAACGGGCCAGATGGCGCTTCCGGGCTTCTTCCTCGGCGGCCAACTGCAGCGCTTCTTCCAGCACCACGCCGTAGTGGAAATTGAGGTAGGCCCGGTGCTTGGTCACGCCGATCAGGTCCCGGAACTCGTCCTCTTCCATCGGCTCCGGCAGGCGGCCGGTGAACAGCAGCCGCTCTTTCGCCTCCGCCGGGACCGCTCCCCCCGGGTCGTCGATGGGGTCGCCGATGGCGTTGCACAGGCGCTCCGCCAGCAGCAGCCAATCGAAGGCCTCGCCCTGGAGCAGGTACTTGTAGCGCCGGCCGCCGTACGACTCCTCGGGCAGCGTCCAGAGGGCCATGGCTTCCAGCAGCGCCCGGTGCCAGGGCGTCCCGGCCGCCATCGCCGCCCGGAAGTGCAGGACGGCGTCGGGAGCGGCGTTGGCGTCCACCACGGAGACCGCAGAGGTTTCCTCGGTTTTCATCATATCTCTCTGCGCTCTCCGGTTGTCTTACCGGTGGTCCTACCGGGTCCTACCCCTGAAGCCCCCGGACCATCTGGCCCATGAAGGCCGAGAGGTGACGGACGCCGCCGATGGCCTGAACGTAGCCCATCCTACGCGGGCCCACCACGCAGATGGTGCCGCTTATCTGCCCTGGGACGCCGTACCGGCAGATGATGACGCCGAAGGGACGGAGCGATTCCTCCCGGTTCTCGGAGCCGATATAGACCGACAGTTCCTCGGCTTCTTCCGCGGCGGAGACCACCCGCTCCAGAAGCACCCGTTCCTCCACCATCTGGACCAGCCGGCGGGCGATCTCGCCCTGGGCGAACTCCGGCTGGTTGAGCAGGCGGCTGAGGCCCTCCGTGTGGTGCTCCGGCGTTTGGCCCAGCTCCGCTTCCAGCATCAGGCTCATGGAGTCCTGCTTGACCCGCTCTTCGAATGAGTCGAGCTCCATGCGCCGCGACTGCATCTCGGCGCGGCTAAGGCCGGACAGGGCGTTGTTGAGCCTCTCGGCCGTCCGGTCGAGCCGGTCCTGGCCGATGGGCCCGTCGACGGGCACCAGCCGTTTCAGCAACCGCGCCTCGCCCAACACTATGACCAGCAGGGCGGTGAATTCCTGCAGGGACACCAACTGGAGGTGTTTCAGCTTCGGCGACCGGGCCCGGGGGACGGTGACGATGGCCAGGTTGGCGGTGATGCGGGAGAGAATCTCGGCGCACCGCCGGCTCCAGGAGGCCACGTCGGATTCCGCGTCGGCAAGGTAACGGTCGGCGGCCTTGCGGATCCTGGCGGGGAGGCCCACCGCCTCCGGGATCGACTCGACGTAATGGCGGTACCCCTGGTCGGAGGGTATGCCCCCCGCCGAGACGTGGGGACGGGAGATGTAGCCCTCTTCGGTCAGTTGCGACATGGTGCTGCGAACGGTGGCCGGGCTGACCCGCAGCGCCGGGTTCCGGGCGATCTCCTCCGAGGCCACCGGGGACGCCGTGTGGACATACTCGTTGACCAGCAGGTTCAGCACCGTTGCCGCACGATCGGTCAGCATTTTTGGACGGTAGCATAGGCGTTCCGGCAGTGTCAATTTTAGTGGCTAGTGGCTAGTGGCTAGTGGTTAGTGGCTAGTGGTTAGTGGCTAGTGGCGACCCACCCCCGTCTCCCCGGCGAAAGCCGGGGTCCACGTCCCTGGGGGTTGGGGCTGTCCACTGACCACTAACCACTGTCCACTGGGTTACGTGGTTTCCGGCTTTCGCCGGAATGACGGGAGGGGGGGTTGGGGCTAACCACTAGCGACTAGCCACTAGCCACTGTCCACTGTCCACTGTCCACTGGTATAATCCGGGCGGCATCTATTCGGATTGGAGTGTGGGTGTGCTTTCCCAGGTTCGGGTCCTTCCTCTAGTCGACGCTGTCCTTTACATCGACGATCCCCGGGTCCGCATCGCGGCCAACGTCTTCCTCATCGTCGGGTTTGCCCTGTTCACGGCGCTGCTGGCGCGCATCTCCATCGACCTGGCCTTCACCCCGGTGCCGGTCACCGGGCAGACCCTGGCGGTGCTCCTGACCGGGGCCGCTTTGGGCAGTTGGCGGGGGGCATCGTCCCTGACCGTCTACCTCGTCGCCGGCGGCGGCATCCCCCTGTTCGCCGGCGGCAGCGGCGACTACCTCTGGAGCGCCGCTTCGGGCAACTTCCTCTTCGGCTTCACTTCCGGCAGTTCCGGCTGGTTCTGGGACCTGGCCTCGGGCGGCTACATCATCGGATTCGTCGCGGCGGCCTACGTCGTCGGCTTCCTCACCGAGCGCGGCTGGCACCGCGGCACCGGACTGATCGTGGCCATGCTGGCGGGGAACATCCTGCTGTACATCCCGGGACTCATCCAGTTGGCCGTGTTCGTCCCCAACGACAAGGTGATGGAGTGGGGCCTCTACCCCTTCATCGCCGGAGACCTGATCAAGCTGTACGTCGCCGCCCTGCTGGTGCCCGCCGCCTGGAAGCTGGTGGGTTGGGCGCGGAGGGACGACCCGTGGACATAGCCTGGCTGGGACACTCCTGCTTCCGGCTTCACGACGCCGACATGATCGTGGTCACCGACCCCTTCCCGTCCTCCCTGGGGCTGCGGCCCGACACCCGTCCGGCCACGGTGGTGACAGTCAGCAACACCCATCCCAACCATTGCGCCTGGCAGGAGGTGGCCGGCGGTCCCAGGGTATTCTCCGCCCCCGGCGAGTACGAATACAACGGGGTCAGCGTGCGGGGGGTGATGACGCCGCTGCCGGCGGACGCGCCCCAGGAGCAGCGCAACGTGGCCTACACCATCGAGATCGACAGCATCAACATCTGCCACCTGGGCGACGCGACGTCGGCCCTGACCACGCAACAGATGGACGAGCTGAAACCGGTGGACGTGCTGCTGGCGCCTACCGGGGGACGCTGCACCCTCAGCCTGGACCAGGTGTTCCAGACGCTGCAGGACCTGGCCCCCAAGATCGTGATACCGATGCACCACGAGACGCCGGGGGTGACGGTGCCGCTGGACGGCCTGGGCGCTTTCGTGAGGCGCATGGGCGCCGACGCGGTGCAACCGGTGTCGCGGCTGGTGGTGAGCCGAAACAACCTGCCCACCGACATGCGCATCGCCCCCATGACCCCCCAGTCCCGCCCCCTTTAGGCGAGTGGCCAGTGGTCAGTGGCTAGTGGTTAGTGGCTAGTGGCCGGCCCATCACCACCGTCTTTCCGGCGAAAGCCGGAATCCACGTAACCCCCTCGCCGGCCCCCTCCGTCTCCCCGGCCCCCTCTCCGTCTTTCCGGCGAAAGCCGGAATCCACGTAACCCCCTGCCCCATCACCCCCGTCTTTCCGGCCACCACCGTCTCCCCGGCCCCCCCACCGTCATTCCGGCGAAAGCCGGAAACCACGTCTCCCCGCAACCCTCAGGGACAACCCCCTAACCCCAAACAT
>DAOUHF010000003.1:0-4447 GCA_034428795.1 Dehalococcoidia bacterium
AAGCCAAGGTGAAATGCGCAGATGGTGGAGGTCAAGCGGCGGTGCCAGATAATTATTCAAGTTTCAAGTACGGATGGGAGGGTTTCACTGACGCAACCAAGCCAATCTTCATTGCCCCTCGAATGCACATCCCACCTTGGCTTTAGTTTAGGAAAGGATCTAGGACATACTGGACGACTGGGAAGACCTGGAGTACAAGTACGACGTCCACGACTACGACGACTTCAGCAACAGCTATAAAAAGGACTTTCTCGACGACTTCGAGGACATTCTGGAGAGACCGGAGGACGCTGCATAAGACCTTTGTTAGCCGGTGTTGGCCGGGCCAGGGGCCAGGCACAGTGATAAGGAGGTTTACCCCATGACAACCCCCAGCGCACCGCAACCCCCCGGGGAACCCGAATATTCCGCGGCCGCCACACCCCCGGCCGAGACCCCCGCCGATGCCGGGTCGTCCGCGGCCGCCACACCCCCGACCGAGACCCCCGCCGATGCCGGGTCGTCCGCATCCGGCCCGACCCCGGAGCGAGACCCCTCTGCCCCTTCGTCAGACGACTCCCGGAGTGCCGGTTCAAGTTCCGGGTCACGTTCCCGGGGGAATGGTTCCCCCGGGTTTTTCGCCGCCAACAGACTCATCCTTCTCGGCGGCGGCGGCGGCGCGGTTGTCGCCATCGTGGTCGTCGTCGTGCTGCTGTTCACCATGGGCATATTCGGCGGCGGCGGCGGCGGCGGCGGCGGTGTCGGCGGAAGCTCCGACGCCATCGCCTACATCCTGGAGGATTCAGACGCCACCGACATGGAAATTGTCGACGTGACGTCCATTCTCGGAGCTGCCGAAATCCCGGCGGGCCTGCAATCCGACCTCTTGGACACGCCCAGCACGGTGAGCTTCGATGACCCCGAGGACTGGAAGGACGAATGGAAGGACCGCGACTGGAGCGATTCGCTGCCCGTGCCGTCGTGGCTCTTCAGCGACGTGGGCATAGAAGACCTGGACACAGTGGTAACCCAGAGCGTTGACGGCAGCACCGGCTACGTCCTTGCGGGCAACTTCTCCTTCGACGACCTGCGCGAAACGATGGAGGACGAGGACTGGGAGGAGGACGACTACCGCGAGTTCGAGGTGTGGGATGGCCGTAACGTGGCCCTGCTTGAGGACAACGGCGTCATCCTGCTCGGACGCGGGTTCGTTAATGCCGTCTTGAAGGCCCTGGACACCGGCAGAGGTCTCATGGAAGGCGACAGCGCCATGCAGCGGGTGCTGGATCAGGCCGGTTCCGGCCTGATCGTCATCGGCGCCACCGAGAACTGCCGCTCCTTCGGCTCCCCTAGGCTGCGCAGTTGCGACGCCTTCGCCATGACCGTCACGGGAGGCACCCCGGACGCCACGCAGTTGCGGGCCGCCTTCCTCTTCAGCAGCGAGAGCCGTGCCGAGTCCGGCCTCGATGACATCGAGGAGGCCCTGCTCGACACCAACGATGTCGACGCGGACATCGAGGACATCAGTGCCGACGGCGAATTCGTCACCTACGAAGTCACCATCCACGAGGAGTAGCCGGCCGGCACTCCCCGCCGGGCCTCACGGGGCCGGGGCTCAGGCTCTGGCGCCGTGGGGTATTCCCGCCGGCCCCCCTACGCCGCAAGGAGGCAAGCGTAGATGAGTGGAATTCTCAGCGCCCCCGGGGCACTGAGCTCTGTCGTTCGGTGCGTCCAATACTCGCCTGTTGGACCCCTGTGATTCTGATCGCCGCTCTGCTCCCGCAGCCCCGCTGGCCGCCTGCGGTGGCGGAGACCAACCCGCCCCCGGCCTGCGCGAGCCGCCTCTCAGCCGGAGCCCATGGTGGAGGCGAGCGGAGGGTACTGCGACAGTGATGACGGGACATCGGCAGTCAAGTTCACATCGGTCGGCGCCAAGGATGACCACACCTGCTGGGTGAGGACCGATGGCTCCGTCGACTGTTGGGGCGATGACCAAGAGGAAGGAGTCTTGTATACGGTTGGCTTCCCCGAAATCACCGGAAACAACAGTCGCCTCAACGGGATACTGGTGGAAGGCCAGCAGCCCCCATCCGCGCGGGTCAAGGCATCGGCTCCCGCAGCGCGTGTAACTTGGAAGCCACGTCGGGATGGTCAACGCGAGGCCGCCTTTCCGGCGCCCGCAACGTCCCGTCAGGTTGTCGCTTCTTGGGGCCCGTGTTGCCCCACCCGACGTAGACCGGAGTCCGAAGGGAGTGGCTGTGATTTTCCTCAGATTCAGCGGACGGGTCAGCGAGAGGGAGTACTGGCGCTTCGCCCGGCTCCCGTTTCTCCTCCTGCCATTTGTCGGCATGGCCATCTATGGAGTGGTGACTGTGGGAGTGCTGCGGTGGTCGTCCCTCGTGCTCATGATTTGATTCACGTCGGGGTGCTGGTCCATCTGGCCATTTCGCCCTTCTGGCTGGCGATTACCGTCAGGCGCCTGCACGACACCGGGCGTTCCGCACGATGGCTTCTGCCCTATGCGGTCGTCGCCCCGGTGTGGGCCCTCATCATCTACTGGAGCGTCAACTCCCTGTTCGGCCCCGGCGCCGGGGAGGAGCAGTCGGAACTCGGCTTTGTCCTAATCGCGGTGCTCCTCGGCGCAATCTGGGTGCTGGCCACCCTGGCCTGCACGATGCTGCTGCTGCTGGTCCTTTGTTCCCAGCCGGGGATGAGAGGAGCCAATCGCTACGGGCCTGACCCGCTGCGGCCCGGCCCGGACGCGAAGGGACCCGGCAGCCAGCAACTCGGTCGCTCCGCCGTCCCGGCAGGGACCCCGCCGCAAACCGAGGCGAGCGGTGAGCGGCGCTGCGCCCGTTGCGGCGTCGAATTGCCGCAAGAGGCGCGCTTCTGCCCGGCCTGCGGAACCGGGGCACAAACATAGCATCATAGCGAGGATAACGGAGGGCTATATATGGTTAGGTTCCTGAGGATCGCGGCGGGGTTGGCGCTGGGGATGGTGGTGGTCGTGGGGTTGGTGCTCCTGCTGGTGGTGGTCAACTTCACCCGGCGGTTGGAGGACCCCGGGGTCTACAACGCCGCCATCAGCGACACTGGGGCCTACACCCGCGTCTACGAGGAGGTGCTGGTGGACGATGCCCTGTGGGAGCAGACCGGCAATCTGCTGGGCGACGTGGACATCGCGGTCCAAGACGAGGCGGTGGACGTTCTCAGGGAGGTTATGCCGCCGGACTTCCTCCAGGACGAGACCGAGGACAACATCGGCCGCGTCACCGGCTACCTGAGCGGCGAACGGGACGACTTCGAGATTCACGTCACCCTCAAGAAGTCCTTGGAGCGCATCGAACCGGCAGTGCTGGGCAAGGTTCACCAGCTCATCGACGGCTTCGAGATAGCCGAACCCGGGTCACCCAGCTGCTCGCTGCTTACCCTGCAACGCCTGGCCTCCGCCTCCGCCGAGCCATACTCCCAATTCTCCGAGGGCGAACTGCCGCGGTCTGCCCCCTCGCTCCAGATTCTGAGCCGGGAGTGCCGGGAGCGGGAATTCGACCGCTGGTTCGGCCTGCTCCTGGACGACCCAGCAATGAACTCGCAGGCGGCCCTGGTTCTCGAAGGGGAGCGGGAAAAACTGCGGTCAAGCTTCATAGAGGGCGATACCAGGGCGTTCCTCAAGGCCGTGGCCGACCCGCTGGTGAAGCCGGTGGTCCAGGATGCCGTGGCCGACATCCGCCGCAACCTGCAACCCAATGACCGCTTCGACCTGCTGGAATGGCTCACAGACCAGCCGGGAGGCCCGTCCAAGCGGGAAATCGAAGCGGAGGCTGAGTCCTTGCGGGGAGTGTTGAGTGCGGCCAACGGCCCGGTAAGGCTCACGGCCTTGGCGGTGGTGGTGCTGGCCTGCCTGTTGCTGGCGGCGCTCCAGCTTCGCCGGCCCCGGGCGATGCTGTGCTTGCCGGGCATCGCGCTGCTGGTGGGAGGGACCGTCTCCCTTGTCGTGGGACTGGTGCTGAACTCGACCCTGCCCGGCCGCATCAGGGAGGCGGTTGCCGACTCGGTGTCCTACTCCGCCGACGTGCCGGTATCGGCGGTCGACCTGGCTTTAGACCTGCTGGAGTCGTTCGCCCGCCACGCCACCGCCGGCTTCATCCCGGCAACGGTGGCGGTCATGGTGGTGGGCGTCCTTCTGATAGCGTCGCCCCTGTTGTCAAGGGCGTGGACAAAACGGGCCATTGTGGTGTCGAAGTTCAGGGTAAAGCAATCGTCTTGATAATCAAGGTTGGTAGTATTACAACGACGCTTCCTCAATTGGGTCAGTTTTTCGTCGGAAATCGCTTCGCGGAATGCAAACCCACAAAGCTGTCAAGCGTGTGGGCTGATAGCTATGAAGAGGTGCTCAAGGTCCCTTTCTTGCGAAGCGTCGTTGTAATGGTAGGAAGTTGCTACGTTCGGGTCCCAGCGCAGCCCGCTC
>DAOUHF010000004.1:0-11471 GCA_034428795.1 Dehalococcoidia bacterium
AGACGTCTCCCTCGAGACCGGCGGCCCGGCAGGCGGCCTTGATGCGGTTGGTCATCTGGCGGGGCGTGAGCCGGAACACCCGGTCTCTGTCCTCAGCTCTCTCCATCCGGATGGCTTCCAGTGCCTTAAGGCAGGCGGGTGTGATGGCCACCGTCTCCGGCTCTCCGGTCCGGTTGGTCTTTGACTGGTGGATGGTGAGTCTCCCCGAACCGTCGCCCCAGCGCACCACGTCTCTCCAGGCGAGGGCAGCGGCCTCGGAGACCCTGAGCCCGCCGTCCCTGAGGGTGAGCGCCAGGGCAACGTCCACCAGGGACCTGGCCCCCGCAGTCTCCTGGGTCTCCATCCTGCCTCCCCTCCCCCTGCGGGGGATGCGGGCCGTGGCCCGGATGGCCGAGATCACGTTGGGCAGCATCGCGGCCGCCTGCCGCTGGGGGAGCGCGCAGGTCTCTACGCCGCGCAGGAAGTCCTTCACGTCCTCGTGGGACGTGGGGTTGCCGCCACTGAACCCCGCCGCCCGGTGCGCCGCGGAGACGGCGCTGGCGGCGGTCCGGATGGTGGTCTTGGCCCGGCCCTCCTGCAGCAGGTGTTCGAGGTACAGGACGAGGATGGCCGGGTCGGCCGGCAGGGATGAGAGTCCCCGGCCCGAGGTCCACTCCCCGAACCTGCGCCAGGCCCCGGCATAGGCCCGGTGGGTGTGGATGGACCAGGCCCTGCTGATGGTCTCCTTGGCGCCCTGGGCAAGGGCCAGGAGTTCGGCCCGGACCTCGGGGGCGAGCCCGGTGTTGTCGTCGGCGGCGGGCGCCAAGGCAACGTCTTCGTCCATCTCACGCTCCGGTTATATTGCTGATAAAATTCCCTTATCAGCAGTTTATCCCAGGTCGCTTTCTGGAGGTCCTTCACCCCGGAAATCCTGTCGGAGAATGGCGTCTTCCCCCTCATTTTGCCCCATCCGTCCCCGGAGGTCGGCGAGTGCGGGGTCCGCCAGGAACTTCAGGGCCGCCAGCGACCCGTGGTCCCCACCGCCACAACGCAATGCCAGACACGGGGCACAATGATGACAGGAAGCCCGGACTAGAGTCCGGACGAGAGGTAGAGAGACATGACATTGGAAGAGGCAGACCTGGCGCAGGCATTCACCCCGCCCACCAACGGCGGCGACATAACGCTCACAGTGGTCCGACTGACCCCGGAGAACGCCCGCAACATCCTCAGCCTGATGAACTACCGGAGACATCGCCCGATCACGGCCTCCCACGTCGGGACGCTGGCGGACGCCATGGTGAACGGCGACTTCGTGGAAGGACGGCAGATAACCTTCGCCCCCGACCACGAGGGAAGGCCGGTCCTGATAGACGGACAGCACCGCCTGCAGGCAGCCATAAACGCCGACTGGACCGGGGTGTGGGTCATCTGCTGCCTGTGGGGCGAAGATGACCTGGCGGAGAGGGTATACCTGCAGTTTGTCTATTAACGGTATACCTGCAGTTTGTCTATTAACGGCGGAGGTAAAGTGGGCCGCGCGGGCGGGGCTGACGGATGAGCTGCCCCCGCGCGGCCCCTCCCTGGGCGGCGATCTCCTTCCGGCAGTGGCGGTGGTATTCGTCAGCCTCGGGAGAAGGACATAAGAAAAACCCACCGACATCTCGGTGGGTCATCTCCGTTCAGGCCAGGGGGGCCGGAGGGAATAGTTGGCGCGTTGGCTGGGCTTCCCGCCTTGGTGGGGGTGGTCTGGGGTGTCGCGTCAGACATGGAGAGGTGCTACTGATAGCGTAACGGCACGAATCCACCTTGTGCCAGGCAGAGCGCAGGGCATCCTGGGTGTATCCGCCGCTGCTCTCCTTCTTCGCTAGGTTGGCGAGCAACCGTTTCGCGTCGGCGATGACCGTGGCGTCACTCTTCGTGGTGTTCATCCTCTGCCTCCTTTCTGCTGTCTTCATCCTGCCCTGAGGAGTACTCTTCCAGGGGCTTTGTCCCGGTGTACACGCCGGGGTCGATGTCAGCGTCTTCCACGTCCTCCGCTCCGGCGTCGGTCATGTCAAAGACGAACTCGTGGGGCGCCAGGGGGTCCGGGGCCGGCCCACACCCAGTCGGCCCGTCCGGTGCGCAGGTGTGCCCGTCCTCATGGACGTGTTAGACGAACTCACCCCGCTGGCCCTGGGTGACAACCCGACCGCCGACACATGCGGCGTGGAAACTGGCATGGTCCGCGAACCCTGGCGGGCCGGTCCGCACGCTTACGGTCTCTTCACCCTCGGTGATTTCCTGACGGCACTTCTCACATAGCATCGCTGCCTCCTGCTTCCCGTTTTGCCGGGATCAGTGTCCATCTTGCCCTAAAGCATATTTGCTGGGGGCGTACACGGGGTCGTAGGCCTCCTTCTTCCCCCGATCCAGCTGTTCAGCCATCGTCATGGGGTTGTACCAGGGGGGCCGTCCTTCGTTGCAGCCACCCGGCTGTCGGCGTCGTTTTCGGCCCATTTGTCGGTCTCTTGCTCCTGTCAGAGACGCTGGCCTCCGTTCCGGGCGGCTCTGCGGCCCCCAGCGCAGGCTCTGGCGCATTCTGGTTCCCGGTCTCTTGACGCTCCTGCGGCGCCTGCGCTTCTTCCCTTCTGCCTTCGCCCTGGCGGATTCCAGGGCCCCCCTGAGCCAGTCCCTCGATACGACGGGAATTGCCTGGGCGGTGTCTGCGTTCGCCATCGGGGAAGAGAACCTGACAACCACATGGCGCCGGGCGCCGGCGCCCATGCTGTCTTCTATCCGGGACACCATGTCGGCGTTGCTTCCGCAGTGCCAGCAGCCCACGGCCAGCCCGCCGTCGGGGTGATCCCCGAAGTGGAAGGAGTCCCCTGCGCCTGTGTTCTTGCTGGTGTGGCACGGGGTGTTCAGCTCCTGCCTGCCCGGGAGCAGCCCCGCGATATCACCCCTGGCAGCACACCGTCAGGCCGGCGGAAACTGTGCAATTGCGCCTCCGTCTGTGTCGTTCTTCTTGCGGAGCTGCCCGGTTAATCACTCCGGACTCAGCCGGGGCATTTGGGCGTATTAGAAAGGCTGCAGCGGCGCGGCCGGGCACGAAACCCAGTTGACCTGGCACCGGGCAGCCGGGGGCGGGAAAGGGCCGAAAACCAGGGCCAGGGGGGGCCTAATCTGCGCGCGCGCGTTAAGGGGATGGACTTTATGTCCCTTCTTTTACCCGTGAGGATCTGACTTTTCATAGTGAGGCCACGAACAACTTTTGATCCCGAGTTTCGCGCGGGAAAACGGAGGGGGCCCGGGGGGGTCCCTGTCTAAGGATCTAGGTACGATTTGATAGGGACTCTATGTCCCGAGATGCTCACGATTTTTCGCCCCCCGGAAAGTTGGGGTCGAGCTATTTTTGCCCCCCTGACAGGGGGTTTTCTCACTCCCTTTTCCGGATGTCATTCCGCCCTGCGGGGGCGCTGTTCGGCTGCCCTGGGCTGCCACTTCCGGCCCCTCAGAACGGCGCCTACTGGGCTGCCATGGGGGTGGGGTTGGCCCTGCAGTCTCTATATTGATGCGCGCATTCTTCCTGGGGTTCCAGCCGGTTTGACCTGGATGCGACGTCGGGGCATTCCCCCCCCTGCCCGACTGAGCTTTCTGGCCTTTCCGGCCCTGACGGACATCGACCACGCTGGCTACTGTCTGCCCGCGTGGTCTTCTTTTTGCCCCCGGATTCCCGTCGTGCAATTAGCTGTAATTCCCCGGCGGCATTCCCCCTTGGTCAGCCCCCCGGTCTTCATCGTCCCGGGGGGCTTTCTCTGTGCCCGGCGTGGGCGCCGCCTAGAAGATCACCTGGCTGCAGTCGGGGCATATCACCGCGGGGTCGGCGCCGGGGATGCTCTCTGGGCATGTCAGGCATTTCACCCCGGCCGTCCGGATCTCTTCCTCTGCCAGCCCGTCCAGGTCCAAGTCCAGGTCCTCCGCCTCTTCCACGTCCAGCCTTGCCCGGTACCAGGCGAAGTCCCGCTGGGCCTCCTCCGGATGAACACCGGGGCCGTAGTCGCTCTTTGGAACCTTCGGCGCCTGCGCCTGGCTCCTTTCCAACCATCCCGGGGATCTTCCGCAGCTCAGGCACCGGTCATCTCCCATGGAGTCCGCGGCGACGAGCCCGTCACACCGGGTGCAGGTCCTCTGGTCGGTCCCTCTGGGGCGTTCGGCGGTAAGAGCAACCAGCTCTGCCCTCCTGGGTCCGGTCTGGATGATTCGGGCTGATTCGGGGGGTGCAAGGGTGATTCGGGCCTCTTTGGCCCTTGGAACGGGCTTTTGCCCCGAAACCGCCTATCTAAGTCTGCGCAGGAGCCGTTTTAAGGGGGTCCTGGCCTCCTGGGTGGTCCTGAGGGTCGGCTCCGCCCCTTCGGCGTTACTGCTTCGGCGTGTGCCCGTCCCTGCGTCCCTGAATCTTCCCCGTTCTGCCGGGGTTGCCTGGTGAAACCCTCGTCTATGGCCTGCGGTGTATCCCAGTGATGCCGGGGGTGTTGGTTGTCATGAACCGCCCGTCTGTTGCCTGTGAGTCTGATTCATCCCCGTGATGCGGGGGTGTTGCTGGTCGACCTTGCTGGTCTTGGACTGTCCGGTTCAGCCCCGCATCCCCGGGGTTAACAGCGGGGGCCGGGGGCGGCTTGGGTGGGGGGTTGGGGGTGGTTTAGGTTTCCCCTTATCTCTCTCTTTATTCTTTTTTCCAGGGTACAGAGAGGGGTACAAAACCCCACCCCCGCCCCACCCTGGGAATCCGCCCTGCCTGGCTGGGTCTCTCACCCTCCGGCCGCCCTGTGTGAGGGGCGCTTTTCACAGGTCCAGGGGGTAAGTTGACCGCTAATCGCAGGTTAGCGGACACTTTATTCTGTGGCTCTGATTACGGGCATTCTGTGACTGAGATTACGTCCGTTCAACGTGAACAGCATTGTGCGAACCGCGACTTCAGGGCCTGGGACTGTTCTGAACCGGTCTCTTGCAGGTCCGCCGCCAGGCCCTCTAGCACCCCCACGATTTCCACACTGGTCTCGGTCGTCTGGGCTGCCGTCGAGGTCGTCATTTCCACGCTCCTGTTCATTCTGGTGCGCCTGTTGTTCTGCACGTCCGGTGCCGGCCTGCCGGCGTTCCTGCCGGGCCTCTACAGGGTCTCGCCGTCGCTGCTCCGGCTGTGTCCTTCGACGACCATCTCCCACACGGACCGCATCGCGGCCTGGCTGATGCCCCGGTTCTGCCGGCGTTCCTGCCGGGGCAGGAGATGCCGGGCTTCCTGGATGACCTCTGCGCTGTCGCCGTGATCGTCATCATGATCTTGGTGAGCTTGCTCCCGGTCTGCCTCCGTCTCGCCGAACGGAAATGCCAGGTCCTGAACTTCCTTGGGGTCCGTCTCCTGCCGGTCTAGGTGCAGTTCGCCACACTTGAACTTCAGGTCTATCGCGGTGGGGTCTTTCCCGGCCTGGACAATTACACGCTGGCCGTCCGCCTTTGTCGCGCAGGTGAGCAGATGGGGGGGCCCATTGCCGAAACCGAACACGACCGAGACATCATCCGCCGGATGCCCGCCGCCGCGCCAATTATCACGGGGTTCACCGTCCGCGCTGCCATCCTGACCCCTTCCACCCTTGGGGTTCGGACAGCATGCCAGCCGCCCGCCAAATACCTGATAGGCGACTCACGCTCTACTAATCTATCAACCTGGGACCTGATTCATCCACCACGATTACCGACTCCCTATCGTACTCGTCGAAAAAAGCCCATTTCTTGAATACGTCGCCTCTGCTCTTGCGCATACCCAGGCTGAGGATGCCGGCCGGGACTCTTGCGCCATAATGGAAGTAATCCAACCAGCCTTCGACCTCATCGCTGTTGGTATATGTGTCTGCTTGACCTTCATCGCGAATGACCTCGATGGTTTCGCTGCTCACGAAGACCTCTTGCACTCGGGGTACCTTGAGGAATATGGCCAGGGCGAGCGGACCTCCCTTGAAGGTGCCGCGCTCTGCTGCCTGGATGATTCTACTGGTGATTGGGATCTTGATGTCCATATGCATCTCCATTTCTCGCTGGCCGCCGTGACGCTCCGCTGCTAGGCCAGTGCCGCTGCCACCGTACCCCTCCAATTCGAACGCCGCGAAATTCGCCGGGTCAGTTTCGATCGGGGTGTCGAGTGATACAGGGTTGACCACATCTCGGAACGGTTCGTCGCCATCGGGATATTCTTTCCGCACTTCGCCAGGCCTAGGTTTCGGTGCTGTCTTCATGTGACGTCTGACGTCACTCCTCTTCAAGGCTCAAATGTCTGGGGTTAACCTCGCCCCTTTCGACCCGGCTCCGTGGGGGGCCTGGAAGAAGAAATAGAGTCCTTGTGTTCTGATCAGACCCCGCATCGTTCGCTATCATCGTGTCCTCCCTCTCTGCCTCCTTGGCACTTCTCATTGTGCCCGCAAGCGCTCCGGAGTGTCCGTGCCCTGCGGGTTGTGGGGATTCGGGCGGTGGAAATGAGGGCCAGGTAGGAACCTCAGTCCGGGTTCCATTCGGACGGTTACCCACGGTCTCTCCTCCTCTCGTGTGTGTCCCCCGGTGACTCATGGTTGGTTCTTCCAGGGGGCAGTGGACGCGGAGTGCCAATGGAGCGTCCCGCTGCACCCCTTCCCCTGTCCCTGGTAGGGACAGTAGGGGAAAGTAGGGGAGCCTCTGATTCGTATCTAAAACCGGGCTAAATGTCACCTATCGTTGGACGGAATGTCACCTATCGTTGGGCGGAATGTCACCTATCGTTGGGGGAAATCCGGGTTCCTGTCCGGAGGCATCACCCGCCAGAACTTGTCGTCGCGTTCGATGACCCAAACCCCCATATCCTCGATCTGGGTAAAGGCCCGTTCGGCGACCTTCCTGGCCTTGCTGCGAAGCCGCCGGTCCTTGAACACGCCGGCCGGGTAGGCCAGTGCCACCCGGTCGTCGGGGCCGTACTCGGGATACCGGGTGCGGGCCGGGTTGGGTTCCCTCCTCCCCGTCTTGACGGCCCTTGGGTTGTGGGGCGAGAGCACGGGGCGGCCTTGCCGGTCCAGCAGCACCTGCCCACGACTGTCGACCGCCTGACCCCCAGGGGCGCGATGGACTTCCGGGCGGGTCGGGCGCACCAGCTTCCCGTGTCGGCCCCCGTACCGATCCCAGTCGAACACCACGGACAGGTAGGACCTGAACATGAGGTTCCCGATCTTGCCCAGTTCTTTAAGGGCCCACCGGTCCACCGGAGGCCCCACTTCCGACGTGGGAAGTTGGCATATCAGCCTTATCCGGTCGGACAGTTCCCAGCCGGAGGCACCTCCGAACATGACGGGATAGTACAGCCCGCCCCTGTCCCCGAGGGGAACGGATATGCGGCTCATCTTAGCCAGAGAGAGCTGCAGCTCCTTGCCCGACACCTTCTCGTTGGGCCAGTATCTCTTTGGGTTCCACCCCAGCCAGCCCTCAATGATTTCCTCGACCGACATGGTCAGGGACCTCAGACTGTCAGTCCGGTCTTTTGGGGGGACTGAGAGCAGGGAAAAAACAAACAGCCGGTTGGCCACCGGTGCCGGTCCCTTACCGACCGCGCCGCCGCCCTCGTCTAAGAGCGAGAGGATCAGGGCCGGGGTCGGCTGCGTCTCCGGTTCCAATGTGGGCAGGTAGGCCTGGGTCCTCTCTCCGGGCAGCACCCTTTCGGGACGCTGGAACTGCCCGAAGCCGGGCAGTTCCCCCTGTTCGGCGTGCCGCCGATGCAGGCGGACGGCGAATGGGGCGGGGAGGATCCCGTGGCGCCACCATTGGACTGCCTCGATCTCCTTGGGACAGGCGGCGTAGGCCTTGAGCAGGGAGATTAGGGGTACGTCGTCGAGGTCCGTGTCTTGCCCCATGTCTTTCATGAACTTGAAGGCGGCATTCCAAGCGGTCGCAGCGTCTCCCAGCGGGCCGGCTAGGTCCTCCCCGGCCATCATGGCCCCGGCAAGTGCCGTCGCGACGTCCCAGCTTCTGTGCCCGGGGGCGTAGACATCCACCGGCGCGGCCAGTGCCAGCATCCGCATGGCCGCGGTTTGCACCGGCGCCGGGGACCTGTCGCTCCCAGGGATCCGCTGCTTGGACAGGCCCAAGGGAAGGCGTTCCCTCTTCTCCAGACACCATGAGGCCAGGTCCTCCGCCGTCGGCGCTTGGCCGGGCAACCCCTTTTTGTTCCAAAGGCTCTCTATCAGGCCCATCACTCTCCCCACTCCGCGCCTGCCGAAGGCTCTAGAACTTCCGCCTTCTCCGCCTTCACTGGGGGGGTTGTTCCCGGCCAGGGGCCCATCACCTTCCAGACGTAGCCCTTGACGCTGACGCCCTTCTCGTCCGGTATGGACTGGGTGGATTCCCGGTCCAACTGCAGAGTCCGGGGCCGCTCCGCATAGCTTGTCTTGACGCTCTCGAGCTTGATGCCCAGTCTCCTGGTGTCGGGCTTGCCTCTGCCCGGCGGCTGCCCGAGCTTCTCTTCGGTCAGGGTTATCAGTGCCCGGACCCCGGCCAGCCAATCGGTGCTGCCCGAGTATTCGGAACCGTTCTTCGGTGGATGGGCCACTATGATCACGGCGCAGCCGGTTGCCTGGGCCCATCCGTCGAGCCATTTCAGGAACCCCCGAACGCTTCGCCGGTCGTTCTCGTTGTCCCCGTAGATGGCGGCCAGACTATCCAGGACCACCACTACGGGGTAACAGTTCGTCTCCTCCCGGACTTCTTCCACCGCCATCAGGAAATCGCGGGCCAAGTCCGTGGGGCTGGCCACCGCATTCCGGTTCTCGGTTGCCCATAGGTAGTCGGCGCCCCTGAGGCCAGCCATGTAGAGAGGGATGTCCGGATGACACCATGTGCGACGTTCCTTGTGGGACAGTGCGGACATTCGGCGGCTGAGCACGTTGTCCGATTCTTCCCAGCCTGCGTAGAGTGTGACGCCGCCGCCCTCGGGTATGGCGTCTCCTAAGGCGACCCCATTGCTGCCCGCTCCCTCCATCCAGTTGTTGTTCTCGCAGCCTCCGGCGATGGCGGCAGCGAGCTGCATGGCCAAGGTCGATTTTCCGATCCCGCCGGTGCCGGAAAACAGGGTGAGGCAGCCTGCGGGTATCCAGTCTTGAACAACCCAAGTTTGCTCCTCAAGGTGTAGCAGGTCCCGCCAACGCTTGAACTTCACCAAGGGCTTGGCTGAGAGGGCGCTCTGGGGATCCACAGGAGCGCCCCCCAGCATGGCATTGTCAATGGCGGCCTTGGCTTGGTCCATCTGGCCTTCCCGAATGTATGCCGCCACCAGGTCGGCCAACGACAGCTCCGGCCCAGCCAGCGGATCGTCGAGGTTGCTCTCGGATCCGTTGAACGTCGTCATGACGTCTCCTCTCGGCAGTCGAAGCTCGCCTGCCTGTAAATCTCCCAGAGCGGCAAGTTCGTGGCCGCTCTCATGGTTTCCACGTACTGCCGGGCAGCCGTCGCGTTGACTGGGGGGAACCCAGGCAGGGAGTGGGCGGCGTCCGCGGGATCCTTACCCACGGGGGGGCCCACCACCCGGGCGGCGACACCTCTGTCGGCCAGCTTCCGCTGGAGCGACAACGCGGCCTCCAGCCCGGGAACATCGTTGTCTGTATGTATGATGGGCGGCTCCGGCGCATGGGATGCTGCCAGGGCGTCCAGGAAGTCGGCATGGGCGCCCGCCATGCCGTTTTTTCCCAGGGTCGCGTAGACCGGGCCGCGGTACCAGGCGGCAATGGCCAGAGCGTCGGCCAGCCCCTCCGTCACCCTGGGAGTCTCCTCCGAGTGAGGGTCGCCTAGACACGTGACGGCGCCGGAGGCCGAGCCGAGGGACCGCTTGTCTACTCCCCCATCCCCTTCCGTCCGGTCCCGGGTCTTCTGTCCGTCGGCGGTGATTGCGACAAGGTTGACGGCGGTGAGGGTGGGCAGTCCGGGCCACGCCTCCGCCCAGGCGGTCCAGGGCGCGGCCATCACTATGATGCTGCCGGCTCCCAGGTGGCGGCTGTCGACCTTGTGCGCGTCCAGCCACTGTATGCAGTCAGGGAGTGGGTGTCCGGGGCGCCACAACCGCCGGTCAGCAAGCCACTGCCGGGCTGGATGGGCAGGGTCACTGGGGATCCTCGCGGCCCTCTGCCAGAGGGTCCTCCCCCAGTCAGTCGTGCCGCTGTTTCTTTCGGGCAATGCCGGCTTGTCTGGCCGCCGGTTCCGACCTTCCGTACGGCCCTGGGTGTGGTCCCTGCCTATCTGCACGCCAGTGTCCTGCTCTATGGCCCGGGCGATGTCAGGGTAGGAGCACCTCCTTGTTAAGCACCGGACCAGCAGGCCTCCCTCGCCCGGGCTGACGGACAATCCAGTGGGGTTGTCGCCACCGTGGGCCGGACAGGGGATCCGGAGGTTGAGGTTCTGGGACACCGTGCCCCCGTAGTGGGCGGCCAGCTTTTTCAGCTTGCCTGAGGTGTCGTTGCTCGTCGACGGCAACGATGTTCTCCGGGTCGGCCGAAACGCACCGCCCCGGGGAGGCGTTGGCCGTCGTGTATCCAAAGGCGGAGTCCCAAGGTGAGGCTGAACTGGAGCGGACGCCAGCCATAGGTTGGGATCGTGAGGGAGAAAACGCAGTTTTGTGGCGGCTGCCCGACTGCCGTGGTTTACCCGGGCGGCGGGGCCGGGCAGGTCCGCGGCGATGGCCCCCCACATGACCTTGAACTCTGCTCGATCCTTGGCCACGGGCCCAGCCACGACCGCATAGAGGTCGCCAGACGGGCTGTGACCAACTAGGACCGTGTGCTGCCAAGCCACCATGGCGGCAAAGACGGCAGGGCGGTCCTCTGGGTCGAGGTCGACGTCCAGGTCGTAGGGGTACAGGCCGGTGAACATGGTCGCGTCGGGACTAAAGTCCTTCTGCGGCGTCCCCTGGGGGACGTGGATAGCCATGGCAGAGGCGGGTAGTAGCCGCTTCAGGGAGTCGTATGTCTCGCCCCGCCCGTTCGAGGCGAATTCCCGCCGAATCTCCGCGGTCCGGTCCCTCAGTTCACGGCTAGGGCTGCGGGTGGCCTGAGCCACCTTCCCCAAGGGACAGGGTCTGTCGAAGAAGATGGCCTTTCCTGTACCAACTCCAGACAGCACCAGGGACACCATGGTGGTGGTGGGGTCGATGGGTGAGGGGGTGCAGAGAAAACCACCGCCGACGTGTTCAGCCGGGGACGCACCGGCCTGACACACGTGTCGTGCGGTGGAGTGGGATCCGGCCGGATGTGTGTGATCTGCGACATATTTCATCCCCGTGAAAACCGGGGCGTGTCGCGCGGTGGATTGAAGCCTGACCGGATGCGTGTGGTCCGCGAAATGGATCATCCCCGTGAAAACCGGGGTATATCGCGGACTTCATTTTATCACAAATCCGTCCTTCGACAAGCTCAGGAGCCTGCTGGTAACTGTTCAGAGTTGAGGGGACCTCTCGG
>DAOUHF010000005.1:0-2062 GCA_034428795.1 Dehalococcoidia bacterium
CGGGTCAAAGTCTGAAAACGGGACCTACACCACCGAGGAGACCAGATCATGCCACCAAAGAAGAACAGGAACGTCGCGCCGGCAACCGCTCGGCGGCGACGCAATAAGGCCAACCCGGACGAGTACCGCCGGGAGGGCCTGGTGACGGTCGACCACGACAGTTTCAGCGCCATGCCGTTCGCTCCCCAGGAACTCAAGACCATCGAGCAGAATTCGCCATACATGCTCTATCAGAACCGGTCCGACACCATCCAGGAGAAATACATCGTCCAGGTGAGACGCATCGGCGGCGTTTGGGAGTACACCGTAGAGATTGGCGGCGTAGAGACGAAACTGCCCGGCAAGGTGTTCGACCGCCTGATGTCGTATCGCCAGTCCATCATCAAGGAACAGCGCCGGGATCAGGCCGAAAACCGGCTGTATCGGGTCGCCGTCGCTGACCAGGCCGAAGCCGCCCGGGAACCGGATGACCCGGCGGGTGCGCTGACGTTCCTGGGCGGATCTGATCCGGACTTCGTGGAAAGCGACGACGACCTGGTGTAGGGGGTTTCCTATGACTGAAAGTTTGACACCATGTCTGGATTGCGGGGAGCCGACCGAGTTTCCCGAAGGCCGTTGTCTGGACTGCTACCGGGCATGGCTGGAGACACCCGCCGGTTCACAGGACAAGGAACGAGTTCGGAAACAGATGTTAGTGATGGAGATGTGGGTCGGCAAGACCGGCCCCGGCGCGGACGTTGCCGCAAGCATTTCCGCCCTGGCCCAGGACATCCCTACCGGCGACAGCGACGATTTTTCGGCGGTCGCCAAGCATGTTATCCATGTCCTGACCCTGGTCGGATAGGGGATAGGACTGCCGGACACGGAGATCGCCCCGTTGTTGAGAGCGGCGGCCAACCACAGCAGTTCCCTTTCCCGCGCCGTGGCGCTGGCGGAAGCCGTGCCCGGAGGGAACGCACCGGCTGACCCGGTTGAGGCAGTGGACATGATCGCCGACCAGCTGCGATCGGCAGCTGCCCAGGTCGCCGATTTCTTCGATGACCTGGGCCTGGGAGAGGAAGCCGTAGCAGAGGGGTTGAGGGCCGCCGCTCAGGGCATTCTGGTGGATGTGGCCGGACGGTACCCCGCGAGGTAGTCAATGCGTCAACAACACAGTGTGAAAGGAGTGTACCCGGTTAATACATGGCAACCGGTTACACTTCGCGGCGGGAGGTAGTGTGGCAGACCGCAACGAAGTATTCAGGGCATTCGAGCGCCATCCTGACATCGCCCAGCGCCCCAACCAGCAGGGTCAGGCGAAGGCGTGGTGTCCCTGGCACGAGGACCGGTCAGGTGGCAACCCGTCTCTGGGGATCAACTTCAAGAGGTTCCTGGTCAAGTGTTTCACGTGCGGCAAGGGCGGCTGGCTGGAGTTGGCCAAAGCCTGGGAAATCCCGGCTGATTACGACCGAGCCGGGCCGGTTCGGGAGTTGGAGGCAACTTACGATTACCTGGACAAGGACGGCGATTTGCAGTTCCAGGTGGTGCGATACAAGACGCCAACCGGCAAGACCTTCCTGCAGCGACGGCCGCACCCGACCAAACCTGACGAATGGGTGTGGAACCTCCAGGGAATCAGGAACCCGGTGCTCTACCATCTCCCCGAGCTGCGGGCCGCTGATCCCGACGAGTGGGTTTGGGTGGTTGAGGGCGAGAAGGACGTTGACCGTCTCCGTAGCTCGGGGCTCATCGCAACCACCAGCGCGGCGGGAGCCGGGAGGTGGCGTGCACACCACACCAGCGAGCTGGCCGGTCGCAAGGTAGCCATCATTCCAGACGAGGACGACGCCTGCCTGGCCCACGCCGAGCGAGTCGCTACGGTGGCATGGGACGTGGCCAACGACGTCCGGGTGGTGCGGTTACCCGGTGTGGGCGAAAAAGGCGACGTGAGCGACTACCTGGACGCCGGCAACGCGATTGACGACCTGCTGGTCCTTCTGGAGTTGGCGCCGTCCTACGAACCCTCACAACCCGACCAGGCGGACATCGAAGCTGAGCCCGACGATGGCGGCGATGATTCAGC
>DAOUHF010000006.1:0-40543 GCA_034428795.1 Dehalococcoidia bacterium
TCTCATGCCCCGGCGCTGGGCCGATTCATACTATAACCTCAAGCGGTGGACCGAGATGCCGTCGGGCGGACACTTTGCTCCCATGGAGGAGCCGGACCTGCTGGTTGAAGATATTCGGGCCTTTTTCCGGCCATTGCGTGAGTGAGAGCGCCCTGGAGCGAAATCGTTACTTGGCAAACGGGATAAGCTGAGACCCAAATCGCTTGGCGCGCAAATCGAATAGTACATAAGGAGGCTCGACCGTGAGCGTACAGGAGATTGAATCGCTGGCCCAAAATTTCTGTGATGCCTTTAACCGGATGGACACCAATGCGGCTCTGGACCTGTTGTCTGATGACGCTGAGATATTTGATACCGTCCCCTATCGCATCGACGGCAAGAAACAATTTGCCGAGTTTCTGGACGCCGCGCTCCATGGCATTGCATCGATGAACTTCGGCTTTCACCAACTCTCGTGCCGCATGATTGGCGACGATGCGGGCGTTGCCAATGCTTACGATAGCTTTACGGGAATAGGCGAAGACGGCAACCTGCAGACCGCCCATGGACGGACCACGTTGGTTTGCGCCAAACAGGCAGGGCAGTGGAAGATTGTTAGTGCCCACTTCTCGCCCCTGCCCAAGGGTTAAATTACCGGCATCAGCCGGATTGGTCCGGCCCGTGACGTAAAACATCGAGAGGGGAGCCCGCCACTCTCGGCACGATGCCTTTGGACCTACGCCGTTAGCCCCGGCAAAGTGAACGCCGGAACTGCTGTGCGGTTGAGGTAATGCCGACGCATTACTAAGAAATTATCTCAAAAGTCCCTTCCCCCTCAGGGGGAAGGTTAGGATGGGGGTGGACCCCGCCAACCATTCACCGGAGCTGAATCGAGTTAAAATGTGATTGCCCTGCCCTGCGGCCCGCCCTACCCGTCTTTCCCGCGAAAGCGGGAATCCACGCGCCAGCCTGACGATTGGCAGTCTTTCCCCGCCTTGGCCTGCGAGGTTTGCCCACCGTTGGCGATGCCGTTATCGTAGGGTGCGGTCCGCCCACGGCGGCAGGGCTTAATCTTGACCCGGGAGGAAACCGGAATGCTGAAATCGGCGACGGAATTTTTCACACCCCCCCCCACCCCACATAATTAGATATGGCATATTACTATTCGTGATAGTAGCACTGGTCGCAGCGGCGGCCAGCATCACCATCAGCATAACCCAGGCCCAGGCGGCCAACGGGGTCTACGATACCGACGGCGACAAGCTCATCGAGATTGACAACCTGGAGCAGTTGGACGCCGTCCGCTACGACCTGGACGGCAACGGGCGGGCGGACAACGCATCCGACAACGCCAACTACGCGGCGGCCTTCCCCGTCTCCGGCAGCGACAAGGTCTGCACCATTGGCTGCAAGGGCTATGAACTGGAGCGCTCGCTCGACTTCGATTCCGACGCCAGCTTCGCCAGCGGCTCTATCAACTTCGATTGGTTCTCCGGCTTGGGCTGGAGCCCGATTGGCAACTTCGCAGCCACCTTCGACGGCAACGGACACACCATCTCCAACCTGTACGTGAACAGGCCCGCAGCGGACCATATCGGCCTTTTCGGTTCTGGCGGCTCCGCCGCCGCCTTCAAAGGAATCGGCCTGCTCAACGCTGACGTAACCGGGCGGGCAATTGTCGGCGCCCTGCTGGGAGTAAATCGCGGAACTGTCAGCCACAGCTACGCCATAGGCTCCGTCACAGCTGCCAATAGTAGGGGTTCTAGCTCCCCCGGCGGTGGAGGCTTGGTAGGCTGGAACCGCGGCGAGAATAACGCTATCACCACCAGCTACGCCCACGTAACCGTCACCTCAACAGCCATATCGGCCTACTCAGGCGGCCTTGTCGGCCAGAACGATGGCACAATAAACGGCAGCTACGCCACCGGAACCGTCTCGGGCGGCCCGAGTGGCGGCTTGGTCGGACTAAACTACGGCACCGGCGCCGTCACCGGCAGCTACGCCACCGGCGTAGTATCCAGTCTAAGTAGTTCTGGCGGCTTGGTCGTTGTCAACTACGGCACAATAAGTAATAGCTACGCCACCGGCGAAGTCTCGGGCGATGCCTATGCTGGCGGCCTTGTCAGCCGGGCCGAGGGAACAATAAGCAGCAGCTACGCCATCGGCGAAGTCTCGGGCGCGCGCTACACCGGCGGGTTGCATAATGGTCAGGGAGACGGAACCATCACCAACAGCTACTGGAACACCGACATAACCGCCCAGGGGGACGGCGGCGGCGAGGGCAAGACCACGGCCGAGCTGAAGGCCCCCACGAGCCGCACCGGCATCTACGCCCGCTGGGACCCCCAATACTGGGACTTTGGGACCAGCAGCCAGTATCCGCTCCTGAAAGCGGACATGAACGGCGACGGCACGGCCACGTGGCGCGAATTCGGGCCGCAAATCGCGGGCGAGCGGCCACTGCCCACGCCAACGCCTATTCCAACGGCGACCAACACGCCCACACCAACGGCCACCTACACGCCCACGCCCACCAGGACGGCGACGCCCAGTCCCACCAGCAGGGCGATACATAGACCCACGGCGACGGCGACCAGGACGGCGACCCCCACGGCCACGGCGACCCCCACGGCGACCCCCACGGCGACCCCCACGGCGACACCGACGCCGACGCCGACGCCCACGCCTGCGCCGGTGCTGAGCAGCGGCTATAACAGTTCCTGCCTGTTGGGGAGCGACGGCTCGGTGTCCTGCTGGGACAGCCGGACGGGTGACCAAGGGGCGCCGCCGTCGGGGGCGCGGTTCACCGCCATCAGCAGCGCCTACGGCCACACCTGCGGCCTCAAGACCGACGGGAGACGCTGGCCTGCTGGGGCATCGACTCGCGGGGCGAGTCAACGCCGCCCGAGGGCGAGTTCACCGCCATCAGCAGCGGCTTCACGCATACTTGCGGTCTGCGTACTGACGGAACGGCGGCCTGCTGGGGCAACAACCGCTCCGGGCAGGCCACGGCGCCGGACGGAACGCCCTTCATCGCCCTCAACAGCGGCCTGATCCACACCTGCGGGCAGCGGGTGGACGGCGCGGTAGTCTGCTGGGGCGGGCTGTCAGGAACCTTCGGGGAGTAGGAACCCAGGCGCCCTTCCCGGCGCGGGTCCGCCTGTAGTGGTCAGTGGCTAGTGGTCAGGCATTGCCCGGTCCTGCCGGGGTCCGCCCCCATCCTAACCTTCCCCCTGGGGGGAAGGGACTTTTGTGAGGGACTGGTTCTATAGGGCGGCGACGGCGGCTTCGGCGATATCGGTCCGCACCACTTTGGAGTACGGCTGCCGCTCCTGGCATAGCCCGGCCGCCAGAAGAACGTCGTGGAGGCTTTCGTATTCCGGTTGACCCAAGACCGGGCTGGCGGGCCACTGGTCCTGCTCCTTGTAGCGGCCGATGGACGCCGCCAATACCTCCTTCGACGTACCGGGAAAGAATTCCGCCACGGCCTCGGCGGCATCCGCCGGCGCGCTGGACGAAAGCCATTGAAGGGCACGGGCAAAGCCCAGGGTAAACCGGGCCGCAGTATCGGCCCGCGATTCAAGGAAGCTGTGGGTAGCGGCGAAAGAACTATAGGCCAAGTGGCCGTTCTCCGGCCCGAGGGCGGCCAGCAGGTGGCCCACGCCATCGGCAATCAACTGTTCGACCACCGGTTCGGCTACGTGGATGTACTCCGCTTTCCCTTCCCGAAACGCGGCCACCGCGTCGTCAAGAGACAGGCCGGTCAACAGGTCCAACTCCGAGGTCTCAATGCCGTGGCGGCGAAGGGCGTATTGGAAGGAGGCCCAAGGCATGACCGAGAATCCGACCGGTATGACTCTTGCCCCGCGCAATGACTCCCAGCTAAACGTCTGGGGCCGGCTGCCCAGGATAAAGAAGCCGTCCCGGGAGTTGATTTTGGCGAAGTGTAACGGCACCGTTTCCGCGCCCCAGTCGGACGCGATGATGGAGCGCATTATGCCGCTCTGCGCGATGTCGGCCGCGTCGTCGTTCAATGCGCTGAGCGGATGGGAGAATTGCGGCGGACAGGTGCTGAACGTGACGTCCAACCCCTCCCGCTCAAGGAACCCTCCGGCCACCGAGACGTAGATAGGCGTGTAGAATACCGACCGCCAGGTCTCCATTAATCGCAGGGGATGCCGTTGGGCGGAAGACATGCTGGTTACGCCTCCAGGAAGGGCATCAGGGCGCCCAGGAAACCTTCGGGGTCTTCCACCTGCGGGATGTGGCCGATGCCGGGCAACACCACCTTCCGGGCGTTGGCGATGTTGTTGTGGAGCAACTCCTCGCCGTCCCACCGGAGCCGGTCGATCTCACCGTAAAGCACCATCGTGGCCGACGCTTTGATGAGGGGCAGCCGGGACATCAGGTCGTAGTAGGACAGCGATTCCATCAGGTTGCGCACCCAAAGGCCGGCCTGGGCCCGGCTGGCGTTGTTTCGGTCCACCCATTCCTGTTGCGGTTCGGCGAAGGTCGTGCCATCTTTCAATTCCTGCATCGTGCGGGTCTTGGGCAGGCCGTTCTCGTCGTACTGGGCCATGGTGTCCTTGAGGCGGTCTGGAGCGGTGAATGGGCTCCAGACCGGGCAGCCCACCAGCACCAGCTTGTCCACCCGCTCCGGGAAGCTGGCGGCGGTCTCGGTGGCCAGCACCGCGCCAACCGAGTTTCCCACCACGTGGGCGCGATGGATGTTCAGAATCTGGCAGGCCTGGTCCAGGGCGTTGGCGTAGTCGGGCATGTTGAAGTGACGGCCCGGCTTGTCGGAGTCGCCGTGTCCCAACATGTCGAAGGCGTAGCAGGTGTAGTTCTGCGCCACCGAATCAATGATGTATTCCCAAGTCCAGACGGAGGTGCCCAACGGGTGTAAGAGCACCACTGGGTACCCTTCGCCCTTTTTGACGAAGTGCATTTCGCCTTCGGGGGTAGGTACGCTATCGGTGAGGTCGCGGCGGACGAACATGAGGGCCTCCTGCGGGGCGGGTTGTTGGCATTATGGTATAGCCGCCCCGGCAACGCAATCTCCGGCAACGCAGTCCGTTAAGGAACCTATGAGCGCCGGCGCCCCCATCCTAACCTTCCCCCACTGGGGGGAAGGGACTTGTTCAGAGGTTCCTTAACGTGATCTTCGTTGACCTTTTGTATGGGGGTATGCCAGAATTGCCCCTGTATCCTCCCTCCGTCTCTCAGCGGCCATGCTTGAGGGGAAGTTGCCGAGACTGTTTTATGATGCGTGAGCCGACCTGGACCAGAGACAGGTTGCGCCGTTTGGTCCATCGGGAGATCGGAGATTACCGCATTGTCGTCGTTTCCAACCGGCAACCCTACGTTCACGAACTGGTCGAAGGCAAGCTACGCTGCAACACCCCCGCAGGAGGCGTCACCACCGCCATCGACCCGTTGATGCAGGAGTGCGCCGGGACCTGGGTCGCTCACGGCAGCGGCGGCGGGGATTCCTACGCAGTCGACGAGAACAACCGGGTGATGGTGCCCCCGGACAATCCCGCGTACACCATGCGCCTGGTCTGGCTCACCGAGGAAGAGGAACGCGGCTACTACTACGGATTCTCCAACGAGGGTCTATGGCCCTTGTGCCACAACGCCTACATCGAGCCTACCTTCGATGAGAAGGACTGGAACACCTACCGGAAAGTTAACGGCGAGTTCGCTCGCCACGTCCTGGACGAGATTAACGGCGGCCCCGCCGCCGTCTTTATTCAGGACTACCATCTGGGCCTGTTGCCGCGCCTGCTCCGGGACGCCGACCCCGACGTCATCACCGGCCAGTTCTGGCACATCCCTTGGCCGGCCTACGAGATCTTCCGCATCTGCCCCTGGCAGGACGAGTTGCTGGACGGCCTCTTGGGCAACGACATGCTGGGCTTTCATATTGGCGACCACTGCGACAACTTCATCGAAGCGGCGGCCCGAATCCTGGGTTCTCCGGTCGACCAGGATTACAGTCTGGTCTACCACCGGGACGAGCCGACCCTGGTGCGTCCCTTCCCCATCAGCGTGGATTTCGACGGTATCGAAGCCGAGGCTCGCAGCGCCGCCGTCGCCGATGAGATGGACCGCATCTACTCGGAATGGGACTTGGAAGGCAAGATCGTCGGGCTCGGGATCGATCGCATTGACTACACCAAGGGAATTCCCCACCGCATACGCGCTATTGGCCGATTCCTGGAGAAAAACCCCGAATACATCGGAGAGATGGTGTTCGTGCAGGCGGGCGTGATGAGCCGCACCAACATCAGCGCGTACCAGCAGTTGGGGGAGCAGATTGAAGTGCTGGTGGAGCAGATAAACGACCGGTTCGCCACCGACAATTGGAAGCCTGTCCTGTATATGCCGACCGACCTCCCCAGCGTCACGCTGATGGCGCTGCGCCGCCTGGCCCGCTTCTGTGTCGTCAGTTCGCTGCACGACGGGATGAACCTGGTGGCCAAAGAGTACGTGGCCAGCCGGTACGACAACGACGGCGTGTTGGTCCTGAGTCCCTTCACCGGCGCGGCCCTGGAGCTGACTGAGGCGGTGATCGTCAACCCGTACGCGCTGGAGCAGTTCGCCGACGCCATTTTGGAGGCGGTGGAAATGCCCCGCGAAGTGCGGCAGACTCGTATGGCCGGAATGCGGTCGGTGGTGCAGGAGAACAACATATTCAAGTGGGCCGCCCGCTCCATTGTAGACATGATGCAGGGCGGCCGCCGGGCCCGCCGCCCTATCGGCAGCTTCTAGGGAACCTCTGAACAAGTCCCTTCCCCCCGATGGGGGAAGGTTAGGATGGGGGTTCGGCGCTCATTTGATAGCTAATACCGTTAAACTCCCCTCCGAGATTGCCGGCGTCCGGGCCCGCCGGACGTGCGCCGGACGTGACTAAACCGCGATGCCCCACCTTCTGAACGTTTGGCCCTCGGTTAGCCGGCGGCTGGCGGAGGCCGGCCGGGTGTTGCTGTTGTTCGATTACGACGGCACGCTTACCCCAATCGTCCCCAAGCCCGAAGACGCGGTCCTTTCTCCCCGAGTCAAAGGCCTCCTGGCGGAGTTGGCTGCGACGGACGGCTACCTGGCGGGTATCGTTAGCGGGCGAAGCCTGGCTGACCTGAGGGAACGGGTGGCCATTGCGGGGTTGGTATACGCCGGGAATCATGGGCTGGAAATCTGCGGACCGGACCTGGACTTCGTGCATCCTGGCGTAGCAGCCTCCGCTCGAACTCTGGACGAAGCATTTGGGCTCCTGACCGCATCGATAGCGCGGTTTCCCGGAGCAAGAGTCGAGCACAAGGGGGCGAGCCTCACGGTCCACTTCCGGGCCGTTGCCGACGCCGTTGCCCTCCGGGTGGATGCCGCCGCCGAGGAAACGGTCCGGCCGTTGGCGGAACGAAACGAGGTCCGCATTACCCGGGGCAAAAAGGTGGTGGAAATCCGTCCCAACATCGATTGGGACAAGGGGAAAGCCATCGCGATGATCCGGGATTCCTACCCCGACCAGCCGCTGCCGGTGTTCTTTGGCGATGACCGGACCGACGAGGATGGTTTTGACGTGGTCCAGGAACAGGGTGGGCTGGCCGTCTTCGTGGGGCCGCCACGGATTAGCACGAAAGCACGGCACCGGCTGGAATCGCCCGACGAAGTGGCCCAGGTGTTGGAGTTGCTGCGGTCCGGGTAGCCATCCCGGTTGCGGGGTCAAGCGCCCCGGCGCTCGACCTCGTTCAGCTTGTCCAAGCGGCGTTGAAATCGGGACTCCGGAACGAAACTGGCGTCGAGAAAGGCGCCCAACACCGCCTTGGCCAGTTCCAAACCGATCACCCGGCCGCCCACGCAGATGACATTCATCGCGTCGTGTTCCACCCCCTGACGGGCGGTGAAGGTGTCATGGCACACCGAGGCGCGAATGCCCTTGACCTTGTTGGCGGTAATGGAGGCGCCGACCCCGCTGCCGCAGATCACGACCCCGCGCTCGGCCTCGCCCGCAGTCAACGACCGGGCGACCGCAGCGGCGAAATCGGGGTAGTCGTCCTGGGGGTCCACGAAGTGGGCTCCCAAGTCCACCACGTCATGGCCCGAAGCTTCGAGCCAAGGGACTACCTGGCTCTTCAAATCATAGCCGGCGTGGTCTGCGCCTATGGCCAACCTCATGCGCCCCAACCCCAATCACTCGTTAGTATCTTCAGTATCTTCCTTCAGCCAGCATAAACATCACGATGCCGGTGCGCAAGATTGGGCCTGGGTGGGCCCCTGGGGGCGGCCCCGGCGGCGCCCGTGTTTTCCTGCCTGTGCGGGCTATGTTAGAATGCTCACGCCTTCGGCCCGGCAACGTTCCTGATTGTGTTTGTGTTCGACGGGCCGCCTGCACCAATTTGCCGATGATTAAAGCGATTTCCTTCGATTTCTACAACACTCTGGTCAGATTCTGGCCGGGGCTGGAAGAAATTCAACAGGTGGCGTGCTCGCAGCTGGGTATCAATGTCTCCAAGGAAGGCATCGGCCGAGGCTATTCCAAGGCTGACGTCTACTTCAACCGCGAGAATGAGGAGAGCCCCCTGGCCCTCCGTTCCGAAGAAGAGCGGCAGGAGTTCTTCACCAGCTACGAGCAGATGATCCTGGAGACCGCCGGAGTCCAGGTTTCCGCCGACTTGGCCCGCCGTATCTGGGATATGGCGATGACCATCCCGAAAGATTTCGCACCTTTTGACGATACCCTGCCGGCGCTTCAGGACTTGCGGGCAAGGGGTTACTGCCTGGGCGTGATATCCAATCTCCGGCGGGACTTGGACGAACTCTGCCAGCGGCTGGGACTGGCGGAATACCTGGATTTCTGCGTGAATCCCCCAATGGCCGGCTACGAAAAGCCCCACGCTCCCATCTTCCGCGCGGCCCTGGAGCGCAGCGCCGTCGCACCCGAAGAGGCGCTTCACGTTGGGGACCAGTACCGGTCGGATGTCCTCGGAGCCAGGGCTGTGGGGATGCAGACTGTGCTCATCGACCGGGGCGGCTGGCACGGGCACGTTGACGACTGCCCCAAAATCTCCAGCCTCATCGAGCTTGGTCCATTGCTGGACGGGCGTTTGGCCTGACTGAATCAACCGGGAGATCTGAGCCCGAAGGAGTATCGACATGGTGGAAGAACGGCACAACGGCAACGGCGACAAGTCCCCGGTACGCGTGGCGGTCTGGTACGACTATATTTGACCCTGGTGTTACGTCGGCCTGGAGCGGGTCGACAAGCTGGCAAAAGAGTTCGACATCGCGGTGGAAGGCCGGGCATACCTCCTCCGGCCCGATACGCCCAAGGAAGGGGCTGAGCGCCCGGCCCGCGCCGGTGAGACTGATGACGAGTTGTCGGAGCCTTTGAGGAGCCAGGCCAGCGAGGCGGGCCTCGTAATGCGGCCGTCCGGACGGACACCCAACACCCTCTACTCTCTGGAAGCAACCGAGTACGCCCAGCAACACGGCAAATTCATGGAGTTTCACCACGCCGCCTACAAGTCGTTCTGGGAAGACCGCCAGGACATCGGCCAACCGGAGGTGCTGGAGACCATCGCCAATGGAGTCGGTCTTGACGGGGCGGACATGGTGCGAAGCCTGGAGCAACAGACCTACGCGGCGGCTGTGATGGAGCAATACCGCGAGGCGCTGCATTATGGGATCAACGGGATTCCCACCTTCCTCGTGGGAAACCTGATGTTCACCGGCGCCCACCCCTACAACATTTTCAAAACGGCGATGGAGCGTTACTTAGGCGGGGAATGACTCCAGGCCGGGCCGTCCATGCGCCCGTTACGGGGCGGCGCGGACCAATAGCACCGGGTCGCCGGAGTTGCGCACTACCCGATCAGCCACGCTGCCCAACACCCAGCGTCCGATTCCGGAACGGCCGTGAGTCGTCATGGCCACCAGCCGGTCGGGGGTCTCGCCGGCCGCGTCGATGATGCAGGCGGTCGGGTCGCCGTGAAGCAAGCGTTCCTCCACCGCCGGCACTCCCTGTGCCCGGAGGCTGGCCGCGAGTTGGGACAAGTACCGGGAGGAGTCTTCTTCCGCCTGCCTGGCAATGTCTTCGTAGGCGGGATTGTAGACCTCGGGGACGGCCATCTGGCGGAACTCGGCCCGGGCGGAGATTACACTCACCAGCTCCACCGTCAGGCCCAGTCCGCAGGCCATATGGACCACGTGGGGAAGGACCTGTTCCGCCAGTTCCGATCCGTCCACCGGCACCACCACGCGGTCGAACCTGTCGGCGTGGGTCAAAGCTTTCGGGCCGTTGGACCGGACGATCAGCATGGGATTGTTGGTCAGGTGCAGCACCCGGTCGGCAACGCTTCCCAGCCACCACCGCGCCACGCCGGAACGGCCGTGGCCCGACATTGCGATCAGGGTGTCCGGTACCTTTTCGGCCTCTTCCACGATCGCCTGGGCGGGTATACCGGTTGGGGTAGCGGTAGTGATCTCGATTCCCTCGCCTCTGAGAACGTCGGCCACGGGGTCGAGGTATGACTTGGCGCGGCTGGCGAGTTGGTCTTTTTCGTGTTCGTGGAGTTGCGGGTTCAAACCCTGCGCGACTCCGAGCGGCGGCGGTTCCACCACCGAAATCAGCGTGACGGGTATCGACAGGCCCGCCGCGAGTTGGCGCACGTAGGGCAGAACCTGTTCGCTGAGGGACGAGCCGTCCAGGGGGACTACAATTCGAGTGTACATCAGCTATTCCTCCGGGCTCGCATATTGACCGGGCGCGGGGCCGGGACAAGTCTTGGCAGTTCCCGGCGGGCTGGGCGGTTCGTGCCGGGGCTCCGGCCATCTCCAACCGCATATGCAACCATCTATATTGTAACAATGCAACAATCGCCGCGGACGTAGGGGAGACTGGTGTTCTTCGGGGTAACAATGCAACAATCGCCGCGGACGTAGGGGAAACTGGTGTTTTCCGGCCAACGGAGTGAGGGGCGGAGCCGCCGAACGCGCTCCACTCCCCGGTCCCGGCTGCTGAGGACCGGGAAACGGGGGTCAGTCGTCGGCCGGGGCCGGCATGGGAGACATTCCGGACAGCGCCTCCGGGTCTTCGTCCGCGTTGGGGGCAAGGGCGCGGCGCGACGGCGATGGTGCGACAGAGGGTGAGCCGACATCGAGGCCGTAGTTGACCGCGTAGAGTCTGGCGTAAACGCCGCCGAGCGCCAGCAACTCTTCGTGCCTGCCTGATTCGACCAGCCGCCCCTGGTCCAAGACCACTATGTTGTCGGCATTCCTGACCGTCGATAGCCGGTGGGCGATAACTATCGAAGTCCGGCCCTGGAGCACCTTCTGCAGGGCCCGTTGGATCAACAACTCAGTATAGGTGTCTATGTTGGCGGTCGCTTCGTCCAGGACGATAATTCTCGGATCGCCGACGATGGCGCGGGCGAAGCTGATCAATTGCCGCTGTCCCACGCTCAGATTCACTCCCCGCTCGGCCAGGACCGTGTCGTAGCCGTTATCCAGTCCCAAGATGAAGTCATGGGCGCCCACGGTCCGGGCGGCCTCGACCACCGCCTCATCGGTGGTGTCGTCGTGGCAATAGCGGATGTTGTCAGCCACGGTCCCCGAGAACAGGTACGGTTCCTGCAAGACCATGCTCATTTGACCCGCCAGAGACCGGCGGGTCACGCTGCGAATGTCGTGGCCATCCACCGTGATGCGGCCCTCGGTAACGTCGGCAAAGCGGTGGACCAGGGTGACCATGGTGCTCTTGCCGGCGCCGGTGGGCCCAACCAAAGCCACGTTCTCTCCCGGCCTCACGTGGAGATTGATGTTTCTCAGGACGTCGATGCCGGGCACGTAGTGGAAGCTAACCTGCTCGAACCTGATTTCGCCCTGGATCTGGGGCAACTCCCTGGCGTCCGGCGAGTCTTCCACCTCCGGCTTGAGGTCCAGGACCTCGAAGATGCGGGCCCCGGCGGCCATTGCCCTCTGCAACTGGCTGTATTGCATGGTCAGGTGGCGGATGGGCTCGAAGAAGCGTTGAATGAATACGGCGAAGGCGACCAGCACCCCCCACTCCAACTGTCCGCCCTTGGCCATAAGCCCACCGGCCAACACCACGCCGAATCCCATGCCGATTCCGATCAGCATTTCGACGACCGGTTGGAGCGCTCCGGAGAAGCGGCTGGCCTCCAGGTTGGAGTCGAGGTGTTCGCGGTTCAGCTCTTCGAAATGGGCCAGGTTGGCGTCCTGGCGGTTGAAGCTTTCCACGACCCGGATACCGGAGATGTTCTGGTTGTACTCGCCGTTGACCATTGCGATGGCCCGCCGAATCCGCATGAACGAGTGGCGGGCGAACTTCTGCCAGTAGCCCAGGATGAAGAACAGCACCGGAACGATGCTGAGGCTGACGAGGGCCAGTTGCCAGTCGATGTACAGCATGAAGGCGATGATGCCCACGAGGCTGAAGATGTCGGACAGGCTCTGTACGATCAGCTCGAAGGTCTCTTGAAGCTGATTGACGTCGCTCTGGCTGCGCGACATGATCCGGCCCACCGGCGTCCGGTGAAAGAAGGCCGGCGACATCTCCTGGATATGGTTGAACATCTGGGTGCGCAGGGAATAAAGAATTCCCTGCCCCACCCTTGGAATGTAAATGAACTGGAGGTAATTGGCGCCGAAGTGGACGACGGTAATGCACAGGAAGGCGATGCCGACCATGTGCAGCCCCCATACGTCGCCATCGGTTAAGGCCTCTGTGCCTTTGAGAATCAGGTACGGTATGCTAATGCTGGCCGCCGTGTATAGCAGTACGGCGGCGATGGCTATGAGGGCGTCACGTTTGTAGGGGAAGATGTAGGTCATCAGGCGGGTGACCACCCGGTGGTCATAGGCCCGGCCGATCTTCCTGTCGTCGGACAGGTTGTCCATATTGGGGGAGTTGATGCCGCCGGATTGCAGGCCGCGCATGTCCCCCATCATTCCGCCGAATCCGCCCCCGCCACCGCCCCCGCCGCCCCGCATTAGCAGTCACCTCCAACTTCGGTGGCCAAGGACACGTCGAGCATAAGCTCCTCTTGAGGACGTAACTGCAGGTCAAAGATGTTCCGGTATATTCCGGCGTTGGCGTAGAGCTGGCCGTGGGTACCCTGCTCGGCGACTCGCCCCTTATCCAGCACGACGATGTGATCTGCCTGCTGCACCGTACTCAACCGGTGGGCGATCACGAAGGTGGTGCGGCCTCGCATCACCTCGACCATGGCCTGGTGTATCTGGCGCTCGGTTTCCACGTCCACACTCGAGGTCGAGTCGTCCAGTATCAACACCGGAGGGTCGATCAGGATGCTGCGGGCAATGGACAGGCGCTGCCGCTGACCGCCCGACAGCGTGGTCCCGCGTTCCCCCACCCAGGTGTCGTAACCGTCTGGCAGGGACACGATATGGTCGTGGAGTTGGGCCACCTTGGCGGCACGGACTATGTCTTCAAACGTGGCGTTGGCTATGCCGTAGGCGATGTTGTCCTTGATGGTCGCGCTGAAGAGGAACACGTCCTGCTGGACAATGCCCACGTTGCGCCGAAGGGACTGCAGAGTGAGGTCGCGAATATCCAGGTCGTCGATGGTAATGCGGCCCTCGGTCACCTCGTAGAAACGGGGCAGCAGGTTCACGATGGTGCTCTTGCCGCTTCCCGGGGCTCCCAGGATGGCCGTTATCTGGTTTTTCTCCGCAGTCATGGTGACGTTTCGCAGGGCGGTGTCACGGCCGTCGTAGCCGAAAGAGACGTTGTCGAATTTGACCCCGCCGTCGGCCCGGGCCAGATCCCGCGCGTTGGCCCGTTCCAACACTGGCGACTCGGCGTCCAACACTTCGAAGAGACGGATGCCGGAGGAGATGGCCCTGGAGAAGCTGTTGATGATGAAGGCGGACATGCGCACGGGGAAGGTCAGTTGGTTCAGGAAGAGGATGAACATTGTGAATTCGCCGGCGGTAAGGTCTCCCCGGATGACCTCCCAGCCGCCGTACCACAGGATCAGTCCCAACGCGGTGGTGAAGTACATGGTCATCCAGGCGCTGTTGGTCCCCTGCAACCGCTCCGACTCGAAGTACTCTTCCCGGAGTTCGGCGGCCTGGCGGGCGTACTTGCGCTTCTCGAAATCTTCGGAAGCGAAGGCCTTGACCACGTGTATTCCGACCAGGTTCTCCTGCAGGATGGTGACCGTTTCGCCCATCTTCTGTTGCACTTGCAGCCACATACGGCGCAGCCGCCCCATTACCAGCGTGGAGCGCACGACCACGAAGGGGACGAAGGCCAGGCTGATGAGGGTGAGCTCCCAGTTGATGTAGCTAAGGATGGCCACCAATCCGATGATCCGGACAAACACCTCCAAGGAACGGACCAGTCCCATGTTGACGTAACGGCGGATGGCTTCCACGTCGGCGGTGGCCTTGGACATCAGATCGCCGGTGTGCTCCCGGTCGTGATAGGCGAACGAGAGGTGCTGCAGCTTGTCGTAAAATCGGTTTCGCAGATCGTACGCCACGAATTGGGAAAGGGAGTCCGTCATGTAGGTGCGGGCGAAATCGAAAAATCCCCGGGCAATGCTGGCCGCCAGCAATGCCACGGCGAACCAGACCAGGGTATTGGTGGCGAAGTCTTTTCCGATGATCTTCTTCTCTTCCGTGACAATGACCATGCTGTCGATGGCGTTGCCGAAGAGGAACGGGATGAAGAAGGAGAAGCCTATGGCGGCGAAGAGGCTAAAGTAGGCGACGATCAGGCGAGTGCGAAACTGCCACGTGATCCTGTTTATGCGCATCAGGGTTTGCATTTATTTATTAAGCTCAACTACCGGGCCGCATTCAGCATCGGCGCCCTCAGTGTCCGATGGTGCTGCCGGGAGGCAACACGCTGCGGGGGAGGGGTAAGTTGAAGGCCTGGAGGCGGCGCTCCCCCTCTGTGGAGGGAGCGGGATCAATTTTTACGGCAACGTCCGAGGATTCTAGGACACGGTTTGTATCATAAACCCAAATAGGTTGCGATTCAAGCCGAATTACCGGGCGGGACGGTAGTAGTCAGTGGCGCATTGGCAGGAGCACGTATACGGCGAACGCCCTCCGGTCCTTGATTCGGCAACGGTTGAAGTCGCGAATCACACGTTCGGCGTCGGCGATCTGCCTGATCACATTTGATTTCGTAAAGACGGCGTCTGGATTGTAGTCGGCGCGTTCGCGCAGATGTTGCACGATTGAGAACAGCTCTGCGAAATCCTGAATCTCTGGCGGGAAGTCCAATTTGGAGGCTGAGTTGCATCGGTCGCGCGCGGGGTGGTGCTGTAAGGAACGGTAAACTTGGTTCCATGCCCTATCGCTCCTGTCGGAGCTTGAACCACCTACTAAGGTATCGGCGCAAGCGTTAGCGAGACAGGTGAACAGGGCGTAGTATGTCGTGCTCACCGCCCGGCGCAGGTTGGTGTCTCTGGGACGGCCTGCCGACCTTGCGGCGGCCAGGTCTTTCGCTGTTTGGATTAAGTTAAGGGGTCTCACGGTTCAGGTCAGGGTAGACTCTGCGGAAATCGTCGAATGCGCGCAGCCAATCCGACTTCTCAACGAATGAGGGGATTGGCATCTGCGGCGCACCTGCTTCTATGAACTGTGGGCGGATGCGCCTGACGAAGCCTGACGTCCAGCCGGGGTCTAGGCGTGCCGGGTCGCCATCGAATACGATGATGATCTTCATGTACTCCTGTTCATCATCGATAAATTCGTCGATATCCTCGACAACGGCTATGGGCTCAAATTTGAACTCGTCTTTGAACCTCCGGGCAAGGATATCGCGTACTATGGCGCTTACTCTGTCTTTGACTTCCTGGTCCATGTTGGTCCCTTTGTCCTCTGGCGCTTTCCTGTTCCTTTGACCGTACGGCAATTCTACGAGTTGGCATCCAACAGCCTACATACCTTGCGGCGGCCAGGTCTTTCGCTGTTTGGATTAAGTTAAGGAGTTTCACGGTTCAGGTCAGGGTAAACTCTGCGGAAATCGTCGAATGCGCGCAGCCAATCCGACTTCTCAACGAATGAGGGGATTGGCATCTGCGGCGCACCTGCTTCTATGAGCTGTGGGCGGATGCGCCTGATGAATCCCGACGTCCAGCCGGGATCCAGGTGTGCCGGATCGCCATCGAAAACGATAATGATCTCTATGTACTTTTGTTCATCATCGATAAATTCGTCGATATCCTCGACAACGGCTATGGGCTCAAATTTGAACTCGTCTTTGAACCTCCGGGCAAGGGTATCGCGTACTATGGCGCTTACTCTGTCTTTGACTTCCTGGTCCATGTTGGTCCCTTTGTCCTCTGGCGCTTTCCTGTTCTTTTGACCGTACGGTAATTCTACGAGTTGGCATCCAACAGCCTACATTCGCTCCGGGGCGGTCATCCCCATTAACTCCAGGGACCTGCGGAAAACGATCTGGGCCGATTCCACCAGTTTCAGCCGGGCGAGTGTCAGGTCGTTGTCTTCGGCGTGGGCCGATATCACCCGGCAGTTCTCGTAGAACCAGTGAAACGCCGTGGCGAGTTCCATCGCGTAGTGGGGCAGGTGGTGGGGTTCCAGGGTGGTGGCCATCTGCTCCACCAGCTCCGGCAGGCGCAGCATGGCCCTGATGAGCCCCAATTCGCTGGGGTGCTGGAGCAGTCCGACGTCGCCGCCGCTCCAGTCTATGTCGCGGCTGCGGGCCAGATAGAGTATGCCGGCGTTCCTGGCGTGGGCGTATTGCACGTAATAGACCGGGTTCTCGGAAGATTCCTTCTTGGCCAACTCCAGGTCGAACTCCATCTGGGTGGAAGGCGTTCGCGCCAGGAAGAAGTAACGGCAGGCGTCGCTGCCCACCTCCTCGGCCAACTCTCGCAGGGTGACGAAATCCCCGGTGCGTTTGGATGCCCGTACCAATTCGGCGCCCCGTTTCAGGGTCACCATCTGGGAAATGAGGACGGTCAGGCGTTCCGGTTCGATTCCCAAGGCGGCCACCGCCGATTTCATGCGGGGAACGTGCCCCTGGTGGTCGGCCCCCCAGATGTCCACCACCGCATCGAAGCCCCTTCCGATGAATTTGTTGTAATGGTAGGCGATATCGGAAGCGAAGTAAGTGGGCTCCCCGGACGACCTGACCACCACGTTGTCCTTTTCGTCGCCCAACATGGTGGAGTTGAACCAGAGGGCGTCCTCCCGGTGGGACAGATAATTCTTTTCCCGAAGAGCTTCCAGGGCCCGGTCGTACTCACCGTCTTGGTAAAGGGTCCGTTCGCTGAACCAGTTGTCGAAGACCACGCCGATCCGGGAAAGGTCTTCCCGGATGAGGGTAACCATCTTCTCTCGCCCCAGGTCTCCGATGGACTTCAGCGCCTCGTCTTCGTTCCCTTCGAGAAAACGGGCGCCTTCGGCATCGGCGATCTCTTGCCCCAATTCGTTCACATAGTCGCCCATGTAGCCGTTTGACGGCATTTCGGCGGGGACGCCGAGGCTTCCCTTGTAGCGTGCCAGGACAGACCGATAGAAGGCGTCCATCTGGCTGCCGGCGTCGTTAACGTAATACTCGCGGGTGACCTCGTAGCCCGCGGCATCCAGAACGTTGGCGAGGGTGCTGCCCAACACGGCCCCACGGGTGTGGCCAACGTGCACCGGGCCTGTGGGGTTCACGCTGACGAACTCCACCATAATGCGCCGGCCGTGTCCCAGGTCTACGTTGCCGAATTCTCCGCCGGCCTCACGCACCAAGTCCACCTGCTCCTGCAACCACTGGTCTTTCAGGTAGAAGTTGATGAACCCGGGCGGGGCGGCTTCCACCCGGTCGACCGGCCCCCCTCCGGGGATCCGGTCCACCACGGTCTGGGCCAACTCCAACGGATTGATCCGGGTTGCCCGCGCCAACCGCAGGGGAAGGTTGGTGGAGAAGTCGCCGTGCTGGGAGTTGCCTGGCCGTTCCACCTGTATTTCAGGCAGAGTGTCCAATTGGAGGACGCCGTCCAGGCGCACGGCCTCGACGGCTTGGGTGATCAGACGCCGGATGGTCTCGATTACCAGGGGAGTGGCCATCTGCCCATCATCCCGATACGAATGTCGTAATGCCGAAAAATGTCGTAGTGCCGAAAAATGAAAGGCGGCCTAGGCCGCCCCTCGGATTTTACCACAACCACCGGCGCGCCCGTTCCGTTTGGAGAGCCGCCGCAATGCGAATGTAACGCCGTCAGGCAGATGCTTCGAACGTAGAAGTTTTCAGCCGGCGCTCATCGTCGAACACGCCGCGCGACACAGGCGCTGTTACAATACTACGACTACGGGACCGTGACCACAGGAAAATGATCACGAGCTAGCCGGAATAGCAGAAAACCGGGACCATTGGCAACGAATACCGGTATCCGGCCGCCTCAACCGGTAAAACCCCAGCCTTGGTGGCCTTATGGAACAGCCCCTGGCTACATCCACCGAGCCCCAACCTGAGGACCGGCCGTTCTCCCTTGAGGAGGAGGTCCAAAAGTCGGCGGCCGCCATAGAAGAATTCTTGGATCGCGGCGACCGTGAGGCCGCTTGGGACCGCTTCGCCCCTCTTCACCCTGCCGACCAAGCCGACGTTCTGGACGGGCTCGCCCCGGAATTTCAACGGTCTCTCTTGTCCGAAATGGACCCGGCGACGGTGGCGTCGTTGCTGGAGTTCCTCGAACCCGAAGAGTCGGCCGTTCTGCTGCGGCATCTCGGAGACGCCCACGTGGCCGCTGTGCTGGACCTGACGGGCCCTGACGTGGCCGCCGACGTCCTCCAGCAGTTCCCGGAAGCCCATCAGTTGGAAACCCTGCTGGAGATGCGTGGTTCGGGGGAGGTGGAAGAGCTCCTCCGGTACCGGGACGACACCGCCGGCGGTCTGATGACCCTCGACTTCCCGGTGGTTACCGAGGCCACCACCACTCCCAACGTGCTGGACCAGTTGCGGTTGTTGGGCCCCGACGCCGAAAGCATAGACTCGGTGTTGGTAGTGAACGTTGACCGGTCGCTGGTGGGGTCGGTGAGCCTGGTCCGGCTGGCCCTGGCAAGGCCGAACTCAATCATCAGTGACATCATGGACTCCCCGGTGCAGTCGGTCACCTCCCAGATCGACCAGGAGGAGTGTGCCCGGGTGATGCAGCGCTACAACCTGTCGCGGCTGCCGGTGGTGGACCAGGAAGGGCGGTTGACCGGCGTGATCCTGGCCGAGGATATCGTCGACGTTATGGAGGAAGAGGCCACCGAGGATATGTTCCGCATCGCCGGCGTCGGAGAGGAACGGGTGTTGGGACCACTCCGCAACTCCCTGCGCAGCCGGCTGCCGTGGCTCTCCATCAACCTCGCCACGGCTTTTCTGGCCGCCGTGGTGGTAAGCCTCTTCGAGTCCACCATCATCAAGGTGGTGGCATTGGCTGTGTTCCTGCCGGTGGTGGCCAGCCAGGGAGGGATCGGCGGTACGCAGACGGTTACCCTGGTGGTTCGCAGCATGTCCTTGGGGGAGGTGCCGCGGCGCCAGGGCATGCGCCTCTTGCGCCGCGAACTGACGTTGGGACTGGTGCACGGCGTGGTTCTGGGGGTGCTGGTAGCGTGTGTCGCCCTGGCCTGGAAGGGAAACGCCGTGCTGGGACTGATCCTCGGCGGCGCAATGTTGGGGAATATGCTGGTGGCCGGTCTGGCCGGTGCCGGCGTGCCCCTGCTGCTTCGACATCTGAGGCTGGACCCGGCAGTCTCGTCGGCAGTCTTCGTGACCACGTTCACCGATGTGATAGGATTCTTGCTGTTCTTGGGACTGGCCGCGGCCTTCGTCAAATTCCTGGTCTAGCCGCGGTTGCCACGCGATGCCAATAGCAAGATACCAACAGGATGAAGGAGGAAAGATGCGGGGCAAGATAGCCCTGGTTGGTGGAGAGGAGTTCAGGACGGGTTGCGAGGAGATGGACCGGTCTCTGATGGCGGTTTCGGGAAAGCAGCCTGCCAGCGTCCTGATCATTCCAACCGCCGCCGTTACGGGACCGGCCAAGGCCGCCAACGACGGCGTTACCCATTTCGCCGCGTTGGGCGGCGCCGCCAGCCAGTTGATGGTGTTGGATGCCGCCCAAGCCAATAACGGGGACTTCGTGGCTCCCGCCTCCCAGGCCGACGTTGTCTACTTTACCGGGGGCAACCCGGACCACCTGCTGGCAACCCTTCGGGACTCGGCTTTGTTGCGAATACTGCTGGCGGGCCAGGAAACCGGACAGGTGCTGGGAGGCTCCAGCGCCGGGGCAATGGTGATGGGTTCCGTGATGCGCCGCCCCAGCGCCGGCGGATGGGTGGACGGCCTGGGTATCGTTCCAGGCGTGGCGGTGCTGCCCCATCACGAAGGGAGAGACCCGGTCGCCACCGCCAATGAATTGCGGTCCGGCGCCCCGGATGGCATAGTCTACCTGGGGATAGACGCCCGGACCGGATGCTTGGGTTCGCCCGGTGATTGGCTGGTGGTTGGCTCCGGCCGCGTGACCGTGTACCAGGCTGGCGAATTTGGTCAATTCGGCGCCGGGGAGCGTTTGCCGGCCGGATTTTGAGCCGGGCCCGTGACCCAGGCCCAGTTCGTTGATAAACTAAGCGGGACCAATAATTCCAAAACATTTAGGAGTACCGATGGCAAGCAGGATGATTTTAATTCCAGTACCCGAGGGAAACACCGAGGCGGTGAGGGCGGCGTTCGCCGAAATGTCTGGCTCGCGAGAAGGCCAGTGCGTCACCAACCGCGGTGTCATGGGCGTCACCCGGGAGTACGTGTGCCTCCAGCACACTGCCCACGGCGACATGGTAATCGGCTACCTGGAGGGTGACGATCCCGAGAAGGCGTCGGAACGCATGATGGCGTCTGACTCGGAGTACGCTCGCTGGATCGCCAGCACGGTAATGCCCCTGATGGGCGTGCGCTCGCTGGAGACGGCGGAGGTACTGGCGGACTGGTCGGCCTGATCCCGGGTCGGCCTGATCCCGGGTCGGCCTGATACCGGGTCCCGGACTCGGAAGGCGGCGGCGCCGGAAGAATACTACTTCCGGCGTTCTCTAAGCTCGGCCCAGACCTCTTCGGGCTTCACCCCTGACGCCGCCATCAAGACCAGGGCGTGATAGAGGAGGTCGGCGATTTCCGAAGGAACGTGTTCCCTGTCGCCCTGCACTGCGGCGATGGCGGTCTCGCCGGCCTCTTCGATCACCTTCTGGGCAATACGCGGCACGCCTTCTTCCAGCAGCTTGACGGTGTAGCTGCCCTCCGGCATCTCCCGCTGGCGGTCTTGGACCAAGGCGAATAGTTCGGCCAGTATGCCGGGACCGGTATCGGTGTTTTCGTAACCTTCGGGGAGGCCCTCCAGAGGGTTGAAGAAGCACGACGTTTCGCCCGTGTGACAGGCCGGTCCGTCAGGGTCCACTTTCAACAACAGCGTGTCTCCGTCGCAGTCCAACCAGGCCTCCCTCAGGTTGAGGTAATTCCCGGATACCTCCCCCTTGTGCCAGAGGTCCTCCCGGCTGCGGCTGTAGAACCAGACCTGGACGCCTTCGACGGTCCGCTTGATGGAACCGGGGTTCATGTATCCAAGCATAAGCACTTCGTTGGTGTTGATGTCTTGGGCGATGGCGGGCACCAGGCCCTGCTCGTTCAGCTTCACCTTCATGGCCATGCTTCCTTAAATGCCTGAGTCTTAAATGCCTGAGTTCTGCGGGTCCGTGAGATTTACTGGTTTGTAAAGTGCCGGGCCAAGAGCGCCGGCAACTCCGAAAGGCTGGCGATTTGGTGGTCCGGCGCCGGCAGGCCCGGGTCCGGCGGGTTGCGGCGCCGGTTTATCCAGACCGCGTTCATACCGGCCCCGGTCGCTCCCAAAACGTCCTCGTATTGACGATCGCCGACGTAGACGGCCTCTTCGGGTGTGACGCCCAACTGCCGGAGAATTTCCTCGAACAGTCCCCGAAGCGGTTTGTAGACTCGGGCGGTCTCCGAAGAAAGCACCGTTTCAAACTCGACGTCCAGCCGCGCCAGGTTGGGCATCAGGTACCCGTTGTCGGCATTGGAAAGGACGGCGGTGCGATATTTCCCTTGAATCGCATGCACCGCCTCGTTGGTTTCCGGGTAGGGCCGTCGCTCCGCCAGGTCGATGAAAAAGCGGTCGGTTGCATCGGCGGGGTTCCCGGCAATGCCAAGCTCGGCGAAGGACTGGCGGAAAGCCCCTTCCCAGGCTTCCCGGTAGGTGCGAAATGGCCGGGACGGATCGGTGCGGGCCTTGCGGTTGTTCGCGTCGGCCAGCCGCCAGCGGTCCCACAGACGCTCCGGTGTAACGGGCAGGGCCTGCTCTTCGATGATTGTCGAGAAGCTCCCGCGCCAAGTGTCGTTTTGGTCCCGCACCAGGGTTTCGTACATATCGAAGATGACTGCGGTGATTGGCATAGGCAAGGTCTTTTACCCTAAAGTGCCGGAAAGCGCCGGGCCGGGCAGGGGCCGTACTGGCACGCCGCGGCTGTGGAGGTAGTCTTTGGCCTCCCCGATGGAATAGGTCCCGAAGTGAAAGATGCTGGCGGCCAGCACGGCATCGGCCTTGCCTTGGTCCAACGCCTGGTACATGTGGTCCAGGGTGCCCGCGCCGCCGCTGGCGATGACCGGAACGGGGACCGACTCCGATATCGAGCGAGTCAATTCCAGATCGTAGCCGGTCTGCTGCCCGTCTTCATCCATGCTGGTGAGCAGGATCTCGCCGGCCCCCAGTTCGACGGCCCTGACGGCCCACTTCACCGCGTCGATACCGGTGGGGGTGCGCCCGCCGCGGGTGAACACCTGCCAGCGGGAGCCGTCTTCCAGGCCCAGGCTTTCGTCCCCGGCCGCAGGCTGCCCTCGCAGGGAATCGACCCGCTTGGCGTCGATGGCCACCACGATACACTGATTGCCGAACTGGGCCGAAGTTTCCGCGACCAAATCGGGGCCGGTGACCGCCGCAGTGTTCAGCGACACCTTGTCGGCCCCAGCGTTCAGCATCCGGCGGACGTCCTGGGAGCTGCGGAGTCCGCCGCCCACCGTCAACGGGATGAAGACCTGCTCTGAGACCCTCCGCACCACCTCGACCAGGGTGTCCCTGGAATCCGAGCTGGCGGTAATGTCGAGAAACACCAGTTCATCGCCGCCCTGTTCGTCGTAGAAGGATGCCAATTCCGCCGGGTCGCCGGCGTCGCGAAGCTGGACGAAACTGACCCCTTTTACGACGCGGCCCGCGTCAACGTCAAGGCAGGGGATGATGCGTTTGGTGAGCACGGACGCCTCGGGTAGGGGATGGCCTGCGGCGGGAACCGTCGCCGCCATCGAAGTATACCATCGCCGGCCGGGCGGCGGCCCTCGCCGGGTATTTGCTTCAGGGCAATCGCGCCATAAATTCAACCTCTCAAAATACGGACCTACGCGGTCGGTCCAGATGGCATCAACGTTGTCACGTCCCCACCCGGCTTTCCCGCGAAAGCACCCGGCGGCCCGCCCCACCCGTCATACCGGCGAAAGCCGGAAACCACGCCGCCCCCCGACCAGTGGACAGTGGTTAGTGGACAGTGGTCAGCCCCAACCACCGGGGACGTGGGCCCCGGCGGCCCGCCCCACCCGTCATTCCGGCGAAAGCCGGAAACCACGCGCCCCCAAACCCTCAGGGACGTGGACCCCCGCTTTCGCCCCCCCCCGTCTTTCCGGCGAAAACCGGAAACCACGCCGCCCCCCAACCCCCAGGGACGTGGACCCCGGCTTTCGCCGGGGAGACGGGTGGGGGGCGCCTGGGAGACGGGGTTGGGTCGCCCACCCGGCTTTCGCCCCCCCGTCATTCCGGCTTTCCCCGGAATCCACGCGCCCCCCTACCAGTGGACAGTGGTTAGTGGACAGTGGTTAGCCCCAACCCCCAGGGACGTGGACCCCGGCTTTCGCCCCCCCACCCGTCATTCCGGCGGAAGCCGGAAACCACGCGACCAGTGGACAGTGGTTAGTGGACAGCCCCACCCCCCGGGGACGTGGACCCCGGCTTTCGCCGGGGAGACGGGGTTGGTCGCCAGGGACGTGGACCCCGGCTTTCGCCGGGAAGACGGAGTAGGGCCAGCCCTACCCGTCTTTCCCGCCCCACCCGTCTTTCCCGCCCCACCCGTCTTCCCCGCGAAAGCGGGAAACCACGCGCTAGCCTGACGATTGGCAGTCTTTCAGCATATCTACCGGGTTTTGAGATAGTTTCTTAATCCGCCGGGTCTGAAAGAATCTCTCAAAGCGAGAAACCATTTACCGATGCTGAAGCGAGTTAAAATGCGATTGCCCTGTATCTGCTTATTCTCTATTGAATTGGGCCGCATTGGATTGGCCCGGTTGTTGGGGTAGAATTGGCGCATTCTGAAGCTGGAGGAGAGTAATGGCTATTACGCTGGAAGAGGCAAACCGCATTATTCAAGGAGCCGTGGCCAAGGCTGCGGAGCTCAACATCCAAATCAACGTGGCGGTCTGCGACGCCGGGGGGAGGCTGGTCGCCTTCAATCGCATGGACGGCGCAATCTGGGGCGGCGTGTACGGAGCCCAGGGTAAGGCCGTGGCGTCCGCGGCATTCGGCCGCACCAGCGGCGAACTGCAGGCGGCGGCCGGCAGCCCTATCATCTCCGGAATCATCGCCGCCGAGGGCGGACACGCCATCGCCAGCCAGGGCGCGGTGCCGATTATTCGCAATGGGGCGGTGGAAGGCGCTTGCGGCGTCGGTGGAGGCACCTCCCAGGAGGACGAGGATTGCGCGGCCGCCGGGGTTGCCCTGCTCTAGGGCGATCATTTGATCTTGGGGGGCCTGGCTCAGGGAACGAAGGCGGTCACTGAGGCCGGGGCCCCGCTGCCGCCCGCCAATCTCAGCAGTCCGATAACCAGAGTAGTGCCCGTCGACGGGAGTAGCTCCAGGTTGGTGAGGTTCTCCAGTACGATGCGGGATTCGGCCAGAGCCAGCCGGCTGACTCGAAACTCCCGGTCGGCCCCGGGCTCCACGCCGGCGGTATCCGTGGCGAACCCGGCGGCCTGCCGTTGTTCCAGCAGCATCCGGGCCGCGTCGACGCCGAAACCGGGGAAGTGAAGGCGCCCATCGGGTCCGCTCCCCAAGTAGCCGGCCGGGTCCTGCCAGCCCCGGCTCCAACCGGTACGCAGGATTACCAGGCTGCCGGCTCCCACCGTGCCGTGTTTTCGTTCCCATTCGGCCAGGTCCCCCAACGTAAGGCTGTAGTCGGGGTGGTTTTCGCAATGGGCAGTGACGTCTATGACGGCGGCGCGGACCACCAAACGCCCGGCCGGGTATGCGGCGGTGTCCGGGCCTCGGGCGAAGAAGCTGGCCGGAGCGGTAAGGTGGGTGCCCGAATGCTCTCCCATAGAGAACCGGCGAAGGAAATACCCATCCCGTTCTATCCCGGCAACCACCTCAGTCTCGACCGCCGGGTCGCCGGGCCATCGTGGAATGTCGGGCGTGATGACCCAGCTAAGGTCCACCACCCGCGAATACGAAATGACGCCGGGACCCGGTTGTCCTTCGATTGGCCCTTGGGTAGACTCCTTGTCTGCCACGCGCCCGTCTCCTTCAGCAATCGCGGATGACCTGTAATGCGTGGGAAGTAGTATAAGGCCGGAGTGGCGTACGCCACTCCGGCCTTATTGATGAGACCGGACGGTTGGAGCCCAAACCACCCCGCCGATGACCCCCCGTCCCCGCCGTCCGTTCCCCGCCGCAAAAGCGGCATGCCGCTACAGGCTATGCCGGCAGCGGCAACCGGCCGGCCCAGTATTCGTAATCGACCGCCGAGGCCTTGACGTCTGCGTCGATCCACTGCATCGCTCTTTGAGCGTCCCGATGGCTGGCCATTTCGGGGCGTTCCGGTCTCTTGCCGTAAACGGTGCAGTCAAAGGCCCAAGCGTCCCGGTCGATAACGTATCCCCGGTAGTAAATCTTCATGGTTGGCTCCCTCCTGCGTCTGGTGGGCCGGTACAATATGGACATATGTTCTAACAATCCGCCCGAAGGGTCAACCGCCAAGTGTCACTGGAAAATTACCCAGAAAACAGAGAGGAGGAAAAGAACAGAGGGGGACGATAGGGCTAACGGCGCCGCCGCTTTATCTGGCGGAGACGTCTCGAAGGAAGTCGGCCATGGGTTTCGATTCCTGCTGCGAGGAGACCATGTCTCTGACCACGACCTCGCCCTTCTCTATTTCGTCGTCACCGAGGATCAGAGCGTAAGGGATGTCCAGGGCGTTGGCCTGGCGCATTTGCCCACGGAGGCCCCGGGAGCCGTTGCTGAGAATCGCTCCCACCCCGGCGCGCCGCAGCTTGACCGCAAGCTCCAGCGCCGGGCCTCGGGCCGCGTCGCCCACGTTGGCCACCAGGTATTGGGGAGCGGGCTCGTCGGGAACCGGGACTTCCCCTCTTTGCAGGTTGAGCGTAAGGCGCTCGATGCCGGTGGCGAAGCCAATTCCGGGTGTGGGCCGCCCGCCCAACTGGGTGATCAGGCCGTCGTAGCGTCCGCCGCCGCAGATGGTCGACTGGCCGCCGGCCTCGACCGGCTGCACTTCGAAGACTGTCCTGGTGTAATAGTCCAATCCCCGCACCAGCCGGTGGTCCACCTGGTAGGGCAGGTTCATGGCGTCCAGGTAGCCGTGTAACTTCGACCAGTGCGCCTGGCACGCCTCGCAGAGATGGTCCACCGACTGCGGGGCCTCGTCCCCGAGGGCGTGGCAGGTCGAGACCTTGCAGTCCAGCAGCCGCAACGGGTTGCGTTCCAACCGCCCCTGGCAGTCGGGGCACAGCTTGTCGGCGTGCCCTTGGTAGTAACCAAGCAGACGGTTTACATAAGCCGGCCGGCACTCTTCGTCGCCGATGCTGTTGACCAGAAGGTTGACATCCCGCAGACCGAGGCTCCCCATCAGCTCCCAAGCCAGTTCAATGACCTCGGCGTCGACCGAGGGGTCGGCATCGCCCAACACCTCGACGCCGAACTGGTGGTGTTGGCGAAAACGCCCGGCTTGAGGCCGTTCGTAACGGAACACCGGGCAGAAGTAATACATCCGGACCGGCTGGGGCAGGTTGTGCATCCCGTGCTCCAGGTAGGCCCGGCACACGGGAGCCGTCCCCTCGGGCCGGAGGGTCATGCTGTCGCCGCCGCGGTCCTCGAAGGTGTACATTTCCTTTTCGACGATGTCGGTGCCTTCGCCCACCGAGCGGACGAACAGGTCCGAGTCCTCAAAGGCAGGCGTGTCGATGCGGGCATACCCGAAGCGGTCGGCTACATCCTTGGCCTTCGCCTCGATGTAGCGCCAATACTTCTGCTCTTCCGGCAGCCGGTCAGCGGTGCCCCGCGGCGCGCGAAAAACCAAGGCTGTTACTCCGAAGGTACGGAGAACATGGGTTGTCGCCCGACATCCATGGAGAATCCGCCATTCAAATATTGGGAGAACAATATAAAAGACCAGGGGTCAAATTTTGTGCGAAACCGGGATAGCGATTCGACACTGAAGAATTGGCCGTTGTATTTTGACCGAACGGAAAACTCGTCAGCGACTAGAGATTTGATTTTCGTATCTATGATTGCTTCGTAAACGAACCCGACATGCCTGGAGGCAATCATCGAAGAGGAATCTATGACCATGCCTACTGGCTTCAACTGGCAGTCCAGATCAATTCCGACTTCCTCTAGAACTTCCCGCTTGGCTGTCTCTCTAAAAATTTCATAGACAGGCTTATTGCGGTAATCGCTATCAATATGACCGCCGACAATGAAACTGAAGCGCTGACTCAGGTCTTTCCGGCTTTGCCGGGGCTGGCGAAACACGCAATACCGGCCGTTGCTGTCGCGAAAAATAGCGCAGGGAATGGGCTGAACCCATTGCTCCGAGGCTTCAGCTTCTGCCCGAGGCATCCAGCAAACATAACGCTCCGGAAGATCAGCCAACTCAATGGCGTCGGCCCACGGTACAAAGCCGTCCAGTCCGTGAACGCAATTTCTCGGCAGCACTAGAATTTCCTGCATGGTGTCAATCATCGATTTTAGAAGTCTGAAATATATCCAGGATTTTGTCCGCAACATCCGCCGCTGTTGATTGCGCTGTAGTGTTTTCGCTGGTACTGGTGTCAATTTTATTAAAGTTTCTAAACTGGGCGCCATACAAATCGCCCACTTGCCGATAAGACTGGTTCAAGCTTTCGAGGAAATCGGGATTCATTGCTCTTCCCGGTTCCGAAATGAGTTTGTCCTCGTTTTCCCGCTCCATTGCGGTTGAGGGGTCAGCATTGAACAGAAATACCGCGTCAATGACTGCCCTCCAATTTTCGACTAATATAAAGTCTTGAATTATCTTAAGCACTTCCTCCGAAATCTGACCATCTCTTTCGAGTTGTTGGAACCAAGCCAGTGCGTCGAAAAGCCCACGGTCGAGGATTGCCAAATGATACTGGTCTGAATGATGAAGGCCTTCAAGTATGTGTGTAAGCGCGTAGGATGCCGACCATGTATTGAAGGCAACCAAGTCGTTTCTGAGATAATAAGGAGTCCGCTTTGATGCGCCCTCAGTTGGAGCCAATACATTGAACCCGACCCGGCGAAAGAAATGGGACACGATGTCTATGCAGGTGCTTTTGCCGCTCTTTGGCGTCCCGGAAAACTCAACGAAGACCGGCCGCCTGGAAGGATTTTGCTTCGAATCACCGAGAACGCTCTCGGCTCGTTTTCGCAGATCTTCCTTTCGTGAATCGTCCATGCCAAGCTTCTGAGACATCCGCAAATTGCCCTGCACCGATTGGATTGGGCCTGTTCATGGAGATTGAAGCATTCCCTATCGTTGCAAGTCAACCCGTGCCTCGTCACCATGAGTCGCGTGTGGTCTATCGCGCTATACCAACCCCTCTCCCTCCAGCTCTTCCAGCTCGGCCTGGGTGAGACCGCCGATGGTGCACAGCAGTTCCGTGTTGTGCTCCCCGAGCAGGGGCGGCTGGCGGTTGGGGTTTCCAGGCGTACCGGCCAGCTTGATGGGCGTATTGATCGTGCGGAAAACTCCGCCCATGTCGTTGCCGCCGTTGACGAGCATTCCACGCGCCTCCAGGTGGGGACACTGGTCGAGGTCGGCTTGGTCCTGCACCATACCCATGGAGTAACCGATTTCGATAAGCCGACGGGTGACCTCTGCCTTGGGAAGCTGCCTCGACCATTCCTCGATGGCGGGTGCGAATTGGGACATGTAGAACTCGCCGCTGATGCCTTCGCCCAAGAACCGGCGGTCCTCGATCAGGTCCTCGCGGCCGATCAAGCGCCAGAGGGCCTCCCACTTTTCCGCCCCGCCCGCGCCCGCCAGCACCACGTAGCCGTCTTTGGCCTCCAGGGCGAGCTGGGCGCTCAGCATGTTGCTGCGCTCCCGTCCCGCAACCTGGCCCGTTGCCTGGTAGAAGGGGAAGGTGCTGGTCATATGGGCCGCCATGCAGTCGTACATGGCCATGTCCACGTACTGGCCCGACCCGGTGCGGTGGCGGCTCTCCAAGGCCATCATGATGGCGAGGGCGGTCCACACGCCGGGGACAGAGTCTCCGATGTTATCTCCCACCATCTGGGGGCCCTGGTCTCCAAACTGATCCGGGGGGCCGCCGGTCACGGCCATCCATCCGCCCATGCCTTGAACGCAGGGGTTGTTGGCAGGCCAATGGGAGTAGGGCCCCGGAGCCGGTCCGTCGGGGTCGCCGTAGCCGGTGAGACTGACGTAGATGATCCGGGGGTTGATCTCGTTTAAGAAATCGTAACCCAGCCCCAACCGCCGCAGCGCCCCTGGCCCCCAGTTGTCCAAAAGCACGTCCGACTCGGCTGCCATTCGCTGGAAGGCCGCCTTGCAGCGGGGGTCGCGCAGGTCAAGGCTCACGCTCTTCTTGTTGCGGTTCAGGCCCAGGTAGCGAGCGCTTACCCTTTGGCCATCAGGGCCTTCGATGAATGGCCCGTTGCCGCGCCCTCTCTCTCCGCTCCCGGGTCGCTCGATCTTGATGACCTCGGCGCCCATGTCGGCCAGTATCATCGAGCAGAACGGCCCGGCGACGATGTGCGTGACGTCCAGCACCCGCAGCCCTTCCAGGGGCAACGGCTGGGAAACGGGCAACGGCTGGGGAACCGCTCCGGCCGCCACCGGTCAGCTCTCGCCGGGGACGTTGGGAATCTGCAGGCCCAGGCCCTGTTCGATGAACCGCTTGGCGTTGCGCACGTAGTTTGCGGTGGGGTCTTTCAGCCGCTCCGCTTGGGCCGGACTCAAGGGCCGAATCTGCCCCGGAACGCCGATGACCAACGAGTTGGCGGGCACGTGGCCGCGCACTATGGCTCCAGCGCCGATGAAAACGTAGTCGCCCACGTCGGCGTCCTCCAGCAGCACCGCGTTGACGCCGATGAGCACGTTGCTGCCGACCTTGCCGCCGTGCACCACCGCGCCGTGGGTCAGCAGCACGTTGTCGCCCAACTCCAGGTGGTCGTCGGTGTGCAGAACGCAATTGTCCTGCAGTGAGCAATTCTTGCCGATGACGATGTCGCCGTAGTCGGCCCGGATTACCGCGCCCGGCCAGACGCTGGTGTTTTCGCCGATGGCAACGTCGCCCACGATGTAAGCGGCTTCGCTGACGAAAACGGAAGGGTGGATTCTAGGGAACTTGCCGTCAAGTCCGCGTATCAACTGGACCTCCTTGGATCTCCGGGGACTTCCGGGGACTTCGGGCGTCCCTATAGGCCGAAAACGCCTTTCAGCCCTTGCAGGCTGTAGTGACAAGCGTAAGCTATTATGAAGAACTTGACTTGTTTGCCCAAGCCCACCGCCAGCATGAACCGCCAGAGGGGATAGCGCAAGGCGCCGGCGGCGATGCCGGCCACGTCGAACACCGGGTTCGGCACTGCGGATATGACGAACAGCAGCAGCCAGCCCCGTTTTCGCATCCAGTATTCCACCTTTTGGTAGAAGCGGCTCTGGTCTATCAGCCCGCGCCCGCTGTGGCCCAGGAAGTAGCCGGTCAACTCTCCCACCGTCCCGGCCATGCCGGCGATGACGGCTACGGCGGCGGGGTTCAGGAACGTCGCGGTGATGCAGGTGACGGCCAGGGCCGGGACCGGTATCACCAGCCCGGCGCTGCCGACCAGCACGATCAGGCCCACCGCTCCGTATCCGGCCTGGCGGGATATGAGGGTGTCCCCGAAGACGACGGCAGAGGCGACCGCAGCCACGACGGCTGCAAAGATGGCGACGCGCCGGAGGGTCTTGGTGTCGCGCTGTGCCAGGCGGGTCTTGGTGTCGCTCAGGGAGAACTCGCGGCCCAAGAACCTCATCAGCCTGGAGCGGCCAGGCCCTTCGGAGACTCCGCCTTCAGGAAGTCGGTGAGAATGTCGTTGAAGAAGTCGGCCTTTTCCATGTGGGGCCAGTGGCCGCACTCGGGCACTGTGTAAACCGTTCCTTCGGGAAGGGCGTTGCGCGCTTCATGGGCCACCGAAACCGGTATGACCGGGTCGTTCTCGCCCCATACCAGCATCATCGGGATCGTGGACTCCCGGAGCCGGGGCAAGAGGTTGCTGCCGGGCCGGAGCCCGAAGATGTTGATCCCGGACCGGAGCGAACGCAGCATGGCGGAACGCGCTCCGGGCAATTGCCTTGTCCGGATGAGTTCCGGCAGGACTTCGTCGAAACAGTCGGGCAGATGGTAGAAGATTCTCTGCCCTATGCCGAACCATCCGTTGAACCGTGGGTCAAAGAGCAACTCGCCGATGCCGGGGATGGACATCAGCCGCAGCACCCAAGAGACCCGTCGTCCTAATCCACCGGGCCCGACCATCCCCAGCTTTGCCACCCGGCCGGGGTATTCCAGCGCGAAGAGCCCAACGATCAAGCCGCCGGCCGAGCTTCCCACCACCGACAGCGGCCCTGTTTCCAGAGCTTCCGTAAAGTCGAACAGGAATCGTGCGGCCGACGCCGCGTCGTAGGTCAGGTGGCCCGGCTTGTCGGAGTCTCCGTAGCCGGGAAGGTCGACGGCTATAACCCGGAACCCGGCCTCCGCCAAGTGGTCAACGTTGCAATACCAAGTGATCAGGGAGCTGCCCAAGCCGTGCAGGAGCAGCACGGCCGGGCCTTCCCCGGCCTCAATGTAGTTGACGTTGACGCCCCAGATTTTTACGGACTTGCTTTCGGCCCGCTGCATTCCCCCGTCTCTCATGTGTCACCCCGGACCGAAGCGAAGGGCCTCTCCACTGCGGATGAGATTCTTCGTTCCGCTCAGAATTGCCGATGGCCTTGCGAAGGCCACGTATGAGGATGAATCCTGCGTCTATCTCAGACGGCGGCCAACGCCTCCATCCTGGTCAGCGTGAGGCCGTTGCCGCCGGCGTCTACCAGAATCCGGTCCCCGGCCGCGAATTCCCCGGAAAGCACCGCGCGGGACAGCGGGTTTTCCAGTTGCCGCTGCACCGCCCGGCGCAGCGGCCGCGCCCCGTATACCGGATCGAACCCTTCCCGGGCCAGCCACACGGTGGCGTCGGCGGTCAGCTCGAAGGTTATCTCCCGCTCCTCCAGCCGGGCCTGCACCTCCCTGGCCATCAGGGCCACGATCTGTACGATCTGATTCTGTGCCAGTGGATGGAACACGATGGTCTCGTCGATGCGGTTGAGAAACTCCGGGCGGAAGGTGCGTTTCAACGCCGCGTCGACCGACTCCCGCAACTGCCGCATGTCGTCTGCAGCGTCCCGGCTGTCGGGCCGGAAGCCGAAGGGCCGGCGGCGCAGGCCATCAGTACCCAGATTACTCGTCATTATAATTACGGTGTTGCGGAAATCAACGGTCCGCCCGTGGCCGTCGGTCAGCCGCCCGTCCTCCAGGACTTGCAACAGGATGTTGAACACGTCGGGATGGGCCTTTTCGATTTCGTCGAAAAGCACCACCCGGTAGGGCCTGCGCCGCACCGCCTCCGTCAACTGGCCGCCCTCGTCGTAGCCAACGTAGCCCGGCGGCGCGCCGATGAGCCGGGAGACCGTGTGCTTCTCCATGTACTCGGACATGTCGATGCGGACCATGTTGGTCTCGTCGTCGAACATGAACTCGGCCAAAGCCCGGGCCAGTTCCGTCTTGCCCACACCCGTTGGCCCCAGGAAGATGAAGCTGCCGATGGGGCGCTTGGGGTCGCTTAGCCCGGAGCGCGAGCGGCGGATGGCCTCGGCCACCGCAACCACCGCCTCGTCTTGGCCGATCACCCGCCGGTGCAGGTCGTCCTCCATGTGCACCAGGCGTTGCCCCTCGCCCTCCAGCAGCCGCCCGGCGGGTATGCCGGTCCAACTGGAAACCAGTTGAGCGATGTCCAGCTCGTCCACGACGAGGAGCGACGTCGAGGAGTCAGGGGAGAGGGCGGCTTCCTTCTCACGTCTCGCTCCACTCCATTCGTTGCTTTTCCATTCGTTTCTTTCGGTCTCGTACTCCTGCTCCAGCCTCACCCGCTCGGTGCGAAGCTCGGCGGCGCGCTCGTAGTCCGAACGCTGGGCCGCCGCCTCCTCCTGATCGGCCAACCGGTGGATGCGCTCCTCCATGGACTTGAGGCCGGCGGGCAGGCTTTCGGCGTCGATACGCACCTTGCTGGCGGCCTCGTCGATGAAGTCCACCGCTTTGTCGGGCATCTGCCGCCCGGTGATGTAGCGGTCGCTGAGGCGGGCGGCGGCCACCAGGGCGCCGTCGGTGATATCCACCTTGTGATGGGCCTCGTAGCGGGGCCGAAGCACCCGAAGAATCTCAACCGTTTCATCCACCGACGGCTCATCCAGGTATACGGCCTGGAAGCGGCGTTCCAAAGCGGTGTCCTTCTCAATGTAACGGCGGTATTCGTCCAGGGTGGTGGCGCCCACGCATTGCAGCTCGCCGCGGGCCAAGGCCGGTTTCAGCATGTTGCTGGCGTCGATACCGCCTTCGGAGGCGCCGGCGCCCACCATGGTGTGAATTTCATCCAGGAACAGGATCACCTCCCGCGCGGCCGCCTTCACCTCGTCCATCACCGACTTGAGCCGCTCTTCGAACTCACCCCGAAACTTGGAGCCGGCGACCAAGGCGCCCATGTCCAAGGCCAGGACCCGGCGGTCCTTCAGCGAAGCGGGCACGTCGCCCGCGACGATTCGGGCGGCCAGGCCCTCGACGATGGCGGTCTTGCCCACGCCAGCCTCACCGATGATCACGGGGTTGTTCTTCTTCCGGCGGGTCAGGGTCTGCATCACCTGCCGGATTTCGGCGTCCCGTCCCACCACCGGGTCCAGCTTGCCCTCCCGGGCCAGCCCGGTGAGGTCGATGCTGTAGCGTTCAAGGGAGCGGTAGCGGCTCTCGGCCCTCGGGTCGTCCACTCGGTGGCCGCCCCGGATCTTCATCAACGCCTGGTACACCTTTTCCCGGTCGATCCCGAACTCCTGGAGCACCCGGAACGACTCCCCTTGGGACTCCATGGTGGCCGCGATGAAGAGGTGTTCAACGGCGACCAGTTCGTCCTTCATGCGGTCGGCTTCGAGCTTGGCCTCGTCCAGCAGCCGCAGGGCGCGGGGGGTCGGGAATAGCTGGTTGGCCGACGATACCACTTTTGGGGCCTTCTCGAGCGACCGGCGCAGCGAGGCTATGACCGCTTCCTGGGAGACTGCGATCTCGCCGAGAATGTCCGTCGTGAGGCCTCGTTCCAATTCCAGCAGGGCCAATAGAATGTGTTCAGCGTCCCACTGGTTGTGCTGGTAGCGGCGCGTCAACTCCTGGGAGTCCTGCAGCACCTGTCTGGCTTGTTCGGTGAAATTGTCCGGTCTTAGCGCCATGGTCCAACTCCTCTGGCCGGGTTGCGGCCGGGGTCGATGTTGCGGGGTAACCTTTTTCCGGCCTCCCACAGTCATCGGCTGCTATCCAGCTTTACCTCCAAAGCGTCAACGGTGGCGGCCAGTCGTTTTAACTCGGCCTCCATCTCCTCGATCCTGGCCATCAGCTTCAACGCCACCTCCGCTCCGGCCAGGTTTACCCCCATGTCTTCGGTGAGGGACTTCAGGCGGCGCAGGCGTTCGATGTCGGCCACCGAGTACAACCGTTGGCGGCCCACTGTGCGTGAGGGCCATATCAGGCCCACCCGCTCGTAGTGGCGCAGGGTTTGAGCGTGGACCCCCACCATGCGGGAGGCAACGCTGATTACGAAGCAGGGTTCGTCTTTGAAGGAATCTTCGCTGGATACCATCATGTACGCCTACCGTCCCTGACTTGGTGTTCTTCCCCTTCGTTTGATGGTTTTCCTGTGGAGCCTGGTATATCGTTACGCCGGAGCGCTTCCGGCGGTTGTTTTCCCGGCATTTACGCGCCAACCGTCACGCGCCAACCGTCAGTCGTCGGGCCGGCCGGCGCGCTTCTCCCGGAGTTGGCGGAAGAACTCACACTCTTCTTCGGTCAGGCCCGTGGGCAGGACCACTTTCACGGTGGCGTACAGGTCGCCCCGGGATGATGCCCCGGAGCCCGCGCCCAAGGACGGCATACCCTGCCCCGACAGCCGGAAACGGCGGCCGTTGGGGGTTTCCGGCGGCACGGTCAACGCCAACTGCCCGGTGAGGGTGGGCACCGCCGTCTCGGCGCCCAGGACGGCGTCGTCCAAGGCCAGGTCCACATCCACGTAGAGGTCGCGGCCCTGGCGTTGAAACTTGGGGTGGGAGGCCACCGAGATGACCAGGTAGAAATCGCCGCCCTGATTGCCGTCGGGCGAGATATGCACCTTGGACCCGATGTCGACCCCGGCAGGGATTTTTGCCTCGATCCTGCGTCCGTCTTGCAACTGCAGCACACGGGATGCGCCCCGGAACGCCTCTTCCAGGGAAATGTCCACGTGATGCTCGAGGGGAGGAGGACGGAAACCGGTCCCGCCGCCGCCGCGAAATCCGCCGCCGCCGAACAGGTCGAAGATACTGGAGTGTGCTCCGGACCCGCCAAACGGGTCGCCGCCGCCCCGGCTGGACCGCCGGTAGCTCCGGTGGGAACCGGGTCCGGCCTGTTCGTACTGGTCGGCGTACTTCCAGTTGTCGCCGTACCGGTCATACTTCTTGCGGGATTCCGCGTCGTTCAGGACCGTGTAGGCCTCGTTGATCTCCTTGAACTTGTCCTCGGCCGACGGGTTGTCTGGGTTGACGTCGGGATGGTGCTGACGCGCCAACCGGCGGAAGGCCTGCCGTATGTCCTTTTCGGAGGCCTCTTTGCTGATCCCGAGAGTATCGTAGTAGTTGGGCATAATCCCGGCGGTCCTGATACTGTATTAGACTTGCTTGGAAATATTATACTTGGCCCCAATCCTATTATCAATAATACTGACTTGTAAATGATATAGGAACTGTCGTTTATGAATAATGAAATATGATGGTATAAGACTCATGTATTATGTTGCAGCGGGGCGCGTAACTGACCGCTTTGGAGGAGGACAAAGGGAGGCACGGAGTTGGTGCGCTTAGTCAGAAAGAAGGAGAGCCGCGCACATACCGCTCCCTCACGGTCGCCTGGCGGAACAAATGTCCGGCGGCAGTGGTGCGCAAGCCGGACCGAACTTGGCTGTTGTCCAGGGACCTTCCCCCATCCTAACCTTCCCCCATCGGGGGGAAGGGACTTGTTCGGGGGGAAGGGACTTGTTCAGATGTTGTCTAGCTCGTAAGCAGGTCGGTGCAGGCGAGGTCGGATATGGCCGCGTCGATGCGCTCCAGTGAGTTGTGAAGGTATGTCGTGGCCCGCTCGCCGTCGAAGTCGCAGTAGCCTCCGGTGATTATCCAGAAGACGAAGACCTCCAGCATCGAAAGCCGGTAATCGGACAAGCACTCTTCGAACGGGTAGCCAGTTACGCCGTTGCTCACCAGGATGGAATGGTAGGTGCGCAGAAGACCCAACTCTTCGTTCCTTCGTTGCTGCGGAGGGAACGCCTCGCTGATGAACGTGGCGACATCATAGGCCCCCCTGCTTTGGGCGCAGAACTCCCAGTCAAAGACCACCAACGACCGCGGTCCGGCAGCAGTATCGAAAAAGCAATTATCGAGGCGGTAGTCTCCATGGATAATCGTCCGGGGAGACTCGGTGAGCTTGGACTTTATCATTGGGACTTCAAGGTCGAGGCGGTCTCCGAGCCGCCGCAGACCTTGGGGCATTCCGTCTCCGGCCTTGTCTATGAGAGATTCCCAGGCGCCGGCGTATATCTCCCGGTAGGCTCCGGTTTCGGCAGCCTTCAAAGGCATCCACTTCAAACGGTCCAAGCGGGGGCTATCCCACCAGGAGGCCTGGAATCCAGCCAATAGCGCTATGGAGCGCCGGGCCTCGGCCAAGGAACACCCCGCCACACTATCGCCTTGGCGGGCGCTGTTCACATCCTCCAACAGCAGGATAGTGTTGCCGGTTGTTGAATCTGTCGCGCAGTAGTAACTGTGCGGGGTTTGCAGGGGGCTGCCGGGCGCTACTTCCTGATAAAACCTGACCTCGCGCCGGTCCTGTCCCAGCCTTTCCGCGACCGTTCTCAATGCGGGGTCTGCAGAGGGGAGCTTGACTATGATGCTGCGCGGCAGGTCCAGGTCCAGGTCCAGGGGATCATCGTCGTAGTGGAGCCTCAGGCGAAACACCTGGTTCATAAACCCCTTACCGCCGGCCACGGCCTCGGCCGAGCGCCAAGCCACGGAAGCGGAGCCCGAAGCCCCCTTGCCCCCGTTGCCCCCCTTGCTATTAAGCGCCTCGGTCAACCAGGCCGGGGTAATCTCCTGGAGGTCTTTGGGAACTGCCGGACTGGTCATCCCGGTCCCATGGCCGGCCTCTCCGGTGCTGAGACCACGGGCCTCTCCATTCAGCCGTCCTTGCGCGCGAACAGGACGCAGTGTTCCATTGGCTTTGGATCTGTGAAGTACATTATTCCCCCCAGCTTCTTCCCCTCCGCCGGAATCACGCTCACGCCATGGTCTGCCAAGAAACCCATCACCTCGTCCAGGCTATAGAGCTGGAAGGTCCTGTCCGTACCGTAATCCCTGTCGTAGACTGTCTCGATTCCGCTTCCGACCTTGAACATGAGCTGGAGAACACCCTCTGGCTTGAGGAGCCTGGCGAGCTCCGGCAGGGTGACTCCCAAGACTATTTCCGGGGCGATGTGCTGGATGACCGCATTGCATAGGACGAAGTCGAAGGAAGCGTCGGGATAGCTGAGCGGCTCGCGGAGATCGGTTACGGACACCCTCGGGGCGATCTCCGGATGAAGGCTGCGCGCCTCCTGGATGTTCTCATCTATGGAGTCTACTCCGTAGATGTCGTACCCCATCCGCCAGTAGAAGAAGACGTCGCGAGCGCCGGCCCCGCAGCCGGCATCCAGTCCCCGGGACCCGGCGGGGACCAGCTCCTGGAGGCGGTCCATCAGGTCCGTGTCGCCCTTGAGTCCCGGATGGGAGGCCTTGATATATATGGACTGGACGAAGCCGTGGCTCACCTCGGCGTAACGCTGTGCGTGGCGCCGGTAGAAGTCCTCGGAAAAATCTGGGTTTTGAGTCATTGCTAAGACGTCCCTGAACAGGATGGGGGCCTAAAAACGCAGTTCCGATCGGGGTTTCAGCAGACGGTCCGGAACTTTGGTTTCATGCATGAAGCTGACCAGGAGCTGATGCACCTCTGCGGCTTCCTTTCCGTGCGTCCCTATCAGGTTCTTCAACTGATTGGGATCGGAGTCCAGATTGTACAGCTCCGATCGACCCTCCTGAGGGCTGTAAAGCAAACTCCATTCGCCCGTCGTGCCCGCAGTTATGGTGGTGACCGGATGGTCCGAGAGAGGACGCAGCAGATTGTCGACGGAATGGACCGGGTCGCCGGGGTTGGCAAAGGGGATGCTGCTGACCACGTACTCCCGCCCGGCGACGGAGGCATCTCGCATCCCGGCCGCCAGGGACCTGCCTTGGACGAAGGGCGGAATCTCCACCCCCACTAGATCCAGTACGGTTGGCATTACGTCGACCGCGGAACTGAGCCCCCTGTATGCGCCGGGAGTTATGCCGGGCACGTAAATCAGGAGCGGGAGGTGGATGAGTTCCTCGAAAAGGGGCGAGTAGCTCCAAGTTGACCCCGGCTCGCCATAGGGGCGCAGCGTCCCGTCCGGTGACGTGCCCGCGGTCATCTTGCCGAAGAGTCCGCCGTGCTCTCCAAAATAGAAACCGTGGTCGGTGGTGAAGATGATCGCGGTCTTCTCCATCAGGCCCATGTTCTCGACGGACTTCAGCAGGAAACCCAGCCACGTGTCCACCATCGTGACCTCCCCGCAGTAGGTTGCATGGCCTTTCCGGAGCTTCTCTTCGTCAAACCCCGACACGTCATGCCAGTTTCCGTACAGCGGGAGCACCACCTCGCCGTCGTATTCCGGCCAGTACAGCTCGGTGTAGTGGGACGGCGCGTCCCAGGGTTCATGGGGGTCCCAGGTGTCGATGTAGAGGAAGAAGTCGTCCTTATAGTGATGCTCCAGCCACTGCATGGCAGTCATAAAGGTGCGAGGCGCGTTCCGGTCCGATTCGTAGCGCCATGCCGACCGTACGTCCTGGGACTCATGATGGTAGCCGGGCCGGGGGACCATGGACCACAGGGTATCCTGCCCCCGGTTCATGAAAAAGGACTGGAACCCCCGGTCATAGTTCATTCCGTCCCTGAGATAGTAGGGGGTGTCGACTGACGCCGCTGTGTGGAGGCCGTGTTCAGCCAACATCTCGGCCAGAGTGGTCACTCCCGGCGGCAGCGGCTCCCACCCCATGAAGGACATCGTCCAGCGCCCTGTCTGATGGTCTGCCCGGGTGGGCATGGTCGGGAATCCCGCAGCATAGTGGCCGTCGAACCTGACCGACCGGGCCGCCAGTGCATCCAGCGAAGGCGTTCGAATCGTCGGATTGCCGTATGCGCCTACGTGGTCCCGGCGAAAAGTGTCCGCGACTACCCAGATGACATTCATCTTGTCGGCTCCTATGTTATGCGCCTACATGTGTACCACAATTCGCCGGACGCCGGTAGGCCCGCGAACCGGTCTGGACACGAAGCTGCGCCGAGGACGCACTCAGGGCCGCTCAGCTGGGTCGTGCCGGAACCGGGACTCGGCGTAGCCAGGCTCAGTCTCGGCGACACCCGCCAGATGTCGTCATTCCGGCACAGAGATTTCGTCTTTCCGGCATCCCCTCCGTCTTTCCGGCGAAAGCCGGAATCAACGTAACCCCAACTCTCACGGACAGCAGGTTTGACTCCGGCCTGCGGACAACTCCCGAGGTAGCTGAAGCCCATTCACGCCATACAGTGTGCCTGTACGCCAACTCTCGGGCATACGACACCGGGGAGGCGACGTGGGTTCCGGCTTTCGCCGGAAAGACGGGGGGATGCCGTCCAGTGCGCCTTTACACCAACTTGCGGGCATACGACACCCGGGGGGCGACGTGGATTCCGGCTTTCGCCGGAAAGACGGGGGGGATGCCGGAATGACGGAGGGGATGCCGGAACGACGGAGGGGATGCT
>DAOUHF010000007.1:0-93423 GCA_034428795.1 Dehalococcoidia bacterium
GCGGTCTTCCCGCCACTTGCCGAAGGCCTGACGGCGGGCGGCGTCGGACTCAGGGCCTGTGGTCATCAACAGCCGGTTCTGCCAGAGCTCCATCGTGTGCACCACGTCGAAGTAACCCTTCCGCTCTTCGGCGTAAGCCCGTCCGGCGGCGTCCCAATCCTCACCGGCCAGCAGGTGGTCTCTTAGCACCCGGGCGTCGCGCAATGCCATCGAAAGGCCCTGACCCCAAGTTGGGTCGGAGTTGGCGGCGGCGTCGCCAACCAGGGCCACGCCGTTTCGGTAAGCCGTGTCCGCCCAGGTGGAACGCCCGTCGAACGTGGCCAACGGACCCGCGGGCTCGGCGTGGGCATAGGCTTCCTCGGGCACTCCCGAAGCCACGCATTGGTCGAGCACGGCTGGGACGTCGGCCTCGCCGCTGAACCGGCGGCCGGAGGCGGCGGGGTAGCAAAGGTAGACCCTGGAGCGGCCCCTCCCCTGCGGAAAATGAAGGATGAAATGGCCCTTGGAGGTGTCGAGCCAGGCATGGGTGGCATCTTCAGAGAGGGCCACTTGCTCCATCAACACCCCGGACACCAGGTTTTGGCCGGCGTCCTGGCAGGTCTGGAAGCCAGCCAGCGCCCGCACTGTGGAACCGCGTCCGTCCGCACCCACCACCAGGCGCCCGGAAATTTCGCCCCCGGTGCCGGCAGAGAGGGTCGGGCTATTCCGGCTGGTGTCCAGGCCGGTGACGCGAACGCCCCGCCGGACTTCGGCCCCGCAACCCTCGGCCCACCGGAGCAGCGACTCCTGCAGCTTGGGGTGGTAGCAGGCCAGGGCCGGCTCCTCGACGCTGGTGGTGCGGCGCAGGTCACGGTGACTGGAGCGGTCGGCCCCGGCGTAGGAGTCCCAGAAGGGGAGGGGATTGGCTGCCGCCTGAATGAGCGTCTGTTCCAGCCCCAGCAGCTTCACCTCGGCCACGCCCCAAGGCATGATGGCCTCGCCCCTTACCCGGTCGCGGAAGCGGGACTCCGCCTCGAGCACCAGCACCCTGGCCACGGCGGATGCCATCGCGCCGGCCAAAGCCGCGCCGCCGACACCGCCGCCGACGATCACCAGGTCGTAATTGGCGTTCAAAGTCCTTCTCCGCTATGGGAAACGGGAATTAAACACAGGCGCACCGAGACCACCAAGGTTCAGGACGCCGTGCGCCAGGGGAGGCCGTCGGTGGCGCTCAGGAACTCCGCGACCAAGGGGGCGCTGGAGCATATTACGCTGGGGCTGAAAAGCCCGGCTGTGGCCCCCTGGCGGTCTACCACCACTCCGCCGGCCTCCCGGATAAGAAGCAGGCCGGTGGCCAGGTCCCAAGGCGACAATGAATGATGGAAAAACAGGTCGACGCGACCTGAGGCGGCGTAGGCCAAGCCCAGGCCAGCGGTGCCCATCATTCGGATGCTGTACATTCCCGGCCACAGTGAGCGCACCATGTCCAAGGCGAGCCCGGCCTTCTCGTCAACGTAACCGAGGTCGAAGCTGAGCAGACAGCGGGAAAGCTCCCGGGACTCGGACACCTCAATCCGCTTACCGTTCATGTACGCGCCCTGGCCCAGGACGGCGGTGAACATCTCGTCGCGCACCGGGTCGTAGATAACTCCGGCCACTATTTCGTCGCCCTCGGCCAAGGCGACGATGGTGCAAAAATGGGGGACGCCGTGGGCGTAGTTGCGGGTGCCGTCCAGGGGGTCCACCACCCAGCGGTAGGGCGAGGTACCGGCCACCGGCTGGGACTCTTCGGCGAGGACGCCGAAGTCCGGGAACGCGCCGGTTAGTATCTCCAGCACCGCCTTCTCGGCGGCGACGTCGATGTCGGTAACGATGTCGGCGCGGCCCTTGAAGGTGATCTGCTTGTCGGCGTTCCAGCCGTCCTGGATGATCCTGCCGGCGGTCCGGGCGGCCTCGATGATCACGTCCATCGCCGGGCGGCCGGCGGAGGTCGCGGGCAAGGAATATTTTGGAGTTTCTGCCATATCGTCCTTCACGTGTACTTCGGTCAATGCCGTTACCCCATTATACGCGGCAGGCTGCCGGGACGCGCCGAGGCCAGCGTGGCAGGGCGTGGAAGGATGTATCATGCCTGGTCGCCACCCACAACAAGTTGCCGCCCAGGGGAGCGAGGGCCGCGGCGACGGGTTCTCCGGCTGCTGCCGCTGATTCCACCACCGAAAAAGTCTCGGCGCTGCCGTGAAGTCATAAGTCCACCGCGGTACCCTGGGAAACGACCGCGGTAGAGTATACGAATCCTGTGATATATTGTTCGCAGGACAGCCGGTTACAGGTTTGGATCCCACCTTAACGTTTGGGGATAAGGAGACATCCACAATGACGTTAATGGAACGCCCAATCGTCGACCTCATGATCGACTCTCCGGCCAGTCCGCGCCCAAGCCACGAAGTGCGACCAAAGTTGGCAAGGCTGATCAAGCTTAATCACACAGACTGGATGCGCCAACTTGCGGCCGACGGTTTCATCGACACTGAGATCAAGGACCTGGAGAACTTCGTCGCGTCCTCGCTAAACGAGGTGGAACTGGCGGAGCAACTGGCTCCGATTCTTGAATCAGTCGCCGACATGGACGACAAGTCGGAAGTCGAAACGGCAGTGCATAAGTGGCTGGACCTAATAAACTGCGAATCCATCTGGCAACAAGTCGTAGCCACCGGCTTTCCAGACGCCATTGACGCAATGGCTTACGCAGGAAGCCACGTGCGAAACATAGCGGACAGCGCTCTCTGGTTCGAGTCAGCGCGCCGCAGCGTGTCGGAGGAACCGGAAGCCAACTGGCAGATAGATGAGGTCGAGATAAGAGAGGGGATAGCGCTAGCAGAAGCCGGCCTCACCCAAGAAGCCGTAGAATGGCCCCCATATTGAGAAGAGAAATCCGGTGGGCGGACATAGAACCAGCGGCTCAGGTTGTCGGACACGAGCAGGGAAATCCTAGACCCGTCCTGATACTGAGCAACGACCAGTTCAATAGCAGTTCCCAACTGGTCATCGCGGCACTGATCGCCTCCAGGAATACAAGCGCCAACAGACTGCATTCCGTGCCGATTCAGTCGGTGCGGATGCCATCTCAGTCATGGGTCTTGGCAGACCAGATCAGAACGTTATCAGAACAGCGAATTCAAGGGCTGATAGCAACAATGTCCGAGAATGAGCTAACGCCGGTGCTCAGAGCGATATTCCGCATCTTCAGCATCAAGTAAGCCCGCCGGTTCGCCTGGAATTTCAGTTCTTGGGCGCCGCCCCGTGACAGGGGGGCAGGGCATAGCGCGGGGTGACGGTACAGCAGGCGTCCGAGATGGCGCGAAGACGGCTTTTTCGTATGGCATCCGGCGGCTTGGCTGAAGAACACCGGGGGCGAAACTCTAGGCGAGCCCCATCTTTTCGTAGACTTCCTCGATGGTTTTGGCGGCGATGGCTTTGGCCTTTTTGCCGCCCTCGTGCAGGATTTCGCGGACGTAGCCGGGGCGGGACGCGTACTCGCGGCGGCGCTCCCGCATGGGCTCCAGGAAGCTGTTGATGCTGGCGGCCAGCTCCCGTTTGCAGTCGACGCAGCCCCGCGCGGCGGTGGTGCATTCGTCGTAGACAGCGGTAACTTGGCCGGTGGTGGAGAACATCCGGTGCATCGAGTAGACGTTGCAGATTTCGGGCCGGCCGGGTATGTTGCGGGTGGTGCGTTGGGGGTCGGTGTAGGCTGTCATGAGCCGTTTGGCGGTATCCTCGGGGGTGGCCGCCAAGTCTAGATGGTTGTCCAATGTCTTGGACATTTTTGCTTGTCCGTCCAGCCCTACCAGCAGGGGAGCTTCGGTCAGCTTGGCTTGGGGTTCGGGGAAGGTGTCGCCGAAAATGTTGTTGAACCGGCGCACGATCTCGCGGGCCAGCTCCAGGTGCGGCACCTGGTCTTGGCCCACCGGCACGGTGTCGGCCTTGTAGAGGATGATGTCGGCGGTCTGCAACACTGGGTAGCCCACCAGGCCGTAGTTGACCGTCTCCTCGGTCTCGTCCATTTGCCGCACCTTTTCCTTGAAGGTGGGCACGCGCATCAGCCAGCCCAAGGGCGTGACCATGCTGAGGAGGGTGTGCAGGGTCATGACCTCGGGGACGTGGGACTGGACGAAGATGAGGCTCCGCTCCGGGTCGATGCCAGCGGCGAGCCAGTCGAGGACCATGTCGTCGATGTTCGACCGGATGACCACGGTGTCGCTGCGGGACTCCACGGTGGTCAGGGCATGCACGTCCACAGCGCAATAGATACAGTCATAGTCCTGTTGCAGGTCCACCCAGTTCTGCAGGGCGCCCACGTAGTTACCCAGGTGCAACAGCCCGGTGGGCCGCATCCCGGAGAAAATCACGCCGCGCTTGCCATTGTCGGTAGCTGAGGCCATGCTTCTTCAAATCCTAAACCGAAGCTTTGCTGAATTCACTGCTCCGGGCACTCCGCGCCGGGGCGTTTCCACCCTTATTAGAACGAACGAGAACAGGGAGAACGAGCGAGAACAAGAGAAGAAAATCCTGTATGTGCCCAACCTGGACTCACTGCGCCAAGGGTTCCAGTTTGACTAGCAACCGTTCAACATCCCGAAGCCCGGACTCTACGTTATGTGGCGTGTCCCAATTCTCATAGAAATTTACGTGCAGGCTGCTTGCGACCTGGAAACACCGGCGGATATCATCGTCGCCGGTCTCCCGGGTCAGTACGTCGATGATCTCAAAGAGTACGCCGTGACTCTGGTGGGGCAACCCACGGCCATGCGCAACGGCCTTGACGATTTGGGCGGCCGCGCCCCAGCCTTTCTCAGAAGCTTGCCGGGCATCGCCAGCGGACAACTCTTCAAAGGCCTGGGTGAGTAAACTCCTCGAGGCTGTGGAGTAGCGCTGCATTTCCTTTCAACGGTCCCATGATGAGTTCCCTAAACGATACGCCGGCGGTTTAAAAGCGTCAAGGCAAGATCGGGGGGCTAGGGGAGGCCAGAGAGGGGAATTAAAGGTCGGGCCACTTGAAGTGCTTGGAGACGAGGCGGTAGACGCCCCAGTTGAAATTGCGGGCGTGGAGCGCGCCGTAGGCCTGCCAGCGGTCAAGCTCGGCCTGGGCCTCCGGGCGGATGCGGTCGCCGGGGACGAGGGTGGGCAGTACCTCTTCGTTGTCCACTTCGTAGACGGCCAGGTACTTGGGGCCGGTGTTGAAGTTTTCCAACGCCGGGTGGTCGAAGCGGCGGAAGCGGGCGCCGCAGGCGTAGCCGGGGACGGCCAGCACGCCGGGCAGGTGAGACTCGGTGTACCAGCGGTCCCATTCTTCCTCGTGGGCCGGCCCAACGTCGGTGGTAACGATGCTGAGCGGCCGGTCGGAAAGCAACAGCGGGTCCCGGAGGGGCGCGCCGCTGGTCTGCTCGTAGACGTTGTACACCGGATTGCTTATGCCCTGGAGGGCGCCGAACACCGAGAACTCGGATGCCGCGATGGGGTGCAAGCCGGGGCCGCCTGATTGCAACAGGGACGGCAGGTCCCGGGCGCTGCGAATCCCGTATAGGGCGGTGAACCTGGTCCCGCTTGCCAGATCGACATAACGCTGGGCCCATTGGTACGCGGGGATGCGCAGCAGGTTGGGGAGATGGCTGTTGTACCAAGTGGTGAACGGCTCGAGGTGTTCCTTCGAGCAGTCCATCTGCACCATCAACAACAGCGGGGAATCAGCCATTTTGACTCTCCTTCGCCGCGAGGGATTCCAGCAACCCTCCGCTGTACCCGGCGTCTTCGAGGCCCCGTTGCATCCCCCGGAGGTATGCGATCTGACCGCCGTGCTGGTTGAACTCCCAGACCAACTGTTGGAACATGGCGGCCAGGTCGATCGTCCCTCCCCGGGGGTTGACCACCGTGGCGTTCTGGAAATCCTCGTCGTCCAGGGCGCCGATATATACGTCGGCCCTGGCCCGCACGGCTTCGGCGTATTCCACCAAAAGGGAGACCGGCGGCACGACAAATTCTTCGAGTTGTTGGGGCGTGTAGCCGTAGCCGGTGTCGTTGGGGTCGCCGGCGCTCCGGCCCATACGCTCGGCCCAGCCCCCTTCCCACAACTGTGGCGTCCCTTGGGCCCGGAACTGCACCCATCTGTCCAGGGTGCGGGCGTAGTGCCAGACCAGAAAACCTATGGACGAACACTCCGGAGTCGGCATCCAGGACAGCTCTTCTTGGGAAAGCCCGTCTATCGAGCGGAGCATTGCGTAATAGTGCTGGTCAAGACAGCCTTGGACAAATTCACTGAGAGCCAACAGCGCACCTCTTTCGTCACCCGGCCGGCCTGGGGGCCGGGAATTGGCCGGACCCTCTATCCGAAGGGTATAACGGCCTGCATGGTGGTGGATGTTGCCGACGTGCCGGCGACAAAAATCAAGTCGCCAAGGGCTTCAGTAACGGCGCCGCCTCTTTCTGGTGATCGGCCAAGCCCTCCGGGCCGCGCAACGCTGAGGGCGGTCCGATTGGGCGAAGGAAACATAGTGGACAAGAGACGTGGCTGGCGGCAGACCCTGGGAGACACGGCGGGGTAAGAGGAGAGAGGAGAGGTTACTCTTCTCCCTCGGACTCCAGGCGGCCCCCCAAATCGCTCAGGAAGCGTTCGATCTCCGGGGATAGAGTGGATGCGGGGTTCGCTTTCGTCGAAGAAGACTCGTCGGAGTCCAGTTGGGCGTCGTAATACGCTTCCATCTGCTGAATAAGTGTCTTCAACTCCGAGTTGCGATCGACCGTGGCGTTCAACTCCCGGTATTGGCGCTGGCCGCGGCGTATGGGGGCCAGGTCTTGGGGAATGTTTTCGTAGACCGAGGAGAGCACTTCAATCATCCGGGAAGTCCCGGCATAGTCCTCTTCCAACTGAACATATTGAGGCAGGTGGACCATGAAGTTGATGGTTTCGATATCCGCCCGCTCGATCCCTTCGGACAGCAGGTTCATAATTGTGGTGGGGCCCTGATAGGTGCTCTGCTGCAGTTTGAAGTTGGGGACCGGCCTCTTTTGTTCCACAGATCCCAGGGAGCCCGTGACGAGAAGCGGCCGGGTGTGGGGTACGGCGTCGTACATGGCGCCCAAGCGGCAGTAACGCTTGACCCCGAAGTAGTTGACCACTTCGAGGATGGAATCCGTGTAGTCCTCGCCGTTGGAGTGGGGTTCCAACAGGTGCAAAAAGAGGTAATCGGGCCCTTGCTCGGAAACGGCGTAACGAATGGTGCTGTTGGGTATCTTCACCTCGCGGACACCGTCGACGAGCCGGATGGTAGGCCGGTAACGGGTGAAGTCAAAGAAGGTGCCGGGCCGGGCCAACCGTCCCAACTCTTTGGAACCCATAAACCGTTCCAGACGGTTCAAGGTCAGCGTGCCGACGCTGCCCACGTCCACCCACGGCCGGACCATGGCGAAGACGTGAGGGTCCCGGAGTTCCGGGACCGGCTCGATCAATTCGAACGCCCCTATTCGCATAGACTTATCTTGCCAGAGTGAACACTGTTTTTCAAGCCTAGCGGCAGCGGCGGCGCCTTCCCCGGACGTCATATCCGGATGGCCTTAACAACAGCCGATGTTGCCAGGGGCGTCCCGGCCCGCGGGATTCGGGGCTATCCCTGGTTGAGCATGGCGTCGGCCGACCCCAGGCCTTCCAAGGCCAGTCCGTAGCCCAGGATGTCCAACATGGCCCGTTTCACCACCTGGGTCGTGGCCACCCTGGTATATCGCAGGACAAGGTCGGACTGCTGGGCCAACTGCTCGGCCAGGGCCCAAGCCCGGGGCAGCAACTCCGGTTGAGGGAGGACTTCACTGACCAGGCCGAGGTCCTTGGCCTCCTGGGCCCCGATGGTCTGTCCGGTCAGCAGGAAGTAGCGTCCGCGGTTCAGCCCCAGCAGCATGGGGTAAACGACGTGCATCCCGTCGCCGGGGACCAGCCCGCTACAGAAATGCCCGGAGTCCTGAAACGCGGCGGTGTCGGAGGCCAGTACGATGTCGCACAACAACGGGATTTCCGAATGGCGCAGCGCCGGGCCGTTGATGGCGCTGATCATGGGGACTTCGATGTCCAGCAGATTGGAGAGCAGTTTTTTGCCCTCCCAGTAAGTCTTGTCCCATTCGCGGGGCGACCGCTTGGGAGCCGTCTGACTGGAGCCGGCGGGCCCGGAGAAGGAGTCGCCGGTGCCAGTAATGATTACCACCCGGTTCTCCGGGTCGCTGCCAACGTCGCCGAAGGCTTGGGGGAACTCCTGATGGGGCCCTCCGCCCCACTGCAACGGCCCGCCGCCGGTGTGGAAGGTCAACTGGAGGATACCGTCCCGCCGCTCCATTTTGATGCTCTGGTACTTGTTGGCATACTGTTCCAGAGATGCCACCGGTCCACCTCCTCAGGAGTGTCGCATGACTCCCGTCCCCGTCGGGAGAATCCTGACGCGCATATTCGGGGCTGCCGAGTCTAAGGGGCGTGGCGATAGGCCAACCGAAACCGGCCCGGTATACTCGGGCCGGTCAGACCAGAGGGGAATCGGGGTCCGACGGCTGTCCCTAACCGGCCGTGACGGCTACGCGGTCCGAAGCCATCGACTCCTGGCGCTGGTCCGGCTCCGAAGTTTCGGGTCGAGCGGGAGCATTCGGGCTGGCGACCGCGGACGAACTGGCCTCTCCGGGGACGGCGTGGTGCAGTACGAACTGGGCAACGTCTCGGGATATCGGGTGGTCCAGGTTGCAACCCTTGAGGAAATCGAAGCCCGGGTCCAACTCTTCCATCATTTTCTTGACCTTCAACTCCCCGTGGCGGTTGGCAAGGGCATAGGCCAGCCCACGGGTGTCGCGGCCCAAGGCGCGTTCGTGTTCCTCACCGTCGGCCAGCTCGGCGTCGTAGTCGACGCGGTCGGAAATGGCCAGGCCCTCCGTGGCCTTGTGCCGATGGGAGTTGATTTCTTTGAAAACGTTGTACAACTCGACCACCGCCCGATGGGCGTTGCCCAAGAGTTCGGGAACCCGTTCCTGGAGTTCGGCGCCCGCGGCCACGGACGCCTGCGCCTTCGTCACGGCCTGGTCCTTGGCGCGGCGGCGTTTCTCATCTTTCACGGCCTTGGCGTTTTGCACACGCAGTTGCGGCGCTTCATCCGCCAGCGGCTGGAGGCGTTGCACCTCACGTTCCGCCATTTCCGCCTGCTGGAGGCGATCACCCAGCGAATCAATGAAATTGTCAACCATAATCCACATCTCCTTTGCTTTCAGGCAGCCAGGCCCACGATAGTATGGTAGTGGGCCACTGCCGAATCAGCCTTCCGGCATATTTTGGAGGTATTCCGGGCCGAAGCTCGAGGATTCGGCGCGATGGCCGCCGTCTCAGACAACACCAAGACCGGCGTATTGCTAATATACTGGAAGCGGTCCGGAGCCCCGGCTTGGATTTTGAACGAGTTTCGAGGAATTTCGAGCTTATGAATGACACGGCCGACACCCGGCCAGCAGCAGGTGAGGAATCGATATGAGCCGAGCCGCCTTCATTTACGACGATGCAATGTCCCGGCATGAGCTTCGGGCCGACCACCCGATGCGCCCGGTGCGTTTGCGCTACACCTACGACCTGTTGCACGCTTACGGCGCGTTCGACGCGGATGGCGCGGTCTTGCTTGGACCCCGGGAGGCCGAGGAGCGGGAGCTGGAGTGGCTCCATACCCCGGAGTACATCGCCGCGGTGCGGGACCTGAGCCAGGGACTGGGGCGGCAGGAGGCGGGGCGGTTCAACTTCACCCTTCAAGGGGACAACCCGTTCTATTCCGGGATGTACGATGCGGCGGCCCTCAGCACCGGGGCGACTCTGATGGCGGCCGAAATGGTGGCCGGCGGGACCGCCGACGCGGCTTTCAACATCTCCGGCGGCCTCCACCATGCCGCCGCAGACCATGCGTCAGGGTTCTGCGTGTTCAATGACCCCGCCTTGGCCGTCCACTACTTCCTGAACCGTGGAATGAGGGTAGCCTACGTGGACATCGACGCCCACCACGGGGACGGGGTGCAGGACGCTTTCTTCTCCGACGACCGCGTGCTGACCATCTCGGTACACGAGTCGGGGCGGTACCTCTTCCCGGGAACCGGATTTGTCGCGGAGTTAGGCGAGGGCCGGGGCCGCGGGTATTCGGTGAACCTCCCCCTGTTTCCCTACACCGGCGATGACGATTACCTGGATGCCTTCAAACAGATCGTGCCACCTGCCATCCGGGCCTTCGCACCGGATGTTCTGGTGACGCAACTGGGGATAGACAGCTACCATTCGGACCCTCTGACGCACCTGCAATTGACCACCGGCGGGTTTGTGGAGGCGGTGCGTGAGCTTGGAGCGATGGGACTGCCGTGGCTGGCCCTGGGCGGCGGCGGGTATGACCTGATGGCTGTTTCCCGCGCTTGGACCCTGGCCTACGGGGTAATGTTGGGCGTGGAGTGGCCTGACCGGCTGCCCTCCGGCTTTGCCTTGGAGCACGGTGTCAGCCTGCTCAGAGACAGCGGCAAACCCGAAATCCCGTCGAGCCTTCGGGTAGACGTGCGCCGCCACGCCGAAGAGACGGTGGCGGCGATCAAGGAGCAGGTCTTTCCGCTGCTGGCTGGGAGCGGCGGCTGATCAGGGCCGCCGGCGCCCCCAACCTAACCTTCCCCCCGATGGGGGAAGGTTAGGTTGGGGGTTAGTTGACGTGCTGCTCCCGGTGCAGGAGCGCCTTGGCTTCTTCGCCCACGTTCGCTTCGATTCCGTCTCGCAGCGTGGAATAGATGGACTTGTTAATCGCTGACATCATCGCAGCTTCGTAGTTGGGGTCGGTCTGGTAGCTTTCCTTGGTGCTGATGAGGCGCTTCAGCAGGCTCAAATAGTGATACTGGAGCGGGGTAAGATCTCGCTCTATGCCCTCAATCGTCCAGTCGGTTACTTCCAGCGGTGTGTCTATCTCAGGAAGATCGTCGTCCACGACCTCTTGGTCTGCCCGTTCCGGTTGTACGCTCATTTGATCTCCGTTTCACTGCCACCAGTTGTGAATTTCCATTGCCTGGCGTCTCCGGGCTCACGCTCATTATATCAGACGCTACCTTCGCAAGTTAATGCCCGGAGACAAATCTCGAACCATCCATTATGTTCCGATTAACAAACTGTTAACCAGCCCCAAGGCATACTACACCTCCCTGAACTCGCCTTCAACGGTGCCGCCGTCGTTGGGCCCGCCGTCCGCGGTCCCCTCCCCTCCCGGTCCGTCCGCACCGGGGCCGGGGCCGGCGCTCTGGCTGTACACGGCCTCGCCGAGCCGTTGCATGACGCCGTTCAGCTCGGTCATCGCCGTTTGCATTTCAGCCAGGTTGTTGGCCGCGACGGCCGCCTTCAGGGCGTCTATCTTGCCCTGCACCTCTGTCTTCAGGTCCTCGGGGACCTTGTCGGCGTTGTCGTTCAGCAACTTCTCCGACTGGTAGACCAGGGAATCGGCCTGGTTTCGCGTCTCCACTTCAGCCCGCCGCCGTTGGTCCTCTTCTTCGAACTGGCGAGCCTCGTCCACCATCCGGTCGATATCGGACTTGTCCATGCCCGAACCCGACTGGATCACGATCTTCTGCTCCTTTCCGGTGCCCCGGTCCTGGGCGGACACGCTGAGTATTCCGTTGGCGTCGATGTCGAAGGTGACCTCGATCTGGGGCGTCCCACGGGGAGCGGGCAGAAGACCGTCGAGCATGAACCGGCCGATGGACTTGTTGTCGTTGGCCATTGAACGTTCGCCTTGGAGCACGTGGATGTCCACGGTGGTCTGGCTGTTGGCCGCAGTGGTGAACATCTCGTTCTTCTTGGTGGGTATGGTCGTGTTCCGGGAGATAAGCGTCGTCATGACCCCGCCGAGGGTCTCCAGCCCCAGGGTCAGGGGAGTGACGTCCAGCAACACGATATCGCCCACCTCTCCGGCCAGGACGCCGGCCTGGATGGCGGCGCCCATGGCGACGGCCTCGTCTGGATTCACGTTACGGTTGGGCTCTTTTCCGAAAACCTGCTTCACTTTCTCTTGGACCGCGGGCATGCGCGTCATGCCGCCGACCATGATTACCTCGTCGATCTCGCCGGTGTTCAAGCCGGAGTCGGCCAGCGCCTGGCGGCAGGGGCCTTCGGTCCGGTCGATGAGGTTGGAAACCAATTGCTCCAGCCGGGCCCGGCTGATGGACTTGACCAAGTGCTGGGGTCCGCTGGCGTCGGCGGTGATGAAGGGCAGGTTGATCTCCGTTTCCATGACGCTGGAGAGCTCTACCTTGGCCCGTTCGGCGGCGTCCCGCAGCCGTTGGAGCGCCATGCGGTCGTTGGCCAAATCGATACCCGTCTCCCTTCGGAACTCGCTGATGAGCCAGTCCAGAATCGCTTGGTCGAAGTCGTCGCCGCCCAGGTAGGTGTCGCCGTTGGTGGACTTGACCTCGAAAACACCGTCGCCCATCTGAAGGATGGTGATGTCGAAGGTGCCGCCTCCCAGGTCGAAAACGGCGATCGAGGCGTCGACCTTGGTCTTGTCCAGACCGTAGGCCAGGGACGACGCCGTGGGCTCGTTGATGATTCGGAGCACCTCGAGGCCGGCGATCGTGCCGGCGTCTTTGGTTGCCTGGCGCTGGGAGTCGTTGAAGTAGGCGGGCACAGTGATCACGGCTTGAGAGATCTTCTCCCCCAGCTTGGCCTCGGCGTCCTGTTTGATCTTCTGCAGGACGAAGGACGAAATTTGAGGCGGGCCATAAGACTCGCCGCCCATGCTGACCTGAGCGTCTCCGTTGGCGCCCTTGACGATCTGGTAGGGCAGCTTGGGGAGGGCGTTTTGCACCTCGCGGTCCTCGAACTTTCGCCCCATGAGGCGCTTTACCGAGAAAAGGGTGTTCTCCGGGTTAGTTACGGCCTGGCGTTTCGCCACCTGCCCAACGTACCGCTCTCCCGACTTGGTATTCAACGCCACCACTGAGGGCGTCAGGCGGCCGCCTTCCGCGTTTTCGATGACCACCGGTTCTCCCGCCTCGATGACGGCCGCCACCGAATTAGTCGTTCCAAGGTCTATACCCAAAACCTTAGCCATTGTTGTCCTCCTGATTGATGGAAAATTGGTTGTCAAGATCCGCTGGGTTGCCGCCGTGGGGCGGCGCGTCTTGGGGAGCCCTCGCCACCATTACCTGGGCGGGGCGGATAACCCGGTCGTGCAGCCGGTAGCCCGGCCGCAGCGTTTGGGTGATGTAACCTGGCGGGTGGTCCGAGGAGTCCTCGGTCCCCAAGGCTTCGTGCTCCAATGGGTTGAACATGACGCCCAGCGCTTCGATGGGGGTCACTCCTTCCGATTCCAGCACGGCGTTCAGCTTCCGCTGAATCAGCTTGACTCCTTCGATCCAGGGATCGTCGGCATTGGCGTGGACGATGGCCAGGTCCAAGTCCTCCATGGCCGGCAGGAACTTGGCAATCAACCGGCTGTTGGAGAATTTGGCGTTGGCGATCCGCTCTTCGTCGGTACGCCGGCGGAAGTTGGCCATCTCGGCTTGAGCGCGCTGGGCCGCATCGAGGTTCTGGGCGGCCTCCTGTTGGGCCTGTCGCAGGGTCTCGGCCAAGTGGGCGACCTGGTCCTCCAGCGGCCATTGGCGCCAGCCGTCCGGCTCTTCCGCCGCGCTGTCGCCGTTGCCGTCAATAAATTCGTTCGGTTCTGTCGTCATTTGAAATTCCTCTGGGAATATTCCTTCAGAGCCAGACTGCGGCCATTCCTAGGGAACCTCTGAACAAGTCCCTTCCCCCCGATGGGGGAAGGTTAGGATGGGGGCGCCGGCGCTCATTTGATAGCTAATACCGTTAAGTTCTCCTCCGAGATTTCGGCTTTCGCCTCAATGACCATAACTTGTTCAGAGGTTCCCTAGCGGTCCAAGGGCAGGTTGAGGCTGGCGAAGAGGAGGTCCAGCTCTTCCTCAACCGCTTGCAGCGCGGAAGGGTCGTCGATCCGGCGGGCCAGCCGCTCCTTGAGGGTCAAAAGATTGTCCACCGTGGCCAAGGCGAACTCCACGCCGGCCAAGTTGAGCCCCATCACGTCGGACAGGTGCCGGATGAGCTGTACTTTCCGAATGTCTTCCCTGGAGTACAGGCGCAACATGCCCAGAGTCCGTCCGGGGCGGATCAAGCCCAGCCTTTCGTACTTCCGGAGAGTCTGAGGGTGCATGTCCAGAATCCGGGCGGCCACGCTGATGATGTAGACCCCTTCCACCTGCATCACCAGGTCTTCGGCGTCCGACTCCTCCGCGCCGCTGCCGGGGGCGACAGAGGTGTGTTCGGGCCGTGCCGGATACTCTTGCTCCGGCGCTGCGGCCCGCCTTGCGGTGGTCTGTCTGGGGCGCTGATTCATTCGCTAACTCCCAACTTGCGTATCGGCCTTGCGTATCGGCTTGGTTGCGTATCTGTTCGAAGGGAACGAATTGGGCGATTGGAGGTCTTGATCTGTTGCAGCCCATATGATACGGTCTGATACAGACAGTGTCAAGCCGTGTACGACAAAGAGAATAAACTCCTGTTAGCTCAAGCGTATATGGGGGAGGAATAATTTTCCCCGGCCCGGCGAGTCGGAAAGGGAAGAGGATGGTGGACCATGGTCTACTTGCGAGCTTGCCCCAAATGCCACGGTGACCTGTACGATGCCATAGACATTCACGGCTCTTTCCTGAGTTGCCTGCAGTACGGTTACCTGCGGGACCTGGGAACGCCGAACGTCGCCGTTCTCGTGGAGAAGACCCCGAAGGACGACGCCGCAAAGGGTATGCCGGGCCTGGCGGAAGAGATGCCGCAACTGTTGCAGACGGCGGCCTGACCCGCTCGCAGACGCGGCCGGCTCGGGGCTGCCGGCGAGGGGCGAAAAAGAGGGGGTGGCCTTGGGCCGCCCCCTTTGGCTACTCAAGCAGGTCGCCGGCGTTTTTCAGCGGGTCAATTCGGGCCAGAACCGCTCCTCTTTCCAAGGGTCTCCGTTGTTGTGGTAGCCGCGCTGCTCCCAGAAGCCGGGAGCATCCTCGGCAATGAACTCAATGGCGTTCACCCACTTGGCGCTTTTCCAGCCGTAGAGGCTGGGGACGATGAGCCGAAGGGGCCAACCGTGGCTCTTGCCGATGGGCTGCCCACCCTGCTTGTGGGCCAACAATCCCTCATCCATGGCGACGGAAACCGGCAAGTTGGTGGTGTAGCCGCCGAAGCAGTGCGCCATCACGTATTGGGCCTCGGGCCGGGGCCGGGCGGCGGCCACCAAATCCGCCAGGCTCACCCCCTCCCACACCTGGTCCAAGGCGCTCCACTGGGTCACGCAATGGAAGTCGGCGTCGACCTCCCGCCAGCGGAGGGACGAGAACTGGTTCCAGTCCAACTCTATCTCCCGGTCCACCAAGCCGAACACCCGGATGGTCCACCTCTTGATGTCGATCTTGGGCTCCGGTCCGTAGGTCAGGACAGGAAACTTGGTGGTAAGAAACTGGCCTGGGGGGACTCTGTCTCCCATTCCTTGGTCGGGGGCGGTCTTGACTCGGTCAGGACGCTTCACGGGCAACCTCGGCGCCTAGTCTTCTAGGGAACATCTGAACAAGTCCCTTCCCCCCGATGGGGGAAGGTTAGGATGGGGGTGCCGGCGCTCATTTGATAGCTAATACCGTTAAGCTCTCCTCCGAGATTTCGGCTTTCGCCTCAATGACCATAACTTGTTCAGAGGTTCCCTAGAGCATTGTAACCGAAAGCGTTTTGGGGGCGATTATGCTGGTCGCATATCTGGTGGAGACGGTAGGCCAGCTCTCGTGTCGCCGTTGGCACCCATGTTGGCAGGCAACTCGCTGGCTGCCTTCTCCGATACCTGGCTCCGATCCCGAACCAAGTGGTGAACGGTCTCCCATCCGGTGCGGATCGAGTCCCCTTCCGGGTCCCAGTCATTGGGAAGCTCATTGGGGTGAAGTATACGCACCTTGGCGGCGCCGGAATTAAGAGCTTCCGGCGCTATCGGCCCTTCTTGCCCGGTATCTTTCCAGGCCCACCTGCAGGGCGGTCCATGGGAGCAGGGCGCATTTTATGCGTACCGGGTATCGCCGCACTACTTCCAGGGCCTGCAAGTCTCCCAAGTCTTCGGCCGGTCCGGTCGGGCCGCTCCGGGCCCCGGCCAGCATCATGGCCCTGAACCGCTCGGCCAACCCGTCGACCTGTTCCAGTGTCATGCCGTCAAGACTGTCGGACAACATGGACGCCGAAGCCTGGATGATGGAGCAGCCTTCGGACCGGGCGCTCACCCGGTCGACCCGTTCCCGTACGTCGAGGCCGAGCTGCAATTCGACGCGGTCGCCGCAGAAGGGATTGAACTCGGCGGCTTCCAATTGGGCACCGTCGATGGGGTCCCGGTTCCTGGGATTACGGAAGTGCTCCATAATCAGGTCGCCGTAGAGCCCATTGAAGGCAGGCGTCGGCATCTGGGTCATGGAGCAGGCGGCGGGGAGGCTTACTCGGTGGTGACGGTCTCGCCGTCGTCGGCCAGCGCCGACCGCATCGTGTGCCAAGCCAAGACCGCGCATTTGATGCGGGTGGGGTACTCGTTGACGCCGGACAGCGTCTCGAGGTCGCCCAAGGTGTCCGAGTCGAGTTCCGAGCCGGGCTCGGTGACCATGCGGTGGAAGGCGCCGAATATCTCGTCCGCCTCCGCCAGGCTCTTGCCCTTGATGCTCTGGGTCATCATGGACGCGGAGGCCCGGGAGATGGCGCAACCGACGCCCTGGAAGGCTACATCTTCGATCAGACCGCCCGATAGCTTCAGGTAAACCGTGACCTGATCGCCGCACAGGGGGTTGTAGCCATCGGCGGTGCGGCTGGGGTCTTCGACCCGGCGAAAATTGCGCGGCTTGCTGTTGTGGTCCAGCAGGATCTCCTGGTACAACTCGCTGAGGCCGGACATCAGCTAAACACCTCGATTACCCGGTCCAGGCCGTGCACCAAGGCGTCGATGTCCTGCTTGGTGTTGTAGAACGCCAAGGATGCGCGAGCGGTCGCCGGAATCTGGAACCGCTGCATCACCGGTTGGGCGCAGTGGTGCCCGGTGCGAATGGCAATTCCCTGTTCGTCCAAAATCGTGCCGATATCGTGGGGGTGGATGTTCTCAAGGGTAAAGGACAGGATCCCCGCCTTATGATGGGCTGTGCCCACGATTCGAAGGCCCTCGATGGCGGTGAGGGCGCGGACGCCGTATTCCAGCAACTCGGCCTCGTGGGCTTCGATGCCTTCGAATCCCAAGGCCTGCACGTAGTCGACGGCTGCACCCAATCCGACGGCGCCGGCGATGTGGGGGGTGCCGGCCTCGAACTTGTAGGGCAGGTCGTTGTAGATGGTCTTCTCGAAGGTCACCGACTTGATCATTTCGCCCCCACCCTGGTAGGGGGGCAGGGCTTCCAGTATCTCACCTTTCCCATAGAGGATGCCTATGCCGGTTGGGCCGAAGAGCTTGTGGCCGGAGAAAACGTAGAATTCGCAGTCCAGACGTTTAACGTCAACCGGCATGTGGGGCACCGCTTGGGCGCCGTCCAGCAGGACCGGCACTCCCTGGGCGTGGGCGATGCCGATAATCCGCTCGACGGGGACGACGGTGCCCAAGGCGTTGGACACATGGGTGATTGAAACCAGCTTGGTCCGGGGTCCGACCATTGCCTCGTATTCGTCCATCAGCAGCTCGCCGGAATCGTCGATGGGCACGACCCGCAGGACGGCGCCCTTTTCTTCACACAGCATCTGCCAGGGGACGATGTTGGAGTGGTGCTCCATGTTGGAGACGACGATCTCGTCGCCCGGCCCGACGTTTTGCCTGCCGAAGGTCTGTGCCACCAGGTTGATTCCTTCCGTTGTGCCCTTGGTGTAGATAATCTCCCGGTCGTCTGCGGCGTTGAGGAACCGGCGGACCTTGCCGCGGGCGCCTTCGTAGTCGTCGGTGGCAAGCTGGCTCAGGGTGTGAACGCCTCGATGCACGTTGGCGTTCTCGGTGGTGTAGTAACGCACCAACTCGTCGATAACGCATTGGGGTTTCTGGGAGGTGGCGCCGTTGTCCAGGTAGACGAGGGGCTTTCCGTTCACCTGTTGCCGCAGCAACGGAAAGTCGGCCCTCACTCGTTCGACGTCAAAGTCAAGGTTGTCCACGACGGGGTTGTCTCTGGACTTCATCTATTTCTCCCGACCGGCAAGCTCTTTTCCGGGATGGCCTGGTGGAAAAGAGAGTCAAGGTATTCCCGAAGGGGACCCGGGTTCACCGCATCTATGATCTCGCTGGCAAAGGCGTGCACCAACATGCGGCTGGCGGCGCTCAAGTCCAGGCCGCGGCTCCTCAAGTAGAACAGGGTATCCTGGTCGATGTGCCCGGCGGTGGCGCCGTGGCTGCACTTCACGTCGTCGGCGTAGATGAGCAGGCTGGGCTTGCTGTCGACCTCGGCATGGTCGGAAAGCAACAAGTTCTTGTCGGTCTGTTTTGCGTCGCTCTTCTGGGCGTCCTTCCTGACTATGACCGTTCCGCCAAAGACCGCCTTGGACCGGCCGTCCAGAATGCCCTTGTAGTTCAAGCGGCTGGTGCAGTGGGGCTGGGCGTGGTCGATGCTGATCAGGTTGTCCACGTGTTGGTTGTCCGCTGTGAGGTAGAGCCCGTCAAGGGAGCAATAGCAACCAGCGGCGTCAAAGATAACTTCCATATCGTTTCGGGCCAACGCCGCGCCCAAGGCGAAGGACGCGGAATTGAACGTGCTGTCCTTGGCCTGGCGTACCCGGCTCGTGCCCACGTGGAAGGCGTCGGAGCCTTCGGTCAGCAGCCGATAGTGGTCGACGCGGGCGCCGTCGCCCACGACGATCTCGGTGATGGCGTTGGTGAAATAGCGGCCGGCGGCGGGCCCGGCGTAGGCCTCCACCAGCGTCAATTCCGCGTTGCTTCCAACCACCACCAATGAGCGGGGATGGGTGATTTTGGGTTGATTGTGGCCGGTGGTGATGTAAGTCAACCGTACCTGCGCCCGTTGAGAGTGCCCGTCCGGGACTCTAACGAAGGCGCCGTCGTGGAGGAATGCGGTGTTGAGGGCGGCGAAGCCGTCATCTTCGATGGAGACACAACTGCCCAAACGGTCCCGGATTTTCTCGCCGGTGTTGCCGTTGCCGGCCCCGTTGGCGCTGGCGTCCAACCCGCCGACGGTCAATCCCCCGGCGGTCAACCCGCCGCCGTCAACGGTCACGGTCGACAGTTCCGGGGACAGCAGCCCGTCGACGAATACCAGGTCCGACCAGCCGGATGCGTTGTCTCCCGGCCGGACCGCACCCGCAAATGGAATACGGGAGGCGCTGCCATCAACCGGACCGGGCTCCAAAGCATAATTGAAATCGGCCCTGGCGATGGGGCCAACGTTGGTGTACTTCCAGCGTTCGTTGCCGCGACGGGCGGTGGGGAAACCCAGGGCGCTGAAGCGCTCCCACCCGGCGGCGCGCAGTTCGTTGAGCCACGATGGATGGGACGCGGCTTTTCGGCGGAGGGCGTCGAAGTCAGACTGGTAGCGTGCGGAGGCTGAGGCTGGAAGTGTCATAGCATAGTGGCAAAAGGCCCGTTACGCGCCGGCGGCGACCGTGTCTCTGATCCAATCGTAGCCCTTCTCTTCCAACTCTTGAGCGAGTTCCGGGCCACCGGTACGGACGATACGGCCGTCGAGCAAGACGTGTACGTGGTCTGGCTGGATGTAGTTGAGTATTCGCTGGTAATGGGTGACCAGGATGACGGCGTTTTCGGGCGAGCGCAGCTTGTTGACGCCTTCGGACACGATGCGCAGCGCATCGATGTCCAGGCCGGAATCGGTCTCGTCGAGGAGCGCCAGCCTGGGCTCCAAGACCGCCATCTGCAGAATCTCGTTGCGCTTCTTCTCCCCGCCGGAGAACCCTTCGTTGACCGCCCGCTTGACCAGATCGGGATCAATCTCGACCTGCTTGACCTTCTCCCTGAGGAGCCGGTCGAAGTCGCGGGCGCTCATCTCTTCTTCGCCGTGGTGCTGCCGTCGAGCGTCGATGCCAGCCTTCAAGAACTGCCAGGCCCGGACTCCGGGCAACTCGACGGGATATTGGAAGGCCAAGAACACGCCCATCCGGGCGCGTATCTCCGGCTCCAGGGCCAGCAGGTCTTTGCCTTCATAGAGGACTTCGCCGCCGGTCACCCTGTAGTCGGGGCGGCCCGCCAGCACGTTGGCCAGAGTGCTTTTCCCGGAGCCGTTGGGGCCCATGATGGCATGAACCTCTCCGGGGAAGACTTCCAGGTCAACGCCGTTCAGGATTTCCAGGTCGCCAGCCGAGGCGCACAACCCCCGGACGGAGAGCAGCGGGGTCCCGGTCTTTGCCGCCATTTAACCGACCGCCCCTTCGAGGCTCACCTTGAGTAGCTGGGAGGCCTCCATTGCGAATTCGAAGGGCAACTCCTGGAAAATTCCCCGGCAGAAGCCGTTGATTATCATGAAGTGGGCGTCCTCCACCGACATGCCCCGCTGTTGGCAGTAGAAGAGTTGGTCGTCGCTGACCTTGGATGTGGACGCCTCGTGCTCCATCTGGGCGGTTGGGTTCTTGACCTCGATGTAGGGCACCGTGTGGGCGCCGCAACGGTCCCCCACCAACAGCGAGTCGCACTGGGTGAAGTTCTTGGCGTTCTCGGCGGAGGGCATGATGTTGACCAGCCCCCGGTAGGTGGCGTTGCCGTGACCGGCGGAGATTCCCTTGGCCACGATGGTGCTCTTGGTGTTCTTGCCCAAGTGAATCATCTTGGTGCCGGTGTCGGCCTGCTGGTAGTTGTTGACCAGGGCGACGGAGTAGAACTCCCCCACCGAGTCGTCCCCTTGGAGAATCACACTGGGGTACTTCCAGGTGATGGCCGAGCCGGTCTCCACCTGGGTCCACGAAATCTTGGAGTTCCGGCCGGCCGCCTTGCCCCGTTTGGTCACGAAGTTGTAGACGCCGCCCTGGCCGTTCTTGTCGCCGGGGAACCAGTTCTGAAGGGTCGAATACTTGATCTCGGCGTCGTCCAGCGCCACCAACTCCACCACTGCGGCATGCAGCTGGTGGGTCTTCCGGGCCGGGGCGGTACAGCCCTCAAGGTAGCTGACGTAGGCGCCCTCCTCCGCGATGATCAGGGTGCGCTCGAACTGGCCGGAGTCGGCCTGATTGATACGGAAATAGGTCATCAGCTCGATGGGACAGCGGACGCCCTTGGGGATGTAGGCGAATGAGCCGTCGCTGAACACCGCCGAATTCAGGGTGGCGTAGAAATTGTCGGCGTAGGGCACCACCGAGCCGAGGTACTTCCGCACCAGCTCGGGGTGATTCTTGACCGCGTCGCTCATGGGGCAAAAGATAATGCCGGCCTTCTCCAGCATGTCCTGGTAGGTAGTGGCCACCGACACGCTGTCGAGAACGGCGTCTACGGCGACGCCGGCCAGGCGTTCCCTTTCCTGGAGGGGTATGCCGAGTTTTTCGAAGGCCTCCAACACCTCGGGGTCCACCTCGTCCAGGCTCTTGGGGGCGTCTTTGGTGGCGGGGGCCGCGTAGTAATAGATGTCCTGATAGTCGATGGGATCGTGCTGGATGTTGGCCCATTTCGGGGCTTCGAAGTTAAGGCGCTCCCAGTGGCGGTAGGCTTTCAACCGCCACTCCAGCATCCATTCCGGCTCTTGCTTCTTGGCGGAGATGAGCCGGACGATGTCCTCGTTGAGCCCCTTGGGGGCCAAGTCGGACTCGATGTCAATGGTGAAGCCCCACTTGTAATCAGTATCGAGGTCAGAGGAGGTGCTCTCACGGGAAATGACCCTGGGCGTGGTCATCAGTTGCTCCTTGATGGGCAGGGGTTTTGGCCGCCGTGCCGTTGGCTGCGGAGTAGGCTAACATTATTGACCTAGTTGGTCAACAATCATGCTAACACCGGCAAATGGGGGTGTCAACGAGATTCGACGGGGGTTCGACGCGGCTGGCGGGGCGGAACTGGGAGCGCGCTGCACGGGTGTCTTGAGGTAGTTAGGGAACATCTGAACAAGTCCCTTCCCCCCGATGGGGGAAGGTTAGGATGGGGGCGCCGGCGCTCATTTGATAGCTAATACCGTTAAGCTCTCTTCCGAGATTTCGGCTTTCGCCTCAATGACCATAACTTGTTCAGAGGTTCCTTAGCTGCTTAGTTGTGTGGATATATATTCCGATATGAAATCATCACGCATTTGGCAGGTGAATTGTCCGTATTCGGCGATGGCTTCAAACAGTGGCACATCAGTAGTAACCAGCAGGTCGGCTTGAGAAGCGACGTACCCCTCGATGAGGTAGACATCTTCAGAAGTCCGTATATCAGAGAAGACTTACCTGAACCGTTCGGCCCATAGACCACCGTCAGAGGTGCAATCTAGATCGTAGCTTCTTCTAAGGATACTCTGAACTTCTGGGACCAAGCCTGGAACCAAAAACATGAATCATCCTATGGTCCTTCCCGTCATTCCGGCGAAAGCCGGAATCCACGTATCCTCAACTCTCGGGGATGCAGGTCGAGTCGAGCCCCCCTTGCCGCTCGGTCAAACACAACTTAGACCAAAACGGCCTTGTTCAGAATATTCCCAGCGATCGGAAATTCTTGAAGCTAAGCGTGCAGGTGTCCGACATTTCGATTCCTCTTGCCTGCCATTTCAGCCGCACTAAGTCTCTTAAATGCAACGGTCTAATTCTAGCAGGATACTGGAACCGACCCGGGCAGTTGGATAGCCGTCTCGCCGTTTCCCCTAAAGTTGACCGCCTGAGTACGCTGTAGCTATGATTCAGAGAATACGTCTGGACGTTTGGAGGGCGTGATGACCGGGCCGCTTTCATTCGGCGATTGCCATACCCATCTCGACCAGTACGCCGGGTACGGCGCCGGCGAGATTTCCGAGATACTGGAGCGGGCCGACGAGGCTGGCGTGAAGTTCGCGGTCGTGGCGGGGACTACCCTCGAATCAACCCGAGCGTGTATCGAACTTGCGGAGCGGTATTCTCCCCTTTACGCCGGCGTTGGTATCCATCCCTGCGAAGCCCGTGAGCCGGTTACCGACGTGGTGTATGAGCAACTGGAAGCCTTGGCCAAATCGTCGCCCAAGGTGGTCTGCATCAGCGAAGTCGGGCTGGACTATCTGCCCGAATCGCCGGACCATGAGGTGCAGGACCAAGTGTTCCGCCAGCATATCCGGCTGGCCAAGAGCCTCAAGATGCCCATCATCTTCCACTCCCGGGAATCGCACTGCGCCGTGTTCCAGGTGCTCCGGGAGGAGCAGGCCGGCGACGTGGGCGGGGCGATGCACTACTTTCAGGCCGACGAAGCGACGGCGCGGGAAGCCATCGACTGCGGCTTCTTCATTTCCTTGGCCCGGCCCCTCACCAGGCTTCTCGAAGTACAGGAAGCGGCCCGGGCGGTCCCGCTGGAGCACATTGTCCTGGAGACCGACGCGGCGCCTCAGCCTTTCAAGAAGTACCGCCGCAACTGGACGGAACCCCGCCACGCGGCCGACGTCGCCCGATGCCTGGCCGACGTCAAGGGCATATCCGTGGAAGAGGTCGCCGCCGTTACGACCGCCAACCTGAGGCGAATGTTGAACAGAGGGACCACGTTGCTATGACTACGGAACACCAACATCCGCCGGACCACGAAGCGCCCGAACAGATCGTACCTTGGAGCCTGAATGACTACCTCGAGGTCATGACCAAGGCCGTCTTTCAGAGCGGCCTGTCATGGCGGGTGGTGAGCAGCAAATGGCCTGGCTTCCAGGCCGGGTTCAAAGGTTTCGACGTCGCGGCCGTGGCCACGATGGGCGAGCCGGAAATAGATATTTTGACCGCCGACCCGGCCATTGTCCGCAACCGCCGCAAGATCGACGCTACCGTGCGTAACGCCCAGCGGCTGATTGAGCTGGACGACGAATTCGGCGGCATCCGCAACTACCTGCGGTCCCACGAGGACTTCTACGCACTGCTGAAAGACGTTCGCAAGCAGTTCAAGTTCATGGGCGACACCGGCGCTTATTACTGGCTTTACGTTCTCGGTGAAGACGTGCCCGACTACGGCGAGTTTTGCAACCGGGGTAAGTAGGGCAAGTGAGTTGTGATAACATCACAGCATCCGCCGGAAGGCGAATTACGCTCGGAGGACGAGGCGATGAGCGCTCCCGCCACCTGTCAGATGGCCCTCAAGGAATGGGCTGTCACCTGCCGGGCTTTGGCCCGAGGCGAACAGGCGCTGCTGCTGCGGAAGGGCGGTATTCATGAAGACGGCAAGGACTTCAGGGTGATTCACCGTGAGTTCCTGCTCTACCCGACCTACGAACACCAGAAAAGTGAACTGTTGCAACCCGCTTACCAGCCAGCATTGGACGAGTTGCTGTCGTTTCCCCGCGTGGCCGACACAATCACCTTTTCCCACTTCGCCAAGGCCGAAGAGGTGCTGGAGGTATCGGACCAAGAGAGAGTAGACGGTCTGGAACCCCACTACATCTGGACTACGGCGTACGCTCAATCGCGGCTACGCTGGAAGCCGATGCTGCCCCTTTCCATACTGCTGCTGCGCGTTTACAAGATGGAGACTCCCGTCACGACGCCATGTCTGCCGGAGTACTCCGGTTGCACCTCGTGGGTCGAAATCCTGAACGACGTGCCCTTGGGCAAAATGGTACCGGTGCTGAAAGACGAAGAGTTTCAGGCCAGAATTGACGCCATCAAGGGCAGCCTCGGCCTGGCAGTGGCGGCCGGCTAGCCGCTGGCCGGTAGAATCCGGCTGAGGATGAGAACCGTATGAAGTATCGCCAAATGCCCCGCACGGAACTGACCCTGTCAGAGGTCGGATTCGGCGTCTGGACCGTGGCCACCAACTGGTGGGGGCGGATCGAGGAGGCCGACCGGGCGGCATTGCTGGAAAACGCCGTGGAATTGGGCGTGAATTTCTTCGATACCGCCGACACCTACGGCGACGGCTACGGCGAGGAGATTCTCGCCAAGGTCTTGGGCCACAGGCGCAATGACATCGTCATCGCCACCAAGTTCGGTTACGATATCTACGACCCGACCCCTCGCGACGGTCACCGGGAGCGCCCCCAGAAGTTCGACCGCGATTTCGTCATCTACGCCTGCGAGCAGAGCCTGCGCCGGCTGGAAACCGATTACATCGACCTCTACCAAGTCCACAACCCGAGGGTGGACGCGCTGGAACGGGACGAGCTGTTCGAGACCTTGGAACAACTCCGGTTCGACGGCAAGATACGTCATTTCGGGGTGGCCTTGGGGCCCGACATCGGGTGGTTCGAGGAGGGTGAGACCTCCATGAAGGACCGGCACGTCGACAGCCTTCAGATCATATATAGCATCCTGGAGCAGGAGCCGGCCAAAGACTTCTTCCCAATCGCCGGGCAGACCCAGACCGGGCTGCTCTCCCGGGTGCCCCATGCGTCCAGCACCCTCACCGGCGAGTTTATCCAGGTCCCCAGCTTTGACGAGTCGGACCACCGGGCTCATCGCCGCGCCGAATGGCTGCGGGAGGCGATACAGAAGGTGGAACGGGTCCGCTTCCTCCAACTGGAAGACACCCGCACCATGGGACAGTCAGCCATTCAGTTCGTCTTGAAAAAGCCCGAGATCGTTTCGGTATTGCCCAATTTCACCAACATGGACGAGCTCAACGAATACACGGCAGCGGTGGAGACGCCCGCGATAACCGACGCGGAGCAGGAATACCTAGACGAGCTGTGGGACAATGCCTTCTATCTCGCCGACGCGGAGCGGGAATTCCGGGAGGTCTAACCCTCCTACGCCCCACCCGGCTCACGCTAACGGCCCCGGGGTTGAACCGGCGCCGGAGTCGGGTATAATCCGGTAACCGGTTTTCAGGGCCTTGATTTCGCGCCCTCGGCCCCGTTAGTTCCCGAATGAGTCCCTGAATGAGTCCCCGTACGAGTCCCCGAATGAGTCAAAGAGAGGTCGGAGCCGATGGCCAGCAATGCCGCGCCAACGGCCAAGTTGGTGTACCGGTTCAGCGAGGGTGGCGCCTCAATGGCGGCCCTCCTCGGCGGCAAGGGCAGCAATCTCTGTGAAATGGTCCGGTTGGGGCTTCCCGTTCCCCCGGGGTTCGTGATCTCCACCGATGTCTGCCGCTACTATCTGAACAACGATTTCACCCTGCCCGGCGGCTTGCGCGAGACTATCGTAGAACAGGTCCAGGCGCTCGAAGGGGCGGTCGGCCGCCAGTTTGGCTCCACCGTCAACCCGCTCCTGGTCTCAGTGCGTTCCGGCGCCCGTGTCTCCATGCCGGGCATGATGGACACCATCCTGAACCTGGGAATCAACGACCAAATAGTCCAGGGCCTGGCTTCGATGATGGACGACGCCCGACCCGCCTACGACGCCTATCGCCGGTTCATCCAGATTTACGCCGACGTCGTGATGAACGTGGCGGCGGAGCCCTTCGAGGAATGCCTCGCCAAACACAAGGCGCGGGCCGGCGTGGACCTGGACTACGAACTCTCCGCGGACCAGCTAAAAGCGGTGGTGGGCGACTTCAAAGCCATCGTCGCCGGGTCCTCCGGACACGAGCCGCCTTGGGACCCCTGGGAACAGCTCATGGGCGCCGTTAACGCCGTCTTCGGCAGTTGGAACAACCCCCGGGCTATCGTCTACCGGGACCACAACAGCATCGACCACGGCATGGGCACCGCCGTAACCATCATGGCAATGGTTTACGGCAACCTTGGCCCTACCAGCGGCACCGGGGTGCTCTTCACCCGGGATCCGTCGACGGGACAGCGGCGGGTCTACGGCGAGTTCCTGGCCAACGCCCAAGGCGAAGACGTGGTGGCCGGAGTGCGAACGCCGGAGCCGATAACCAGCCTGGCCCAGGCCATGCCCCGCATGTCGGATGAGTTGCTCGGACTGGCCGCCAACCTGGAGATGCACTACCGGGACGTTCAGGACGTGGAGTTCACCATCGAAGACTCCCGCCTCTACCTGCTCCAGACCCGCTCGGCCAAACGCACGCCGCTATCGGCGGTAAAGACGGCGGTCGACATGGTCAAAGAAGGATTGATCGACCGGGCCGCGGCCCTGCAAAGGGTGGACCCCGAAGAGATCACCCGGTTGCTGGTGCCCCAATTCGCCGAAGGCGGCCCAAAAGGGGAAAGCGCAGGGGCGTTCCACGAAACGTCCCTACTGGCCACCGGCGCCGCGGCCTCACCCGGCGCGGCGTCGGGGACCGTCTGCTTCGACGCCGATATTGCCGCCGACCTGGCCCGCAAAGGCGAAACTGTGATCCTGGTACGGCCCGAGACCAAGCCCGACGATATCCACGGAATCATCGCGGCGGCCGGCGTCGTCACCAGCCGGGGCGGGGTTACCAGCCACGCCGCCGTCGTCACCCGGGGGTTGGGCAAGCCGTGCATCGTCGGCTGCGAGTCGCTTCGGGTAGACCCGGAGCAGGGGTTGATGACCGGCAACGGTCACACCGTTCACGCCGGCGCCAGCATCAGCATGGATGGGACCTCCGGCGAGGTCTACACCGGCGAGCTGGCAACGGTCAACCCCAGGTTGGACGACATTCCAGAGGCCAACGAGCTGCTTCGCTGGGCCGACGACGTCCGGCGCTTGGGCGTAATGGCCAATGCCGACACCCCGGCCGATGCCGCCCAGGCCATCAACATGGGGGCGGAAGGCATCGGCCTCTGCCGCACCGAGCACATGTTCCTGGACCCCCTCCGCCTGCCGGCGGTACGCCAGATGTTGCTCAACTCCGAGGCCGCCGAGCAATGGCGCCGGGAACACGACGACCGGCCCGTAGACCCGAGGTCCAATCCGTATATGAACCCGGACATAACCGACACACCGGAAGCTGTCACACTGTTTTACCAGGCCTTGGACCAAGTGCTCCGGCTGCAAACTAACGACTTTCGCGGCATCCTTCGCGTGATGGAGCGACGCCCGGTGATCATCCGGCTGCTGGACGCGCCGTTGCACGAGTTCCTTCCGCCCTACGACGATCTGTTCACCGAGCTGGTGGAGCTGCGCCATGGTGCCCCGTCAAGGGACTTGGAGGAGAAAGAGGCGTTTGTGCGACTGGTGGGTTCCCTGCGGGAGACCAACCCCATGCTGGGGCACCGCGGGTGCCGCCTGGGCCTGAGCTTCCCGGTCATTTACCGGATGCAGGTGGAGGCCATTATTACGGCCGGCGCCCAGCTAATCAAAGAGGGATTGACCGTCAACCCGGAGATAATGGTCCCCCTCACTGTGGACGTGGAGGAGATGCGCCGGTTGCGCAGCGACCTCACGGCGGTTGCCTCCCAGGTGCAGCAGTGGATGGGGGTTACGGTGCCGTACAAGTTCGGCACCATGATCGAGACCCCGCGGGCCGCCCTCACCGCCGGCCGCATCGCCGAGGAATCCGAGTTCTTCAGCTTCGGGACCAACGACCTCACCCAGATGACCTACGGCTTCAGCCGGGACGACGCCGAGGGCAAATTTCTGAGGACCTACATCAACGAAGGGGTGCTGCCCCACGACCCGTTCGCGTCCATCGACCGCGACGGCGTGGGAGTTTTGGTACGGATGGCAGTTGACTCCGGCAAGAGCGTCCGGCCGGACTTGGAGATAGGCATCTGCGGCGAGCACGGCGGCGACCCGCGCAGCGTCGCCTTCTGCCACGAGGCGGGCCTGGACTACGTTAGCTGCTCCCCCTTCCGCGTCCCCGTCGCGCGCCTCGCCGCCGCCCAAGCCGCCCTTAAATTGTCCACAGAGGGCTCAGCGACCACAGAGGTATAGGATTCTCGTTCTCAATCTCTGTGTTTCCCGTGCTCTCTGTGGTTAAAAAACTGGAGAGACAAGTGGTAGCCACATCAGAAGAGGCACGCTCCCAGATCGTCACCCTGGTGCGCGATTTCGTGCGCCGGGAAGTGGAACCGGTGGCCGCCGAGTTGGACAGAGAGGACCGGGTCCCCCACGACCTCATCGACCGGATGAAAGAGTTGGGCCTGTTCGGTATCACCGTGCCGGAGGAGTACGGCGGCCTCGGCCTGGACTACACCACCTTCGCCAGCGTGTTCGAAGAGCTGAGCAAGGGCTTGATGAGCATTACGGGGGCCATTGGCACCCACCACATCCTCACCTACGTCCTCACCCACTACGGCACCGAGGAGCAGAAGCAAAGGTTTCTGCCCGATCTGGCCTCCGGCAGGAAACGGGGCGGCCTTGCCCTGACCGAACCCGGCGGTGGGACCGACGTGGCCAACCTGCAGACCACGGCCACCAGGGACGGTGAGGAATACGTCATCAACGGCACCAAGATGTTCATCACCAACGGCCGCTACGGAGACACGTTCTGTCTCTTGGCCCGCACCGACCGGGAGGCCGAGCCGAAACACCGGGGGATCAGTTGCTTCGTCGTGGAGAAGGGCGGGGAGGGGTTCCGAGTGGGCCGGGACCTGGACAAGCTGGGCTACCGGGGACTGGACACCTGCGAGTTGATTTTCGACAACTACCCGGTGCCCGCCGACAACCTGGTGGGCGGGCATGAGGGAACGGGCTTCGGCATGGTGATGAGCGGGCTGGAAACGGGCCGCATCAACGTGGCCGCCCGTGCCGTGGGCGTGGCGCAAGCGGCGTTCAACGCGGCCATCCGGTATTCCCAACAGCGGGAGACATTCGGCAAACCCATCGCGGAACATCAGGCGATTCAACTGAAGCTGGCCGACATGGCCACCAAGATACAGGCCGCCCGGCTCTTGACCTATGACGCCGCGGCCAAGAAGGACAGCGGGGACCGGGTGGACCTGGAATCGGGAATGGCCAAGCTCTTCGCCAGCGAGATATGCGGCGAGGTCACCATGGAGGCCATGCGCATCCACGGCGGCTACGGGTACATCAAGGAGTCGCCGGTGGAACGGTACTACCGGGACGCCCCCCTGATGATAATCGGGGAAGGGACCAACGAGGTAATGCGGTTGGTCATCGCCCGGCAGTTGCTGCGCCGTCCCGAGTACCAGGTCTAGGACCCGTAGGCCCGCCGGTCTGGCCCGCCGGTCTGGCCCGCCGGTCTGGTATCCTCGCGGCGGGCCCTGACGGCAGCCGCCTGAACCGGGACGGCTCGGATCCGCTCGGGCCCACTCCCGCCGGAAACTGGTCAACCGGAAACTGCTCAAATCGAAAAGAAAGGACTCGACGAATGGTAGGCATCGCTTTCGAAAAACACCGGCTCTCCAACGGCATGGACGTCATCCTCCACGAAGACCACACCATCCCCTTGGTGGCGGTGAACGTCTGGTACCACGTGGGTTCCAAAAACGAAGAGATGGGCCGGACCGGGTTCGCCCACCTCTTCGAACACGTGATGTTCGAGGGCTCGAAACACCATAACCGGAGCCACTTCGAACCCCTCCAGAAAGCGGGCGCCAACCTCAACGGCTCCACCACCTCGGACCGCACCAACTACTGGGAAGACGTGCCCTCCAACTACCTGGAACTGGCCCTGTGGCTGGAAGCCGACCGGATGGGGTTTCTGCTGGACGCCCTCGACCAGCAGCGGTTCGACGTGCAGCGTGACGTGGTCAAGAACGAACGCCGGCAGTCCTACGAAAACCGGCCTTACGGCATGGCCCACTGGCGCCTGCAGGAGGCCCTTTACCCCCTGCCCCACCCCTACCACTGGATGACTATCGGCTCCCAGGAGGACCTGGACGCCGCCAGCCTGGACGACGTGAAGGACTTTTTTCAGCGCTTCTACGGCCCTTCCAACGCCAGCGTGGCCATCGCCGGGGACTTCTCCAATGGAGAGGCGTTGGAGCTGGTGAACCGCTACTTCGGCGACCTCCAACCGAGCGGCCCGGTGCCACGCACCGGGAGGCAGGCCTCGGCCTTGGCCGGCCGCATCGAGTTGGAGATGCGGGACAAGGTGACCTTGCCCAGGATCTATGTCGCCTACCCCGCTCCCCCGGAAGGGGATGACGACGATGCGCCGTTGGAAATCTTCCAGGCCATCATGTCCGACGGCCTCACGTCCCGGTTACACCGGTCGCTGGTCTACGAGCAGCAAATCGCCCACAGTGCGGCCATTCGCTACCTTCCGTCGGAGATTTCCGGCGAGATACTGGTCCAGGCCACGGCTGCGGAGGGCCACGACCTGAAGACCGTTGAGGCTGCCGTGGAGGCTGAGTTGGAAAGGTTCCAACGGGAACCCCCGACGGATGAGGAGATCACCCGGGTCAAGAACCGTATCGAGGCCAACCACTTCCGCCAGTTGGCCCGGATCGGCGGCTTCGGCGGCCGGGCCGACCAGCTCAACCACTTCAACGTCTTTGCCTCCGACCCTGACCAGATCAACACCAGCCTCGACAAGTACCTGTCGGTGCAACGGGAAGACATCCTCCGTGTCGCCGACACCTACCTGGGCGACAGGCAGGTCCGGCTGCGGGTCCTCCCCGAGCCGGAGCTGTCTCCGGCCGCCGTGACCATCGACCGCAACATCATGCCACCGCCGCGCCGGGAGCCCGAGTTCAATCCGCCGGCGCCCTCCCGGGGCCGGCTCTCCAACGGACTGGGGCTCACCGTGATCGAACAGCGGGGAATGCCCATCGTGGCTTTCGGGCTCATGCTGAACTCCGGCGCCACCGCAGACCCGGAAAGCCTCCCGGGACTCGCCGGATTCACCGCCCAGATGCTGGCGGAAGGCACCAGCTCCAAGTCCAGCCAGGAGATTGCGGCGGCCTTCGAGTTCATCGGCTCCCGGCTGTCGGTGGACGGACGCCGCGAGTACACTCTGGCCTCTGCCGAGACCCTCTCCAAGCATTGGAGCACCGCCCTGGAACTGGCGGCGGAGATATTGCGGGACCCGACTTTCCCGGAGCACGAATTGGAACGAGTGCGCCGGGAGCACTTGACCGACCTCCGGCGGGGGAAAGACGAGCCCAACGTGGTGGCCGAGCAGCTTATGTCGGGGCTGGTTTACGAGCGGGCCACCGGCTACGGCCATCCCATCGCCGGCACCGAATCCTCGGTGGCGGCGCTCACCCGGGACGACATATTGCGCCAATTCGGCCTCATGTCCGGGCCGGCACAGGCGGAGCTCATAGTGGTCGGCGACGTGGGGATGGACGAAGTGACGCGCCTGACGGAACAGGTATTCGGTAGTTGGGCCGGTGTCGGCGCGGCCCCGCAGGCCACTACACAGGCCACTACACAAGTAGACGGCGCCGCGTCCCACGCCGTCATCTACCTCGTGGACCGGCCGGCCGCCCCGCAATCGGTGATCCGGGCGCTGCAGACTACGATACCCAGGCGTCACCCCGACTACTTCGGTTTGACTCTGGCAAATTACGCCTTCGGCGGGCAGTTCTCCGCCCGGTTGAACCAGAACCTGAGGCAGGACAAGGGCTACAGCTACGGGTACCAGTCGTCCATACACTGGTACCGGCAGCCCTCCCTGCTCCTCGCGGGAGGGTCTGTCCAGACCGGCGCCACCAAAGAGTCCGTATTTGAGACCCTCAAGGAATTCACCGAAGTCCGGGAGAGCCGGCCCATTACCCAAGAGGAACTGGACGGGGCCAAAGACGGACTGCTTCGCGGCTATCCGGCCGGCTTCGAGCGTCCCGGGTCGGTCCTTGGCCAGTTGATCCAATTGGTGCAGTTCGACCTGCCCGACGACTATTTCCAGACCGTCCGGCCGTCGATCGAATCGGTGACCCTGGCGGACGTCCACCGGATTACTCAAGAGTGGGTCCGCCCCGGCCAACTGAAGATACTCGTGGTGGGCGACCGTGAAACAGTCGGCCCCGGCCTCGAAGAGCTGGGCCTGCCGGTGGTCCACCTGGACGTCGACGGCGCCGTCATAGAGTAAATCCGGGAGTAAGACCGGCGGCCGCGGTATGGCGGTATAACCGAAGAGAGAAGCTGTTTCGACGCCGGGGCGCCGTTCAGAGGGCTCGGGTCGCTTCCCGTTGAATTTGGAAGATTGGCTCCAGCCCCCGGTAGGCCAACGCCAGCACCTCCTGGACCTGGCGCCGGGGGAAGGGGTCCGCCTCTGTGGCCCCCTGCAATTCCACCAACCCTCCCCTGGAGGTCAACACCACGTTGAAATCGACCTCGACGGAGAAGTCCTCTTCGTAGCAAAGGTCCAGCAACAATCGCTCCCGGACGATGCCGACGCTGACGGCGGCAACCGGGCAGATCAGGGGCAACCGGGACAGGACACGCTGTTTGACCAGCATGTCAAGCGCTTGGTACAAGGCCACGTAGGAACCGGTGATCGCGGCGGTGCGGGTGCCGCCGTCGGCTTGGAGAACGTCGCAATCGATCTGTACCGTCCGCTCCCCCAATCCCTTGAGGTCGGTAACCGCCCGGAGAGACCGTCCTATCAGCCGTTGTATCTCTTGGGAGCGGCCGCTGGTACGCCCGGTCTCCCGCTCCCGGGGAGCGCGGGTGTTGGTGGCGCGGGGCAGCATCGAATATTCCGCGGTGACCCAACCCTTACCCTGGCCTCGCAGGAAGGCGGGCACCCTTTCTTCCAGCGACGCCGAGCACAGGACCCGGGTTGCGCCCATGTCGATAAGCGCCGAGCCTTCGGCGTGGCGTTGGTAGCCGGTTACGATAGTTGTGGGACGGGGTTCGTCCCAACGGCGTCCGTCGGGTCTGGAGGAAACAGTCAAGGGGTCGCTCCTGGAAATCTTGGGGAACATCTGAACAAGTCCCTTCCCCCCTCCCCTCCGTCATTCCGGCGAAAGCCGGAATCCACGTAGGTTAGAATGGGGAAGGTTAGGATGAGGGCGCCGGCGCTCATTTGATAGCTAATACCGTTAAGCTCTCCTCCGAGCCAAGCTTGCCGGGCCAAGTATACATCAACCGCGATGGGCCGGACCGTTGGTAACGGGCGGCCCATCCGCCCGGCGCGGTTCGGGTCACAGTTCGGTGCGGACCCAAAGGCTCGTTCCGTCCGTCGCGAACTCCACGTCGCCGTCACGGTCGGTGCGGAATACGCCGGAGGCCCCCAGACGGGTCTCCAGGCGGCCGATTACGTCGCGGTTCGGGTGGCCGTAGGGGTTGTCCCGGCCCACCGGCACTACGGCCACCGCCGGGGCCACCGCCGCCAGGAATTCCTCGGTGGAGGAGGTGCGGCTGCCATGATGGGCCACCTTCAGGACGTCGCTGGCCAGGATGTCGGGCCCGTTGACCAGCCTGTGTTCAGTTGCCGTCTCGATATCCCCTGTCAACAGGAAGCTTACGGAACCGTAGGTCAACCGGACGACGACCCCATCGTTGTTGGAGTCGGCCTCCCGCACCGTCTCCGCGGCGCCGGCCGCCACCCGGGGGTTCAGCACTTCCAGCGTGACTCCTCCTCCGAGGACGATCTCGTAGCCTTGATATACGTTGATGGGGGTGATTTCTTGCCGCCGCAGCTCGGCCTGCCACTGGCCGTACATCGACGCGGCGCGGGATTCCTTCCCCTCCAACACCCCGCCAATGCGGTAATGCTCCAGGACGTTCAGCAGTCCCCGGCTATGGTCGGCGTCCAGGTGAGTGAGCACCACCAGGTCCAAAGTCCGGCCTGAGGAGGAGCCCGCATCGGCCAATGAGTCGATGGCCGAGTTCCAGTCGGGCCCGCCGTCCACCAGCACCCGGCGTCCAGACGGCGTGGTGATCAATGCGGAATCGCCCTGCCCCACGTCAAAGAATTGGACGTGAAGAAGGCCGTCCGGCGTTGATGCAACCCGCAGCCAGAGCATCGACGCGCCAATCGCCAAGGCCACTGCCGCCACGGCGATGACTCCGGCCCGCCTGGGCGGCGGACGGAAAGCCGCCGCCGACTTGCTCCATTGAATTACCGGGTGAATTACCCGGTGAACTACCAGGGTCCCAAAACCAGCCGGTAGCCGGGGGCGACCCAGCAGCAGCAACAACCCCAGCCCGCCGTACCAGCCAACGGCCAGCCACCTGCCCGTCCACTCCGGCTGCCAGGTCCAAGCGGGAAACACGGATACGATGCCGATGAGATAGGTCAATGGCGCCCAGACGATGAACCCGAAGAACTCCCCCAAGGCGGGGTGAATCAAACCCGCCAGCACCGCCGCCATGCTGCCGACAAGCACCAGCGGCATGGCGGGAACGGCGAGCAGCGTAACGGGGATTGACATCAAGCCGACGCTATCGAAGTAGAAGGCCACCAGAGGCCAGGTGGCGACGGCCGCGGCGGCGGATACGACGGCCAGCCCCAGCAACGGGCGCAGCAGCCACCGCCACTCGTTCGCGGCGCGGTCCGGCTGGTAGGCCGAGAAGTAGGAGTGGGCGAGGGATATCCCCGCCACCGCTGCGAAACTGAGTTGAAAGCCGACCCGTTGCAACAGTCCGGGAGAGACTGCGGTCATCGCGATGGCGGCCAGCCCCAAGGCCGGCAATATGCTGTTGGGGCGGCCGAGAGCCAGGGCGGCCAGGTAGACCGTCCCCATCGCCGCCGCCCGGAGCGCCGATGGAGAACCCCCGGCCACCACCGCATAGGCCCAGATGACGATCAGCGGAACGATCAGGTACATATGCCGCCGTCGTCCCAAGAGGAGGGCCGATGCGCCAAGGGCGACTACCATCAACACCCCGACGTGGAGCCCGGATATGGCGAGAAGATGGGATGCGCCGGTGTCTCGGAACCGGTCTTCCAACCCTTGAGGCAACGAGGCGCGTTGTCCCAGCAGCAGGGCTTGGGATAGGGACGACTGAGGCGAGGGAAGCGCCGCTTCCAGGGTCTCCGAAAGGCGGCGGCGTAAATCGTAGATTCCCTCCCGCCAGCCATTGCCTGCCTCGCCCTGCGCCTCGACCTCGCTGGCAAACAGGATGCCCCCGATTCCCCTGGCCGCCAGGTACTTTGGATAGTTGAACCCGTCGATGGGTTGGGGGCGTTGTAACGTTCCCTGTATTGTCATAACGTCGCCGTACCGGAAGTGGGGGGACGGCCGGCGGGCCGCCAACTCTGCCGGTGGGGCCGCGTAGACCAACAGACGCCCGGATGCCTCCTCGGTGCCGTCGCCGCGGTCGATGGCGGACACTTCCAACTCGAACCGGACCTGCCGGCTAGTCGCGCCCGGATCGGCGGCAATGATTCCCGTTACGAGCACCTGCTGCTGGTCGGCCGTGGTCAGGGGTTGGGCGGGGAATTCGATGGAATCCGCCCGCCAAAGGCCAAGAAGCAGCAGGGCGGCGACCGCCACGGGAAACAACCGCCAGCGCAGGAGAAAGAGACAGAGACCCAGGGTGAGGCAAGCGGCCAGCAGAACGTAGATGGCCGCCGGTCTGAAATCCGCTTCCAGGCCGAGCCACACCCCGCCGATCCATGCCGCCGCCAGCAGTAGCAGCCTCATTCCGTGTTCCCCGGCAGGCAGGGCAGGGTTGGCTGGCGCCTGGGCCCGGCCATCACCGGGAGGCCGGGGTCGTCACCAGACCACGAATTCGTTCGAGGGTGGCTGGTCCAATGCGGGGCACGTTGACGATGTCGTCGACCGTTTGGAAGGGGCCACTGCCTTGACGATACTCGACGATGGCTCCGGCCAAGACCGGACCGATCCCGGGCAAAGTCTGGAGTTGGTCGATTGAAGCGGTGTTGAGGTCAATCAGGCCCTCGACGTTAGTTTGATCGCCGGAACTTCCCGCACTGTCAAGGGTGAGGGGCGGTATTTCGCCATGCGCGGGGATATAGTACCGTTCCTCGTCCCGTGCCCGGCGTGCCAGATTGATGCCCGTCAGGTCGGCCCCATCCGTCTCGCCGCCCGCGGCCGCTATGGCGTCGATGATGCGGCTGTCCTGGTTCATCGTGTACACGCCCGGACTCGCCACCGCACCCGCCACGTGCACCCGCGCCTCCCCGGATGGACCGGTAGCGTCATCCGCCGTTGCTGTGGCAGGAGGGGGCAATACCTGTATCGGCGCCGGGTCGTCGTTCCGGGCCAAGAGCGCCGCTGCGGCCAACACCAACGCCAGGGTCAGCACTCCCAGCAAAGCGACAGCGATATTCCTGGCATTAGGTTCGGGCACGAGCGTCCACCCCCAAGGACCGTTCGATTCTACAGGCAGCCTCTCAGATAGATTTGAGAGGGAAAGGGAAGCAAATAAAAACCGCGCCGGAGCATTGCTCTGGCGCGATTAAGACCTGGGGAACATCTGAACAAGTCCCTTCCCCCGATGGGGGAAGGTCAGGATGGGGGCGCCTGCGCTCATATGATAGCTAATGCCGTTAAGCTCTCCTCCGAGATTTCGGCTTTTGCCTCAATGACCATAACTTGTTCAGAGGTTCCCTGGGATCGGCAACCCTCAGGGACGCATTTTACGGCTGTCCGTAGAGGTGCGATAGTACACTAAACATATTGATTGACGCTAGCCGGTACTTCGGCTACATTGGGCTGGGCAGCGGGCTGGGCAGCCAAGGGGTTTTGCGGTTAGGAATCCCGCCGCCATCGGGGAGCGTGTCAGCCGGATGGAAGGCGTATTTTAAGTCAAGAAGGGGACCAACATTGAGCACGGAACAGACGTCCGCCAACGGCAGTCAGCAACAGCAATTCGCCTTCTTTCGAGGCGATTACGTGCCGCTGGAGGAAGCCCGTGTGGGTGTCATGACTCACGCCCTCCACTACGGGACGGCCGTTTTCGAGGGTATTCGCGGCAACTGGAACGACCAGCAGGGGAAGATGTACATCTTCCGCCTGCGCGAGCATTACGAGCGGCTGCTCCAGGGCTGCCGGGTGCTGATGCTCGACATACCCTACGGCGTGGACGACCTTTGCCGGATTACCGTTGACCTGGTGGAACGGAACGCCAACCGCTCCGACGTGTACATCCGGCCGCTGGCCTACAAGGACGCCGAGGTGGTGGCCAACCTCAAGCTGCACGAGCTTTCCAGTGACTTCACCCTTGTCGCCGTCCCCTTCGGCAACTACCTGAGCACCGAAAACCTGCGGTGCTGCACCTCGTCCTGGCGGCGTATCGAAGACCAGATGGCGCCGACGCAAATCAAGACGTCAGCCAACTACCTCAACAGCATCCTGGCCAAAACCGAGGCGGTGCTGGCCGGCTTCGACGAGGCGATACTGCTGAACCAGGACGGCCACGTGTCGGAAGGCTCCGGCGAAAACCTGTTTATGATGCGCAAGGGCAAGCTTATTACGCCGGTCCTGGAAGACAACCCCCTGCCTGGCATCACCCGCGAAACGGTGATGGAACTGGCCGCCGGGGAGCTGGGGCTGGAAGTGGTGGAGCGGCACGTCGACCGCAGCGAACTCTACCTGGCCGACGAGGTCTTCCTCAGCGGCACGGCGGCGCACCTGACGCCGGTAGTCTCGCTGGACAGCCGCCCAATCGCAGACGGCAACCCCGGCCCGGTCTCCACCGCCCTGAAACGAATGTATTTCGACATCGTTTTCGGCCGGAACCCCAAGTACCTCCACTGGTGCACGGCGGTGGTCCCCCGGCTGGTAACCGCCTGATCCGGCCCCACAGGGCCAGCCCACTGGCCCGGTATGGTAACCGCCTGATCCGGCCCCACAGGACCAGCCCGCTGGCCCGGCTTGATATTCAGGATGGCGCCCGCGCTGCGGCGCGCCTTTTCGCAGCCTTGCTTCACCGGACCGGGAGACCCTGATAAGTGCTGTGGGAAGCCTTGACCTGGGTTGGCGCAGCCCTCCTTGCCTACGTCATCGGAGCCATTCCGACGGCCTACCTGGTCACCCGGTACATCATGGGCCGGGACATACGAGGACTCGGGGATTACAACAGCGGGGCAGCCAACGTGTTCCGTTCGGTGGGCCCCAGGGCCGGGTTCGGCGTCGGCGGGATCGACATCATCAAGGGCGCGGCAGCGATTGTGGCTGTCCGGCTCTTGGCCGACAATAACGGCATGCTGATGATGGCCGGCTTCGCGGTCTTGGCCGGACATAACTGGCCGGTGTTCCTCAGGTTCCGGGGAGGCCGCGGCGCAGCCACCTCGGTGGGCGTCATGATGGCTATTCTGCCAGCCCTTGCCCTGCCCATCGGCGCCCTGTCGCTGGTGATTCTCTACTACACCAAGAAGGCGATCCCGGCGCTGGCATTATTCTTGATCGGGGTCCCGGTCCTCTCTTGGACGGCAGGATACCCGCCGGAGTTGATCGCTTATTCCTTTGCGGTGCCCATCTTCATAGGGTTCTGTCACCTCTTCTCCACCCGGATAATGGCCGCGACGGGGCGGGGAACGCCCGGCGGGGCTCCGGCCTCTCCGGAGTAGTGCGCGAGAGGTCTCTTCGTTTGGAGACTGCGGGTTGCGGGGGTTCCGGTGGAGACTGCCGGTTGCCGGGGTACCAGCCTTCCCGTGCAGCGGGGTCCGTGACCGCCAGGTTTGCGCCGCTGGCATGAAGTCGGCCCCCGCTGTATCTTGATGAGGGGATCCCGGGCGACCCGGCGGCAACTGCGAGGAAGAGCATGGCGGAAATCGAGATCATAGGTATGATCGGGGTCAATCAGGAGCGAGACTCCTCCCGGGGAGTTACCGTCAGCCTCTTCGGCGGCGGCATAAACCCCGCCGACGAAATCCCCGCGGGCATAGACCCGGAATACATTGCCGAATTCTCCCAGGCCCACGAAGACAGCGGCTTCGACAAGGTGCTGATCGGATACTCGTCGGCCACGGCGGAAGGTTTCGCGGTGGCGGGATACGCCGCCTACCGGACCAAAACGCTGGGCTACCTCATCGCCCACCGGGCCGGGTTTGTGGCCCCCACCCTGGCCGCCAGGCACCTGGCCACCCTGGACCAGTTGACCGGCGGACGGATCGCCCTCCACGTTATCACCGGAGGCAGCGATGAGGAGCAACACCGGGACGGCGACTGGCTGGACCACGATTCCCGCTACCGCCGGACCGGTGAGTTTATGGAAGTGGTTAAACGGGTCTGGACCGAAACCACGCCCTTCGATTACGAGGGGGAATTTTACCGGTTGGAGCAGGTCCACAGCCAAGTGAGAACTCTGCAGAAGCCCCACGTACCGCTTTATTTCGGCGGTGCGTCAGAGGCCGCCAAGGAGGTGGGGGCCAGCAGGGCCGACGTTTACGCCCTCTGGGGTGAGCCCCTGGCGGCCATCAAAGAGCAGGTCGCCGACCTTCGGGACCGGGCCGCCCGTTACGGACGAAGGATTCGTTTCAGCCTTTCCGTCCGGCCGATTCTGGGCGACACCGAAGGCGAAGCCTGGGAGCGAGCCAAAGGGATTTTGGAACGGGTCAAGGGGTCGGTGGGCGAAGCCGTGGGGCCCGGCCGGCCCGCCCGTCTCCAGTCGGTGGGCTCCCGCCGGCTGCTGGACTTCGCCGCCAAAGGAGAGGTCCACGACCAGCGCCTCTGGATGCCCATCGCCGCGGCCACCGGAGCCGCCGGCAGCACCACCGCCCTGGTTGGGACGGCCGAGCAGGTGGCCGAGTCCCTCCTGGCCTACTACGACGCCGGATGCACCACGGTGCTGATTCGAGGATTCGACCCCTTGCAGGACACGGCGGATTACGGGAAGGAACTGATCCCCATGCTCCGGGAGGGCGCCGCCGCCCGGCGAGATTAGCCCGCGAGATCAGCCGGCGAGATTAGCCGGCCCGGCTGGGCATCCTCCACCCGAGCAGGTCGCCGAGCATCTTGAAGAAGCGGTCCCGGTCTACCTGGTCCAACAATGAGACTTCGCCGGTACTTCTTGTGAGCCTGGACTCTCCGGGAAATTCACCAGCGGAGCCGGTGACCTCCAGCCCAACCCGGCGGACGGTTGCGACTTTCGGGTCTATGGCCATCGCCACCGCCAGAGGATCGTAAAACTCGAAGCGCTGCCGCGACGGGTCACGGCGGAACCAGTTCTGCACGACGCGCAACGCCAAGCGGCCCAGCGGTCCATCCGACGTCGCCTCCAACGCCTGACCGCGGCCAATGGCGACCTGACGGCAAGCGGCCAGATCGGCCACCGTCACGGGAATCCCACTGGACATAACGGCAGCGGCCGCGTCGGGGTCACTGTGGAAGTTGAACTCGGCCTGGGGCGTCACGTTGCCCGTAGCGCCCACCGCCCCTCCCATTACCACGACACGGCGGGCCAAGCCCAGGGCCAAGGGGCGCCGCCGGAGCACACGGGCGAGGCTGGTCAGCGGCCCCAAGGCCACGATCGTGATTTCGCCCGGCCGGGCGGCAAGTTGCCCGGCCATGAATTCGGCGGCATGGTCCGCGACCGGGCGCGACACCGGGTTGGGCAGCCGCACCGATAGGCCTCCTGGGCCGTGGAAGGCCGCCGCCGGCCGGAAACGCCCCCGCAGCGGTTTCGCGGCCCCCCTTGCCACGGGGACGTCCGACCGCCCCGCCGCTTGGAGCAACGCCAGCGCGTTCCGCGTAGCGCGCGCCAACGGAACGTTCCCCCCGACGGCGGTCAACCCAAGCAAGTCCACGCCGGGCGCGGCCAAAGCCATCAGAATGGCGACTGCATCATCAACGCCAGGATCGGTGTCGATCACCAGCGCCCGGGGTTGAGTCATCCTAAACGTGCCTGCCTGTCTTCTTGCGCTCGGTGCGATTGCATCTTACGTCGCTTGGGCAGCCCCGCCGTCATTGCGGGCTTGGGCATCGCTGCAAAAGCAATCGGCGATTGAATCGATCCGGGTTATTATCCGGGCTATTATGCGCGCCGTTCCTAAATCACCACGTCGAGGTAAAGGTAGTTGAAGTTGGCGAAGGCGGTCAGGGCTTCTTGGGCGGTGTGCCGGAACCGGTAGCCGGTCGTATGGTGAAGGCGGGAGTTGCTCAGGAGGATGGGCCAGCGGATGAGGTCGAGCGCGCCGGGGGTGACATCCCGTTGCACCCAAAGATTCGATGCTATTCGCGCCATGGGATAGGTCAGGAACGCCGGCAGGTTTATCAGCCGGCTTTGGATGGCCGCCGCCAGCTCCCGATAGTACACGACGCCGCTTCCCGCCACGTTGAAAACCCCTGGCAACCCCTCCATGATCACCAGGCACAGGACTCGGGCCAGGTCGTCGTCGTAGACGAACTGGAGCGGCGGGTCCGAGTCCGATATTCCGATGAGCCACGGCCGGAAAAAGGCGTTGGTGACCAGGTTGTTGGCGTCCGGGCCCAGAATAACGGCGGGGCGCAGGATGGTTATCTTCATGCCGGGCGCCGCTTCCTGGAACTCCTGGAGCATGAGCTCGGCCAGGAACTTGTTGTAGGTGTAGGGAACGTCTCGGGCAGGGCGAAGCGGAGCATCCTCCAGGATGGGCATGGGATTGTCGTAATGGGCCCCGTAGACCGTATGGGAGCTCACGTAAACCAGGTGCTCCACCCGGGCCTTTATGCACGAATCCCACACCCCGCGCAACATGGCCATGTTATTGCCCCGGATAGCGGTTGCCTCTCGCCGGTTGGCGCCTCTGCGGCTGTCGAACGCCAGGTGCACCAAGGTGGTTACGCGGTGGTCGGCGAGCGCCTGGTCTATCGGAGCGGAAACGTCGAGTCGAAAGGCGGCGATGTTGTGAATGGGGGCGGCCAGCGGCCGGGAGTCGAAAGCGACCAGCCCGTCCAGTCCGGCAAGGACCTCCAGGTGTTCCAGCAGCTTCCTGCCGATGTAGCCGGAAGCGCCGGTTACTGCCACCACCTTTCTTCCGGACGTCATGGGCTACCCGGAAGAGGCGGGGTCGTCAGGGGTACTACGGACGCCAAGGTCTACCCGAAAGAGGCGGTGCGGCCGAGCATACTGCCCAGCCATGTTTGGGCCATAATCCGGACCTTCTCTCTCGTGCTCAATGAAATCCGCCGTTCTCCCAACACATCGAAGCCTGAAGACTCAATCCGGTCCAGCACCCTCGAATAGATCGCCCCCAGGACGGCGGGGCAGGCGCGGGAGCGGTGCGACAAATGCGGAAGCAGCCGCAAAGCGTTTTTGTAATATCCGCGGGCGCGCTCCGACTGGAACCGCGAGAGTTCCATGAACGCCTCGTTCTTGATACCGTCCCGCAGGTGCTCTTCCGAGTAGCCGAACCGGGCCATTTCATCTTGGGGCAAGTATACACGGCCCATTTCCAGGTCCGCGCGGACGTCCCGCAGGATGTTGGTCAACTGCATGGCCAAGCCCAGGTCCACTGCGTAGTCCTTAGCCTCCTCGCCCTGGTACTCGAATATCTGCAAGCATATCAATCCGACCACCGACGCCACGCGGTAGCAGTACTGGCGGAGTTCATCGAAGTCCCGGAAGCGGTGCTTTACCAGATCGCTTTTCACTCCCAGGATGATCTCCTGGAAGTAGTCTTGGGGTATGTCGTAGCGGTCGGCGGCGTCAGCCAGGGCGAGAAAGGCCGGACTCTCGGGGTGGCTGTGGAAAGCTTGGTCGAGGCTGGACTCGATGGAGGACAAGGCAGTCAGCTTGGCCTCGTCCGTGCCCTGCTCGTCCACCGAATCGTCGCAGTGGCGACAAAAGGAATAGACCGCGTAGATGGCCCTTCGCTTGGCTGCCGGCAGCGTCAGGAAGGCGTAGTAGAAATTCTTAGCCTCCCGGCGGGTGATGGCCCGGCAGTCGTCGTAGGCCAGTTCCAGGGCTGTCCTGGCGCGTGCCACCGGGGTGCTTATCCGCCGACGACTTGGACCATGACCTCCCGGTCCCGGGGGTGGTCCAGTTCGATGAAAAAGACGCTCTGATAGGTCCCAAACTGCATTTGACCGTCGATTATGGGCACCGTTTCGCTGGTGCCCAGCAGGAGGTGCTGCAGGTGAGCGTGGGCGTTGGGAGATTCGTCAGGGGTCATGTTGACGGTGCGAATCTCGAAGTTGTTGTGGTTGTAGGGCTTCTCCCGGGGGGAGATCTTTTCGAGGAACACAGTCATGTCCTCAAGCAAAAGCGGCTCATTCTCGTTGATTTTAACCGCCGCCGTTGTGTGTTTGGAAAACACAACGGCAAAGCCGTTGTTGACCTCCGATTCGGCGACGCAGCTTGCGACCCAGTCCGTGATATCGATGAACTCCGGCGCGTGCTTGGTCTTCACTTTGAGGCAAAATGACTTGGTGATCATGTTAGCTCACCCTTTAGGTTAGGTTGGTCCTCCAACTGTGATTCGGGGAGAGTTCCGGTTCTTGATTTCAGCCCGGCCTTTGTGGTCGAGGCGAAGCGCCCCAAGGCCAACAAGGGCCAATAGTTCCGGTACATGTGGTAGTTGATCATGAAGCCGGCGGGCAGGTCCAAGCCCTGAAACCCGGGCTCTCCGGGTTTCGGCGCATCCTTGGGCGGCTGCCCCACCCCGTAACCGGGGAAACCGGTGCCGGTGAAATACGGTTCGTCCCAACTGCCGTCGTCGAGTTGGGTGTCGGCCAGGTAGCGGACCGCCCGGCGGCAAGCGGTGGTATCAGCTTCTCCGGCGGCGATCAGGGCCAGGAGCCCCCAGGCGGTCTGGGACGCGGTGCTGGGACCGACCCCCCACAGGGACTCGTCCACGTAGGAGCCGCAACTCTCCCCCCAACCGCCGTCATCGTTCTGACGGTCCAGCAGCCACTCCACCGCCCGGCGAACGCAGGGCTGGGACATGTCCTCGCCCACGGCCTGCAGTGCGGGCAAGGCTGCCCCGGTGCCGTAAATGTAATTGACGCCCCACCGGCCGAACCAGGGACCGTCGGCTTCCTGCTCTTTCCGGATGTACTCGAGCGCTCTCTGCACGGGCGGATGGCTGGCGGTGTAGCCCAAGCGTCCGTACATTTCCAGGATGTGGGCGGTAACGTCGACGCTGGGCGGGTCCAGGGTCTCGCCGAAGTCGGCAAAGGGTATCTTGGTCAGATATTGCTTGGTGTTGTCCTTGTCAAAGGCGGCCCAGCCGCCGCCCTTGGACTGCAGCGCCTCGATCCAGTCCACTCCCCGTTGAATTGCCTCCTGGCGCCGCGGGTCGTCCCCTGAGTCCAGCCGGGCCAGATGGAGGGCGACAATCACTTCCGCGGAATCGTCGATGTCCGGGTATTTTTCGTTGTGGAACTCGAACGCCCAGCCGCCCGGCTGAGCGTTTCGGGCGCGCACTTGCCAGTCGCCGCCGGAGAGTATCTGTTGATCGAGCAGCCAGCTGGTGGAGCGCTGCACCATCGAGTCGTCGGCGGATATTCCGGAATCGAGCAACGCCACCTGGGCCAGGCAGGTGTCCCAAACCGGGGAGATGCAGGCTTGGACGCTATAGGTGTCGTCATCCTCAATGGCGAATCCCTCGAGACCGCTGAAGCCGCGGTCCAACGCCTCCCGCGCGTCTTCGGCGCCCAGGTGGTGGAGAGCGATCAGCGAATATACCCATGGGGGCTGGATTCCGCCCCATGCGCCGTCCGCCTCTTGGTGCTCCAGAATCCAGTTCACGATCTTTCGCCGCGCTAGTCCGCGCCACGGCTGTACGGGTATCTTGTTATAGATCCCCACCAACCGGTCGGCCCGGTATAGCCATTTGGCCCATCCGCTGTCGGGGATAGGCAGAGAAAAATCGGTGGACTCCCTGCCGCCGGGATACAGCTCGTCTATACCCGCCTCGTCCGGCACCGGACAGTAGGGCCGGTCGGTGAGAATGATCAGCATGGGCACGATGGTCGCCCGCGCCCAACTGGAGAACTCGTAAATATTAAACGGGGCCCATTGCGGGATCAGGATCATCTCCGGCGGCAGGTTGGGCGTGCCTTCCCAGTCCCACTGCCCGAACAGGGCCAGCCAGATCTTGGTGAACACCCGTACGCTGGGGACACCGCCACGGCTCAGGATGAACTCCCTGGCCTTGGTCATGTGAGTCGCCTCGAACGGGTGGCCAGCCAATTTCAGCGCAAAATAGCACTCTACGGTCGTGCTGACGTCGCCCGGCGCTTCGAAGTATTGGCCCCAGGAACCGTCATCCCGCTGTTTGCTGACGATGTAGTTGGAGACCTTGCGCCAACGTTCCGGTTCATTGCGCCCCAAGAACCAGCACAGCATCAGGTGCTCGGCTTCCATCGTCGGGTTCGACTCCAACTTGCCCCACCAGTAGCCGTCCTCGTGTTGAGCCGAACGGAAATACGCGTGGGACCGGCGAACCGTCCGGTCCACCACCCCCGTCAAGTTGTCCCGTAATGTCGTGTCTGAATTGACCAACGCGTGTCCCGCCTGTTCTCAGGCCTTCTCAGTGTTGACGTATCCGTGATCGGTGAACCACTCCACCGCCTTCTTCAAGGCGCCGTCCACCGGACTCTGGGGCTGTCCCAGTTCCCGCACGGCCTTGTCACAGTTCACGTACGCAGGTTTCCTGGAAGCCAATACTCCTTCCAACGGGATCGTGGGCTCCTTGCCGCGCAGGCCTTGGGACCACGCGCGGTCCAGGTATCCGGCGCCCACCACCAGCCAGTACGGCAGCCTCACCGCAGGGGCCGGAATGCCGGTTATTTGGCTCATTCTGTTCAGCAACTCTTTCAAGGTCATGTTCTGGTTGCCCAGTATGTACCGTTCTCCCGTTTTCCCTCGTTCAAGCGCCAGGATGTGACCCTCAGCCACGTCCGCCACGTCGACGACGTTGAGCCCAGTCGCCAGGTAGGCTGGAATGCGGCGGCGCATGAAGTCCAGCACTATCTTGCCGGTGGGCGTCGGCTTGACGTCCCACGGGCCTATGGGCGCGGTGGGGTTGACCACCACCACCGGAGCGCCCCGCTCCGCCCGTTCCATCACCTGCTTTTCGGCCTCGTGCTTCGATCGCTTGTAGTGACCGTGCAGGCTCCCCGCGGGCAAGGGATCCGATTCATCCCCTTGGCAGCCCCTGGGTATCCCAATGGTGGAAACCGTACTGGTGTACACCACTCTGGAAACACCGGCGGCCAAGGCGCGGTCCAGGACGTTGGCGGTGCCTCCGACGTTGGTACGCCAAACCGAGCAGGGGTCAGCGGACCAGAAGGTGTAGGCGGCGGCACAGTGGAACACTGCTTCGCACCCCGCCAAGGCCCGGTCCAGGGAATCACAGTCCAGGATGTCCCCGACGACCCTCTCGACGCCCGTGTCTTCGATTGTCAGACAGTTGCTTCCGGGCCTGACCAATGCCCGGACTTCATTTCCGCGTCCCCACAGCTCCCGGGCCAGATTCCCCCCTATAAAACCCGTCGCCCCGGTTACCAGCGCTTTCATTCACACGTTGCACTCACAAGTTGCATTCAAATCAAATGGCAATTGGCCGACCAATGGCGCGAGCCGCCGATGGTTCACCGCCGATGGTTCAATAGGGCGCCCGGGCCGCCGCTTGTTCCTGGTAGACGGCCAGCCGTTCCGGCTGTTGGTCCAAATAGGCCATTCCCAGCCTGGTGATTACGGTCCGGCACAGCATCAACTGGTTTTTCAGCCCCCACAACGCGGGGATCCGCCAAGGCATGGCCAGCACCTTCGTAAAGATTCCGTATTTGGCTCTCGACAGCCCTTCCAGGTAGTCGGGAAGGCGTTGGGAGGCAGGGTCCAACACTACGCGCACCGACAGGAACGGGACCCCGGCGTTGGCAGCCGCAGCCGCAGCCCGGTAATCTTCCATGTTGACGCTGTCGGCGTCGTGTATTCGCCGGAGCTCCTCCCGCTCCCGGGGTTCTCGCACCAAGTGGTCCACGGTGACCGACGCCCCGTGGCAGGTGGGCATACCCAGACCCGCCGCCGCCTGCCCGGCCATACGACGCATGTTTTCGTCGGGCGCAAGGACCGGGTCATCGCCATCGGCGTCCGGTCCCATGGCATAGCGTTCGGCCAGCACCACGCTTCCGGTTTCCAGTTCCGGGTCCAAGCCGCCGGCAATTCCCAACAACAACACCCCGTCGACGTCGCGGCGTGATTCCAGTAGTTGGGCCGTGCTTGCGCCGGAGCGCTCGGGACCCACGCCAAGCAGGTGGAATTCCACCTGAGGCCAGTCCCGCTTGGGATAGGCTTTCCCCTCCAGCTCGCGCTGCAACCCGGCCAATTCGGTGCCCAGACTGGCTGCGATTATCAGAGTTCGCGGCAAGAACAATCCTCTCTACGCGGCGGTGATACCGCCCTTGGTGACGGCTCCCGATTTGATCAGGGTGCCCCAGTCCTTGGGCGACTGTATGGCCGTGAAAATGGTGGCCGATTCGAAACCGCAGTGCATCATGCAGTTGGCGCACCGGGGGTCTTTGCCCACCCCGTAGCGGTCCCAAACCTCATCTTCGAACAGGTCGGCGACATGCTCGGTATGCTCGTCGGCCAACGGGTAGCAGGGCTTCCGCCAGCCCATCACGGTATAGGTGGGGTTCGACCAGGCGGTGCACTCGTATTCCCGTTCGCCCTTGAGGAAGTTCAAGTAAAGCGGGTTGTTGTAGAACCGGGCGCCCTTGGAAGTTTCCGGGTCCAGGAGTTGCTTGAACACACTGTGAGACTCGTTTCGAGTCAGGAACAACTCCTGGTCGGGGGCGTCTTCAAAGTCGAACCCCGGGGATATCATGGAGCCCTCCACGCCAAGGTCGCTGACCAACCGGAACATCTCCGACATGTCTTCGACGTCGCTGTTCCGGAATACCGTGGTGTTGGTGCAGACCCGGTAGCCGCGGTCCAAGGCCGATTCGATCACGTTGACCGCTCGCTTGAACACTCCCTTGCGAGCGACCGATTCGTCGTGCTTTTCCTCCATGCCGTCCATGTGGACGACCCACGAGAGGTACTTCGACGGGGGCACCTTGTCCATTACCCGGTCCAACAGGAGCCCATTGGTGCAACAGTAGACGAAGTATTTCTGCGCGACCAGCGTATTGATGATTTCGTGGATCTTCGGATGAATGGTGGGTTCTCCACCGGCGATGGAGACGATGGGCGCTCCGGACTCCTTCACGGCGGCCAGCGCTGTCTCGACGGGCATCATCTTGTCCAGGACCGGCTTGTACTCCCGGATCCGGCCGCAACCGATACATGCCAGGTTGCACATCTCCAAGGGTTCCAGCATGGTAACCAGCGGGAACTTCTTTCGTCCCCGGACCCGGTTCTTGATCATGTAGCCGGCCAGCCGGACCGACAGCTCCAAGGGCCGTTTGGCTCGTTTCATCGTTTAGTCCTTTCTGAATGCCTTCCTTATATTGACGATGGGTATAGGGATTGGTAACGGGTGACGGGCCGGTTGTTTCACCGGTTTTCTCACCTGTTGTTTTAGTAGTCCCGGCGTGACAGGAAATCGACCAACTCTTCGGCCTCATCGCGGGCCCAGCCCGGCAGGGCGACAGGCCGCAGGGCATCCAACGCCTGCGCCGCAGCGGACTCGGTAAGCTGCTGAGCACTGTCCTTGGCGCCGACCTCGTCTAGAATGGCCAGCACCCGTTGGACGTCCTCCTCGCCCAGTGTCTCCTGGCGGTAGATTCTCAGCAAATCGTCCAGGGCCCTGCCGCCGGCCCTCTCCAGGCCGGACACCACCGGGTAGGACTTTTTCCGGCGGCGTATGTCGTTTCCCGCCGACTTTCCGGTGGTGGACTCGTCGCCCCAAATCCCCAGGTAATCGTCCCTGATCTGGAACGCCTGGCCCAGGAAGGAGCCGAACCGGGCGAAGGCGCGGACGGAGTCGTCGTCCCGGGCGGCCAGCATGGCGCCGATTTCCAGGCCGCAACGGATGAGCGCCCCCGTTTTGCAGGCGATCATATACAAGTATTCATCGGAGGTGATATTCGTCCGTGACTCGAAAGCCAGGTCGAGGCATTGGCCCTGAATCATCTCCAGGTAGCTGCCCGTGAGGATTTCCGACACCCGGAGAACCGTCTGCGGGGGGATGCCGCGCCGCCCGGCGTCGAGCACCGCCAAATCGCCGGTGCACTGCATGGCGTTCCCGGCCGAGAGCGCCTTGGGAAGGCCCCACACATGCCAGACCGTAGCTTGATGGCGGCGTTCCAGATCGCCGTCCTGTATGTCGTCGTGAACCAGCGAGAAATTGTGAATCAACTCCAGGGCGGCCGCGGCAGGAAGGGCCCTGGAGTAATCATCGGCCAAGGCGTCGCAGGCGAACAAACACAGGGTGGGGCGCAAAGCCTTCCCCTGCGACCCGGCAGACTCCATCGCGGCTCCATTGCGGTCGGTCCATCCCAAGTGATAACGGAGCAACAGGTAGGCTTCGGACTCCGAGGTCTCGGGGACCGCCCGTATCAACTCCCGGTCCACCGGGGCCTTGTACCGCGAGAACATAGCAGGCAGCGTCGGCCCCGTCTTGACGGCGGTTGTCGATGTCTGGCTTGCCTCTTGCTCCATGGCCCTGCTCTCAATTAAGAAAACGCTTGCGGCCCAAGACCGCAAACGAAATACCACCGGTCGCCGGCATCACCAGCGACCACGCATCGCATGCCCGCGCATCGCATCGTATACCGATGTATCGTTGAGGCATGCTAGCAAAGGCCCGGAGATAGTGTCAATAGAAGTTGAGCCCGGTTATCGTTTTTGGCCTGCATGGGGGTCAACATAAACGATTTCGTGATTCATTCGCCCGGTTGAGGCCGAAGCCCTCAACAACCGGGTTGTCAGGCCCACGGGTTGTGCCGTCCCCAACTCTCTCGCTGACTGCTATAATTATCGGGCCTGATTATCGGGTCTATTGAAGCCGCCGGGCCGAGGCGGACATATGCAGTGAAGGGCATTTGCGTGAAGACGGTCATGGCATGGATGACCATTCGAAAAGAGGTGAGCCAGGGAGCGGACCATGGGGCGGCGCAATCCCGCTGGCGCTCACGGCCGGTTGACACACCACCTTTCTTATAATATATTCTTACCTTGTAATGAATGTTACATAAGGCGGCGTTGACACTGCTGATCAAGTCCCGGGAACGCACCTTTATGTAACCGGATTATCGCAGGACCAATTTAACCAAAGCGTTCAATAAAAGAGATCAAGAAAAACAGAGGAGGAGGAGCACATGGCTGACCAGGATATTGCATTGGTAGCTCACCTGTTGCGGCGCGCCGGCTTTGGGGCAAGCCGGGATGACATTGAAGCTGCGGCGGCTAAGGGCTACGACACGGTGGTCCAAGAATTGCTTAACCCCAGCGGCGGCGTCGACGAAGACCTGCTGATGCGGTACAACCCTTCCTATCACGAGGCTGCCGCCATCGAGGTCAACACCCAGTTGTGGCTGTACCGGATGGTCAACAGCCCCAGCCAGTTGCAGGAAAAGGTTGCTCTCTTCTGGCACATGATCTTTTGCGCCGGCCACAGCAAGATCGACAGCGGCCAGGAAATGGGCATCATGGTCAACATGTTCCGGGACCACGGCATGGGCAGCTTCCGGGACCTGTTGGTAGGACTGTCCACCAACCCCGGAATGATGTATTACCTGGACAACACCGAGAGCCACAAGGCCAACCTCAACGAGAACTACGGACGGGAGCTCCTGGAGCTGTTCTCCCTGGGCGTCGGCATGGACGAGAGCTTCAACTACTCCGAGGACGACGTTAAGGTCTGCGCCCGCGCCTTCACCGGCTGGAACGTGGCGCCGTCGTACCCTCCGTTCCCCCACGGGCGCAGCCCCTGGAACTTCCGGTTCGATCCGGCGGACCATGATCACACGGAAAAGACCTTCCTCGGCGAAACGGGCCCCTGGAACGGCGACGATATCATCGACATCATCTGCAGGCAGCCGGCCACCGCCCGCTTCCTCGCTCGCCACCTGTACAACTTCTTCGTGGCCGACGAGCCGCAGATCCCGGCCTGGCGCTTGACCCCGCCCCGGGATATCGAGGCGATTAAGGCTTTGGAGAAGACTTACTTCGAGTCCAACTACAACATCGGCGCGATGCTCGAGACCCTGTTCACCTCCGAGTTCTTCAAGGACGAGGCCGTCCGCTACGCCAAGGTCAAGAACCCGGCCGAGATGGTCGCCGGGCTGCTGCGCATGGTCGGAGAGCACCGGGACATCAGGCCAGGCTTGTTCGAGATCTCTCAAGAGCCGAAGTACATGGGTATGGACCTGTTGAACCCGCCTACCGTGGAAGGCTGGCACACCGGCCGCGAGTGGATCGACAGCGGCACGCTGGTCGAGCGCATCAACTTCGCCGCCGACTTGCTGGGCAATACTGATCTGCCAGGCGTACGGTCGCTGGTCTCCCGGCTCCAGGCCCAGGGCGACCTTACCCCGGAGCAGCTGGTCGACGGCTGCCTCGACCTGACCGGACCGCTGGTTGTCACCGGCGACACCCACGCACAGTTGGTGGCCCATGCTCAGGGCGAGGGCGCCGTTTCGGCTGCCGACGGCGCCAACTTCACCCGCCGCGCCGGCGAGATGTTCCAGATGATCGCCGCCACCGCGGAGTTCCAGTTCGAGTAACCGCGAACGAAAGGGGCGCACTGCGGTGCGCCCAACTAATACTGAAACAAAGCGCAAAGACTTATCGCGCAAAGATTTATCGGAGGAGAAATCATGGTATCAACCGCAAAAGACCCTGTCCTGGCAGTGCTCTCTTTGTCGGGCGGCAACGACGGCTTGAACACCGTCATCCCGCTCAACAGTTCGCTGTACCGGGACTTTCGGCCCACCCTCGGCGTTCCCGAAGACCAGATTATTCCCATCACTGACGAGTTGGGCTTCCACCCGACCATGGCCCCCCTGAAGAAGTTCTGGGACGCCGGGCAGTTGGCCATTTTCGTCGGCATCGGCTACCCGACCCCCAGCTATTCCCACTTCCGCTCGATGGACATCTGGCACACCTGTGAGCCCGAAATCATCGGCACCGAGGGCTGGCTGGGCCGCGCCACCAAGCTGATGGACCCCAACGCGGAGAACGTGCTGACCGCCGTCAACTTCGGCCGGGGCCTCCCCCGCGCCCTGGTGATGGACGGCGTTCCGGTCGCTTCCGTCGGCAACCTGGAGACCTACGGTCTGCTAACGGGCATCGACGGCGAGGACCAACGGAACTCCGCTCTCGACGTCTTCGGACGCATGTACGCCCCGGCCATCGGCTCCGGCGCAGTGATGGACTATATCCACTCCACCGGTACCGACGCCCTGAAGGGCGCCGACATCCTGGCCACCGCGCCGGACAAATACACTTCCAACGTGGAGTACTCCGGCACCGTGGTCGGCCAGTACATGAGGAACATCGTCCAGACCCACCTGGCCGAGTTCGGCACCCGTGTGCTTTACACCACGTCGCCGTACAATGGCTTCGATTCCCACGCCAACCAGGCGCAGGCCAACGCGGGCCTGTGGACCGATGTCTCCAACACGGTAGAGACCTTCTTCACCGACCTGCGCGACCACAACGCCAGCGACAACGTAACGCTGCTCCTGTTCAGTGAGTTTGGCCGCCGCGTCGCCGACAACGGCTCCGGCACCGATCACGGCGCAGCCGGCGTCGCCTTCGCCGTCGGTGAGCACGTCAAGGGCGGCATCTACGGGACCTACCCGTCCCTGGAGCCCTCCGAGCAGGAGTTCGGGGGCAACCTGAAGTTCAACCTGGACTTCCGGTCGGTCTACTCGACCATCCTGGAAGACTGGTTCGGCATGGAGCCCGAGCCCATCGTCAACGGCAACTTCGAGCGGGTCAAGTTTTTCAACTAGGCCGCCGGCCGAGTGGACAGTGATCAGTGGCTAGTGGGGAGGCATCGGCTCCCGCTGGTCGCTGGCCACTTACCAGGAACCACCAACAATCACAACGAGGTTAGTATATGGCTACACATTTTTTCGGTCTCACCGACCGGACCTTCTACCATAGCCATGCCGTCGGCCGGAACGAATTCGCCGGGACCGGGTTCCGCAACCCGGTAGACATGGCTCTCGCCCCTGACGGCTCGGTATACATTATCAACCGCTCTTACGAGAACCGGCCCGACGGCGTGCACATGACCGTATGTACCCTGGACGAAGAGTACATATCGTCCTTCGGCGAATTCGGCGAGGGCGACGGCCAGTTCACTTGGCCCACCGCGGTGGCCCTGGACAGCGCCGTTAACGTCTACGTGGCCGACGAGTGGCTGAACCGTATCACCAAGTTCACCGCCGACGGCGAATTCGTCAGCAAGTGGGGCGCCGGCGGTTCCGGCGACGGCCAGTTTAATGGTCCCTCCGGCTTGGCTGTTGACTCCGACGGGAACATGCTGGTGGTGGACAGCAAGAACAACCGCATCCAGAAATATACTATCGACGGCCAGTTCATCAGCCAGTTCGGCTCCGCCGGTACCGGCAACGGCCAGTTCAACCTGCCTTGGGGCATCGCGCTGGACAAGAGCGACAACATCTACGTCTCAGACTGGCGCAATGATCGCATCCAGATATTCAACAAGGCTGGCGAATGGCAACAGTCAATCGGCTCCAGCGGCGACGGGATCGGCCAGCTCAGCCGGCCCAACGGTCTCTGCGTCGATGCCGACGGCGACATCTACGTTGCCGACTGGATGAACGACCGGGTGCAGGTATTCGCTCCCGACGGCCGCTTCATCACCCAGTTCGTCGGCGACGCCACCCTCTCGAAGTGGGGCAGGGACAAGCTGAATTCCAACCCGGACATGATCAGGCAACGGAACATAGCTTTCGCCAACGAGCCCAATTTCGAGAAGCGGTTCTCCCACCCCTGCGGGGTGAAAATCGACAGCAGCGGCCGCATCGCCATCATCGACCACACCCGCGGCCGCATCCAGGTCTACGTCAAGGAAGAGGAGCCGGTCCTCCGGTAGCCGTCAACCGCGATGTAAAAGCGTTAGGGGCGCACAACCGTGCGCCCCTAACATTTTTACAATGAGACGATCTCAAAATTCAGGATTCTCACGTCTCAACGCTTCTCTGTCTGCTGGATTTCCCCAAGGGGCGTTGTTCCTGAGTTCTTGGAATGTAGCTCCCGCGTGTCTGGCGATGTCGTCCAGCGGCACCTTCCATGTGATCCCTTGGCGGGCCAGGTAAATCCCTATGGAGTCCAGCCGATGCTCGTTGTCTACGTCCAGCAGGGCGTAGCCGATGGCCTGCCGGAGATAGGCTGTTCGCTCCGGGTTTTTGGCGCATTTGATGTCAATCAGGCAACCTTCGTCCACGATGTCGGCGTCTGCGCCGCCTATCTAAAAGCTGCTTATTCCAAAGGTGGTCCCGAACTCTGGCCTGTTCAAGACAAGGTTGTCCCGTGCTATTTCCATCAACCTTCGGATATCGTCCATGAGCTCCTGTTTCAGTTTGCTTCCGCCTGATACCAGTGATCGATACTCCTGTTCACCACTGGGGGTCCTGCTTTGCTTGACGGCTATGGCAGACCAAAGGGCGCGTTCTTCAGGGATCTCGCTTTCCATTCCTTTCATTACATCTCTTGTTGCCATCCTACCTTCCTCAGCCAGTATCGATGCCCAGTGGTCGCGTTCTCCGGGGTCCTTGCTTTCCAGTCCTTCCAGCGCGTCTTCCAGGCCGTCCATGAAGAGCAGTGACCTCAACCCGTCGCGTACGATTTCGTCGGGCTGGTCTGGCGCGTACTCGCTCCGCAGGCAGTGGTCGAAGGCTGTTCCGATGAAGGTTTCCCATCCCTTGGGTGCCGTCGTCCGGGGGGCACTTGTCGGCAGGTTCAAGGACTTCACATAGGCAGGCAGGTCCGGCAGTATCTTCCCAAGGTAATAGTGGGCGCATCCGCCGGGTGTCTTAAGCTCAGAGGTAAGATTTGCCCTCCTCCGCAGGTTATGTGAGCATTCCTGCGGCTCGCAGCGTTTGCATGGAGTTTCCATACGCGTCATGGTCTTGATATCCTCCGTTTTGTTGATTCGTCGTTCCGTAGCACTTTCAGGTTGGTTCTCATTGTGTCCTCTAACCGTGTCCTAGCCAACTGCGTAAGTCCTATTTTGAAATCGACTCATCCAATATCCAACGGTTTACACCGATGACAATTTGGGTTACCGTCCCGCAGTCGGGTGCCCCTTGTGGGCTCGATATGGCCCTAGCCCAACCCGACATCAATATCCCTCTGGACAGACGGATTTTTCTTTGTGTTCTCCCAGGCGTCTCGTGCCAATTGGACAAGTGGAGAATTGTCGGGCCAGACTTTGAGTCCATGTAGAACTACATTATCGTGGTCAGTGTAAAAGTTCCCAATAGGGTTCTCCAATGTCCCTACTGAAGGGTTTCGGGAACCGGATTCGTCGAGGTAGAAAAAGTACAACATTCTCGTCCTAACAGTCCGGCCCGTGGGGCATTCCGTTGTCAATCCGGGACACAAAAAGGGCCAGAAACCCCGGCCCTTTTCTTCACGCTTGTTGTTCTCCCTGACTAGGGGGCGCTAGTATCGGTACACGGAATATCGTTTCACCGTCGGTTTCGTGGCGATGGGTACTGAGGCGTCAATCAGCCGCCGGATTTCCAGCATAGGTTCGGCGTGTTGACCATCTGACACTTCACGGGAATGGCGGATTTCTTGAGCCAGCAGTTCATCGTTCTTTTTCTTGTTCCCCCAGCCGGTAATGGACACTGCCCACAAAACCTACAACGGCAATTAGTATGACCAGCAGTGCGGCGATTATTGTTGCGGTTGGTCCGTCTATGTCAATCATACAGCCATCTCTGCGGGTATCGTAGCATGGCCCAAATACTAGGGAGAACGTGGCTTTTCTTCGTCCGGCCCGTGGGGCATTCCGTTGTCGATCCAGGCGATGATCTCTTCGATCTCCTCGCGGGGTATAAACGGACCGCGCAGCGGCATCCGGCCCGAGGTGCCCACGCTGCGGGCCAGCGCCCTTCTTTCCCAGCCCGCTACGAAAATACGGGATGACTCATGTTGGTTTATGGGCCGTTTGAATACCCTGTCCGGCTGTCTCTATTCGCGGGTCATCGGCTCCATAATATCCAGCAGGACCTCAATCTGGTCCAATCCATATCCAATGTCGGTAGCGTCCAGGAAACGTTTCCTCTTGTAATAGCAACCATGCAACTCGTTAGCCCAAGGCCTCAAGTCACGGATACTGGAATCGCCGGACAACTGGGTGATCCTGTTCATCACGTCGAAAAACTCATCGTGGCGTTCGTATCGCCAACCTTGATTCTCCGCAACGGCTTTCGCCATCCACGCCGCTGCCCCCCAACCCTTCTCTGCCGCTTGGTGGAGATCGTCCTCAGTCAAGTAATGCCGGCTCTTGGCCATAAATTCCCGTGATTGCTGCCGGTAATCCGAAACGACCTCCTCCGGTTCTTCGAACGGCTGCATATTCCCCATACGTTGGTCCATTCCTCTACTCCGGCCCTTTCGGCATTCCGGCGTCGATCCAGGATACTATTTCCGCGATTTCGTCCGCTGGCATAAACGGACCGCGCAGCGGCATCCGGCCCGAGGTGCCCACGCTGCGGGCCAGCGCCCGGACCAACTGGGTTTCACGGCCCGGCACCCCCGGCTCGATGGCCCGGATGCCGGACAGCACCGCCGATTGCAGCGCCTCCGGGGTCGCCCAGTAGTAGGCGTGAATCCCCGGCAGGGGCCGTCGCCCCCAACGCTCCTCCCACCGGCCCATGATGCCGTCCAGCAACTCCTTTACCCGCGGCCAATAGACCACATTCTCCTCGGCGCCTTCGCTCATACTCACTAACCCGATTCAAAATCCGCCTGTCAGGACTATTCGTTACAACCTAACGGGGGTGCTCGCTCACTGTCTCCCGGTGCAGCAGCTCCAAGGCGTGGGGGATGACCGGCATCACCACCTCCAGGCACTCCCGCACCCCTTTGGTGCTGCCCGGCAGCGTTATAATCAATGTGTTCCCGCGAATGCCGGCCACCGACCGGCTCAGCATTGCCATTGGCGTGAACTTCAGCGTTTCAGCCCGCATCGTTTCAGCCAGCCCAGGGACTTCTTTGTCCAGGATGGAAAGACATGCCTCGGGGGTTACGTCGTAACGGCCGAGGCCGGTGCCGCCGGTGGTGACAATCAGGTCGACGTCGGGGGAGTCCGCCCAACCGGCCAAACGCTCCGCGATGAGCTGCCGGTCGTCAGGCACGATCTCCGAACGCACGACCTGGTATTGGTCTCCTTCGAGGAAGTCCCGGATCGCTTGGCCGCTGGTGTCCTCGCGGCCGCCTTGAGACCCCGACGTGCTAACAGTCAAAATGGCTAGACCAAACATAAACTTCTCCGCAGGAAAAAATAATATCATACGAATCCGGCCTCCCTCAAAATAGACGGGTTTTTACCGGAGAGGGCATTCACCGGAGAGGCCCGGTGTCTGTATGCCCGCGATTTGGCGTCAAGGCATGGGTCAACTCCACGCCCTCCGCTTTCTCTGGGCTGTCTGCGTTAAATTGACAACGATTTCCGCTCCAACTATAGTCAAAAAGCGTATCCATGAAGACCGACTCCAACTGCGTGTTCTGCAAGATTGTCGCCGGCCAGTCGCCGGCCCGGGTCCGCTATCTGGACAACGACCTCATCGCCATCGTGAACCTGCTGACCTGGGTGCCGGTGATGCTGCTGGTGATTCCCAAGGAGCACCTCTCCCAGATGGAAATGTGGAGCAGCGGGCTGATGCAACGGCTGGGAACGGTGGCGGTAGACTTGGGCGCTATGTACTCACCCGGCGGCTTTCGCATCCTCTCCAACTTCGGCCGTGACGGCCTGCAAAGCCAGAGCCACGCGCATTTGCACGTGATCGGCGGAACCTTCTTGGGGCACTACGCCTAACCAACACAGGAGTTATCACCCTTGGCTGAAACAGTCCTTTACGAAAAACAGGGCAACATCGTAACCATCACCCTCAATCGCCCCGACTCGCTGAATGCCATCAACCGGCAGCTCCGGGGCGAGTTGGCTGATGCAATTACGCAGTTCGACGGCGAGGCGGACGCTTTCGTGGCCATCATCACCGGGGCCGGCCGCGCTTTCTGCTCTGGCCGCGACCTGAAGGAACGGGCCGAAGACAATGCCGCTGGAGTGCAGGCCCGGGCCGCTCAAAGCATGAGCCCCGACCGCCCCTATATGTGGCCCCAGACCTGGAAGCCGCTGATCGCGGCGGTCAACGGCTTCGCTCTGGCGGGCGGCTGGTCCATCGCCCAGATGTGCGACTTGCGTATCGCCGCCGAGGACGCCAAGCTGGGGATCACCGAGACCAAGTGGAGCCTGTTGCCCCCGTTCGGCACCATCCTGCCCAAGATGATTCCCCTATCGGCGGTGTTGGAGTTGGTGTTCACGGCCCAACCTATGACCGCCCAGCGGGCTTACGACATCGGCTTTTTGAACAAAGTGGTGCCAGGGGAGGACCTGATGGAAGAGGCCATTGGAATGGCCCAGACCATCGCCGAAAACGCTCCTCTGGCGGTGCAGGCCTTCAAAGAGCTGGCCTACCGGGGCCTCAACATGTCCACCCAGGACATCTCGTCCCTGACTTACCACATGTACGACCAGCTTCTGACCACCGAGGACTCGAAAGAGGGGCCCAAAGCCTTCGCCGAAAAACGCAAGCCCCAATGGCAGGGCCGGTAGGGGGAGAAGTTATCTCCCGGGCACCGCTACTAAGGAACATCTGAATAAGTCCCTTCCCCCCGGTGGGGGAAGGTTAGGATGGGGGCGCCGGCGCTCATTTGATAGCTAATACCGTTAAGCTCTCCTCCGAGATTTCGGCTTTCGCCTCAATGACCATAACTTGTTCGGAGGTTCCTTAAGTCTATTGGACTACTACGGAAAGTGGTATCAGTCTCTAATCTCCCAAGAGGAGCGTCGCCCTTCATAAAAACGGGCAATGCCTCCAACGGCGCCTAAATGATAATACTTGGCCCAGAGCCGCCAAATCAGTTGCCACTGTTCGCCTTGTAAATCAACCTCGTGAACAGGAAGCCCTGCTTTCTTTGCATCCTTTACGCTAAATAGAGCAGCATGGGTGCGAGGCCGCGTAATTAACGGTTCTTTCAAACGACCACTCAGGTCTTCTACAGACGTGTCGCCTCTGTCAGGATTGCTTCTAAGTGCTTCGGAGAGTAAATCTTCGGTCCTGTCCAACGCGGAACGGGATTGTTGTACGTCCAAAGCATCAACCCTACTAAGCAGAGAGGCATACAAGGGGTAGGTATCTGGAGCGTCCTGTACCCTCTGAGCGGCGTCGTCTACGGCCGCGATAATGTCCTTGGCTGCTACAAGATTCCCGTCGATGATGAATTGAGGGTCTATAGGCCCCAGGTCGCTAGCCGGCGCCATGAGAATGTGATGGGCGCCCATTGCCAAAAGCGTAGCTGCACTTTTGGCAACATCTGGCACAATTACGGTCAATTCACGACACCTCGCCTGAGCGGCTCTCACCAAACGGACGGCGGTTTCACCGTCACCGCCTGGTGAGTACAACAGCAGGTGCAGGTCAACGCCTGAATCCGCGTCGTAGATTAGATCCTCAAATAGGGTAACGCTTTGAGGGAAAATCGCATCAATCAGCACGATGAGGCAACAATTGTACTTGGCCTCGTATTGGCGAATCAGGTCCTGACTTTCATACCTGGCAGACTGCGCTGCGTGAAAGAGCGGAGTTTGTGATGGTGGGCCAACTAGTCCTTCGTAATGGAAGTTGGTCACGACTTCGTTCTTAGATTGGTCGAAAGCAAATGCTTTTTACCTTGCCTGAGCTCTTTTCCTGCCCGGCGAGCGGTAATGGCCTTATCGATTTTGTCTTTCCAAGTTACCTCACCGGAGCCGTCCTTGCGAGCTTTTTCATCTTGAGACGGCTGTCGCGAAGCCATATTCTCTCCTTCCCGACTCCCCCCAACACTATCGCTACCCCACATGGTCGGTTTATTAAATTTTTCTTAAGATCGTTCTTGCAATCGTTACTTGGTCAGGATAGCATCTGCCGGCGCAAATTGTCAGCCATACTCGTCAGTCAGCGTCAGTCAGGAGTCAGTGCTATCCTGGTCAGGTAGGGACGCCCTGGTCTTGGCGCTGATGCTATCCGCACAACGCCCTGCTGCGGACTTGATCAGGCTCCAGACGCGCTGGGATCCAACTGGGCGTTCAGTCACGTCGATTCCCGATGGGAGCAGGGCGTCGGCCACCGCGTTGCTGGAACCGGGGGACGCCGGACGGATGGGGTTGACATAGGGCAGGACCTTGTCGGGGGTGATAACGCCGATGGCCCCTGGGACGTTCAGGGTTTCGTCGCCACTATAGATTTGATGTTGGCGTGGGAGTACCGGTTCCGGACTGTCTTAAACCTGGGCTTGGCTTTCGGACACGCCGGGGCCGCTAGACTGTGCCGGTCTTTACGATTGCCTGGATAATTGGCGCGTAGCCCGTACACCGGCAGATGTTGCCGGATATCCCCTGCCGGACCTGCTCCTGGGTCGGGTTGGGCGTGTCCTTCAGGAAGGCGTAAGCGGTCATCAGGAACCCAGGAGTGCAGAAGCCGCACTGCAGGGCGTGGTTCTCCTGGAAGGCGAGTTGCAACGGATGAAGCTGATCGCCCTGGGCCAGCCCCTCAACGGTCATCAAATCCGCGCCGTCGGCCTGGACCGCCAGCAGCAGGCAGGACCGTACGGCCTCTCCGTTAAACAGTATGGTGCAAGCGCCGCAGACGCCGTGCTCGCATCCCAAGTGGGTGCCGGTCAGATTCAGGTCGCCCCTGAGGAAATCGGCCAAGGTCAACCGAGGCTCCACCCGGCCGGCATACTCTCTTCCATTGACCGTCATCTTGATTTCAATGAGCGGGCTCATACGGCATCCTCCCGTTGGAGACTTGCCACAGCGTCCTCCAACGCACGGCGCGCCATCACGCCGATCACGTCCTTACGGTACTCGGCTGAAGCGTGGATATCCGAGCCAGGGTCGACTGACTCGGAGACCAGCCGGGAGGCCTCGTTACGGGCATCGGAGTCCACCACCCGCCCCACCAACGCCTCTTCGGCGGCGGTTGCCCTCACCGGGGCGTCGCCGACTCCGAACATGGTGATGCGGCTCTCCCGGCATACCGCCTGTTCGTCCAGTCGCAGCAACGCAATCGCGCCGGCCAACGCGAAATCACCGTGGCGGCGCGACACCTCCTGGAACCCCCAATTCCAGCGCCCGGTGAGGCCGGGAAGTTGGATACGGACCAGCAATTGGCTCGGCTCCATCGCAGTGGTGAGCAGGCCAAGGAAAAATTCACCGGCTGGTACGGTCCGTTCCCCGTCCGCATCGGCAACGACGAACTGGGCGTTCAAGGCCCGGCACAGGGCGGGAATCTCGGCGGCAGGATCGGCGTGGGCGGAGCTGCCGCCGACCGTGCCCCGGTTGCGTATCTGAAAGTGGCCGATGTGGGGGATTGCCGCAGCGACGACAGGGAAGCGTCCTTGGACCAGGGCGGAGCGCTCCAAGTCCCGCTGGCGGGTAAGGGCGCCGACGCTGAGACCGCCGTCCGCGCTGGGCTCGATGCCGGCAAGGGCGTCAATCCGGTTGATGTCGATAACCACGCCGGGCCGCACGAGCCGGAGGTTCATCAGGGGCATCAAGCTCTGACCGCCCGCGAGCACCTTGGCGTCCGGGCCGTACCGCCCCAGAAACTCCAGGGCTTCTTCCACAGTGGAGGGGGCGAAGTAATCGAACTTGGCTGGTTTCATCTGCTAGAGTCCCAAGTCAGTTCCCCGGCATGGCTTTCGGCTGGGTGGGACCGGCCCCGCGGTTGGGGTATTACAACAGCAGTCCTTCAGCCGGGACCAGGCGTTGGCCGATTGGGTCCACGGTCAAAAGCAATTCCTCGAGGGTAGTTGCTCCCAACAGGTACTGGTCCTCCGGCCCGAAGACCACGCTGGCTTCCCCCGCGGAACCTCCTGCGGAAAACGAGGCCATGGCCGTCTGGTATTCGACCCTTTCGCCGTTGGCAATGCGAAACGGTCTCGACCGAACGGGCTCGATCCCCAGCATACTCAGCATGGATGCCGGCATCATCGAGAAAGTTGCACCGGTGTCGACCAAGGCGTCGACGGTCTCGGACGACCCGGTGCGCGGATTGCCGACCCGGAGGGCCACCCGGAAGGCGCCCACCGCCGCTAACTCCCGGCCTGGTGCTTGTTGTAATTCTCGTCGGTGCGGTCGGGAATCGGAGGGTTCTGCCGGTTGCCCGAAATCTCGGCTTCGTCCCACAGTTTCGAGAATTTCAGGGCCCGGGGACAGTGACTGTAGGACTCCTCCACTTCGATCAGCAACCCCTGCAGGTGCTTGGAGTTGTCGTCGTACTCGTAGAGGTCCAACTCGATGTTCTGCCGGTCCAGTTCGTCCTTGTTGACGATGGTCGCCTTGCCGTTCACCCGGACGGTGTCATTGAGGCCGGGAATGAAAAAGATCAGGCCGATTCGCGGGCTGGCGTCCAGGTTCTGGTACGACTGGAACAACCGGTTCCCGGCGACGTCCGGGAAAAGCAGGTGGGCATCGTCAATCACTTTGACGAAGCCGGGCTTCCCGCCCTTGGGCGACGCGTCGCAATTCCCTTCGGAATCGGTGGTGGCCATCACGGCGAAGGGGGCGTTGCGCACAAACTCCTGGACCCAGGGGGTCAGGTGACCCTTCAGTTTGGTCACGGCCCGTTCCGATGCTGCGCCGAATTCGTCGTTAAACCGGCTGGCGCCTACCGACTGGTCGGTCGTCGTCATGGCTAATGCTCCTTTGTTGACTATCGCTCTAGATTCTAAAGGCAGAAAGGGTAAGCAGCAAGTCGTAGTCCCCTAGCCAGGGCAATTGCGTAATAAATTCAGCCTCTCTGAATACGGATCTGCGCGGTCGGGCCACCCCCACCCTAACCTTCCCCCATCGGGGGGAAGGGACTTGTTCAGATGTTCCCTAGAACTCGATGCCGGGCTGGGCCTTGATTCCTTGGTGGTAGGGGTGTTTTACGACGTTCATCTCCGTGACCAGGTCGGCGAATTCCACCAAGGCTTCGGGAGCGTTGCGGCCGGTGATGATGACGTGGAGCATTTCGGGACGGCTCCGGAGCGCCTCCAATACCTCCTCCACCGGAATCCAGCCGTAGTGCATCGGGTAAGTAAACTCGTCGAGAATTACCACGTCATAGTTCCCGTTGGCTATCACGTCCTTGCAGTCCTCCCAGTGGGTCCGGGCCAGCTCGGCGGAGTGGTCCGGGTCCTTGGAGCGCCAAGTGAACCCGTCCCCCATGGCCCGCATCTCCACGCCCATCTTCTGGGCGGCGCGCTGCTCGCCGAAGTTGGCGGTGGAGTGCTTGATGAACTGTAGCATGATGACCTTCATGCCGCGGCCCCAAGCGCGGAGCAACACACCCATGGCGGCGGTGGTCTTACCCTTCCCGCTGCCGGTGTTGACTATCACCAAGCCCTTGTTGATGCGGGGCCCCGTCACCGACTGCGGGGCCGGCTCCTGTCGGGTGGTCGGTTCTGCACTCATGCTGGCTTGTTCTCCCAGTTTTACGATAGGTCAGGTGGATGGCTGTTTGGATGATTCGGCGCAGGTCTCGACGAATCGCGGCGCCAGGCCCGGGTGCTGCGGCCCCCGGCTATGACTACGGTGGGAGGCATCGGCCTCTACCCCCGAAACTTCTTCTGAAAAATTAACGTCAAGTCGATCGGACTACCAAACATGCCCTGGTTTATACACAAGTTATCCTGGTTTACAAAAATTCGATAACATCGCTAATTCCCTTATAACCGGCGGGGCTGGGTCGAGTCCGGGTCGCGCCTTGACAAGGCGATAAGCCAAGCATAATTTAGGCTGAATCGTACCGCCCTGATGGGGAATCCGCAATCGATATGAGGATTTAACTATGCCCAGGCTTGAATTGCTCAGCGAAGTGCAGCGGAAGATGCTGCAGATGTTCCCTTGTTTTGACCATGACGATGCGCCATGGACCCCGATGGACAAGCCGCTCTCGGAGAGCAGGGTTGCCTTGGTGACCTCGGCCGGGCTGCATCTCCGGAGCGATGCCCCGTTCGTCACCGACCATAAAGGCGGCGGCGATTCATCATACCGCGTGATTCCGAGGGATACGGCGGCGGGCGACATCATTCAGAGCCACGTGAGCATTGGCTTCGACCACACCGGCATTTACCGGGACATCAACGTCACCTACCCCATGGACCGGTTGGAGGAGCTGCGGGAGCGAGGGGTCATCGGCTCACTGGCCGACAACTACTATTCATTCATGGGGGCGCTCCGCAACGCCGCTGTCGTGGTGGAGCAGACCGGCCCCGAGGTGGCGGGGAAGTTGCGGGACGACGGCGTAGACGTCGTCCTCCTGACCCCTACTTGACCCCTCTGCACGCACGCGGTCAGCGTGCTAGCGCGGTGTTTCGAAGAGGCGGGCATCAGCACTACGGGTATCGCGATGGTCCGGGAGCATGTCGAGCGGGTGAAGCCGCCCCGGATGCTGTGGGCGCCCTTTGCCTTCGGCAACGCCTTGGGCCGGCCGGGCGACGCCGCTTTCCAGCATGAGGTGCTCAAGGCGGCCTTCGGCTTGCTGGAGCGGCCCGAGGGTCCGGTCGTGGAAGACTTCCCGGACGACACCGATCCTGAGCTATTGCTGCAGGCTTCGGCCGCCGGCCGCACCGAAGCCTCCGAACCCCAAGACCCGGCCGACGAAGTAACGGCTCTCCGCCCGTACTACGAGCGGTGGCTGGAAAGCAACGGCCGCACCGCCGTGGGGGTCAGCGGCGTCCCCCAACGCCGGTTCCGCGGCGTGGTCCGCTTCCTTCAGGCCTTCGCCATGGGGGAGGAGGACGACACGTCGGAGCGCCCGGCCGAGTACCCGGCGGAGTACCCGACGGAATACACTCTGCCACAGTTCATCCGCTACTCCGTCGACGATCTGAAGGCCTTCTACTACGAGGCTCGGATGCAGCAGAGGCCGGCAGAGGTCGATGGGGAGTTGCACGAGTGGTTCTGGGCCGAGACGGCCATGGGGAAATTGATAGTGCAGGTAGCGCAGCGCATGAACGAGTCGGAAGACCCGGAGGTAAAGGCCATACCCTACGGTCTGGCCCGGTAAGGATGGTAGAGGGCGCCTGTCCGGGTTGCAGCCGGGCCGTGGTTGAAGGAGCGGTCTACTGCTCGGGATGCGGGGTGCGGCTACGGAACGTCTGCCGGAACTGCAACGCTCTCAACTCCTTTGGAAGCACGTTCTGCTATCAATGCGGGACAAGATTAGTTGCGGTGGCAACCAATTCCCAACCAGTCAGCGCTCCGACGGTTCAGCAGTTGGCGCCCATCTCGGAGTGTCCGCGATGCCACAACGTAAACGAACCCGGTTCGGCCTTCTGCTACTCCTGCGGGTTGCCTTTTGATGAAGGGCGGACTCCCGCTTCCGCGATTTTCCCGGCGATGCGCCCCGCCGGGTTTTGGGTCCGCCTAGCGGCATCGATTATCGACGCTATCGTCTTAATCGTTGCCGAGTTGGTAATCATTGCCGCGTGGCCCGGGATATCCTTGTCCGACTACTTTTCGGCCGGCAACCCGGCTTGGACTGGACTCGATTGGACCATCTTGGTGGGCAACGTTCTTTATTACACGTTAGGCGTCTCAATTTGGGCAACCACTATCGGAAAGCGGATCATGGGCATCTATGTTCTCAGACCGGACGCCTCTAAAGTTGGGCTCGGCCGTGCCTTCGCCAGGTATCTGGCTTACATCCCATCGGCGCTCCTGCTGTTTGCGGGCTACTTGATGGTCGCCTTTCGAGGCGACAAACGGGCGCTGCACGACTTGATGTGCGGCACCGTCGTGGTCTTCAGGCGCTGAGCCAAGCCGTTGGGAGTCTTGGGATTCGTCCTGCTGGCATTCACGCCGGGTATCTTCTGGCTGTGGTTCTTCGCTAAGCGGCACGTCTACCGCCCAGCCCCCAGACGGCTGATCGCCCTCACCTTCTTCCTCGGCATGGTCTCCACCATCCCTGCGGGCATCATCAACACGCTGTTCCTCAATGACAGCCTGCTGGACGACGGGTCCGGCAGGCTGGCGACGGTCGCGGCGGTGATGCTGTTCGTGGTCGGGCCGGCGGAGGAAACCTGCAAATTCCTGGCTGTCCGGTTGTTCGCGTTCCGTTCCCTGTATTTCGACGAGCCGTTTGACGGCTTGGTATATGCCGCGGCGGCCAGTCTGGGGTTCGCTTCGCTGGAGAATCTCATCTACATCATGCAGTTCGGCCCGGAAGTGATGATTGGCCGCGCCCCGCTCAGCACCCTGGCGCACGTTATCTTCGGAAGCTTCTGGGGCTACGCGCTGGGCCGCCAGGCCCAGGACGGGCCGCGCTGGCTCATAGTTGTGATCGGGATAGCAGTTGCCGCAGTCGTGCATGGACTCTTCAACGTGGCCGTGTTCACCTTTCCCCTGGCCGCTGTTGCGATGGTCGCCATTGGCCTGTGGTGGGTGTTGAGCCGGTTCAGGTGGGCGCGGCGAGTCTCCCCGTTCCGCTACAAACGCAACTATCCGCGGGTTGCCTGTTCGGCCTGCCGCCAGACAATCAGCATCCTCAGCCGGTATTGCAGTTACTGCGGGGCATTGACGGGGCCGCCATCCGGGCCGTTGTATTGCAGCCACTGCGGCAACGCCAACCGCAACGACGCTGGTTTCTGCACCGTTTGCGGCGACCGCTTGGAGCGGCAACGGCGTTAACATAACCAACCGCCTGGCCCGGTAAGCGTCACGGTCAAACCGGCCCGAAGATCGGCGGACCCGTGACAGCGGGCTGCCGCTTTTTTGCCGGGTGTCAGGGTTTCGGGCGAAAGTCGGTCAGGACCGGCCTGCCGGGGGAGGTACGGAGTAGGCTGTGGAGGACTCGGCGACCCGCCCGTCTTCCACCAGCTTCTCCAGGTGGGTGCGCACGTTGCGGGCGGCAGCGCTCCGCAAGTTGCGTCGCAGGTTCCGGGGATACACCGCTGTGACCACTTCTTCGACGGTGGAGGCCCCGGCGGCCAACGCGGCCATCACCTGCTCCTCCCGTTCTTCCCGGTGGCGGATGTACCAGTCGATGCGAGCCGCCCCGTTGTTGATGGTCTGGCCGTGGCCGGGGCATAGCATTTGCGGCTTCAGGCGGGCCAAGACTCGCAAGGAATTCATGTATTGGGACAGGTTGCGCACGCTGGACGAAGAGTTGCCGAGGATGGTGTCCCCGCTGAAGACCGTGCGTCCGGCGGCCAGGTAATAGGAAACGTGGTCGTCCTCGTGGCCGGGCGTAAAATAGGCCCGCAACAACGCCCCGCCGCCGGTGCTGACGGCCTCTCGCGAAGCCAGCTTGGTCACGGCGCCGGGCCCCAACTGGTGGGTGAGCCTGGGCTCCAGCTTGGGGTGGCAGCGCACCACGCAACGGAACTCGTCCTGCAACCGGTCCAGTCCGCCTGTATGGTCGCCGTGGCCGTGGGTTATCAGGATGGCGTCTATTGGCGGTCGGCCCAATTCGACGTGATAGTCGAGTATCTGGCGGGTCCAAGACCGGTAGGGCTCCCCGGAATCGATCACGACCATCCCTTCGGAAGGCTCTCCAACGAAGTATATCTGGGTCCCGCCGGGGTGCATCGCCCCGAAGGAGCCCGGGTCTTCCTGGATATGAGTGCTGAAAATGTGCGGGGCAATCTGCATGGAGAAACCTCGCGGAGTTGCCGGGTCGCACCGGTCGGAACGGCGCCGGCCCAAGATTGACGTAATTGGTGCTGGGCGTGGTTGGTGCTGGGCGTGGTTGGTGCTGGGCGTAGTTGGCGCTTGACGTAATTGGCGCTGGACGTAGTTGGTGCTGGACGTAGTTGGCGCTGGACGTAGTTGGTGCTGAAATATTAGTCCCGGCCATATATCGCGTCAATCCCTGGAGGCTATGGCCATGAATGGGTATGTTATTATCGGGTAAATCGAGGCTCTTGAGGGGCTGCAGAATGTTGACGATAGAAGACCTGCGAGGCGCTCTTCCCAGTTTGACCGGTACGGTGGAGTTGAATGGGCTCGACTCGGCGGTCGAGGTCTACCGGGACCGGTGGGGCATTCCCCACGTCAAGGCGGAGAGCGAATTTGACGCCTTCTTCGCCCAAGGGTTCGTCACCGCGCAGGACCGGCTCTGGCACATGGAGTACGACCGGCGCCGGGGCAGCGGCCGGTGGGCCGAGGTGGTGGGGCCCCAAGCGCTGGGGCAGGACAAGCTGATGCGCCGGTTCCGCCTCGCCGCCAGCGCCAAAGCCGACTACGATGCCTGCGACGAGCACACCCGCCGGATCTTCGAAGCCTACGCGGCGGGCGTCAACGCCTACATCGAAGGCCCCGACCCTCTCCCCATCGAATACCAGGTCACCGGCCTGACCCCGGAGCCGTGGCAACCCTGGCACAGCCTGGTCGTCTACAAAGTACGGCACATACTCATGGGCGTATTTGAGTCGAAAGCATGGCGGGCCCGCATGGTCAAGGAGTTGGGCCCGGAACGCGCCGGGACCCTTTTTCCGGGATATGAGCCCGGCCACCTGAAGATACTTCCTCCCGGCTCGGTTTATTCCGGCGCCCTCGACACCGGTCTTCAGGAACTGACCGAGGGGGCCAGGGCGCTCAACTACCTCAACGAAGTGGACGCCGGGAGCAATAGCTGGGTGCTGTCGGGAGCCGGCACCGCCGCCGGCAAACCGTTGCTGGCCGGAGACTCCCACCGGGCGTTGGACACCCCCAACACCTACTATCAGAACCAGTTGGCCTGTCCCGAATTCGATGTGGCCGGGTTGTCCTTCCCCGGGGTCCCCGGGTTTCCTCACTTCGGGCACAACGAGTGGGTCTCCTGGTGCGTGACCCACACCGCGGCCGACTACCAGGACCTTTACATCGAACGGTTCGAGGAACGGTCCAAGGAACGGGTCAAGGAAGACGACCCCCCACGCTACCTGTTCCGGGGCGAGTGGCTGGAAGCCGAAACGTACCAGGAAACAGTGAAAGCGCGGCAGGCCTCCGGTGGGTTCACGGAGGAGACCATAGAAGTGACGGTGACGCAGCACGGGCCGGTCATCGCCGGGGACCCGGCGGCGGGGGCCGCGCTGGCGTTCAAGTACACGGCCACAGAAAATGCTGCTATAGGGGGCGGGTCGGCCTGGCCTTCGATACTCTGGCAGATGCTGCGGGCCAAGAATGTCAACGAGCTGGTGGAGTCCCAACGGGATTGGGTCGACCCCTGCAACAACTTCCTGATGGCTGACGTCCACGGCAACTACGGATATCTGTGCCGCGGCCGCATCCCCATCCGGTCACGCACCAACGGATGGCTTCCGGTGCCCGGCTGGACGGGTGAGCATGAGTGGACCGGCGACATTCCATTCGAGGAAATGCCCAGGTCCATCAACCCCGACGAGGGCTACGTCGCCACTGCCAACAACAAGCCGGTGGGGGACGACTATCCCCACTACATCGCCATCGATTTCACGCCGGAGTTCCGGTGCAAATCGGTTACCCAAGGGCTGCTGGGCCTCGAAAAGCCCGCCGCGCCGGACATGGCCAAGGTACACGCCCAACGCGTCTCCATACCGGCTCTGGGCTACCTGGAGGCGATGCAGGGCGTGCAGGCGGCCGGTCCGCTGGCAGCGGAAGCCCGGGAACGGCTTCTGGCCTGGAACGGAGCAATGGACGCCGGAGCCGTGGAGCCTACTATCTACAGCGCGGTCAGGGACGCCCTGTTCAAAGAGGCCCTCGGAAACAACCTCACCCCGGAGTTGGCTGAAAACGCCTGGCATCCAGGGGACCGGGGACTGGGCTCCTTCGGCAACCGGCTCAAGGCCCGCCTGTCGGCCATGATCGAGCAGGACGACGTATCGCTGCTGCCACCGGGCGACACCTGGGCGGCGGCCCTGTCAAGGGCGTTAACGGCTGCGACGGCCACGTTGCGCGACCGGTTGGGCGACGACATGGAGGAGTGGCGCTGGGAGCGCGTCCACCAAGCGCGGCCGCAACACACCCTTTCGGCAGCCTACCCTGAACTGGCCGGGTTGCTGGACCCGCCGGCAATTCCCGCCGGCGGCGACGGCGACACGCCGTTGGCCGGCGGCTATTCGCCCGCCGCGCCCGCCACCATCACCACCCTGTCGGTGGCCCGCTACTGTTACGACACCGCCGACTGGAAGGACTCGCTATGGGTGGTGCCACTGGGCAGCTCGGGGCATCCGGGCAGCCCCCATTACTGCGACCAATCGGACACCTGGCGCCGGGTGGAAATGGTCCCAATGGAGTGGGACTGGCCCCAGATCGAGCGGTCGGCGGAGTCCCGCCAGAAGCTGCTGCCGCTGCTGCCGCTTCTGCCAACGTAGGGCGGGGCTGCCAACATAGGGCGGGGCTACTCGTCCATCAGGCGCCGGCCCAGCAGGTCTATGGCCGCTTGGGCCGCCGCCCTCTTGGTGGCGTCGCGGTCTCCGTCCACGTGTATCTCGATGGCGCTGTCCTCGCCATCCTTGACTGACAGCCCGACCCAGAAGGTGCCGATGGGCAGGCCGGAGCGTCCGGCGGCGGGGCCGGTGACACCCGTGGTTGAGACGGCGTAATCGGTGCCGGTCAACTCGCGGACTCCCCGTGCCATGGCGACGGCCATTTCACGGCTGACCGTGCCGTGAGCCGGAGCCACGTCGTCCGGGACTCCCAGCACCTTCTCTTTCAGGCCGCCGGTGTAGGCGACGACACCACCGGGAAAATAGCGGGAGCTTCCCGGCACCGTGCCCAGCATGTAGCCGACGAGACCGCAGGTGCAGGCTTCCGCCACCGAAACCGTCTTCTCGGAGGCCGTCAGCAGTTCGGCCAGTTCCTGTACTTCCATTTTTGCAACTCCCCGAAACAGCGTAAAAAACTAATCAATAGCGTAGGGGCGCCCCTACTTTTCGAGCATTATGAAGAACTCCGCGTTTCCCGCGTCGCCCAGTATGGGGGAACGGCAGATGTTCCGCACCCGCAGTCCTTGGGACACCGACCAGTTGATCATTTTGCCGAGCGTCGCGGCGTGTACTCTTGGGTCCTTGATGACGCCGCCTCGTCCCACCTGCGCCCTGGGGGCCTCGAACTGGGGTTTGACCAAGGCCAAGACGGGCCGGCCGTTTTTCAGGTGGTCCAAGGCGGGAGGTATAACCAGGGATAGGGAAATGAACGAAACGTCGATGACCACCAGGTCAACGGGCTCGGGCAATTCGTAAGGATAGCGGGCGTTCCACCGTTCAATTACGGACACCCGAGCGTCCTGGCGCAGCTTGTAGCTTAACTGACCGTGCCCCACGTCGACGGCATAGACGTGGCCGGCGCCGCGCTGCAACAGGCAGTCGGTGAACCCGCCGGTGGAGGCCCCGACGTCCAGGGCCGTGATGCCGGTGACGTCGATTCCGAACCGGCCCAAGGCGCGGTCCAGTTTCAGACCGCCCCGGCTGACGAAGGGCAACCGCCCCCGCACCTCCAGCTCTATCGAGTCGGCCAGCAGCGTCCCGGCCTTGGCGATCCGGCCCGAGGGGCCGTAGACCAGTCCCTCCATGATCAACGCCTGTGCCCGCTCCCGGCTCTCGGCAAGGCCGCGGAGCACCAGCAACAAGTCGGCGCGCTGTTTTTGTCTTGAACTGTGCTTCACTTGATTCATGGGATGGCCTTGATTATAGGAGAATCCTGCTCCATCCTCCGGATCCGGAAATCACAGTTCAGGTTATTGGCCCCGGTTATTGGCCCCGGTTATTCGCCAATAAAGTTAGGACGGCGTTTTTCCAGGAAGGCCCGGTAGCCCTCCTGGTAGTCCTGGGTGTCGAACTGGGTGAGAGGCAGGCCGGCTTCCTCGGGCGTGAGGTCGCTCAAGGAAGGCTTGAGCTGCACCTGCCTGAGGGTCTCTTTATTAACGGCGTGTGACAGCGGGGCTAGTGCGGCGATCTCGTTGGCCAGGCGATAGGTGTAGGCTTCAAGTTCTTCGGCGGGAACTACCTGGTTGACCAGGCCGATGCGCAGGGCTTCATGAGCGTCCAGCAGGCGGCCGGAGAGAAGTATGTAGAGGGCGTTGCCCTTTCCTACCAAGTCAACCAGTCCTCTCATCTCCCGGTGACCGATGGTTATGCCCAGCCGGGCCACCGGAATGCCCAGTCTGCTGCCCTCGCCGGCGATGCGGAGGTCGGTGGCGACCGCCAGTTCGCAGCCCCCTCCGGCGGCGAATCCCTGGACCATCGAAATTGTGGGGGTGGCCATCCCGGCCGCGGCCTTCAGCAGCCCATCCACCGCGTCGTTGTAGCCCCGGCCCTTGACCGAGTCGGACCGGTGGGCTTCGAAGTCGGCGATGTCGGCGCCAGCGGAAAACGCCTCGCCGCCTGCTCCGGCGATGACGACGGCTCTGATCTCCCGGTCGGCGTCCAGGTCCCGGAGCAACCCGGCCATGGCGCGCCACATATCGAAGCTGAGGGCGTTGCGTTGGCCGGGACGGTTGATGGTGACCGTGGCCAGAGGCGGCTGGCGGTCGACCAGAATGCGGCCGTCGAGTAACTCTTCAGTCAATGTTTCCTGCCTGCCTGTCTGCCTATCAGTGATCATGCACTTGAAGGAGGTGGGTTGCGTACTATAGCCGTGGCATCTATCGTACCAGCCGGCGGCGTCACGGCGCCACGCGGCTATTAAACAGGATATGTTGCGGTATCGACCGCACCGATTTTAGCAGTAGCCGAGCTCATGTAGTTGTTCGGCCTTTGGTAAGAAGCCCGGCTTTCGCCGGCATGGCGACGGACTGCGCTTATCGCGGGATTGTCCGCAGTTGTGAACAGTGCAGTGGGCGGTGGACCATTATGGAATAGACGAATTTGACGTGGCTTGGAAGGCCCCCGGGGGCTGGGACGGGAGCCTCATCGTCGAGTCCGGGTTTTCCATGACGCCAGCCGGAAAGGCTAGCGTATTCTGACATGACAAAGGCCCGACATTGTCGAGCCTTTGGTGTTAATGGGTATACGCTGATTTGAGGGTTTAGGTTGGTTCTTTCTCCCTCTCGGCACGTATTGCGGCCAATGCTTCTTCTATTTTGGCTTTTTGCTCAGGCGATATAGCCGCCTGTTCTAACGCGTTTTGCCATTCCTTCGTACTCTCCTGCCTCCCTGCCTCTCTGTGTTTTTTGCCCCATTCTTTAGTTATCATAGGAATCCCTTCTACAATGGTGACTGTGACAGCGACAATGGCACATGGCGCCAATCCTTGCCAAACGGCAACAGTAGTGCCTAATGAGCCAGTGGAGTCTCCGTTACGATGCTCATAAATCACAAGGACAACGACCGCTCCAATCAGTTGACCGACGCCCAGAAATAAGCCCCAAATTCGGCGTGATTGAACGATGGCCAACAAGAACATGCTTGCCCATTAACCCCACCGGGCTGCCGCCCCGGTTCGTGCCAACTCCTTGCGCTCCTCCAGGGCCATCGACTTCGCCTTAGCCTTGCCCTTCCGGTCCTCTGGCAGGCCCTTATCGACTCCCCCGGCAGCTGTCTTCAGCGCTCTCGGCATGTTGCTTTCTCCTTTGCCGAATATGCGGTGCAGGATGTGGTTAAACCCGGCGCCCCCGTACGAACAGATCCGTAGTCACTCTGAGACTCAACCCTCCGCCCCTGCACGATTAAGCCTGCTACCCGCCTAGCTAACAACTCTTACGCTAATCGGTGGTCTTTCGTGTAACGCTCTCCATCGGGAGCTCCCTTGCTCTACCGGAACTCACAGCATTGTGCCGGGGAGAGACGACAGCCACCTGATTATACACAGCCCCGTATCGGCCTCCAAGAAACATTCGTTTTATTGTTAAGTTAATTTTGAACAATGGACAAGGCCGCATTGCAAATAACGCATTACAGAATAACCGCCAAGTTTTATTATAGCGTTCCGCACGTCTCGGCCGGTCTGCTACGTTGGAGACTTGCGGTAAGCTTCCAGCAGCAGCCGCACGTCCGTGTCCACGTCAGCGTCAACGTAGAAGGGCTCGAAGTCGGCGGCCCTGGTCCAGATTCGGGCCGTTTGGATCAAAGCCGCCCGCTCCACCGCCGCCGGCCAGCGCAGAATGCCCAGAGAAGAGTATTCGGCGTGCCCGGCGGCGGTGGAGCCGTTGAGCCCCCGGGACACGGTGACCCGGTTGTCGGATATTCCGGTGACCAGCAACATCTCCGGGCCCAACGCCACCGTTTGCCCCACCGCCAGTTGGGAGCTGTCATCGACGGCGAACGCGGCGGCGTCGGGAGTTACGGGCCCGCCGGTCACCGCCGCGCCGCTGCCTTCGTAGAAGGCCCGGTATCCCCAGACTCCCTCGACTCGCAGGTTGCCCTCGCCTTCCTTGAACACGGTCCGCCGTCCGCCGGCCTCGATAGCGTTGTACGGGGTGCCCCAGGGCTTGGCCGGCGAGCTATTGTAGGGGACGAGACGGTAGTCGCCGTCCGCCCAGTTCGCGTCGAATGAACGGTCGCCCTTGGCATCCTCCGCGAGGGAGGCGACCGACAGCAAGTCCGGCACAGCCAGCCGTTTGGAGCCGTTCCCGTTGAGAACCAGGGCATCCCACCGGGGGTAGAAATGCCGGTTGCAAAAGTTGTCGACCCAGTCCGACACCGCCAAGAGCAATTGGAACAGCTCGTCATCGTCATCGCTCCCCGCGGCGGGGTCCTTCAACACGCTGTCGTCCTTGAGTTTTGTGAGGTCCCCGTAAAGGGACCGGTAGGCCTCTCTTCCCATGGGCCGTCATCCTTCTGCGAAATTTGGGCGGCGAAATTCGAGAAATGCCGCGTCAGTTTTCTTCCGTGTATTCGACGACCACCGTGTGGGCGTTGGCCGGAGGCCGTCCCCGCCACCGGAGGCTCAGCACCTCCCCCCTCAGCCCGCGGGGCCCCTCGTTCTTGAGGAAGGTGCGCGTGGCGTCGCTGCCCAGGTTGGGCACCGCCAGGATATCGATGGCCTTGGACGGCGCGCCCAGCAGGCTGCCGGCGCCGCCGAAGTAGATTTCGCACAGGTGGCGGCCGTCGGCCACGGTCTGCAGCACCCTGACCCGGGTCAACCGGAGCCGGTAACCCTTGGCCGGCGTGAGTATGGTCTGAGGGTTTCCATTGGTGGACGAGGCCGCTTGGGCGGTCTTCAGGACGAAGGCCCGACGGTGCAGAGGGGCCCGGTAATGCGCCCGGGTGGTCATCAGCTTTCCTCCGAATACTCCACGATGATTTTGTGAACACTGTAGGGCGCGGCGCCGCTCCACCGGCCGCTCAACACCTCGTCCCGCAACCCCCTCGGCCCCTCTTCTTTGAGGAAGGTCCGGGTGGCGGCTTCCCCGGAGCCCGGGATGTCCAGAGTGTCGACGGCCTTGGCCGGGTTGACGTTGATGTCGGCGCCGACGCCGAAGTAGACTTCGTAGAGCCGGCCGCCGCTGGCTCTCTCCTGCACTGCTCTCACCCGGATCAACCGGAGACGCTTACCCTTCCGGGGCGCGGCGATGGTCTCCCGGAGATTTGACGTGTTGGAGTCGTGGGTATTGAGCAGGGCGGAGTACGACCGGGGCCGGGGTTGGACCCGCCGGTTTCGCCGGGTGGTCATTTATTACACTCCGGTGATGTTGTACTGAAGGGCTGTATGGGTGGCGGTGGACCGGTTGCCGCTGCGTTCCTGGAGGGCAATCCGGAAGCTGACGACCATGATGTTCTGCCGCTTCTTGGCGTCCCGCACCGTTTCGATGGTGAGCTCCCGCTTGAAGCCCAACCGCCATTGGGACCGGTTCACGATGAGCAGCCGTCCGGTGCTGGCGCCGTTGCCGCCGTCGGTGACCTTGCCGTCGGCGTCGGCCAGAGCCATCTGCTCGGAGACGATTACCGGAATGCCCTCGACCGCGCCCAACTGGCCGGTCAGCAGGGTCGCCTGGGGACCGAACTTGTCGAGGGTGCGGAAGTTGCTGACGCCCAACGAGCGGATGAAGGTGTTGACGTCGGTGACGTAGACCGCCTCCGACGGCCTGACGCCGTACTTGCGCAACCGTGCCCGGACCTCATTGAACATATCGTCGGAAACTCCGGCCCCGTGGTCGATGGCCTGCTTGGAGTTGTCTACCAACGGGAGGTGCAACAGGCCGTCGAACCCCACCAGCCAGTGACCCTTGCCGGCATCGTCGGAGGAAATCGTGGCGCCGTCGGCGTTGATGTTGTCGACCGTCGACGTGTCGCCATTCAGGATTACGTCGTCGATCACCTCCCGGGCGTTGCGCAACAGGCCGCGGCGCAGTTCCTCCATCATGGCGATGACCGCATCCTCGTCCAGGTCGTAGGACCAGGGCACCTCGGCCACCAGTTCGTGGGCGGTCAGGGTCTGCCGGGCCGTGGACAACGCGGTATTCTCGGGAGCAACGTTCTCCGCGCCGGGGTACCAGTTGACGTCGCCCATCTGCAGGGGTATCTGGAACGGGTTGCTGGGCATCTGGATGGTGTTGAACAGGGGCGCGATGGCCGTCTCCAGGTTAACGTCATCCCAAAGGGCTCGGGCCTCCTGGGTGTCCACCAATTCGGCGCCGGATCCCGCGGTAGCGGAGTCCATGGCGGCCTTGAGGTTGGACTGCCATCCCTCCAATACTCGTGGGTTGGGCCCGCCGGGGTCGCGCATCTGGGCGGCGAGTAGGCTGCGGACACAGGCCAGGTCCAGATGGTCCAAGCCCGTGTATTTACCGTAGGGCACTCTCGGCCGCTCGCCGCTGATGTGACGGTGCAGCAACGACCGCTTTTCGCTCTCCCGCCAAGCCGTTTGCACATTGGTGAGCTGACCGGCGATACGGTCCAGCTCCTCTTTGATGGGCGGGATCTCAGTCTCCATTCGGGACTCATAGAATTCCCGGACGGAGTTGAGCTCCCGTTTGATGAGGTCCAGGTCTTGAGGTGCGATAGTCATACTTGCCTCCCGGCGATTGTGTGTTGAGATGCCTGGCTCCAGTGTCTTTGCCGCTTGGACCGGGGCGGGGCCCTGCCCCATGCTGGTCCACCCACGCGTCTTGCCGTTGTCAACGCCGGCCCTCCTTGAGAATATTCAGGATGGCGGCCACCGTGTCTGTATCCGGAGCGTTCTTGGGAATGCCCGGCGCTTCCGAGCGCCGGAGGGCGTTCCGGTTGGCTGGCACGGGCACGGCGCTGACTTCCAACAATTCCTGTTCGATGAACCGCAACCCCAGAAACGCGCCCGATTTCTCGTCTCTCCGCTCTTCGAACCGGATGGGTTTGAAGCCGACCGAGACACCCCACTGAAAACCCGAGCGATACAACGCCGCTATCTCTTGGGCGAAATCCGTCGGAGCGAACTCCATCCGCGCCATCAAGCGGCGGGACTCGGACCAGACGTCTACGGCGCGGCCGATGGCCGGACGGCGGTAGTCGTGGGCCCAGAGCAGCACCGGGTTCCTCAAGTACGGCTCGAGCCGCCAGCCCTCGGCCGATATCACGTCGCCGTGGCGATCGACCTCGTCGGTCGAGAGGACGAAGGTCACCGGGGCGTCCGGGTTGTCCCCCGATTTGCTGTCGGCGACCGACATCGCCGGGCAGCGCCACTTTGTCAGCATCGAGTCCTGCCCGTCTACGGGCGCGGCGTCCCATAAGCCTTCGACCCATAAGCCTTCGAGCCGAGGTCCGACAGGGGAGTCTGATTGGCCGGTCCGGTATTGCATCCCGCCTCCTGATCGTGCGGCCCTCCTGGGGCCCACAGATTTGCCAGATCCGAAATAAAAAAAGAGACGGCCCGATAGGTCCGTCCCTTCAGGATATTCGCCGTCTGAGCCCGCGCCCGTCGCGGGTCACAGCATTTGTGTCGATATACGTCGAGTCTAGGCACCGTATCTCCGGGCCGTCAACTCCCGGCTGTCAGACCTTCATAATCGAAACCTGTCGCTTAATCTGATATATTCGCTGCTGAATAAGATTGTCCGGCCACCCCGCCGGCGCGATGCCCCAAAACGAGGAGAGCGACACATGGCGCTTTTGACCCCGGACCCCACGTTCTATCCTTCCCCGACGATGGCGACGAAGGCGCCGGCCGAACGCCTTGGCTATTGCGCGGTTTTGAACGTAAACGGCAACCCCGATCAAATGACGGTGGTAGACCTGGACCCCAACTCGCCGACCTATAGTCAAATCGTAAGCGCCCTGGACGTCCCCAACGTGGGGGATGAACTGCACCACTTCGGCTGGAACGCCTGCAGTTCTGCCTTGTGCCCTTACGCTCCCCACCCGCACCTGGAGCGCCGCTACCTGGTGGTGCCGACCCTGCGGACTTCACGCATCTACATCATGGACACCAAGCCCGATCCCTATCACCTCAAGCTCGTCAAGACTGTTGAGCCGGAGGACATCTTCGCCCGCACCGGCTACAGTCGCCTTCATACCGTGCATTGCGGCCCCGACGCCATCTACCTGAACGGCATCGGGTCGGCCGATGGCGGATCGCCCGGCGGCATATTGCGCATCGACCACAACACCTTCGAACCGCTGGGCCGCTGGGAGCTTGACCGCGGCCCCCAGTTGCTCTCCTACGACTTCTGGTGGCACATCGGTCTGGACGTGGTCGTCACCAGCGAATGGGGCACCCCCGATATGTTCGAGAACGGCCCGGTCCTGGAACACATCGTGAACCACAACTACGGCCACAAAATCCACTTCTGGGACCTGCGCCGCCGTCGTCACGTCCAGGAAGTTGACCTGGGCTCCGAATACCAGATGGCGCTGGAGCTTCGCCCGGCCCACAACCCGGCCAAGGCTTACGGCTTTGTCGGCGTGGTGGTGAACGCCAACGACCTGTCGGGGGCCGTCTTCACCTGGTACCAGGAGAACGGCAAGTGGGCAGTCACCAAGATTATCGACATACCCGCCGAGCCGGCTGATCCCGAGCTGCTGCCCGAAGCGTTGAAGCCCTTGGGAGCCGTCCCGCCGCTGATCACCGACTTGGACCTGTCGGTGGACGACAGGTTCCTCTATGTCTCCTGCTGGGGGACCGGCGAACTCCGGCAGTACGATGTTTCTGACCCGTTCAATCCGAAGCTCACCGGCACGGTGCGGGCGGGCGGGATCGTTCGCAAGGCCTCCCACCCCAAGTCGGGAGCCTTGGTTGGAGCGCCGCAGATGGTGGAGATCAGCCGCGACGGCCGGCGGGTTTACGCCACTAATTCGCTGTACAGCACTTGGGACGATACGTTCTATCCGGGCCTGACCGGATGGATGATAAAGTTCAACGCCGGCCCGGACGGCGGGCTGGAATTGGACCCTGACTTTTTCATCGATTTCGGAGAGGGGCGGTCTCACCAACTGCGCCTGGAAGGCGGGGACGCCTCCTCGGATTCCTTCTGCTATCCGTAACGTCCCGCTGAGACCGCCGGGGTGCTCCCAGTCCCACTGTTGCACAGCGAACCGGCGGCCCTGGCATCCCTGGGGTCGTTGGCGGGCCTTGCCGCCCTGGGGGCGTTTCACGGCCTGAACCCGGCCATGGGCTGGTTGTTCGCGGTGGCCCTCGGCCTGCAACAAGGCACCGGCTGGGCCATCTCCCGGGCCCTGGTCTTCGTTACGGCGGGGCACGCCGCCTCTCTGGTGGTCATCGCCGTTGCCCTGGCCGTCATCGGGTCCTTCGTCCCGCTGGGCAGCCTCCGGATCATCGCCGGAGTAGTGCTGCTGTTGTTCGGCGCATACAAGTTGTTCCGTTACTACCGGCACCCGCGTTGGGTGGGGATGCGGGTCGGCCCCCGGGACCTTTTCGTCTGGTCCTTCCTCATGGCCACGTCCCACGGCGCGGGACTGATGCTGGCCCCCATCATCTTGAACCTGGACGAGGCGGGTCCGGCAGCCGCCGGGGAGTTGTCCCACCATGCCGGCTACCTCGACCTGGCCGATGCGTCGGCGGCTTGGGCGATCGGTCTGGGAGTGCACACCGCGGCCATGCTGCTGGTGATGTTTCCCATAGCAATGGTGGTCTACAAAAAGGTGGGGCTGGCGTTTTTGCGGTGGGGGTGGGTTAACGTGGACCTCCTGTGGGCGGCCGTGCTGTTCCTGACCGGGGGCGTCACCATCCTCCTGGAAGTGCTCTAGACCGGGCATTCGACCGGCCCCCTGCGAATAGAGGGGACCCGCAACGGTCCCTCTACTGAGATTGACTGGGTGTTCTGAAGTGTGTTAGCGTTGCCTCTCAATACACGATAAATTGCAAGGAGCGGAAACAAAATGGACGTTACGACCCTCGCCATCGAGAAACTCAAGGAAGTCATGGAAGAACAGGGTGAGCAGGAGGGGTCGCTCCGCGTTGTCGCCATGCCCGCCGAAGCCGGCGGACTTCAGTACATGCTGACGATGGAAAATGAGAGCCAGGCGGACGACACCGTGCTGAGCAGGGAAGGCGTCCGGTTCCTGATGGACTCCGACAGCGCGCCCTTCCTGGAAGAGGCCACCATTGACTACGTGGAGAACTTCGGCGGCCAAGTCGGCTTCGTGATCAACAACCCGATGTTTACCGGCGGCGGCTGCGGCTCCGGTTGTGGTTGCGGCGCCGGTGGTTGCGGATGCGGCAGCGGCGGTTGCGGCGGCCACTAGGCCGGCAACCTGTCCCTGAAAAACGAGAGGCCCCGTATCAATCGGGGCCTTTTTTATTGTACAAGGCAAATGCGCCGTAGAGGGTACAAGGAACCCAGAGTCAAACGCTGTGCTCTCCCCGGCCCCTGTGGTTAAATCATTCCGTCGCAAAGCCGCCACCGGAGGTTAGGCCCCCATGCCAACCACACCCCACGGCGTAACTTACGAGTCCAACCGGCCTGTGGTTATGGGCCGGAACGGCATGGTCTGTTCCGCCCATCCGTTGGCCTCCCAGGCCGGTATGTCGGTGCTGCAAATGGGAGGCAACGCCGTTGACGCCGCCATCGCGACCGCCGCCGCCCTGAACGTCGTCGAGCCGAATATGTCGGGCATCGGCGGCGACGGCTACATCATGGTCTACAACCGCGAGGCGGGGACCATCGAGGTCTGTAACGCCACTGGGGCGGCCCCCTACGCCGCGGCACTGGAGCGCTACCAAGCCACCGGCATTCCGGTGAAAGGCGTCCTCTCCGCCTCCGTGCCCGGACTGCTGGACGGCTGGATGTCGGCCCACTCTAAATACGGGTCGTTGTCCCTTGCCCAGGTCTTCGACCCCGCATTGGACCTGGCCGACAACGGGTTCCCCGTTACCCACGTGTTGTCGGGCGTGATCGCCGGAGACTCCCTGATTCAGCAGTTCCCGACCTCCCAAAAGATATTCGCGCCAAAGGGCAGTGGGTTGAAGCCTGGCGAGATAATCTACCAGAAGGACTTGGCCCGTACCTTCCAGACCATCGTGGACGGCGGCCGCGACGCGTATTACGAGGGGCCGGCGGCCGAAGCGATGGTCAAGTTCAGCGAGGAGCAGGGCGGGTTGCTGTCGATGAAGGACTTTGCCGACTGCCGGTCCCGGTGGGAAGCGCCCATCTCCACCACCTACCGGGGCTACTCGGTCTACGAGGCCCCGCCCAATTCCAGCGGGCACGTCCTGTTGCAGGAATTGAACCTGGTCGAGCAGTTCGACCTGCGCGGCATGGGCTGCAACACCGCCGAGAGCATCCACCTGATGGTCGAAGCCAAGAAACTGTCCTTCGCCGACCGGGAAGCCTACATGGCCGACCCGGATTTCGTCGAAGTTCCAACCGCGGGTCTGGTCTCCAAGTCTTACGCCAAAGAACGGGCCGCCCTCATCAGCCTGGAACGGGCCGCCGCCGGGGTGCGGCAGGGAGACCCCTGGGGCCACCAACCCGGCGCCCGGCGGCCGCGCGCCGTGGCCGCCGCTTCGGCCCAGGAGGAAGACACCACTTGCTTCGTGGTGGTGGACCGCTGGGGCAACGCCGTATGCCAGCTTCAGAGCATCCAGAGCTCGCTGGGCTCCAGCGTCGTCGCCGGCGACACCGGGGTGTTGCTCAACAACCGTATGACCTACTGGCATCTGGACCCGCACCACGTGGACTGCTTGCAGCCAGGCAAGCGGGTACGCCACACCATGAACCCGGTGATGGTCTTCCGGGGTGGAGAGGCCTCCAGCAACGGCGGCGGGCCGGCGGAGAGTCTCTTCCTGGTCTGCGGGACCCCAGGCGCCGACACCCAGGTGCAGACGAATATGCAGGTTATCTCCCACGTAGTCGACTTTGGCATGACCGTGGCCGAGGCCGTGGAAGCGCCCCGCTGGCGTAACACCCACAGCCCCACCGAGTCCAACATCCCTCACGAATGCGACAACCTGCTCTACGTGGAATCCAGGTTGGGTCCGGAAGTGAGACGGCAGTTGGAAACGCGAGGCCACGTGCTGGAGGCGCTCCACCCTTGGGGAGCGGCGGGCAGCGAGATGATGATACTGGCCGACCCGGATTCCGGGGTGCTTCAGGGCGCGGCCGACCCGCGGCGGGACGGCTACGCCATTGGAATGTAGAATGTGGAGAGTGGAATGCGGAAGCGCCGCGCGATGTCATAACGTACCGGGTATCCTGCATTCCAGATTCCACATTCCCAATTGGTGAGTATGAGAATACCGGGGGAGAAACGGAGTCCCTACCCGGATGAATGCGGCAACCGCGCCGGAGCTTTCGCCGAGGCGGTGCGCCTCGGCGACATGGACGAGGCGTGGTCCCTTCTCTCCAAGGAGACACGGGGTATGCGCATGGGGGTGTGGGCCACCAAGAACCGTGTGGACATGCAACAGGCCTACCGCGCCGGCTATGACGCCCGGCATCCCATGCGGGCCTCGATGCTGGACGACTTCAGGAACACCGTGTTGAGCCTCTGGCCCCTGGAAGACCTCACCGACCTGGGCATATCGCCCACCAGCTATGTCGACGACCGCCACGCCTTCGCCTTCCTGCCCTTCGGCATGAACGAGGACACCACCGAGGTGACCCGGGGGAGGGCCATGAACGGTCTGATCCTGCCTATGTTGTTGGAGGATGAGGAGTGGCGGGTGGACCTGCCCGGGTGGCGGTTCCTGGAAGTCCCGGAGCCAAAGTAACCGTTGGTCCGGGGAGCGCACCGAGACCGGGCAAGCGCCGACGGGGCGCCGGCGCGGCCTGATACCCCGCAGGCCTGCCAGCTCTGCCGCCGGGAGTCCCATCGTTTCACCGAACATCACCTGGTGCCCCGTTCCCGGGGCGGCAAGTTCGGGCCCAAGGCAATGCTGTGCCCCACCTGCCACCGGCAGCTTCACGCCATGTTTTCGGAAACGACGTTAGCGCGGGAATTGAACTCAATCGAGACGCTGCGCGCCAACCCGGAGGTTTCCAGCTACCTGAAGTGGGTGCGCCGCCAAAAGGCGCCCACCAACTTCAGGGTGCGCCGGGCCAACAACCGCCGTTAGCTTCCGGGTTGCTGTTACCATGACAGAGATGTAGTGTCGTCGTTCCGGCGAAAGCCGGAACGACGAGAGGGATGCCGGCATCCCGGCCCGGCAGGGATAACTCATGCCGTGGGTTCAGCTATCGTCCACCGGCAATTGAATCACCCTGCCCGAATCACCCTGCCCCTTGGCCAACGCCAGCTTGTGCGACCCTTCGCGGAAGGAATATACTCGTGACGTTATGGTAAATGAAGATAGAGGCCCGGAAGACGGCCTGGCCGAGTTGCCCCTGTTCCCCCTCAACCTGGTCTTGTTCCCCGGCGCTCCCCTGCCGCTGCATATCTTCGAAGAGCGCTACAAGTCCATGATCGGCAACTGCATGGAACGGAACGAGCCCTTCGGCGTCGTGCTTATCAAGCAGGGCCTGGAGTCCGGTGACCCGGCCCTGCCCTTCGAGACCGGAACGACCGCCCGGGTCTTGCGCTCTGAGTTGCTTGACGAGGGGCGTATGAACATTATGACCAAGGGGGAGCGGCGGTTCGAGATCGGAGAGATAATCCAACAGGCGCCCTACCTGGTGGGCCGCGTAAGGTTCTTGGGGGAGCCTTTGGGCGAGGGGATAACCGAGCTGGTGCCCCAACTGAAAGAGGAATATCCGGCGTTGGTGCAAGGGCTCACCGCCCTTGCCGGGGGCTACGCTTCCCAGGTAACCATACCCGACGATCCGGTGGAGCTTTCGTACACGGTCGCCGCCAGCCTCAACCTTCAGAATACAGTCCGCCAGGCACTGCTGGAGGCCCCGACGGTGGCGGCGAGGCTCTCCCACTTGGTGCCCCTCCTGAAGCGGGGGAATTACGAGTTGCAACAGGAGATCGCCAAGCGGAACCCTTACCGGGGACCCCGCCTGAACTGATCGGCCCGGCCGGGCCGGCCCGGCCGGCGCGACTAACCGTGTTGTAACAGCGGCGTGGGGTTAGCCCGTCTTGGCCAACTCTCCGAACAGCCGAAGAGCCCCCGACTCCGGGATGAGACCGGAAAACAACTCCGGGTGTATCATCTCCGCCATTATCTCCAGCCCGGTTACCAATCTGGGCCCCGAGCGGCTGGCAAAGGCGCTGGCGTCTATCACGTAGACCCGGTTGTTTCGCACCGCCGGCAGCGAATCCCAGCCTTCCCTCTGGGCCAGGATCGGCACGTCCTGAAGGCCGCGTTTCACGTCGAACCCGCAGGGCATCATGATGATGATCTCCGGTTGGCGCTCCAGCACGTCGTCCCATTCGAGCTTGAGCGTGCCGGTGTCCTTGTCGCCGAAAGAGTTGGAGCCGCCGGCCATCTCCACCATTTCAGGGACCCAATGACCGCCGCACATCAGGGGATCAGCCCACTCCACGTGCAGCACGCTGGGGTGGCTGTCGGCGTCGGCCGCCCGTTGGACCACGGCGCCGATGCGGGCCTCCATGTCAATGGCGATATCCTCGGCAGCGGCTTCTGAGCCGGTGGCCTTCCCGACCTTGCGAATGTCATTCACTACGTCGGCCAGCAGTTGGGGGTCCAGGGACAAGACTTCCGGTTTCTTCGGAAGGCCAAGACTAGCCTCGGCAACCTGCCGAGAGGAGATGGCTCAAACCTCACAGATCGCCTGGGTGATCAGGAGATCGGGCTCGGCGGCCCGCAGGGTCGGCTCATCGATCTCGTAGATGCCGAGACCCTGTTCCAGGCGCTCCGAGATCACGCGGCTGATCTCCCCGCTGGTGGGCTGCTGTCCCTCGAACACGCTGCGCACCACCACGGGTTTATTCCGGGCGTCGGGGGGGTAGTCGCACTCGTGGGTGACTCCGCGGAGACCATCTTGCAGGCCCAGCTTGTAGACTATTTCCGTAGCGCTGGGCAGGAAGGAGCAAATATTCATCGGGCCTCTCGTCATCTAACCTCTACATCTAAGGAACTTCTGAACAAGTCCCTTCCCCCCGATGGGGGAAGGTTAGGATGGGGGCGCCGGCGCTTCCCTAACCTCTACCGGTGCGGTCCGGTATGGGAGACCAACTCCACGGTGGTGTCGGCGGTCGCCACGGCGACCGATCCGTAGAGGGGTCAACGGCGCTTCCACATCTCTACAAGTTCGTGGGCCTGGTCGTCGTCCACTCCCCACATCTCGAACTTGATGCGGATGGCATCGTAAAGGGAGATGTTGCCGGGCTCCTTGTCGGCGTCCCGGTACCCTTCGACGTCGACGTCCATCCATTCCAGGGCGATGTCGTCGGTGTTGGCGAGGCGTTCCACCATGTTGACGGCGCAGGCGGTAATCCCGGAGAAGAACAACTCTCCGGCCCCCACCTCCTCGCCGCCGGCGTCGTCGGCGACCCAGTGGTGGTTGCGGGTGTTGCAGATTGCCCGGCCCAGGGTGCCGGTGCTGTAGCTGCGGACCTTGTAGGCCAGTGTCAGGTTCGCCATCATGCCCCTCCAGCTTTTCAGAATTGGTGACGGTGGCTAATCAGCCACCCGGTAGGCCTCGCAGTCCACTATTTCGATGGCCAGGGGCGGCTGGGCCAAGCCGGTAGTCCCGATGACCGCACGGCAGGGCGGGTTGGGAACAAACTCCCGGAACACTCCGTTAAATGCCTCCCACTGGTCCATGTCGGTTAGAAACACCACCAGGTTGACCACCCGGGAGAAGTTGGTCCGGGCTGCGGTCAGCACGGTTTCGACATGGCGGAAGCAAGCCTGGTATTGTTCGACGTTGTTGCCGCCAACCACGTTTCCGTTGAAATCCGAGGACGTGATGCCCCGGCAGCGCACCTTTACCGCCCGCAGCTTCAACATGCGGACGATGTCCTCTTCGAAGTAGTCGGTGTACATGCCGGTCCGGTACGAGACGGCCGTGGTCGCGTCGTGACGGCCGTCGGCGACCACCAGGTCCAGCAGGGCGTCCCGGGCGTCGAAAGCCAACGCCTGGGCCTCGTCGAGGGTCATCAGGTCCAATTGGGCCAGGGTGTAGGCGTACTTGCGGGTCTGGGTCATAATTTGAGCTTCCAGGCTGCGTGATGGCCTATATTATCATATGATGGCTTGAGGCTAATCCTAAACGAATCCTGGAGGAAACAATGGCGACGATCCCGGAGTTGAAAGGAGAATACGAAGGGCTGGACCAACAGCTTCCAGCCAAAAGCGAAGAGGCCATCGACCCCGGCCTGTTGCTGACGTTCCAGTATGACTATCCCGACCAGGACGCCCAGGTGGAAATTGACACGGACGAATTCACCGCCGTCTGTCCTTGGACCGGGCTGCCTGACTATGGAACGCTGACCATCTCGTATGTCCCGCACCGGAGTTGCATCGAGCTGAAGTCGCTGAAATACTACCTGCTGTCCTACCGGGACGTTGGAATCGTCCAGGAGCACGCTGCCAACCGGGTATTGAACGACCTGGTAGCCTGCTGCCAACCCAAGTCCATGGCCATCGCGCTCGACTACAAAGTCCGCGGCGGCCTGCACACCACGGTCAAGGTGGAGCACTCCGGAGACTAGATGGGGTCCGGTCCCGCCTCACCCACCCGAAGCAGCGCCGTCAGCTCCCGGATGTCCTCCAGGGTGTCCAATTCTTCCACGGCCTTGACGACCTTGCGGGCCCCGTCCGCTCCCAGGATGTCCCGCGTCAAAAAGGTGAACTTGTCGATTAGCTCCTTGCGCGACGCCGGGTCGCGGTGGTCGCCGTGATGGACGGTGACGCTCTCCGTGAGGGTCCTGCCGTCGTGTAACGACACGCTCACCCGCGCGGCGGGGTAATCATAACGCCGCAGGTCCATTTCAGGGTCGGCGACAACGTTCACCCGGCGCGCCAATGCCCTGGTCTCCGGGTCTTTCACCCGGTCGGGGTAGAAGGCCGTAACGTCAGTGGCGCCGTGCACCACCGCCGTGGCGACGGCGTAGGGCAGGGAAAATTTCGCCGCCAGCATGTTGTCCGGTTCCGGGTTGGTCATGATCGAAGCCACCGGCGGCGCTTCCACCCGGATGGACGCCACCTCCCCGGCGGTGAATTCCTCCCGGTCCATCAGATGTTGAACGCCGTCCAATACCGGGTGGTTGTACAAACAGCAAGCGTGAAGCTTGAAGTAGTTCTGGCGGACCCGCAGTGGTCCCGACGGGTCCAGGCCGTCCAGCACCGCCGCCGCATCAAAGGACTCGCCCAGCAGCGAACCGTAGATGTCCGCCGGGCCGTCTTTCAGTCCGGTGAAGCCACAGACAGCCACCTGGGCTGCCATTATGCCCTGCAGCCCGGAGCGACCGGGATAGAGGTTACGCACCGTCGCTCCTTCCAGGCAGGGGGTCCAGGTGTTGGCGGGGCTCATCGAACAGGCTATGTTCATCGCCTCGCCGGTCATGTCCGGTCCGAAGTCCAGCAGCTTGGCCGTGGCCGCCGCGGCCCCTACGGTGCCCCAGGTCCCGTGGGAGTGTACTTCCGGGCGGACTGTGACGCCGGACCCGATGCGCGAGGTCGCCTCGTAACCCACTATCAGGGCCTCCAGGAACCTCCGACCCCGGGCGCCCACCTCCTCGGCTACGGCCAGAGCGGCCGGCAGGACGTGGATTGAGGGGTGCCCTCCGCCCATGCGGTTCCCCTCGTCCATCTCCAGGGCCACCCCCGCAGTGGCGTTGACCAGGGTGGCGAACACCGGCTGCACCTCGACTTGGTTCCCAAGTATCGTCGAAGGGCCGCTCCCTCCGGTCTTCGAAGCCATCTGCGCCAGGTTGCGGTTTTCCGGGAGGAGGCTTCCGGCCAGAATGGCCCCGATGGTGTCCAATACCACGGCCTTGGCGGCTGCTATGTCCGCCGGGTCCAAGTCCTGCAGCCGGGTATCGCTGACGAAGCGAGAAAGGCGCTCCATGTACTCGGCCATGATGGCCTCCGTTCAGTACCGATTTCGGGGCCGCCGGTTCAGGGATTGATGGTTGTCAGCCCGCGTTGGTCAACAGCATAATGCAGGCAACCATGTGCGGCCAGCCGGAAACGTCATTTCACCTGTTCGGCAACCTGAGGCAACCGATGCCCTGGAGAAGGAAGCTGCGCCTGCTGGTATCGAATAACTTCAAAAAGCTGAAGACTCTGCGGAGTTGCTGCGGCAATTACGACGAGCCCGGATGTTGACTGGCGCGGACGAAACGCCCCGGTGTGGGGAGGAAGGAAACTCAACGACGCTGAAGACCATTTTCAGTGCGCTTCGACGCCGCTTCCCGCCATGGACAACTGGGCGGCGGCCAACCTGACGCCTTCCCACCAGTGTTTGCCGCGGCCCCGCCGCCGCCGCTGGAGCCCCATGCCGGACAGGCACATCCCGAAGCTGCGTTGCGGGGCTGCCGCCCGTCCGGTCTCATTGCACCATTCCAGGTAGCTGGCGTACAGGTCCTTGGCGGGCGACCTGTACTCATCGCCCATCTCGCAGCGGGTGTCCAGAAATAGCCGCACGCCGTCGGCTGCCTCTCCCGCCACTCTTTCCTGAGGCAACTCCGTTATGATGGCGGTCTCGGGCGCCGTCTCCACGGCCGAGCTTGCCGGCGGCTCCCGGTAAGGTTCGCCGGTCGATACGTCACCTGTCAGAGTGAGCGGTCCTTGTACCCCGAACTGCGTCCGGGCGGCCCAATCGGCGCAGTAGTCCAGCAAATTGAGGTACTTGTCCAGACCTCCGAAGTGGTCCCAGTTCATCAGCGTGGCGTGGATGTCGCCGGCATCCAGGACGAAGCGGACGGGCCGCACGTCAAATAGCTTGCGGTAGCGCGGCGGGCAGTCCCAGACCGGCGAGAACATGTCGCGGCCTACGGCGGCGTCCATCAGGAAGACACAACAACGGGCGGCCTGGAGGTCCGGGGATTCCTCGTCCACCGGGTTGCCGGAGAACACGGATTCCAGGCTTCGTTGGGTCTGGATGACCGAAAGGGCGAAGGACGCCCGGACCTGGTTGGCCCCGAACCGGGTCAGCAGCCCGGCCCTCTCCTGGTTCAGGCTCGCCTCACTTCGGCCGGTGTCGTTGTGGACCGCGTCGGGTGCATCTCCCAACAGCACGTCCGGGTTGATGAGCCCTTTCCTTGCCGCCCGCCACAGCGACAGCGCCAGGGTCAGGTTCTCTCTGACGAGGTGTATCTCTTGCGCCGGCTTCAACTTCCCAACCTCCCCGGTAGCCGCCCGGCCGTTCCCGCCGCCATAACGCAGAGGTATGGCGTTACTCGTTGATATTCATCACCACTTTGATGACGTTGTCCTGGCGTTGATCGTACATATCATACGCCTTTTGGACTTCGGAGAACCCTACGCGGTGAGTGATCAATTTCGACGGATCGCACCATCCCCGCTCCCGCAACGATACTATTTCCTGGATATGGGAGATGGGATTGCCGCTGCGGGCCCCGGTGGTTGGAATGATGCGGGGCTGCCTTTCCATCAGGTAATTGTGCTCCAGGGGAACGAGGTCGTCCGTCTGGATCCCGAACACGATCACGTTGCCGAACTGACGCACCAGCCGGAAGCACATGTTGAAGGTGTCGGGATACCCGGCAGCCTCCACGACCACGTCCGCGCCCTGCCCATCGGTGAGTTCGTTAACAACCTCTTCGATGTTCTCCTTGTCTGGGTTCACCGTGTGGGTAGCCCCCATCTCCACCGACTTTTCCAGCCGGTAGTCCAACAGGTCGGCGGCGATTACGCTCCGGGCGCCGATGCGGGAGGTGATCATGGTGAAGCTGAGGCCGATGCTGCCCTGGCCCATAACCACCACGTTCTTGCCCAACAGGTTGGGCATTTGCTGGCAGGAGTAAAGGACCGTGCCTGAAGGCTGGCACATGACCCATTCGTCCAGCGTCCCGTGGTCGGGCAGCAGGATCATGCGGGCGGGGTCGGAGACAATGTATTCCACCAGTCCGGCGGAGCCTCGGGGCGGAATCACGATAACTCGCTGCCCCTCGTGGTAGGCGTCGGTCTGGCTGTCGACGATGGTCCCGGCCAACTCGTGGCAGGGCGCGCCGATGGGCATGGGGTACATCTCTTCCGGGTTTATCTGGAAGCCGTGGCGGATGTCGCTGCCGCAAACGGACACCCGTTCCAGCTTGACCAGGCACTGGCCTTCCCCGGCCGTGGGGGTTTCAGTTTCCAATAACTCGAAGTGTTTAGGACTGGAAAGTCTCGCCGCTTTCATGCTGATAAAATCCTTCTGGCAAAAATGTCGGCGCCCCCACGGACGGCCCGAGTAACTCCCGGTATCTTAAATGGCGGCAAGCAACGGCGGCAAGCTAACCGGCGGGCGGCGGGGAGTTCTGTCCGGCGACCGCCAGCAGCCTGTCAATTAGTTCGCGGACTATCAGGCGGTCGCCGCCTACATCCTCGGCTCTCATATTGTCGGCGTAGAAATTGAGGTGGTTCTCGTATGCGACCTTGAATCCGTCAATCCAAGAGTCATCTCCGGTTTCGCTAGCCATCCGCCGCATCGCCGCCCGTAAGTGAGAGTATTTGCCATGGCGCCATTGCTGCCGGATGCAAAACACTTTCACGGCATGGCTGGCTGCTCCCCACAGTTTTTCAGAAGCCTGGATAACATCTCCTTCGGCCAAATACCGGTCAGCGGCGTCGATGAAGCGGCGAGCAATGCGGGTATGCTTTTGGGCTTGGTCTTCCCTGCCTGGCATACTACTCGGCGTCTACACCGGCGACGGCCAGCAGCTGGTCTACAAACCGCCGGACTACAGGGCGGTCGGTGTCTACGTCGTCGTCATCCATACTGCCGACGAAAAGGTGGCCGTTGTAGGCAATCCGAAAGCCCGTATACAAGGATTTATCCCCGGTTTCCTCGAGCAGCAGTTGCATGGCCTCTCGAAAGTGGGTGTATTCCTCATGCTGCCAGCCGCGGCGGACACACACGGCTTTGATGGCGTTGCTGGCCGCTTCCCACAGCTTTTCCGATGTCTCGCCAATGTTGCATTTGCCGAACTCTCGGTCTGCGTCTTCAAGCAATCGGAGGGCGGCACGGGCGTGATCTTGAGTTTTCTTTTCTTGGTCTTGCATATTTCGTCATCGGGCTGAGTAATCAAGGCAGTATTTAGCTATTCTACCCTACGGTGCCCATACGTTGAAATTCTCAAACTCCGGCGAACCCCGATTAGACGAATAGTACCCGCCCATAGCACTGACATCGCCATAGTCCTGGTTGTGGCTCAAATCGAGGCGGGCCACGAGCGCGTCGTTGACGAAAAACAGGCCTGTGTCTTCGAAAGCCATAACCAGCAGATGATTTTTGTTCAAGAGCGCAACCCCGGAATCCTTCAGCGACCCGGACTCCACAACCGTGTACTCACTGTCTCCAACGTCCCGGGTGTCATGGAACCACTCGCCGTTGCTCGTAATTCCGACGACTTCCATGCGGTGGTACTCCGGGTTACGAAGGACAAATCCATAGGACCAATCCGTTCCACGGGGGCTGATGTACTCGGCCTCTACTATCACATCTCGGGTCCATACTCCGCTATCGTGCTGGGCGATAAATTCTGGTTCCTTCTCTAGTTTTCCGTCGGCCGGGCCGTAGCGTTTGTTCAACGCCGTAACCGCAAAATCCTCGTAGCGGGTGACAGTCCCGGCACGTTCATTGCCTGTGTAGGACCCGGTAATAACCGAAACGTCGCCGGCGCCGGTAACGGCGGACAAATCCAGCGCCGCGATGAATTCTCCGTTGACGAAGAAATAACCGCGTTTCCCCACCGCGGTCACCCACAAACTGTTGCTGCCCTCTTCGTGAGTCTCAAGGTTAAGTCTCCCTCTGGCTATATCCTCCGATTCGGAATTGTTGTCCGCTCTCCAGTAAAGTCGCCATGCTCCGTAGCTGGAAACTACAATAAAGACAACGGGACCACCCCGCTCGTCACGGAACATGAACCCGTAATCCCAAGAATGCGTCGCTGCAGAGTACGGATTAACAAAGGTGGCCGATATTACGGCGTCGGTCAGGAATACATCCGAGCGTTCAGTCTCGATCTTACCGTCCGACGGGTCGTGCCGCAGCTCGCCGCTGGTGGGGCCGAACCCGTACCCTCCGCCGTATGACGGCGTGGGCGACGGCCGGCGGGTGGGCGTGGGGGTTGGCGCTGCCTCAGCGGTTTTGAGGGCAGGGATCCGCTGCTGAACCGTCTTTTCCGATATGGCGAAGCTCACTCCTTCAACC
>DAOUHF010000008.1:0-5245 GCA_034428795.1 Dehalococcoidia bacterium
TTCGAGGTTGAAGCGTTGCTGGTCCATGTTAGTGTCCTGTCCCTCGAATACGTGTGTTAAGCTGCGCAGGATTTCTTGTTGCCGGCAAGGCGCGATGACTTGTAGGGGCGACCTGCGGTCGCCCCAGGGCGGGCACCACGCCAGCAGGAGCAACGCAGCCGACGGCAAGAAAGACCAGCAGATTAGCACACGTATTCGAGGGACAGGACACTAACATGGACCAGCAACGCTTCAACCTCGAATTGATGGACTTCCTGGCCGCGTCGCCCACGCCGTTTCACGCGGTTCACGAGATGGCGTGGCGGCTGGCGGACGCAGGTTTCGAGCGCCGCCCCGAGGCGGAGGCGTGGCGTTTGGACCCCGGAGGGCGTTACTTCACCACCCGCAACGACTCCTCCATCATCGCCTGGACCGTACCCGCCCGGGTTCCCCTTCCCGAGAGCGGGCTTCGCATGATGGGCGCGCATACGGACTCACCCTGTCTCAAGGTCAAGCCGCAACCCGAGTCTCACAAGAACGGCTACCTCCAGCTAGGCGTGGAGGTGTACGGCGGGGCGCTGCTGAACCCCTGGTTCGACCGGGATCTGTCCATGGCGGGACGGGTGAGCTATCTCGATCGCAACGGCGTCATCGCCCACGGCCTCGTCGACTTCGAGCAGCCGGTGGCCGTGATTCCCAGTCTGGCAATCCACCTGGACCGGACGGCCAACGAGAGCCGCTCGGTCAACGCCCAGACCTATCTTCCGCCCGTGCTGGGCCGGCGGGGCGGGGACTTCGACCTCAAGACCCTGCTGCGGCAGCGGCTCGAGGGGGACGTCGGCGCGGAGGTCGGCCAAGTATTGGACCACGAACTGCTTCTTTACGACACCCAGCGGCCGGCCTTCGTGGGGTTGACGCAGGAGTTCATCGCGTCGGCGCGGCTGGACAACCTGCTGAGCTGCTTTACGGGCCTGCGGGCATTGCTGGATTCAGGCGGCGACGCCGGGGCGTTGCTGGTCTGCAACGATCACGAGGAGGTGGGGAGCACGACGGCCTCCGGGGCCCGGGGGCCCATGCTGACCCAGATGCTGGAACGCCTGCTGCCGGTGCCGGAGGACCGCAACCGGGCCCTGTCCCGCTCCATGCTGATATCCGTGGACAACGCCCACGGCGTCCACCCCAACTTCACCGACCGGCACGACGACAACCACGGTCCGCTGCTGAACGGTGGACCCGTCATCAAGATCAACGCCAATCAGCGCTATGCCACCAACAGCGAGACCGCCGCGGCCTTCCGACGGCTGGCCGCCGATGTGGGAGTCCCGGTCCAGACCTTCGTGGGGCGCAGTGACATGGCCTGCGGCAGCACCATCGGACCCCTGGCCGCGGCCGAGACGGGCGTTCGGACCGTGGACGTGGGCGTTCCCCAGTGGGCGATGCACTCCGTCCGGGAGTTGGCGGGCACGGCCGACGCGTTCAACCTGGGCCGCGTCCTGCGGCGCTTCTTCGACACGGCCGAGCTTTGATTCGCGGCGAGGTGACTCCGTCGAGCACTTCGCATGGCAGCGACGGCGTCCTCATCGAGACACGTCTGACACGTCTCTTTGTCCGCTGTCTTCACAACGGCTCAAAAAAATAACTCTTGTCCGCGAGTGGGCTGCCGCTGCGGGGATACCTGTCCTGTGCCGCGCAGTCTCTCTCCCAGGGCCGCGAGCTGTTTGAGGCAGGATATCGCGTTTCGGTTGCTGTGTCCGGCCTGTGTCAAAACGGCGTACAAGGCGATGGGCAACCGCAACCAATCGACCCTGACTTTGACAAGCTGCCCAGACTCCAGATACCTGTTCACAAAGCCATTCCAGCCGAGGGCCACGCCCTCGCCTCTTGCCGCAGCCTCCAACAAATACTCATAGTTCTCAAATGGCTCCACCGGTGCGTTCGGGGCGTCGCAGTCATGGGCGCGGAACCAGGTGGCCCAGGTGGCCCAGGTTTGGTCGCGTTGCGCAACGTCCAACCGGGGGACACCGGACCATTGTCGGGGTTGTTTGGCAAGCACTCGCTCGAAACGCTCCACGAAGGCGGGCGAGGCGACCGGAACGATCTCTTCGTTGAGTAGTTTCGCCGCGCTCGGGTCCGGTGGCGCGGCCGAATATTCAAAGATGATGTCAACCCCCGCCGGCAGCAGCAAATGAAGCACGTCATAGTCGCTGTTCAATACCCGCACATTGGCACCCACTTCCATAGAGTGCTTGATCTCGGAAAAGATCGGCAACAGCAGGAAATGAGAAATCTCCTGGGTGCAGGCGATGGTCACGCTACGAGTTTGCGTGCGCAGCCCGTGACCTGCGCCATGCAGCCTTTCCAGTGCCGATTTGACCGCGACATAGTAGTCTTGGCCGTTCGATGTCAATACAACTCCACGGCCTTGACGCTGGAACAGCTTCTGGCCCAACACCGTTTCCAGATTGTGGATGTGACGGCTGATCGCCGATTGAGAAGTGTTCAACTCGTCGGAAGCACGTATCACGCCGCCGAGCCGGGCCGTTGCCTCGAATGCGATCAATGAACTGGTGGAGGGAACTTTGAATCTGGAGCTACTCATACCAGCCATGATATCAGTTCCACCGGCCCCAAGCCAGCCCCGACTCACGCCGAATCGATGAATCAGGCGAGCGGCAACCCGTCGGAGCGGGCGGCGTTCCCTTAGCCCACGGTGGCGCCGCTGCTGATACTCTTGAGACCCTCCGAAGGGTCCGTGATCACGTCGACAACGGTCGGTCTCCCCTTTCGCAATGCTTCCTTGACGGCGTCCTTGATTTCGGCGGGATTCTCGACGCGGATGCCCTCGGCGCCGAAGCCGCGGGCAATCATGGCGAAGTCCGTTTCGTTGAACGCGGCGGGTGAATCACCTCCCAGGTCTCCGGTGGCGATCATGCTGAGCGCCGAGTTGTTCATCACCACGAAGACCACGGGCAGGCCGTATTGAACCGCGGTGGCAATCACGTGAACCGACATGGAGAAGCCGCCGTCGCCGCTCACGCTCACCACCGGCCGGTCCGGATATACCAACTGGGCGCCTACCGCGGCCGGAGCGCCCCAACCCATGCCCGCCAAACCCCCGGGAACGAACAACGTACCCGGCGCTTTCGTCTGATAGTAGTGCGCCATCCAGACCCGGTTGCTGCCGGCGTCAAGGGTAACGATGGTATCCGGGTCCAGCGCTTCGTTGAGATCCTTTACCAGCCGCTGGGGCATGATGGGCACGGCGCCGGAGTACAGAGCGGGGCTCTCGAAGAACGTTTCGGCCCGCTTCCGCTCCTCGAGCCGGGCCGGCATGGCCTGCCGGTCCTTTTTCCGAAGACCCTCCCCGCCCATCTGAAGTAGCTGCTTCAACACGGCTTTTGCGTCGCCGATGAGGGACACCTCCACCGGATAGGACCAGCCGGCGTTTCGGGGCTCGATGTCGATCTGGATCAGCTTTTGTCTCTCGCTGTCGATAAGCAGCTCATTGTTGGTATCGTTGGGGGCCAGCCGGGACCCCACCACGAGAATCGTGTCGGCTTCCTGTATCACGCTGTTGGCCACGGGCTGTCCATACCGTCCCATCATGCCCAGGGCCAGCGGGTGGTCTTCGCGGAACGCGCTCTTGCCGTTGTACGTGGTGGCTACCGGGCTCCCCAGCAACTCGGCCATGGCCGTCAGCTCATCATACGCTTTGGCCGTGTGGACGCCGTTGCCGGCAATGATCACGGGACGCTGCGCGGCCTGCAGCAGCTCCATGGCCGAGACCAGGGCCGCCATTGCCGGCAGGGTCGAAGACGCGCGGAGCCAGTGTTTCGTCGGATGTACTCTCGGCGGCTTGTCCGGATCCAGCTCGCCGGCGATGGCCGCCTGGCGCATGACCACCGCGGTGGGTCCCTGCCGCCCGGTGGTGGCGTGCTTGATGGCCATCTGGACGCCCAGCACCGCTTCCTTGGGGGTCGCCGCCAGGACGGAGAACTTGGTGATGCCGGCAAGCAGGTTCCTCAGGTCAAAAGCCCCGTAGTGGCCCCAGCCGCTGGCGTTTCTCGGATTCGAAGAGAAATCGCCGCCCTCCGTGGTGTCCGCCAGCACCACCATGGGGGAGCCGGCCAGGTACGCCTCCAGGGTGCCGAACACGGCGTTGGCGCCGATGAACGCCCCCTGGCCCAGGACCACTCCCGGCCTGCCCGTGAGACGGCCATACATGTCAGCCATGATGGAGGCCGCCTGCTCGTGCCGGACCAGGATCGGCCGCACCCGGTCCGCGTAGTGGGACAGCGAATCGAAGATGCGCATGGCGCTGCCGCCGGGGATACCAAAGACAAAATCGATCTCCGCCTCCGCAAGGACCTCACAAATCTTCCGGTGCGCCGTGATCATCAGTTGCTCCTGTTACTGGTGTTGCGTTCCACAAATGCGTTGACGAATATGCTGGTCCTTCTCGCCGTCGGCTGCGTTGCTCCTCCTCGCGTGGTATTGGCCACTGGGGGGCGACCGCCGGTCGCCCCTACAGGTCATCGCGCATTGCCCACGGCAAGAATTCCTGCGCATCTTCGTCAACGTATTTGTGGAACGCGAAGGTGGACTAGATAACCGTGGATGCCTTGGGAATGGCCGGGTCTTCACCAAGGGAAACATCCTTGGCACCCTTGTTAACCAAAAACGCGTTGCGTTGCCACTGCGAGAGCAGCGTGAAACGGACGGGGAGCGCGTAACCCGCGCGGTTACCCGTGTTCTCCAGTGTCCTGTCCGGTGAATTCGCATGGTAAGATGCGCAGGATTTTCGTCGTCGGCAAGGCGCGATGACTTGTAGGGGCGACCCGCGGTCGCCCCATGGCGTCTCTGAGAATCCGGAGGATCCGAAATGAACCCAGTTGACGAAAAGTTCGTGGACGTGGACGGCATCAGGACGCGTTACTTCGAGAAGGGGAACGGCGAGAACCTCGTGTTGATTCACGGCGGCGTTTTCGGGTCCAACGACGCGGCCGATTGCAGCCTCGACTGGGGGCTTAACTTCGACGCCCTGGCCCAATGGTTCCACGTGTACGCCCTGGACAAGCTCGGACAGGGTCTGACCGACAACCCGCGGAGCGACGGCGACTACACCATGGCCGCGACGATCCGCCACGCCATCGGTTTTCTCGAAGCCCTGGGCCTGGGGGAGGTGCATCTCGTGGGCCACTCCCGCGGCGCCTACGTGGCGGCCCGCATGACTCTGGAACGGCCGGATCTGGTGAAGTCGTGCATC
>DAOUHF010000009.1:0-1523 GCA_034428795.1 Dehalococcoidia bacterium
CTGTTTCCAGCCACCCGTTACTTGAACAGCGGACACCACGGAACGTGCGGCTGCGTGGGTATAGCCCAGGACTTTTGGTGGCCAGCTCCGTCCAATCGGGGCGACAAATGGCCCTGGACGGGGCTGGCCGGCGTGCACGATAATTCCAGTTATCACGCATCTTCATTTGGTGGGCACATGTACTTCCAACTTGTTCCCCATCCCTCCGGACGAGCCCTGCCCCTCCAGGGCCTGTCCCTGCTCGACCTACAGCGGATCCGGTCCGCCTTGGAGCGGTCCAAGTCGGCCAACACCAGGCGGGCCTATGACCAGGCCTGGCGGCGGTGGGTCGCCTGGAGCAGGGCCCGCGGGGCCCGCGCCATGCCGGCCACGCCGGAGCTGGCGGCCACCATTCCCAGGAAGGGCCAGGGGCAGCGCCAGGGCCGGGCCGTAGGGAGTGAGGCGTCCTGGTCAGCCCAGCGACGCGGGCGGGTGGACGTCGCCCTGATGTCAGTGCTGCGGGATGGATTGCTCCGGCGGTCCGAGGCGGCGGAGCTCCGGTGGGGCGACGTGGAGTTCCAGGAGGACGGGTCGGCGCTTCTGACCGTCCGCCGGTCGAAGACCGACCCCGAAGCCGAGGGGGTGGTACTCTACATCGGCAGAGATACCGCCCAGGCCCTGCAGGCCATCCGACCCGCCGAGGAACTGCTGGATCCAAGTACACCGGTCTTCGGGCTGACCACACGCCATATCGGAAACAGGGTCAGGGCCGCGGCGAAGGCCGCCAGCCTGGGCGAGGGCTACACCGGGCATTCCGGCCGCGTGGGCATTGCCCAGGACCTGGCGAAGAACGGCGTGGAACTGCCGGCCCTGATGACCGCCGGCCGGTGGAAGAGTTCTAAGCTGCCGGCCCGCTACACCGAGCGGCAGGCAGCTGACCGGGGCGCGGTGGCCAGGTACTATCAGGAAAGCGGAAGTTGATGTTACAGGAAGCTGCGTCGGACTGGCAGTTCTATTTGGGCAAGACCAGTTGGATGATGCATACTCCGGGAAGACAGCAATAGGAATGTTGAGATACTGGGACTCGAATCTGCCGTAGACGCGATAATCGAAGAATACGCCTCCCACAGCAGGTGAAAGCAATGACACTGGGAAATACAGACCACCGGTACCTGATATGGTCGGATTACCCTGCAGCAGGACCGTTTATCCCTCAAGGACACCAAGGATTCCGAAAAGGGTTCGAACGATATGAACGCGCCGGTGGAGGTTACATCACTTCCATTGAAGCGATCGAGATGCTTGACTCTCCAACCGGCACTCTGATCAACGATGACGCTAAGAACCAACTTAGGGCCCGGTTGACCACTATGCTCGTCGATCAGAGGAGACTAGGAATCCGATTCCCAATGGTCACCAGAGAGTTGGTGACCGAAGCTATGTCAAAGAGTCCTTTGCCGGTCCACGAAAGGGCCGAGAGGCTGCTTAGGTATTTGGCCCTCAGATCCGGCACTGTGGGACACTACGTGTCTCTTTACCGAGAC
>DAOUHF010000010.1:0-10792 GCA_034428795.1 Dehalococcoidia bacterium
AGGGACTTGGGCACCCCCATCCTAACCTTCCCCCATCGGGGGGAAGGGACTTGGGCGCCCCCATCCTAACCTTCCCCCATCGGGGGGAAGGGACTTGGGCGCCCCCATCCTAACCTTCCCCCATCGGGGGGAAGGGACTTGTTCAGATGTTCCCTAATTCACTCATGGAGATGCTCATATGCCAGGAACTCTGGACGGTAAGGTGGCGTTGGTGACCGGCGGAGGATCGGGGATCGGCCGGGCCGCGTCTCTGGCCTACTCCCGGGAAGGCGCCCGGGTGGCCGTGGTGGATGTCAACGTAGAGGGAGGCGAGGAGACGGTCCAACTCATCAAAGAGGCCGGAGGCGACGCAATCCTGGTACACGCCGATGTCTCCGAAAGCTCCGGTACGCTGGACATGGTGGCCCAAACTGTGGAGCGCTTCGGCCGGCTGGACTGCGCTTTCAACAACGCCGGCGTGGGCGGCGGGCGGGACCGGAACCTCACTGCCGACTACACCGAAGAGGACTGGGACCGGGTCATCGGCATCAACCTGAAAGGAGTCTGGCTTTCCATGAAAGCCGAGATCCCCCGGATGCTGGCCCAAGGCGGCGGCGCCATCGTGAACACCGCATCCATAATGGGCCTCATTTCGGCCCCGGGGGCCGTCGCCTACATGGCGGCCAAACACGGGGTGGTAGGGCTGACCAAAGCGGCCGCGTTGGAATACGCCCGCGACAACATCCGGGTAAACGCCGTATGCCCCGGTTACATCGACACCCCGTTGCTGCGGCCGGTCCTCACGGCCCACGAAGGTTTCGAGGAGCGAATTGTGTCGCGCCATCCGGTGGGCCGGCTGGGTCAACCACAGGAAATCGCCGAGGCGGTGATTTGGCTCTCATCGGAGGCAGCCTCGTTCGTTACCGGTCACAGCATGGCGGTCGATGGCGGCTACGTGGCCCAATAGTAATCCTGCGACCGTGGCGGTTACGACAGGACTTCCAGGGTGATTCCCTCGTTAAGCCGGTAGGCTTTGCCATTGATCTACCCCTGATCTACCTCGCGTCGAGACGGATCTGGAAACTGACAATGTTGTGCATCGGGCCATTAGGCCACGCAGTAACTGCTAACGAAGCTACCGCCAGATGGGTGAGATTATGCCAGTCGATCCGCAAACACGCCGCCGCAACTCCGGAGCCGGACTGACCGCCCTGGATGAGTCCCGCGCCTGTCCCGGCTACGTCCTCTACGCGCCGATGGCCGGTCCGGGCGATGTCTATGTTCTGGACGTGAACGGCACTGAAGTGCATCGTTGGTCCATGCCCTATCCGCCGGGGCTCTACGGCTACCTCCTGCCCAACGGCAACCTGTTTTATGGCGGGAAGCTGCGGGACGCCGATACCTGGGACCGGTTTCCGTCGTGGAAGCGGTTCAAAAGCGGGGTGATGCTGGAGGCCGACCCCGACGGCCGGGTGGTCTGGGAGCACCGCGACCCGGACCATCACCACGACGCGCGGCGCACGGAATCGGGCGGAGCGCTTTATTTGACCGTGGAATTGATGCCCGCGGAATTGGCCGCCAGGGTCAAGGGAGGCATCCCCGGATCGGCCCCCGAAGGAATGTGGTCCGACGTCATCGTCGAAGTCGACGCCCAAGGAAACCGGGTCTGGGAGTGGCACGCCTATGAGCATCTGGACCCGGATGTTCACATAATCACGTTCAACGACCTCCGGGACGAATGGAGTCACGGCAACACGGTGGCCCCCCTGCCGGACGGCCGGGTAATGTTCAGCTTCCGCAACATTTCCACCATAGGCATCATTGAAAAGGCCACCAATGAAATCGTCTGGCAACTGGGCTACGATAGCATCGCCCAGCAGCACGACCCCAACCTGCTGTCCAACGGCAACGTGCTGGTCTTCGACAACGGGGCTCACCGGAGCGACGCCAACCTGCCTTTCTCCAGGGCCATCGAGGTCGATCCAGCCACCAACGAGATTGTCTGGGAGTACCGCGACAGCCCGGCCTACAATTTCTTCAGTCCATTCATTTCCGGGGCCCGCCGCTTGGGCAACGGCAACACGCTGATCACGGAAGGGATGTTCGGGCGCATGTTCCAGGTAACCCCCGACGGCGACGTCGTGTGGGAGTACATAAACCCCCACTTCCACGTCGACGTGGAAGGGCTGCTGGGCAACCGGGTATTTCGGGCCACCCATTACATGCCCGGTGAGATACCGTGGCTAACCTAGAGGATTGGAGACGGAGGTAAAACGGTGTACCAATCGATGGTTGCCATACATTTGATCGCCGCGGTGACGTGGCTGGGCGGAATGCTGTTCCTGGTCATGGTGATGTTGCCCCTGGCGCGACGGGACGGCTTCGGCGGCCAAGGATTGGTGGTGCTCCGTCAAGTGGCGGGACGGTTCGTGCCGGTGGCTTGGGCCGCCAAGATCGTCTTGGTCTTGACAGGAGCTTATCTCGCCTTCGATCACTGGGGCATCGGGGTCGGCCAGTTCTTCTCCGGCGGGATTCACTTCGTAGATATGTTACAGATCAAGACCGCCCTTTTCCTGGTGGTAGTCTTGATCAGCCTGGCCCACGACTTCTGGTTGGGCCCGTTGATGGCGGACCGGTTGGATGCTTCCCGGCAGGTGGGTCAACCCTTGCCCCGGGGGCCGGCCCGGGCGTTCGTGCTGCTGGCGGCCAGAATCAACCTGTTGCTCGTCCTCGCCATAGTGGTGCTGGCAGTGATAATGACCCGCGGCTAGCATGCCGCCTTTAGCGGGCCGACGGGAACTCCGGGTCGCGTTTTTCCCGCACCGATTGCAGCCCTTCGCTCACGTCCGGGCCGAAGAAGCCCAGCATCTCAAGGGCTAAGGAGTAGTCAAAGGCGGTGTGTTCCGCCATGCGCAGCCATTGGTTGAGCGAGCGCTTGGTGTACCTCAACGCCGGCTGGGAACCAGCGGCAAGCTTCCGGGCCACGGCCATCGACCGCTCCATCAGTTCGTCGTGGGGCACCACCAAGCTCACCAGTCCCAAGCGCTCCGCTTCCGCCCCGTCCATGAACTCGCAGGTCATCAGATAGTACTTGGCCTTGGCCATGCCGATGAGCAACGGCCAGATCGCGGCGGCGTGGTCCCCGGCGGCGACCCCCAGCCGGACGTGCCCGTCGGTGAAACGGGCCCGTTCCGAGGCGATGGAAATATCGGCCAGCAGGGCAACCGCCAGACCGGCCCCTACCGCGACCCCGTTGATAGCCGAAATCACCGGTTTGTCCAGGTTGATCATGTTGTGCACGATGTCCCTGGCTTCCTGCATCGCGGCGGCGATCACGTCGGCGTTGCCGATGGACTTCTCGATCATGTCGAAGTCCCCGCCGGCGGAGAAGGCGTTGCCCGCCCCGGTGATGACGGCCACCCGTACCTCCGGGTCACGGCCCAAGTCGGGCCAGATGCGGCCCAACTCGTTGTGCAGGGTGAAGCCGGTCGCGTTGAAGACCTCTGGACGGTTCATGGTCAACAACGCCACGCCGTCTCGTATGTCGACAAGCAGATCCTGGTACCCGCTGTAATCCATTACAGTCTCCAGTGGCCAGTGGCCAGTGGCTAGCGGTTGGTGGATAGCTTATAGTCATCCCCTGGCCACTAACCACTAGCAGCCCGTCCGAAGATTAGTTTTGAGGAACGAAAAGCGTCGCCTTCTGATCTGTTTCTCGAATAATAGGCTCTATTGCATCCATATTCGGAATGATTCGCTCCGCTAGAGACGATTATAGTTTCGAACATTGTTTCTCAGACAGACTCCTAGGCACTAATATAATGCGCCGTTTTCCTCCAGACGCCTGACTTCGGCCTCCGGCATACCCAGAATCTCCTGGAAGACGTAGTCGTTGTCTTCGCCGATGTTGCTGTAGGGGCCGAATTCCATTGGAGTCTCCGACAGCTTCGCCGGCGTAGTCCAGGCGACGCTGTCCCCCTTCTTCCACTCCCATGCCGGGGTGCCTCTTTCGGCGACGTAGTAGGTCGAAGGCTCGTAGAATCCACGGGCCTTGAGATGTTCGCTGTAGAACAGGTCCCGGCCTTGGGAAACTATGCTGGCTGGCACGCCTTCCGCCTGCATCCGCTCCATCACATCCTCGCCGGTCAGGGTGGCGGTCCACTGGCCAATCCGGTCGTCCAACTCGTCCTGGTGGGCCAGGCGCCCGGTGTTGGACGCGAATTCCGGGCGAGCGGACCAATCGGGGTCGCCGAGGACCTGGCGGAACCCGGCCCACTGCTCTTCCGACTGGACGTCTATGGCGCACCAGCGGTCGTCGCCCCGACAGCGGTAAACGCCGTGGGGGGCGTTTACCGGATGGCGGTTGGCAATCCGGGGCGGCAACCGCCCGTTCACTTGAAAGTCCAGTATCGCCGGGCCGGCAGTGACCGCCCCCGACTTGAAAATTGACGATTCCATCGTGGCCGGCTGGCCGGTCATGCGCCGGCGCATCAGCGCCCCAATGATCGCCGATGGCTGGAAGACCCCTGTGTGGTAGTCGGAATACGACGTGTTTATGGCTGAGGGAGGCGAGCCTTCGTCACCGGTCATGAGGGACACCCCGCCCATGTGCTGCACCAATATCCCGTAGGACTTGTAGGTGTAATACGGGCCGATGCCCCCCAGCCCGGTCTGCCACATCAGGATGATGTCCGGTCGTAGCCGCCGCACCTCCGGGAAGTCGATTCCCCAACGGTCCAGGATGTTGCGCCGGAAGTTGGTCATGAAAACGTCGCTGACCTTAACCAGCTCCCGAAAGACTTCCAGTCCCTCCGGTGTTCGCACGTCGAGGGACACGCGCTTCTTGATTCGTTGGAAATCGGGCTGGCCCGCCCCTCGGGACCACGCCGGAATGAAGGCCATCTCGTCCAAGGCCTTATTTGTCTCGACCTTGATGACCTCGGCCCCCAGGGAGGCCAGGATGCGTCCGGTGAGGGGCAACGCCACGTAGGGCCCCAGCTCCAGCACCCTGACTCCAGCCAACGCTTTCTTGCCCGCCGTTCCCGGTCCTGTCGTCGTCATCAGATAACGCCTTCCGATTTGAGGGATGCCAGTTCCTGGGAATTCAAACCCAATTCCCCTTTGTAGATGGCCTCGTTCGCCTCTCCCAACAACGGCGCTGGGTTGACGGCCGGGGAGACCTCGTTGCTGTCGAACACCCCGATGGGATACTGGAGCACGCCTGTCTCCGGGTGGTCCAAGCCAAACCAGAAGTTGCTGGCGGCCAATTGCGGGTCGGCCAACAGGTCAGAGACCGTGTTGACCGGGATGACCACCAGGTTGCGTCGCTGTCCTTCGTGGAACAGGTACTCGCTGGTGAACCGCGTGGTGAAGTCGATGACGAGGGCGGTGATGATGTCATTATAGGGGGCGCGGTCTTGATTTCCGCCTTTGTAGGCCTCGTTGAGAATCTCCTCGTCCCCGGTTACTTCGTAGATCCACTCGGCCAGGCTGTCCCACTCCCTGGGGGTGATGATGCCGGCGGATATCCAACCGTCCTGGCTGGGGTAAGCGCCCAAAGGGATTACCAGCGTGGAGGTGGCCCCAACCCTGGTCACGTTCTGCTCCATTTGCATCCAAGCGAGCGCCGGGTGGGCGTCGGTGTAATAGGTGATAAGCGCTTCCTGCAGCGACACGTCGATGTACTGGCCCTCGCCGCCGTTCATGTCCCTGTAGTAAAGAGCGGCGAGAATCGAGGCAGCGGCGAACTGGGCCCCAGGGAAGTGGGACTGATCGTTACCCTGCCGCATCGGCGGGCCGTCGGGGTCGCCGGTGATCTGCATGAAGCCGCTGGAAGCCAGGGCGATCAGGTCCGACGAGCGGTAGTCCTTCCACGGGCCCGACTGGCCGAACGGGGTGATGGACGCCATCACCAGCCCCGGGTTTCCGGCGCTGAGTTCATCGTAGCCGAGGCCCAACGACTGGAGGCGCCCAACCGGGTAGCTTTCCACCACCACGTCGGCCCGTGCGGCCAGCTCCTTGAACAGCGATCGTCCCCGTTCGTGTTCCAAGTCCAGGGTGATGGAGCGCTTGTTGGTGTTGTAGAAGAGGAAGTAGAGGCTGCGCTCGGGTCCGGCCTCATCGCGGGCGAAAGGTCCTCTGGCGCGGCCCGGGTCTCCCGAAGGAGGCTCCACCCTGACGACATCGGCCCCGTAGTCGGCCAGCAGCTTGCCGCAAAATACCCCCTCAGCACCGCTAAGGTCTAAAACCCGGTACGGTGGCAGAAGGGAACCTTCCCGTGGGGGCTCTGGTGGCATAGGACTCCTCGGGCCGGTCTGTTCGACGCAAGGCCGCGTCCGGTCCGCCCGGCCATTTCGCCGGAATTGTAGATAAGCCCTCCGGGGGGCGTCAAGGCTGAAGCAGGCTGGCGGAAGTCGATGCCTGCAGTATCAGCGCCGCGACCGTGCGAGGCCGTTGGCCGTATAATATGGCATCGGCGAGAGGTATGGAAATGACAACAGGCAAACTGCGCAACGGGACCCGGCTGTCGGTCGACGAGTTCATGGAAACGCCGGATACCCGGGACAAACGGAAGATGGAACTGGACGAGGGGGAACTCTACATCATGCCCAGGCCCCGGCGAGGCCACAACTTTTTGCAACTCCGGATAACCACCAACATTGAAATCTACCTGGACACTTTCGATGATCCACCGGCGCATTTGATGTCCGACGTAATCGTGGCGTTATCGACCGAAGACGGTATTCTCCTGGCCCCCGACGTTGCCATAGTATTGCGGGAGAACGCTGGTATCCTGGCAGACCGCATGGTGGGGGGAGCCCCCAACATCGTAGTCGAAATCCTCTCTTCCGACCGCAGACGCGACCTCGTTCGCAAGCGACGCCTATACGCTGAAGCGGGCGTTAGCGAATATTGGGTTGTCGACCCCACCAAGGATACGGTAACAGTGCTGGAACTGCGGGGCGCCGACTATGTCGAGCGGGCCGTTCTGAGCGCTGACAACACGTTGACCACGCCACTACTTCCCGGCCTGGCAATACCGCTGGCGGACCTGTTCCACCATCGCAGACGGCCGGCAACGGAAGCATGACAACGCGGGGCTAGCCTCCGGCTTTCTTCGCGGACCCGCCGAGCCCGAGACAGGCGCCGCGGGCGAGTTGTTTCCCGCGAGGCGGCTGTTATAATCAGGCGGGCTTCCCAAGGGCCCTCTCGTTCCCCAGTACCTCCTGACTACGGAACTCTCCGGCAGGACGGACATGCTCAGAGCCACCGCAGACCGGTTCCTGCTGGCCCTTCAATACAAGGACTACCGGACTCTGTGGATAGCCACCACGTGTTCCGGGGCGGCGGCTTGGGCGCTAATCATCGCCCGGGGCTGGCTGGCCTACGAACTTACGGGCGGATTGGCGTGGGTGGGGGTCGTCACCTTCGCCGCCATGGCCCCTCGCGTCTTCACCACCCCGTTCGTCGGCTACCTGGCCGACCGGTTCGACCGCCAGACCATCATGCAGTGGGTCTTCGCCCTCAACCTGGCCCACAACATCATCCTGGCCTTCCTGGTGATGAACGACATGGCCGGCGCGTGGACCCTTACGGCGCTGGCCTTGATGAACGGTACACTTCGGGCCGGCCAGATGACCGTGGCCTCGGCCCTGATACCCAACCTCGTCCCCAGGCAACACTTGCTGAACGCCCTGGCGCTGAACCAGGCCACGCAACAGGGGTCACGCATGGTGGGAGCCTTGGCAATCCTCCCGCTTTTGCATTTCATCAACATAGAAATGGCCTTCTGGCTGTGCAGCGCCTTCTATGCCATCGGCCTGTTTTCGGTGACCCGGGTGACCACCAGATCGACCGGAAAGATGGACGAGACCCAAGGGTTCTGGCGCAATCTGGCCGCCGGCTTCGAGTACGTGTACCGGCGGCCCATCATTCTGGCGATGATCCTGCTGGTGCTGGGCCACTGCGCCCTAACTATGTCGTACGAGTCCATGCTTCCCGCAATCTCGGACGACAAGCTGGGAGCCGGGTCGGTGGGGATGAGCTATCTGCTGGGAGGGGTAGGCGCCGGGGCCGTGGTCGCGTCCATTTTCCTGGCCGGAGTCCGCGACCCGGGCACCAGGGGGAAGCTCTTCCTCTTTTACGGCTTGTTGAGCGGGGTGGGGCCGATACTACTGGCGGTCTCGGATACCCGCGAACTCTCCATCGCCGCCGCGTTCATCATGGGGGCGACCCAGGCCGGGTTCATGACCATCAGCCACACGATTATCCAGACGCTGACCGACGATGAAGTAAGGGGCCGGGTGGCCGGCGTGTACTCCGTTCACATAGGCGGCAGTATGGCGATAGCCAACTGGATCAATGCCGAGTTGGCCGACGTTTTCAATGCGCCGGTCGTTATGGTGGCCGGCGGGCTGATTTTCGTTGCGGTGATTGTATTCAGCATCGGCAGCGGCCCCCTGCGCGGCATCTACTTCCCCCGGCCTGCCGTCAGCCCCGCTGCGGCTTGAAGTAACCTATAATTCGCACAAAGGCCCGGCGTGGCCCCCCAGCGTGGCCCCCCGGCCTGGCCTAGCGCCGGCCACGCAATCTTCTGAGCGGAGTGCCCGATATGGCGACCAACCACACTGAGCTTGACCGTTACATCCAACTGACTCCCAAGTCCAGAGAGGTATGGGAAGACGCCAAGAGCTACCTTCCGGGAGGCGACAGCAGAAATTCCATCTTCTGGGACCCATACCCCGTCTTCGTGGAGCGGGCTTCCGGAGCCCACGTCATCGACGTTGACGGTGGCGACCGGCTGGACTTTATCGGCACCATGACCACCTTGATACTGGGCCATTCCGCCCAGCCGGTGGTGGAAGCCGTGCGGGAGCAACTGGAGCGGGGCGTCGTCTACAACGCTCCCAACCGGCAGCAGGTGCGTCTGGCAAAAATCCTCTGCGAGCGGATACCCAGCTTCGAGTTGGTCCGTTTCACCAATTCCGGGACCGAGGCCACTCTGAACACCATCCGCGCCGCCCGGGCGGTGACGGGAAAGAGCCTCATTGCCAAGGTGGAAGGCGGTTACCACGGCAGCCACGACACCGTGAGCGTAAGCGTTCGCGTCGACCCATCCGCTGCGGGGGAGAGGACCCATCCCGACGCCCTGGCAGCCACAGGCGGGCTGGCCGACGGGGTCCTGGAGTCAGTAGTTGTCTTGCCCTTCAATGAGCCCGGACCGGCCCGGGAAATTCTGGAAGCGCACAGAGATGAACTCGCCGCGGTGATTATCGAGCCGATGTTGGGTTCGGTGGGAATGCTCCCCGGTACCCTGGAATTCCTTACCATGCTCCGGGAATTCACCCGGGCCAATGGCATCGTCCTGATCTTCGACGAGGTGATCAGCTTTCGGGTTTCACCCGGGGGAGCCCAGGAGCTCTACGGGATCACGCCCGACATGACTTCGCTGGGCAAGATTATCGGCGGCGGCTTCCCCATCGGGGCGTTCGGCGGGCGGAGAGACATCATGGACCTTTACGACCCGACGGCAGGGCCGGCGGTCTCCCACGCCGGCACCTTCAACGCCAATCCGGTTACGATGCTGGCGGGAGCGGTGACCATGGAACAGCTTACCCCGGAGGTCTACCGCCGGCTGGCCGAAGTAGCCGATTACCTGTGCCGGGGGCTCCGCGGCGTCGGGGAAGAGCTGGAAATACCAGTGCAAACGACCGGATTGGGTTCGCTGTTCGGCATCCATTTCACCAACGGCGATATCGTCGGTTACCGCGACATCGCCGCGGAGGACGCAGGCTTTCGCCATCAAGTGTTCCTGGGACTGATGAATGAAGGAATACTGATGGCGCCCAACCTGGTGGGCGCCATTTCCACCGCCACCGGTGAGCCCGAGGCCGACGCCTTCATCGGCGCCTTCCGCCGGGTGCTGGAGCGTCGCAGTTGAGCGAAGCCCCCTTCGACAGGGGGGAGCACCGGCCGCTCCGGGTTTGAGGTAGTCTTCTAAAAGTCCTCTTTGCGGAACAGAGGCGTAGTTTCGATGCGCACCGGGTCGCCGTCGAACCAGTCGCCTACGGTCTCGCGCCACTGGGTGTAGTGGGGCATGCCCCTGTGGGCGGTTTCCCACGCGTCGCGGTCCTCATAGACTTCATACAAATAGACGGTGTTGGGGTCGTTGTTGTCGGCCAAGACATCGAAGCGCAGGCATCCCGGCTCAGCGGTGTTGGAACCCGCGGCGTCGCCCTTGGTAGCCTCGATGAACTCGTCCCGGTGGCCGGGCTTGATTTTGACGGTCACGAATAAAGTAAACATAACTCCTCCAATGCTGATTGATGGTCAATTTATCGGACGTCGCTAATATACAAGGTCGGCAAACGCTCGACTAGGGCCCGCACCCGCGGGCAACCGCCTTCGATTCGGAACTCTTCCATTCCGTGGTGATAAACCTGGAGCACTCCACCTTCGCCGAACGGAGCGTCCCGATTCATCCAGGAAAGTTCTGGCGGTTTGAGCGTGTTCTTCGACCAGCAACGGATCCCCATGCCGGGTGACCAGATGATTACACTATATCACCCTAACGGTCGGCATTAGGGAACCTCTGAACAAGTTATGGTCATTGAGGCGAAAGCCGAAATTTCGGAGGAGAGCTTAACGGTATTAGCTATCAAATGAGCGCCGGCGCCCCCATCCTACAGGGCAATCGCGTCTTAACCGAGGAGGACTTTGAGAAGGTAGTCCTCGCGCCAGCCGGCTTGCAGGCGTTTGCCTTGGATGCCGACTTTGAGGCTGGTCTCCTTCTTGAGCAAGTTGTGGGAAATCT
>DAOUHF010000011.1:0-2565 GCA_034428795.1 Dehalococcoidia bacterium
GTAACCGCTCCTTCCACCGGATGCTCATTGAGGGCGTGACGGTAGAGTACCGGGCTGACGGTGGAACCATTCGCGGGGCGCAGGTGAAGGTCGTCGACTTTGACGACCCCGCCAACAACGACTGGCTGGAGGTCAACCAGTTCACCGTCACCGAGAACGGGCACACCCGCAGGCCGGACGTGATACTGTTCGTGAACGGGCTGCCCCTAGAAACTCGGACGGAAACCCCGATTCTCCACAAACCGTCGTTTTCTTAGCGTCGATTATCGATGTAACAGTGGGTTCTTGAAAGGTATTACATACACTGCCATGCCGTATAAGACTGGAATACGTCTACATGGCGTAACGCGAAACCCGGCCAATGGCTTTCCGGCCAGACTTCTAGGCGTCATCGAGCTGAAGAACCCGGCTGACGCAGGACCATTCTCCAGGTCCCATTAGGGCGCTGCCCTCGACCTGGACTGCTATCTGGCCATCAGGAAGACCGCCTACGAGCCGCGGAGCGGCAGGGGCGGCCGGATGGAACGGGTGACGAACGCCCACAGACGGGGAGCGGTGGGCGTGGCGATGATCGGCCTGATGCGGGACCCCAGGCTTCGGATGAGCGAGGCGGCGGCGTTGACCTGGGGAGACTTGGAGATTGTACCCGGTGGTTCCGGTCGTGTTCGTGTCGGGGAGACCGGCTACCGGGTGGTGAGCGCCGACACGATGAGGCTGCTGTCGTCGATTCGCCGGGGCTCGGACGAAACCGAGCAGCTTCTCGGCATGAGACCCAACCAGATAGCGATACGGATAGGCGCGGCGGCGAGACAGGCCGGGTTGGGCGAAGGCTACTTGGGAGACACTCCCAGACTGGGGATGATCCGCATCGGCCGACGCTGGCCCGACACCATCCGGTCCATCTGCGAGCTGCGGGACCGGGGGGTGAAGATCCGCTCCCTGGCGGAGGCCGAGGCCCAGCGGACCCGTTACCTGGAGGCCGACGAGGGCAGCCCCGAGGCCTTCTTAGGCCAGGTGCTGACCATGTTCGCCGCTTGGGTGGCCGACCAGGAGCTGGAGTCCATCAAGCGCCGTACCCGTGAGGGGCTGGAGCGGGCCCGGCAACAGGGCAAGACCCGGGCCCCACCGAGAAAGTTCAATCAGGAGCAGCTGGAGGCGATCCGGAGGATGCGGGAAGCAGGGGCCAGCCTGCGGCGTATCGCCGAGACCTTCGAGTGTTCTCCCAACACCGTCCGGAGGTCACTGCAGCGGGAAGGAATGGCAGCGCCATGAAAAGCAGCAAACGCCTTACCCACCTACTTCCCAGAGACCATTGCCTCTGCGGGATCCATGTAGGCGGGTGCGGGAAGCCGATAGGGAACAGGAAGGACGCAACTGTAGATCATATATTCACTCGGTCGTTCTTCAAGGACAGGGAAGACAGCATAAGGCCGAAGGACTACAACGAAGATTGGAACCTTCAGCCTATGCATCAACAATGCAACAACGAGCGCAGCGGTCAGATATATGGGTTTCCGTTGTTCATCTGTTTTTGTCACTGGCTTCAGATAGAAAGAACCCCGAAGGGTCATACTTTGATGCTGCACCACAGGATAGGGAGGAATGAGACTGTATTCCCGGTCTCTTCGGAGGAAAACCATTTCGTTTTCAACAACATCTCTACGGGAAAGTTCGCTGCCGAGTTCGGGGGCAGTACTGAGGTGGAAATTGGCGGCGTGTGGTCTATGGGTAACCTCCCTCCTGGAAAGAGGGGGATTACGGGCAAAGGCCAGTTAGGGCACGCGTTTCCTAGAATTTCTCCGGAGGATGTCCAGCAATTCAACCGGCTAGAGATTCAAAGGATCGAAGGTAGTGCTTCGGAAACCATTGAAATGTTCAACCGCAGGTTGGATACCACGCTCATTCAGGTGCATTTTGAGACGGCTGAATAATCCTCGGCTAGGAGCAGTACCCTGACCAACGAGGAGAAGGATCTGCTCATCGCCTACCTGGTTGACGCCGGCGAGAACGACCCCAACGGCGACGTGGATGCCCAGTTCCTGGAGTGGTACCAGGTCTGTGAACAGGTGGTGTCGGGCGAAGCCCACTACAAGGCAGTAATCGAGGCCACCCGGGTGCGGCAGCGGAGCTTCGCCGAGGGCCACGCTGCCGGCATGGCCGCGGCCCGTGCCCAACAGTTTGGGCCGACCCTAGAGAGCATCGCCAGGACCCGCCAAGCCTTGGCCGCTCTCGAGTCGTCTGCCCGTCCGCGACAGGCTGGGGATGTTCACAGTTGCGAGGCACAAAGCGCCGATGCAGGCGGCTGCGGCGAGAATGATGCCGCCTGCACGAAGGGCGCCGGGGTATCCCGCCATGACGCCGGTAAGCCCGACCATGCATCTGAGCGCGGCCACTGTCATCACCGCGATGGCGCCTCCGCGGATGATGCGGTCCTTCCATTGATCGGTCATTGTTCTCCTCCTGTTTGGGTTGGCGTTATGAAGGGAGCGCGCCCCCGGCGGTCCGGACCCCCGCCCCGGGCCCGGGATGTCGGAGACGCCGCTCCCGGGATGCTAGCCCTCGGTC
>DAOUHF010000012.1:0-2322 GCA_034428795.1 Dehalococcoidia bacterium
AATTGGTCTTGCCGGTCCCGTTGCCTCACCGGCAAATCTGCGGATGGACCCGTAGGCCGACTACACACTGTGGTCTACAACGCCCTCAGCTCCGGGCCGTCCCTTCGGCTGGCGCTGCCGAAAAGGGACGCTTTCCAGCATAGCCAGAACTCCGCCCACCGTAGCATCATGCCGCCATGCCAGAACCGGGGGCCAGCGAAGGATGAAATGGGACCATCGCCTTTTGTTAGTAGCAAGTTAAAAGTAGGCGAAAGTAGCAAGATGGAACTGACCCACCCGATGGTAGTGGCATTATCCGCAGGGACTCTGCGGAGGTGCGTCAAACACTTTGCTGAAGGTGGGAGAAGCGAAAGAGATCTACGAGATGAAAGGGGCGGGCCGTTCGACCCGGGGGATTGCCCAGGAGCTGGACGTGTCCCGCAACACGGTACGCCGGTACCTGAAATCCCCTGAGGCCATGCGGCCCAGGCCGCGGCCGCCGGGGGGTCGAAGCTGGACCCCTACGCCGAGCATATCGACCGGCGGCTGGGGAGAAGGGTTGGAGAATTGCAGGGTGCTGGATCGGGAGGTCCGGTCCCTGGGGTACCAGGGCAGCTCCAGCGCGCCTCTTCCGTGGCCGGCCTCGAAGTCGCGCCAACTCCCGGCCCGCTGGCGGTCGACGTTCACCACTAGGGATCCGCGCCGACCGTAGCGCCACGCCGTGCGGCGGCGGCTTGTCTGGGTTCGCCCAGGACCTCGAGGGCAACGGCCATCAGGATTTCCGGCCAGTCTGCGATGCGGTGGTCATCCCAGCGCCTTCTTCAGGGCCTCGATCAGGCTTTCTTCCTTGGCAAGCTCGCCGGCGGCGATGGTCCCTCCTGCGGCCGTTATGATGCCGGCGGGCCAGCCGTTTCACTTCACTCGGACGAAGAGGGCTGGCAGGCGGTCGATCTCGTGGCCCGACTGGGCGTGAACCTCGATGGGCCAGCCTCCGGCCGATGCCGAGGCGATGCCCGGGTAGGCCATCGCCCTGCTGAACCGGCTGAAGTCCGCCTATCCCGACGGTTCAGCGACACTCACTTGCGCACGCTGCAACGCAGAGTGCAGCAGTGGCGCGGCATAATGGCCAAAAAGCTGGTCTACGCTGCGGTCGATGAGCCTGTGCCGGAACTCCCTGCAATGCCGGAATTAGCGCTGGTTGGGGCGGGACCCCAGGTGCTAAAGTTTCAGTAACATTTCTCAATGAGGCAACAGGATTCGGAAAAAATAGTTGACGCGGGGCACGAGGTGATGGATCGCCAACCCCTGTTCGTGGCGCTGTATGAGTGGCGCTGTATGAAAGGGACGAAGCGGGCGATCCGGCGGACTGGCCCGAGCGGACCGAGCCGCACGCGCTCCAGGCCAAGGTGGTGAAGCGGACGGCGGGTTTCATGCCACCGCCGGCCTCGCCCCTGCTCTGCGGTCAGCGGGGAGGTATTCCCCATAGGCACAAGCCCCTGCCCTCCGGCTCCCTGGCGGAGCAGGCGGCCCGAAGCGGCAGGCCCGTACCCGGCTGATGGCGGCAGCTTCTTGACAGGGTTGGGCTGGTGGATGTCCGATGATAGATTGTAAGACAAACTATTATCCACTTGAGCAAAAAGAGAGACCATGCCCCTACCCCGTAAGTCCAAGACCATCACCTTCTCCCTGCCCCCGGAGATGTTCGAGCAGGTGCAGCGGGTGAAGGAAGAGGAGGGCCGAGACATGAGCGAACTGGTGCGGGAAGCCCTCCGCCTGTATATGGAGGAAAGGGAGTTGCGCCGGCAGGAACGCTTGGAACGGCTGCGCTCTCGTCAGACTAACCAGCCAGAGGACGAAGGAGGCGAATCTAATGAATGAACGGCAAGACTTGATACCGGCGGCCCTCTACGCTCGCGTCTCCAGCGATCGCCAGGACGTGGACCTGTCCGTCGCCGCCCAGTTACGGGCCTTGCGGGATTTTGCCAGGAACAACGGCTACACCGTGGCCCGCGAGTACGTGGACGAGGCCGAGAGCGGCCGCATCGCCGACCGGCCCCAGTTCCGCCAGATGATCGACGAGGGCGGCAAGGCCACCGCCCCCTTCCAGGTGATTCTTGTCTGGAAGTTCAGCCACTACCGCCGCCCACGACTGGCATTGAATAGCGAACAAATCAAGAGAAGAAACTACGGATTCTTCGTGACGGAGATGCCGCTAAAATCGGATAATTGAGAGGAACAACGAAGGGGAATGGAGCGGCGATTCTGCCTGGCTAATTCTAATGGGCTCGGGCTATGGAATCGTCTTTTCCAACTGAGCGTAGATGTGCGGAAGATACAGCCTGA
>DAOUHF010000013.1:0-2385 GCA_034428795.1 Dehalococcoidia bacterium
GGGGATGAAACCGGTGAGTGAGGGCAAGGACGCCAGGGTGGCGGGCGCCTCGGTCACGTACGCGGCGATACGCTACCGGAACGCGGCCAAGGCGGCCCGGAAGCGAGGCGAGAGCCCCCTCAGGGACGAGGTGGCGCGGGCCCGGGCCGGACTCCTGCTCAGTGCGGCCGCGGCATGGCACCCTCTCTGGCTGAAATGGCGGGCTTCCCTGGGGGAGACGCACCTGCCGGATGCACCCATCCCGCCAGCGCAAACCCGCTTGGGGGAGGTGTTCCAAGCCGCCAAGCGCTTCGGTTTCGCCGTGAGCCAGGGAAACCAGTCCCACACCCTGACCGGCCAGATCCTGAGGGCGTCGGAGCGGCTCCGGAGGAAGGACTACACGTCCATTCCATGGAAGAAGACCCCGGCAACCGAGGAGGCAACCGCCCCGGCGGAGTGATTCGCATGCCACCCACGCCTGAAATTCCCGGACTGCGGTCAAGCCCCTGACCCGCAGAGGCTGACGCCCGGACCGTCCACTAACGACCGCGGTCGACGTGCAGGCCGAAATTGATAAGCCACCGCTGAACACAGCCGGCGGCCATCGCACCGCGTTCACCCGGTTTCCAGCAGAGCGCCAAGGCATGCCTGAGGACCCCTGCGCCCGGACCGCTCACCCATGCTGCGGCCAGTTTCCACGCAGCGCTGCAGGGGGAACAGCTGCGGGGGCCGCAGCAGCACCAGACAGGGAGTGGCCTGCGACCACGCTGAACCCCCGAATTCACTGCGAATTCACTGCCGTGGCACCCACCGGCAGGAATGGGTTTTTGCCCATCCCCCTCGCCGGCAGGCCGTCATCGCAGACGTGCGGCACGTCCGGAATGGAACCGGCCGATATTGCACGCTCCGAGGTTACGGGCAGGGGCAGGCTCACCAGCCAGCGGCCTCAGGAAACCGCGATGTGAAACCGGGACTATGGTATTCACGTCGGCCGCACCGGCTGCATCACCCACCCCTGCGACCCTGCGATATTCCGAGGCACCTGCAGAAGGTCCATGTCCTGCACACCGGGGAATCAGACGCCGGCAGAGCCGGTTCGTTCTGGCTCCCGGGCGAGGCCACTGCTCAACTGCCCGAGCCGAAGGTCCACGGCCATTTCACAGACCGGGCGCGTCGGAACACCAGGATCGCCAGCATCGTCGTTGACCGCACAACCGGTTCGAGGATGCCAGTTCAGTACGGTGGTGCCCAGCCAACGCCTCTCCGACGAACTCGAATTGGCACATGACGTTGCCGCCGTTGCCGGTTTTTCGGCAGGGGTAGTCCCCGGAGACTGGTTCCCAGCAACACGACAACACCTCCAAACTCGACCACTCGCGTTGGCCGGAAGCAATCTCAAGCCGTCTGCAAGCTACGTAGTAGTAGTAATTTAATATCCGTATTATGAATTAACTGAATATTACTACTAATACAAGGACGGTAAGCAGCCCGAAAACGGCTGTTCAGAATGGTAGGGCCACCACCTCCATCACGTACGGAGCCGTAATTGATATGAGACATCCTCAAGCTGCGCCGCCCGGGGGTGGACGTGGTGTTCGCCTCTCTGTCCAGTACGAAGATGAAATCTCCGCTCTAGTAATCGTGGCCTTCACCCTGGTTGTTCATGCCCCTGCGAGCCGGGATCTGCGCCTCCCGACGAGTCCCTGAGTCTGCAATCGTCTTGGGCCAGGGTGGCGGGCCTTTGATATCACGGGGCGGCGCACCTGCCGCAATGAACGCGATCCCCGGCTGGGTGTCCGCACCTGTTGCATACTCGTCCGTGGACCTTGGAACTACAGGGTTCCATCCCTCCATTGCAGTTGGACCGCCAGTGCGCTCGTCCCGTCGGAGCAGGAAATTACCGGCGTAATCCTCGTTGGGACTGGAGCCACACCAGGAGCACACGGAGATCGACCTGTGAATGTTGTGGTAGTCAGGCAGCGGAGGCTGGAGCGTCCAGTGGTGGGTCAACTCCACTTCGTCGAAGACGCCGGAGTGCGGGGGGTCATGATCGCACCTCTGTCATTATTCGGGACATTGGCCCAGTGATATGCACAGGCATCCGGCCACTCTGACAGCCCTGCCTGCGCCTGCGCAACGGCGACGAGGGCAGCTTGACAAGGGTCCTCGACGTCTGCGTTTCCGAGCGGCACATGGCGGGGGCCTGCATCGACCGGCGTTTCCCCGCCCAAGACGCCAGGCGCAGACTCCAACGCCTCCATCCCCGTCAATCCTGATATGGACGAGGAGCGGCCATATAATGGGTTCAACTCCCGTTGGAACCGGGGAAATGCCTGTTGACGAGTTGGGGGCAACGGTGGTCAAGGATACAATGGACGCACAGCGCATCTTGTCAGAAGTTGCCGG
>DAOUHF010000014.1:0-1622 GCA_034428795.1 Dehalococcoidia bacterium
AGGCCTCAAACTCACGCACCGGCTGCTCCGCGCGGTCGGCGGGCACCGCCACGAAGTGGCTGGTGGCGCCCACGTCGATGCCCGCCGCGTTCAGGTTCAGCTGGGACAGCCCTTCCGGTTTTGCTCTAACTCTTGCGTGTGCTCATCATTCCCTCCACGCCTACAACGTAGACGTGTCGTCGGAGGGAGTCACTAATATCGAACAATCTATGGAACGGGATCGCTCCGCTTGGAGCGTCACCAATGATGCAGTCGTAAGACTCCCGGACCATGCTATGGATCGGGCAATAGGCACCAGTGTCCACTCGGCCTTGGTCCGGACGACGCGCCTCACCATGAGCATACATCCTTGGGCGGACTCACCAGTTAGTCGCCTCTGCACGGGCCGGATACGGGCATAACTCTGCTTTGGACTAACTTAAGATGTCACGCCGTGACCGCTGGGGCGGACTCACCCAGTTAGTCGCCTCTGCACGGGCCGGATACGGGCATAACTCTGCTATGGACTAACTTGAGATGTCACGGCGTGACCGCGGAGGCGGACTGACCAGTTAGTCGCCTATGCACGGGCCGGGCACGGGCATAACTTTGCTCCCCACTAACTCTCACGCTGCGGCTAGGGGAAAGCCTGAAGTCCGGTCTTCACCATCGGGTATAGGCACCAGCTGGTAGCCCAGTTGCGCCGCCCGACGCTTGGCCGCGCGCAACGCCCGCTGCTGATACTGACTTTCGTAGTATTCGGCGCCAGCGTCCACGTACTCTTGGCCGTACCGCAGCATGGAATAAATGAGCCTGGCCAGCTTGTGCGCCGTGACGGTGATGGCCTTGGGCGCACCCATCTGCGCCTTCTTCCGGCGCAGGAACGCGCCCAGGGCACTGTCGGAGCGGTGCAGCGCGTTGGCCGCCAGACGCAATGCCGCGGCCGCCCGGTTCGCGCTGGGCTTGGTCTTTGAGCTGATGACCCTGCCGCCGGTGATACGGTTGTCGGGGCTCAGCCCCAGCCACGACGCGAAGTGCTTGGCGCTCGGCCATTTCGTCATGTCAGTGCCAATCTCGCTAACCAGCTTCAACGCCGTGAAGCCGTCGATGCCGTCGATCCGGGTCAGGTCCACCCCCGTCATCCGAAACAGGTGCGTTCGAATGTCGAAGCGGGGTGCGTTCCCCTGGCCGCGCTTTTTGCCATCGGGAGCCGAAGACTCACCATCGCTGAGGTCCTCGAACCGCTCCAGCTGGGCTTCAATCTCCCGGTCGCACTCGGCAATCTTCTCGTGATAAAACCGGTACAACTCCAGGGCCTGGGTCAACTCGAAGATGTGCTCCTCCCGCCAGTGCCCCAGCAACGACTTGGCTATCATGGCTTCTTCTGCTTTCATGCCAGAACGACGAAACTGCGCCAGCTTGCGGGGGTCCCGTTCGCCGTCCACGATGGCCTCGATAATGTCCATGCCGGTCCTGCCGGTGATGTTGCTGATGACGTGCTGGAGCTTGACGTTCATCTGGGTCAGCGCCTTCTGCATATGCTGGATGTGATGGGACGCGTACTGCACCAGCATGGCCCGCTGCCGCAGGTAGCTGCGCAGCCGCCGTATGTCCCCGTCAGGCCGGAAGGCTCCCGACAGCAG
>DAOUHF010000015.1:0-1857 GCA_034428795.1 Dehalococcoidia bacterium
GTTTAGAAAGCCCGGCTACCCGTCCGAATACGGTGAGGTGGTGTGGACCATCACCGGCGAACCTGGAATAGCGACTCTGAACAATGAGGAAAAACTGTTGTTCGCTGCTTCCGAACGCTATAAGAGCGCCGTTGATGAGAAAGGTTTGAATCGGCCCGCCGGATCTGCAGCGCCCTTCGAACTCTCCAAACAGGACATCGAAGACCTAGTGGGCGGGGCTCAGTAATATCACTGCCGCTCACGGAAAATTACCGGTGCCCCTTCAAGGGGCACCGGCTCCCGCGCTCGGCAGTAACGCAAAGGCGACGTCTGGGAAATACACGCCGCCGTGACCTAACAGGGTGTTGAAAAACGGGGCGGGTTAGCGAGGTGATGATAGGATACCGGGTACCAGGACTGTGGAGATTCCTCATGCGAGGCAACGCGGCGCGACTGGTTGAGATGCTGACGGTGATTACGCCGGACGCTCTGATTCCCCAAGGTCATCCCATTCGTCGTATCAAACCAAAGGTGGATCGGGCCCTGGCCCAGCTTTCTCCCACCTTCGACCGGATGTATGCCCAAAACGGTCGCGCCTCGATACCGCCGGAGCACCCGCTGAAAGCCTGCCTGCCGATGGCGCTTTACTCGGTGCGCAGCGAGCGGCAGTTCTGCGAAAGGTTGGAATACGACCTGCTGTTCAAGTGGTTGCTGGACCTGAAGATCATGGACCACAGTTTCGACCACTCAGTGTTCGCCAAGAACCGGCAACGGCTGTTGGATGCCGACGTGGCCCGGGAGTTCCTGCTGCAGATAGTGGAGCAGGCTCGTGAGCAACGAATGCTGTCGGAGGATCATTGCAGCGTCGACGGGACGCTGCTGGAAGCCTGGGCATCGCTGAAGAGTTTCCGTCCCCGGGACGGAGACCCACCGTCGGGAGGCGGCGGTCGCAATCGGGAAGTGGACTTTCGGGGTGAGCGGCGGCGCAATGAGACCCACCGGTCCACCACCAACCCCGATGCTCGGCTGGCCAGGAAGGGTAAGGGCAGGGTAAGGGCAAGGAAGCGCGCCTGTGTTTCGGCGCCCACGTGCTGATGGACAATCGGGAAGGCTTGGTGGTGGACGTGCGACTCACGCCCGCCGCTGGCGCTTGGGAACAGGACGCGGCGGTGGAGATGTTGGCGTCAGCGCCCGGCACCCGACGCATTACCGTAGGTGCTGATCGGGGCTACGATACCAGGGGCTTCGTCAGAGCTTGCCGGAACCTGAAGGTAACGCCCCAGGTGGCCCAGAAGCAGCGCTCGGCCATCGACAGACGCACCACTCGCCACGATGGCTACCGGAGTCAGCGGGCCAGGAAGCGGATTGAAGAGGTCTTCGGCTGGGTGAAGACGGTGGGTGGCGGACGGAAACTGCGCTACCGCGGGATTGCCCGCAACCGCTTGTGGGCGGAAATGACTATCGCCGGCTACAACCTGGTGCGACTGGCCAAACTGACGGCGGCCACAGCGTGAGCCGCGGGATCAGTCTGTCCTGAACCGGCTCACCATGCTGGAAAGCTCCTAAATCGGCCTGAGCCCAGCGTCCACCAGACCTCAGACCCCGGATCGCAAACGCCAGCGTGTCATATTACGACGCCCGAATACTGCACCCCGCCATTCAACCACCCCATTTCAACATCCTGCTAGATTGCCTCGCTCCGCTCGCAATGACGGTTCGAGTGGAAACGGGTACCACGCGATGTTTCGCACCCGCCCCTACTCGGTGGTTTGGCTTGTGGTCGCAATCTCTGCGCTCGGCCCGGCGTACCGGGCCATGAAGCCCCTGATGGCGTTGAAGTACTGCCGGAAGCCGACGTACATCAGGTCGTTGTGGCCC
>DAOUHF010000016.1:0-14314 GCA_034428795.1 Dehalococcoidia bacterium
CCTCAAGATCCTTATCGAGACCGGCGTCGTGTGCCGGGTGCTTCTGGAAGACGGCGAACTCCATTATCAGTTGAGCCACCGGGGCCATCATCACCATCTCCTTTGCGTGGAGTGCGGGGCCTCGCAGGATCTTTTGGGCTGCGACATCGAAAGTGTGCTGGAGAGTACCTCGGCTCGCCACGGCTTCCAGATAACCGGGCACTGGCTGGAAGTGTACGGCAAATGCCGTAGCTGCAACGAAAAAGAACCGGCCGCCGTCTGATCTCTTTTTTGACCGTAACTGATACAAAGACTCGTTAGTGTTAGTTAATGAGACCTGCTATCCACACCAGGGTTTATTGATACGTTGTCCTAGGTTCAATACAACCTTGTGAAGAAATGCCCAGATATGAAACCCCGCCTATCCAACCCAATCCTTGCCATGACGATAACGTTCATCGTTATTCTCGCGACAGGCTGCGGACCGGACACGGCAACAGAGACTCCTGCTTCGAGCGTGGGCGCCGCAGCCAACGCCAAGCCTGCAGCCGAGCCGCAATCACCGGGCCAGCCGGCGGACGAGATAAACGTTGTCACCACCAGCAACATCGTGGCGGATTGGGTGCGGGCCGTCGGGCAGGACCGGGTGGAAGTCTTCTCCCTGCTGCCGCCCGACACCGACGCGCACACCTTCCAACCCGGCGCGCGGGACATCAGCCGAGTGGCCGACGCCGACCTGGTGTTCAGCATCGGGCTGTCCCAGGAGGCGGGCTGGCTGGACGAGCTTATCAAGAACGCCGCCCGGGACCCCGCCGGCGTCGTGGCCGTGGGCGACGCCGTTGACCCCATCGCCTTCGTGGATATCTTCGACGATCCCGGCGAACACGGCGACGACGAACACGGCCCACTTGACCCCCATTTCTGGTTCGACCCAACGCGGGTGCGGCAGGCGGTCGACGTCATTTCGGCCCAATTGTCTACGCTGGACCCGGATGGCCAGAGCTTCTACCGGGGCAACTCCGACTCCTACAACCGGGAACTGGACGAACTGCACGGCTGGATCCAGGCTCAGGTATCCCTGCTTCCGGAAGAAAACCGCCTGCTGCTAACCTTCCACGACAGCTTCCAGTATTTTGCCCAGCGGTACGGGTTCAAGGTAGTTGGGACGGTATTCTCCGTAACCACCGGGAGCGAACCCACAGCGCAGGACCTGACGGCGCTCATCGAGACGATAGAGCGTGAAGGCGTGCGGGCGATATTCACCGAGAAGTCCCACAGCGAGCGGCTGGCGCACCGCATCGCCGATGGGACAGGCGCAAGGCACGTCGGCGGCCTTTACACCGGCTCCCTTGGCGCGCCGGGAGGAGAAGCCGGCACGTACCTGAACCTGATGCGCTATAACGTCGAAACCATAGTGGGGGCATTGAAATGACCTTGTCAGCCACGCCGGACGAACGCCCCGCGGCGCCGCTGCGCGCCGAGGGCCTGACGGTGGAACTGGGCGGTGTCCGAGTCCTGGACCAGGTATCCTTTTCCGCCGGGCCGGGCTGCCTGATGGGAGTCGTCGGGCCCAACGGCGCCGGCAAAAGCACGTTGTTCAACGCCATAGTCGCACTCCAGCCGGTTTCTGCGGGACGTGTGCTGGTGCATGGCAAGTCCATCGCGGAAACACGAGGCCTGGTCGCCTACGTGCCGCAGCAGGGCAAGGTGAATTGGCGCATGCCGATGAACGTCTGGGACGTGGTGATACTGGGCCTGGCGCACCGGGTCGGCTGGTTCCGGCGGCCTGGGCGGGCCGAACGCACGCTGGCGGAGGATGCCCTGCACCAGGTCGGCATGTGGGAGCGCCGGTCTCACTTGGTGAGCGAACTCTCCGGCGGGCAGCGCCAACGGGTGTTCGTCGCCCGCGCCCTGGCCCAGGGGGCCGACATCCTGCTGATGGACGAGGCTTTCAACGGCGTGGACATCGCCTCGCAGGAGGCCCTGGTGTCCGTGCTGCTGGAACTGAGGGACCAGGGCAAGACGATTCTGCTGTCCTCCCACGACATCAACCACCTGGCCCATTACTGTGACGAGTGTCTCTGCCTCAACTGCCACGTCTGCGCCTGCGGCGATCCCCGGGAAGTGCTTACGCCGGAGCTGTTGAGCGAGCTGTACGGGCCCTACGGGGCCGTTCCGGTGCATGGGCCGGCACACGAGACGGACGGCGGTGAACACCACCCTCACCCCTCACATGAAAAGGGCTTGCCTGAACATGGACATCATCACTGAAGCCCTGATCGGCCCGTTCCAATACGGCTTTATGACCCGTGCCCTGATCGTGTCGGTGCTGGTCGGGGTCATGTGCCCGGTGCTTGGGGCCTACGTGGTTACCCGAGGGATGGGATTCATGGGCGACGCGGTGGCCCATTCCATACTTCCCGGACTGGTCGCCGCATTCATGATCGGCGTGAGCCCCTTCTTGGGGGCGGTGCCGCTGGCGGTGATTGTGGCGCTGGCGATAGGCTTTCTGGTGCGCCGGACCGGCATCAGCGAAGACACATCCATCGGGGTACTCTTCGCGGGGATGTTCGCGCTGGGCCTGGTGATGCTAACCATGGCGAAGGGACTGCCGGTGAACCTCGAAGACATTCTTCTGGGCCAGGTGCTGGGGGCATCGCAGACCGACGTATTCATCACCCTCGGTCTGGCGGCCATCGTTCTGACCGTGGTATGGGTGCTGCACAAAGAGTTGGTGTTCGTGAGTTTCGACCCATCGGGCGCGTCGGTCATCGGCCTGCCCTCCGGGCTGCTGGACTACGTGCTCTTGGGCCTGCTGGCGGTCGTTATAGTTATTGCGCTGCAGGCCGTGGGCGTCGTGCTGGTAATCTCGATGCTCATCACCCCAGCCGCCGCGGCCCTGCTGCTGGTGCGGAATTTCCCCCGGGCCATGGCCACGGGAGTCCTCTTTGGGACCATCTCGGCAATTGCCGGACTCTACATTTCGTTCCACTTCAATTTGCCTTCGGGGCCGGCCATGGCCCTGGTCGCCACAACCTTGTTCATCGCCGCCGCTGCCGCCAAGTCCCGGTGGGCGGAAACCGTCCGGCGGTCGTTGCGAGGACGCGAGTCCAGTGAGCCGTCGCCACGCTAACCCGCCCCCGTCGCCATATTTTTCACCGCCGGGAACACAGGGGGCACAGGGGGCACAGGGGGCACAGGGGGCGCAGAGAAAATAACCCTAGAGCCGCCGTGCTCTCTGTGTTCAATTACTATTCCCGCAGGAACGATTTGATGATGGAGCAGCTTTCGTTGGGCAGTTCCTCCGGGATGTAGTGGCCGCAGGGGAGAGACTGGCCCCGCACGTTGGTGGCGTATTCCCGCCAGACCGCCAGCACGTCCTGGGTGCGGCCCACGTAGCCGGTCGCGCTCCACAAGGCCATCATGGGGCAGGTAACCTTGTTGTCAAAATCGGCGTCGTCGTGCACCAGATTGATGCTGGCGCCGGCGCGGTAGTCCTCGCAGGTGGCGTGGATGGCCGCCGGGTCGCGGAAGCAGCGAGCATACTCGTCCACCGCTTCGTCGGTGAAGGCGGTTTCAGTCCCGGGACCGCTCTGGAAACGAGTCCGCAGGAAATAGTCGGCGTCGGCGCCGATAACCCGCTCCGGAAAGTCATAGGGCTGAATCAGGAAGAACCAGTGGTAGGTGTTGGTGGCCATCTCCTTGTTGACGATCTGGAACATCTTGTGAGTGGGGATAATGTCCAGCGTCATCAGCTTCAGGACTCGCTGGGGGTGGTCCTTGGTAAGCCGGTGGGAGACCCGCGCGCCGCGATCATGCCCCACCAGGAGAAATTCCTCGTGGCCCAGCGCCTGCATCACTTCGACCTGGTCCAGGGCCATGGCGCGCTTGGAGTAGTTGGCGTGCTCCGGGTCGCCGTGGGGCTTGCCGCTGTCGCCATAGCCGCGCAGGTCGGGGACCACCACAGTGAAGTCCTCGGCCAGCATGGGGCAATCTTGTGCCACATTACGTGAGTCTGGGGATAGCCGTGGAGCAGCAGCAGGGGCGGGCCGTTGCCGCCGGTCACCAGGTTTATAGTCGTCCCGCTGGTCTCGATCCGCCGTTGTTCAAATCCCTCGAACATAGTCGCGTCCTCTCGGTAGAAATCCTGCGTTATACTACATCGGCTCCAAGTTTTTTCAGCTTTCGCAAGACCTCTGGCTGGCAGGCAGCTAGTGGCCATGCTGCTCTTCAGGACTTTGAATTCTACGATTCAGGACTCATCCGATGAAAATAACCGGCGTCACCAGCGAGATATTCGAGTGGGAGCGGCCCGGCATCTGGAACGGCGGCCACTTCTACGGTCCCGGCCGGCTGCACAAGGTAACCGTCAGCACCGACGAGGGCATTACCGGCTACGGCTGGAATGGGGGCACCGCGGCGGAGCGGCCACTGGCCTTCTTCCCGCTTTATGTCGACTATTTCAGGCCGCTGCTGGTTGGGCGCGACCCGATGGATACCCGGGGCATCGCCACCGACTTGGGCGAGAAGCTGATCAAAATCCTGGGCCCCGCGGGGCTCAACACCCAGGTTCTGGCCGCCATTAACATCGCCTGCTGGGACATCAAGGGAAAGGCGCTGGGCCAATCGGTGCATCAATTGTTAGGCGGCGCGCAGGACCGCATCCGCACCTACATTGCCGGGGGCTACTACGCCGAGGGCAAGGGACTGGAGGAGCTCCAGGCTGAAGTGCGTTATAACGTCGAGGAGCTTCACGCCTCGGCCGTGAAGATTAAGATTGGCGACCCTACGGTGGGAATGGCCGGCGACATGGAGCGCGTGGCGGCCTCGCGGGAGGCCATCGGGGATAACGCGGCGCTGATGGTGGACGCCAACTGCGCCCTCGACCTGCCGACGGCGATGGAGTTCGCCCGCCAACTGCCGGCCTACAACGTCTACTGGTTCGAGGAGCCGCTGCCGATCCACGACTACGAGGGGCACCGGCGGCTGGCCGAAATGTCCGAAGTCAAAATTGCCACCGGAGAGAACGGCTACCACCTGGCCCACTTCCGCACCCTGCTGGACCACCAGGGCGCGTCCATCCTCAACGTGGACGCCACCATATGCCCCGGCTACGACGTGGCCAAGGACGTGGCCGACCTGGCGGCGGAACGCGGCCTGTCCATCGCCCCCCACGGCTGCCAGGAATTGCAACTGCCGCTGGCCGCCGGCGTGGCCAACGGCGAGTTCCTCGAATACTACCCGGCCGCCGTCGACCCGCTGCGCACCGAGATGTTTCATCCCGTCCTGAAACCCGACGCCGACGGCTACGTCACCGTTCCCGACCGCCCCGGCATCGGCTACGAGCTCAACATGGACCTGCTAAACCGGTACCGGGTGGGGTAAGGCAAACCGGACGCTGTCTGGTAAAATCCCGCGATGGAGCACGCCAAAAGGATTCTCATCATCGCCGGCCCGAACGGGGCGGGCAAGACCACGTTCGCCCGATCTTTCCTGCTGAACGAGGCGGACGTTTCTATCTTCATCAACGCCGACCTGATCGCAGCCGGACTCAGCCCGTTGCAGCCGGAATCGGAAGCCATGCAGGCCGGACGGCTGATGCTGAGCATGATCGATCATCACGTACAAAGGGGAGACAGCTTCGCCTTCGAGACAACCCTCAGCGGGCGGGGATACTCCAGGATGATTCCGCAGTGGCGGGAGCTGGGCTATCGGGTGGAGCTTCATTTCCTGCGGCTGCCGACGCCCGAAATTGCGATCGCCCGCGTCATGCAACGCGTTACCGAGGGCGGCCACAGCGTACCGCCGGAAGTCATCCGCCGCCGGTTCCATGCCAGATGGTATAATTTTGAGAACATCTATCGGGACTTGGTAAACCACTGGGCAGTATGGACCACCGTGGGCAATAGAACGATTCTCTTGGAAAAGAGGGGCGACGATGACGGTTAAGAGGCGCGACGACCTGGATACAACACCGTCTACCGGCAGTTCGCGTTTTGCCGGAGCGGAGGCGGCGTTGCACCGGGCCGCGATAAAGGCCCGGCACAGGGCTTTGCAGACAACGGGTTCATATCCCATCTGGGAGAACGGTGAAATCGTCTACGTTACAGAGATCGTCGGGTATTCCGATGAGGAAATCCGGGAGGTGCTGGGCGAGTCCGCCGTTACGAACATCGGTGGTTACGTTCGCCCACCGAAACCCAGGTAGGCGAAGCTCGCCTCCAGGTTGTCGAAGACCTCGGCCTCAGGCGGGATCTCGAAGATGGCGGGGCCGTCGAAGCCTTTCGCTTCCAGGATTCGCCGCATTTCCAGGCAGTCCAGATCGCCGTCGGCCACCGTGGAGTGGGCCTCCCCGCCTCGCATCTGCTTGAAGTGAACGATCTTGATCATGTCCAGCGGCAGCGCGTCGAGGTCGTCCAACGGCGACGACTCGGGGTAGCGGCGCAACTGGTTGGTCGGGTCGGGGCACAGGCCCAGGTATTGGCGGGCTTCGGGTTCCATCTGTTCGCGTACCGCCGTTACCAGCAGCGCCATGCTGCCTATGGGCAGACCGGCGTTCTCCATCGATAGCACAACCCCCTGCCGCGCCGCCTCCGAGGCCAACCCGGCCAGCCCCCAGGCCTCCCCGGGGATGTCGTCGGGAGACTCCCACGGCACCTCGAAAGGCGAGGGATCGACGATGCGGAGTTGCGGCCGCCGGCCCCCCACCAGCTTCGCTCCGGCCAACGCCGCTTGGAACGCCTCCCCCTGAGGATCGCTCGGCCGCGTCAGACAGGGCCAAGCCATTGCCAGGTCGTAGGTGAGGTCGGGATAGGCGCTTGTCACCGCCTCCAGGCCAGTCAACACCGGACGCCAGTCCTGTCCGCTGCCCTGCTCGCAATCGCCCAGGCAGGTCTGCCGCAGTTCGATGTGTTTGGCCCCCTTTTCCCGGGCCAGGCCCACCAGGTCTATGAGCTCGCGGGTCTCCAACTGAAACCGCCACGAGTTGGTGATCGCGCCGTGTATCATTGTCCGCTCCTTAACAGCCGGACCGGCAAAATATGATTACAATAGACAGCCTGGGGTGGCCGGGTTAATATGCACCCTGCCGCCCTCGGTGTCCAGCAAGCGTCACAGGCCGGGAGGGCAACGCCAGAGAGGTGCCATGAAAGAAGAACGCCGGCTGGAAAAGCTGCCCGCCTTCCCTGACGTGGTCCCGGATGCCCCGTGGCAGTGCCTGACGATTGACGGCCTGGTCTCGAAACCCTTGTCCTTGAGCGAGTCCGACCTCTCAGCTATTGCCCGAAGAAAGTTCACCGACGATTTTCGCTGCGTCGAAGGGTGGGTCGCGCCGGACCAACGATGGGAGGGCATACCGTTGGCCGACCTGCTGGCCCTGGCCGGAGCTCTGCCAGAGGCTGCATTCCTCGCCTGCTCCGCGGGTCCCTACACCGTAGGACTGCCCTTGGCCGAAGTTTGGGACGACGGCGCAATCGTGGCCTTGCGACTGAACAACGAGCCCCTGCCTTCGGTCCACGGAGGCCCCTGCCGTTTGGTGGCCCTTGGCAAACAGTGCCACTTCAGCGTCAAGTGGCTGGACCGCATTGAAGTAGTGGGCTCGGCCCCGGAGGACACCGGGCTTGAAATCGTCCAAGTCCGAAACGCCAACCGCGACGGCTAGAACATAATCATTTGGCCGGGAAGTCACGATGCGAACTATCGACATCCACGCCCACATCACGCCCGCCTCCTTCGTAGAGGCGTTCCGCAACGGCGAACCCTGGCACGGCATGTCCGCCGCCGAAGCCGGCAATCAGAGCTATAATCCCAGGACCTCGTGGTCCCCTGAAGAGCGGCTGGCCGACATGAACTCCCTCGGTGTGGACGTTCAGGTCCTTTCCACCAACGCCTTTTTCTACAACTACGACAAAGACCCGGCGGTCGTTGCCGAGATGGCCAGGGAATGCAACGACTACGTCTCCCAGATGACGGTGGACCACCCCACGCGCTTCTCCGGCTTCACCACCCTCCCCATGCAGGACATACCCGCCGCCATAGCCGAGTTGGAGCGGGGGATGGCCATGGGCCTGAAGGGCGCCATGATCGGCGACCACGTCAACGGCAAGACCTTCGACGAGCCCGAGTTCCTTCCATTTTGGAAGGCCGCCGAGCAAGCGGGAGCCGTGATTCTGGTGCATCAAGGGGGCAGCACCGTGGTCACGCACCGCAGCGATCGCTACCACCTGCCCAACACCATCGGCAACCTGACCGACCGGGCCATCACCTTCGCGTCGTTCGTCTTCGGCGGGGTCATGGACGCCTGCCCGGACCTCAAGGTCTGCCTCTGTCACGGCGGCGGGTACACCTGCTACGGCATCGGCCGGATGGACCGTGGCTGGCAGGTGCGCTCCGAAGCCAGGACTCATATCCAGCAGCCTCCCAGCGCCTACCTCGGCCGGTTCTACTACGACTGCCTGACCCACAGCGAAGAGGCCCTCCGTTACCTGATCGACTGCGTGGGCATCGAACGGGTGGTCTTCGGCACCGACTGGCCGTTCGATATGGCCATCGACTGGCCGGTGTCATGGATACTGAACATGGAAAGTCTGTCCCAAGACGAGAAAGAGGCGATTCTGTACAAGAATCTGGAAACGCTTTTGGGGATTTAGACCAGGAGGGAGGGACCATGAAATATGACGTCATTGTGATCGGAGCGGGCTCGGCCGGCTGCACCGTGGCGTCCCGCCTGGCGGAGGACGCCGGCCTGTCGGTGTTGCTGCTGGAAGCGGGACCGGACTATCCCGACTACGAATACTATCCCGACGACCTCAAGTACGGCTACAAGCCGGACGCTTCCGCCCAAGGCGCTCCCCACAACTGGACGTGGTGGGCCCAGGGTTCGGGCGACCAGACCGAGATGATACCGGCGCCACGGGGAAAGGTGGTCGGCGGCACCAGCGCCATTAACGGCCAGGTTCTGTTGCGGGGAATCCCCGAAGACTACGACGGTTGGGCATCCGAAGGGAACGACGAGTGGTCCTTCATCGACGTCCTCCCCTTCTTCCGCAAGATGGAAACGGACCTGGACATCACCGACGACTTCCACGGCAACGAAGGGCCCATCCCGGTGCGCCGCTACAAGCGCGAGGACTGGCTGCCTTTCCAGCAGGCTTTCGTGCAGGCCTCGCTGGCGGCCGGGTATCCCGAAGATTACGACATGAACGCCCCCGACTCCGGCGGGGTGGGCCCGATCCCCATGAACAATCCCGAGGGCGTCCGCATGAGCACCGCCCTCACCTTTCTCAGGGCCGTGCGACATCGCCTGAACATCACCGTCCGGGCGAACGTGATGGTCCACCGGATACTGTTCGAGGGCAAGAAGGCCGTGGGCGTGGAGGTGGAAAGCGGCGGCGAGGTCTACCGAATCGAGACGGAGCGGGTGGTCCTCAGCGCCGGTTCCATGGCCTCTCCCCAGTTGCTGATGCTCTCCGGCGTAGGCCCGGCGGACCACCTCCGGGAGATGGGTATTCCGGTGGTGCACGACCTGCCCGGCATCGGCCAGAACCTGCGCGACCACCCCGTGGTCGCCTTAATCTGCGACGTTAAGGAGGACCACCCGCAAGACCCCCTGGCCCCGCGGACCCAGACCGGCCTGCGTTACACCGCCTCGGGATCTCCTGACCGGAACGACATGCAAATCATGGCGTCGTCATTCTCCACTCCCATCGGCGGCGCCGACCCCTTCGAGGCCGGCGGGGTGCGCATCCAGTGCATCCTGGAATTCGCCGACGGAGCGGGAGAGGTCCGGCTCTCGGCCAACGACCCCAGCGTCCAGCCGTCCCTGAACTACCGCTACCTGGAGTTGGACCGGGACCGGGCGCGCATGCGCGAGGCGGTGCGTATCAGCCTGGACCTGCTGGAACACGGCGCCTTCGGCACGATAATCGACAAGGTGGTCCAGCCGACCGAAGAGGACCTGGCGTCCGATGAAGCCCTGGACCGGTGGATGCGCCGCACGGTATTCAACACCACCCACGCCTCTGGCACCTGCAAGATGGGCCCGTCGAGCGATTCCATGGCGGTGGTGGACCAGCACTTGAGCATCCACGGCTTAGAAAACATCAAGGTGGCCGACGCGTCGGTAATGCCCAACGTAATCCGGGCCAACACCAACTGCACCACCATCATGATCGGCGAACGCTGCGCCGATTGGGTCAAAGCGGGCGCGTAAAGCAAAGTCCGTCTATTGCGGCACGGCTTCCAACAAACGTAGGAGAGTTTCCCGGAACTCTCCTACGTTGTTTCCGGGGACAGAGACCGCAAGAACTCAGCCAATGACCGGAAGGCAGTCGATTCCCAGTCCCACACGCCGGCATCCGCGGCCTCGCCTATGCGTAGGCCCGGAAGTAGTAGGGCTCTCTGATAAACGTCTGTAAAAAATCGAGGGTTGTTTCGTTGCATTATCGTATGTCCGAGCCGTGCTCCAGAGCAAAATCGAGGGCGTCGTACGGGTAGGTCACAGCCCGTATCGGGCCGTGTTCCGGGCGGCTCAAACGGTGAATGTGCAGGTCCTTGTCTCCGGAGGCGTTGAATGAGTCACGGGCAGCCATCATGCATTCGTAGCTGTGCGTAGTGGCGAAGACCTGCACGTTGAATTTCTGCGACAGCCGATTGAGGTTTGTCCAGACTTCCGGCAGCACAGAATGGTGCAGACCGTTTTCTATCTCGTCAATGAGTATTGCGCCGTCTCGCGCGTTACATACGGCGAGTGTCATCGAGAGCAGCCTATTAATGCCATCCCCCATGAAACCCAACGGCACGAGTCTTTCTAAGCCGATGTCAGCGTATAACATCGGAGCCGGCGCAGCCGCTATAGTGGCCAATCGGTTAATCCTGGGATCAATTAACTTAAGGCAATCCACGATGTTGTTGGCATACCCGGCCAACTCTGCTTCACCGAACCTCACCAGATCCTCCTGAGGGTTGGAGCGCAAACGTGGACTCAGGAAAATCGCAGAGGGTCTACCTGGCATATTTGCCTGGTTTCGCACCATCCCGCCACTTTCCATAGACATGCCTGGCACTGGACCAATCATGGTAGGAAATTGGTTAATGGCCCACCAACCGGTAGATACGTAGTTATTTCCGGACTCGTCAGTATAATCCAGAATAATTTGAGAACTGGACAATGCGGAAACGTCAGGTTCTTGTGAGCCTCTCGGTATAGCCGACGCCGTGTTCGGAAACGGAACGGGGATTTCGACAGAATTCAAGGGTTCTGACCTGATCTTTAAGTCCCTTTCCCCCTCAATAAACTCGAGTAGAGAAGAAAGGCGAATTGTCCGTCTGGGGTCGAAATTGTGAAAGAGATCGTGTAGAAGGCGTTGAGGGTCTGGTCCTTGCACTCCCCTAAAGCTCGCAAGCCGGACTCCAAGGTCCGGTATGTTCGGCCCAGAGTGCAACCACAGGGCCTCCAAGAACGCCGTTTTGCCCGTGTTGTTTTTGCCGGCGATCAGGTTGACGCGGGCCAAGGGCTTAAGGGTCAGTTGTTCGAAGCACCGGAAGTTTTCTACGTTGAATGAAGTGTACACGTCATCCACCTCCATGCTTGTTTTCTCTGAATAGCATACCAGCTACCATCCAGGCAATGCCGTCTCCCAAAGCTACCGCGGGTTATACCCCGGCATGAAGGGAATTGGCGAATAGATAGCTACTTCCGCGTGGCGCGGCTGTTGAGGGCGGCAAAGGCCATGCCGATACTGACTACGGCTACGCCCAGCATGGCCACCAGCCCGTAGACGATGGTCATGGGTTCCCAGCCTTCGGAAATGAGCGCCCTGAGAGCCGCCAGCAGGTAGGTCACCGGGTTGTAGTCGGCCACCGCAGCCATCCATCCGGTCATGGCTTCCTGGGGGACGAACAACGTGGTCATGAACAGGAAGGGAAAGAACAATAGGAAGCTAACGTTAACCGCAGCGGGATTCCCGGTCTTGAGAGCAATGGCGTACGGGAACCCGGAGAAGATCAGACCCCACAATGCGCTCAAGAACATGAACACCAGGATTCCGGGTGCGCCGGTGGCGAAGTGCACTCCCGCGATGAAGCCCATTATTATCACCGGGACCGTCAGCGCCAGCACCAGGGTGAAGTCGGCCACCATCAACCCCAGTAACAAAGCAAACCGGTTGACCGGAGAAATCACCAATCGGTCGAAGTAGCCGCTCTGAATGTCGGTCACCACCGTGATGGCCCGGGAGATGCCCGTTACCGCGAAAAGGACCGCCACCGGCAACTGGAAGGCCCGGTAGTCGATTCCCGGTATTCTCTCGGCTACGTCCTGCAATGCCCCGACGGTCATGACGTACATGAACACTGGAATTACCAACGCCGGCACCGTGACCTCGGGGTCGCGCAGGACGGACCGCAATGCACGTTCCGAGACGCTTACTGTGTCTCTAATGAATCCGCGCCTTTTCGCCAGGGTAAACGTCGCGTTAGCCGCCGTCGCCATAGTTCCGTCCTTCGGTCTTTCTATGATAAGGAACCTCTGAATAAGTCCCTTCCCCCCGATGGGGGAAGGTTAGGATGGGGGTTAAGCTCTCCTCCGAGATTTCGGCTTTCGCCTCAATGACCATAACTTGTTCAGAGGTTCCATAATACGTTGCCCATAATCCGTTGCCCGTAATACGTTGCCCGAATAATCGGCTGCCGGGGCCGCCTGACTTACTCGGCGGCCCCGGCCCGGGCGTCCTCACTGTCTCGCAGCCGCCCGCCGGTTACTTGCAAGAATACGTCGTCCAGGGTTGGGGTGCGAAGGGTCAACTCCTGCACCGCGATACCCTCCTGGTCCAACGCCAAGGCCACGTTGCTGATCACGGCGGCGCCATTGGCGACGCTCACGGTCAGTTCCTGGCCGTGGGCCTCCACTTCGCTGACGCTGGGTATCCGCCGGACCGCATTGGCCGCCGCTTCCGCATCGCCGTCCAACCTGACCACGATCAGGTCGGAACCGCGTGCCCGTTTCAGGTCGGCTGGGGCGCCTTGGGCTGCCAACGATCCGCGGTCGATTATTCCAACCCGGTGAGCCAAAGCGTCGGCCTCCTCCAGGTACTGGGTCGTGAGGAAGATTGTCACCCCCAACTCGTTGTTGATGGTCCGCATCTCCTCCCAGATGCGTGCCCGGCTGATGGGGTCCAGGCCCGTTGTTGGTTCGTCGAGAAACAACACCAGTGGGTTGTGTATCAGGGCGGCGGCCAAGTCCAGGCGCCGCTTCATACCGCCCGAATAGGTACCGACCAACCGGTCCATCGCCTCTCCTATGTCCACCAAGTTGGAGAGTTCGGCGATGCGCCGGTCCACGTCCCTACCCGAGAGCCCATACAGCTTCCCCTGAAGGCGCAGGAGTTCCCGGCCCGTCTGCTTGTTGTCCAAGGCGGCCTCCTGCAAGGCCGCTCCGATGCGCAGGCGGACCTCGTTGGGCTCCCGGACGACGTCGTGGCCGGCCACCCTCACCTCGCCGGCAGTTGGGGCCAGCAGGGTGATCAGCATCCGGATAACCGTGGTCTTGCCCGCGCCGTTGGGCCCAAGAAACCCGAACACCTCGCCTTCCCGCACCTCGAGGTTGACGCCGTCGACGGCACGAACCGCGCCGAAATCCCGGACCAAGCCGCTGGTGTGAATGGCATAGCCAGACTGAGACACTTCAATCACTTCGTTGGTAGAGGTTGGGGACGAACGCGGTACGGTATTGCCGGGCCGACCCCGCCCTGCCGGAACGCCGTGCGCCCGGCCACAGAGTGTCCATGCCGCGCCTTCGGTTGGGGGAGAAGACGCGAGGGCCTGGAGGTGGAAGCAAGTGGTCGTGATGGAGCCACGACGTGCGATATATAGTATTGTATCCCCCGGCCACTCCGAAAGGAAAGCCCGGCCAGTCACGCCGGCAATGCGATTGTCCCTTGTCCTGGCTAAGGAAAGAGGCCGTTAGTCTTTCCGGTTCCCCGTCTTTCCCTATTACGAAGGGGCGGGCCTGGTCCTCTTGCGGTGAGATTGCGGGTCTGCCCTTCGCGGGTTTCGCACGCTTCATCGAAATTGAAGCCAGGCCGGTTGAGGGAGAGGGAAGCAGGTGCTACAATTTCCTAGCGGTTTTCGGTAGCGGGCGCCGGGAACTTCAACTACTGGGCTCCAGCCCTCCCCATTGACGTTCCCCGATAGCTCAGCGGTAGAGCGGGCGGCTGTTAACCGCTAGGTCGTAGGTTCGAATCCTACTCGGGGAGCCAACAGCTACGATTCCGGCGTCCAGAGTCGGCAGCTATGGATCGAGGTCCGAGAGGCTATTTCGGGCCGCAAAGCTGGACCA
>DAOUHF010000017.1:0-1962 GCA_034428795.1 Dehalococcoidia bacterium
CTCCCCCGGGTGCTAAAGTGGCAGGTGCCGGAGCGACCGGCCCGCTGCACTTTAGTGGAGGCAGCAGCCGCAGAAAATGTAGGGCATTAATCGATAGGGGAGATGGGAGTAGGGTTTAGCGGTTTTAGCTACGAGAGCGTACCATCACAACCTGTCAGGCGTACCATCACAACCTGTCAGGCGTACCATCACAACCTGGTGGGTGAGGTGGAAGTGATTCCCAGCGCTGAACTTCTCAGGGTAAGGAAGGGTCCAATGTATTAGCGGCGCGTGTACATGTGGAGCGGACGGACGATCTGCCAGCCGATGAGGACGTCCTCAGCAGTCTTAAATTCCTGGACCTCTAGCGCCTTGTCCGAGACCATCCGATCTATGATCGGGCGTATGCGGCTCCGGTACGCGCGCCGCTTGGCCCCGGTCAGGAGCTGACCGGGGTAGGCCCAGCCCAGCAGATAGTCCGGCGTGAAGACCTCTAGCCCCCCGTGGCGCCGCGCCGCCGGGTTTTCCTCGGTCTCGCCGGTCGGCACGGCCCGAGCGTCGTTCCAGTGCGTGACTGGGTTGCTGCTGGCGTCCCTCACCTCCTGGCCATGGATGTCCAGGATGACGTGCCCCTTCCCGCGTTCCACCTGTGGGACCGTTGGGCTCAGGAGCTTGCCTTTGTAAGTCAGGTGCCGGTTCCAGTGGTGCGCGGCGTGCAGGTAGATCCGCCAGGCCAGGACGTCGGTGGCTCCGTAATGTCGCAACTGGACACGATCGACCAGCGGCCCGGGCTCTCCTCCTGGAGGAATGCGGCACTCGTAGACGACTTCTCCGTCCAGTTCTCCCCGCTGAGGCCACCGAGAGATGGTCAGTGGGGCGTAAGTGACTGGCTGCCGCCTACCGTCGATGATGCCCTCCCACGGGAGAGTGCACGCGTTGATGGAGTGGAACGCGGACTTCAGACGGGGCCAGTTCCTGCTGTGATACGATTCTTCTGCCGGCCATATCCAATCAGTCAGAGTCTGGAGCGTTACCGATACCAGCCCCGCGCCCCGGGACTCTATCGGTACGGCCATGAGCATCTCCAACAACAGGCGTCGGTCAATCGCCTCGTTCCCCCTCCCGCGGACAAACAACGGGGATAGTCCCTTGGCTTGGAAGATCGGCATGATGGATGGGGTATTCGGCAGGCGCGGAGGCGCCATGCCGGGCAGATATACGGGGTCGGGGTTGACCGTGTGAGTCATGTTAGGCCGCGGGAAGAGTGCCCCCTGCCGGGGGCAGACGGCGACGGTGGCCCCGGGCACGATCCCGCGATCACGCAGATCAGGATCGGCCGGAATGGCCTGGGTCTGCCAGGCGATGACGATGGGATCGATGGGGCGAGTAAGGTGGGCGAAGCGGTGCGATGGGGCCATTTCGGCACCATCGCTCCCTTGCAGTTTCCGGTAATAGCGGTCCGCCACAGCCACGGACACGATCGTGGCGGCTGCGTCCAGATAGGCGTCTTTCGCAAAGCAGGCAAAATCCCTGCCGGACAGGTAGTCCCAGATTTGTAACCTCTCCGGGTCGGTGTCGGAGAGCTGCTCCGCAGTGGCCTCGAGAACCGCCTTGATGTGGGAGGCTGTACTCTCCAGGACTGTGGCGGGGCAGGCCTCCTCGAATATCCACGTGGCTAGGTCTCCCACCGTCGGCGGCTGTTGCTTGGCGTCGTCACTTCCCATCAGCCGCCTGTTGATACTGGGCAAGGCACGGTCGAGGGCGGTCAGGTCGTCGACCCACTGCTGGCAGGAGTCCAGGTCTGGCCTGTGTGGCTGCATCCTGTGCAAGAGTGGCTCGACGAGGACAGGTTGGACCGATGCCTCTATGAGTGAGCGGACCTGATGGTCGTGCTGCGCGGCCATCTCCTCCGGAGTCTCAGGAATGATGGGCGTAGCGGCCGACGTTTGGAGGACGATCTCATTGAGGACCTGTGTGATGAGG
>DAOUHF010000018.1:0-9633 GCA_034428795.1 Dehalococcoidia bacterium
CCGCCTCGGCCTGCTGATCATCGACGAACTGGGCTTCGTACCCCTGTCCCCCACCGGAGCGGAACTCATCTTCGATGTCTTCAGCCAGCGCTACGAGCGGGGTTCCATCCTGGTCACCACCAACCTGCCCTTCGACGAGTGGACCGAGGTGTTCGGATCGGAGCGTCTGACCGGCGCGCTGCTGGACCGGCTCACCCCCCACGTCCACATCCTGGAGATGAACGGCGACAGCTACCGCCTCCGCCACAGCCGGCAGAGCGCCGAACGTCCACCTCGTCAACTATGGGCAGAATGTGGCCGTCCGGAAACGCCTCACGAGTTGGCGCATCGACGAACGACATCGATGCAACGCCTTTGCCATCACCTGCCAGCCGGGCAGGACCATGGCGCGGCAGATATGTCTCCATAACGGGTCCCGGATCCGGCCGGCGGCGCCTCGTCGGTGGGGTCCTGTCGCCGCCCTTCCACTGCCCGAGGCAGGCAGGATGAATTGCCTCGTCACCAAACAAAAGGAGGAACAAAATGGACATTTTCCCAGAATTCCCGCCGGGTCGCATGAAGGACCCCAAGCGGCGGGCCGAAAAAGAGATTTACCAACAGCTCTCCCAAAGCGCTGCTCCAGGGTTCGCCTTGTACGAGCCCAAGCCCAGCATCCGGGCCCCTCAGATCGACTATGCGATCTGGCTGGAGCGGGTCGCGAGGATCGCGCTTCAGTGCAAGGGCGGGGTTTCCAAGATCGAACAGGGCGAGTGGCACCTGCGAACCCCCGCGGGCTGGCAGCGCAAGCCGTCCCCGGTCGACCCCACGTGGGATTCGGCGATGGCCATGCGGGAGGCTATAGAGCGCCAGCTGGGCCGGGGTGCCTACGTCATCGCGGTGCTGCTGTTCCCTGACATGGAGCACGACCCCGTCATCCACGAGCGGGCGCTCGAACAGAACGTCGAGGTGCTGTTCGGAGGTGAGGATATCGTGGGACGGTTGTTGGAACTGGCCGACGGCCACCACATCAAATACCCGCCCAGCGCCCTCCAGATCCGGCAGGAGGCGGAGGCGATCATGCCCGCGCTGGCGCAGCCGCCCCAGGCCGATCCGGTTCCCCGAATAGTCATCCAGCACGCCGAGAACGTCAATGTGTACGTAACCCCCGAGGATATCCAGGCAGGCCTGCTGGGACTGCCCCCGACGGAGTAGCGCCAAGGGGCGTCCCCGCAAAGCAAACCGACGGCGGAGACAGGGACCTGCGGGGGCGCCGATCCGGACCACCTTTCCCTTTATCGAGCAACGTCTTCCGGCACTGAATCTTCCAAGGAGAGAGAAATGATGACTCAGCAAAGCATCCGCGAGCAACTCGACGCTGGCGAAGTTCCTGGTGCGGTACGGAGCCGATGTGGAAACTGCCGACCCGGCTGGTATGTCCCCTTTGTTTACCGCATTGTCTCGCCGCGGCGATCCGGCGGTGGTTGGCATCCTCCTGACGAACGGAGCCGACCCCAACGCTAACGGCTCCGATGGCTGCCCGCCTCTGCGCGGGGCGCTCCCCACTCCCGAAGTGGTTGAATCTCTGCCGGCGGCCAGTGCCGACCCTGATACCGGGGACTCCAAGGGTCAAGCCCACTGCACTTGGCACTGCACCAGACGGAGGTGGTGAAGCTGCTGCTGGACAACGGAGCCGGTCCCAACGCCCCGGACTCCGAGGGAACGACCCCTCTGTATCAAGCGGCGCATGGCGGCCCCAGGGGACCCCGCAACCCTGATGCTGCGAAGCTGCTTCTGGCGGCCGGAGCCGACCCCCACGCTGAAACCACCTCCGGCAGTAGCCCTTGTCCAAGAGCCGAAAGTTTTCGGGCACCATAGCCGGGGAATCTTCGGCGCCCTCCTCATCGGGGTCGGAATGCCCGTCCCGTTCCTGGTGGAGGAACTGCGCTGGTTCTGGTGGCCGCTGACGCTGGGAACGGTGATTGGTGGAGGTCCGGCCATCGCCCTGGCCGTGAAAGCCGTTGAGGTCGCCAGAGACGGGGACGTGATACTGGGAAGCATTCTCGCCCCGATGGCGGCGACCATGGCCTTGGGAATGCCGGCTGGCATGGTGCTCTTTATGCGTGAGACGAGATGACGGCGAGCACCGGACCATGAGGTGCAACCTAACCAAGAGGCTCCGCCTCCGTCTGGCGGCTTGGTGGAAACCGCGGCTACCACTGTCACTCAGGCGGGGAGGCCGCTTCCCAGTGCGACGACCCGCAACGGGCTTGCGGCGCGGGCGATTCCGTCTCCAGATCGATCGGGCGGGACGGCCGCCCCCGCGTCGCGGTTATCCTTCCAGACCGTAACGCCGACGAGAATTTCTTCGCGGGGACGGTTGACGGAGCGGACGTTGGGTCCCCGGAACGATTCGGGAAGGGCGAAAACACCCGCGGATTCCTGTCCGTGGCGAGCTGGTTCAGGGTTGCCCTCCAATGCCCACGGCTTCTTCGACGGGTCCGTCAGGGTAGGCCATCCGGGACCGCGCCACCGTCGATTTCAGGGCGGCCGCCCCATCCCCGACGCCCGCCCGAACATGGCTGTCAGGAGGATTGTCGGCAGGGTCATCCACTCCGTGCTTCCGGCGAGAATGGGCCGGAGACGCCCCTGCCCGTCCCGGCCCACGCCCGCGGGACGCAAGTGTCAAACCATGGCGTCAAGAACTTCGCCTAAAATGGTCGGGGGAGGAGACCGCCGGGCCGCGCCCGGATCCCCGACCCGCATCCGGTTACAGAGGGAGGCGAAGCATGGACCGCGACCAGTTTCGAAGAGACCCTTCAACCCCAACCGACGCCCAGCGGGAGGCCGCCGAGGAACCGGGCGGGTATGTCCTGATTCAAGGCATCCACGGATCGGGGAAAACGAGAACCCTCGTGTATAGAGTCGAGGATCTGGTGGACCGTGGGGTTCCCACGGCCGCGATAGAGTGCGTCTCCTGCACCATTCACGGAGCAGGGGACCTGGAAAGGCGATTGGAGAGCAACGAGACAACCCGCGCCTATCACCAAGAGATAACGGTGTGGACCTGGGAACCGTTGGCTCTCTGGATTCTCCGCACCCCGGGAGTGCCCGTTCCCGGGGTGCCCCGGGACTGCCCGGTCTGGGACCGGGAGCAGGCCGACGAGGTCTTCTCCGCTCTGGTGCGGGCCCACATCTCTCCCGTTCCGAAACCGGCCCCGATCCGCCGGGCCATCGACTGGCATCGCAGGAACAGGAGCAGGTCAGCGGACGAGCCCCTGCCGCCCGAGGAACCCTGGTGGCGGGGGGCCGCGGATACGTTCTCCCGGGAGAAGCGGACCCAGGGTGTGCTGGACGTGGACGACCTGATCCCCGCGGCCATCCGGGCGGTGGAGGAGGTGCCTGGGATCGCCGCTCTGTACCGGCGCCGCCCGGGCGCTCACTGGCTCGTCGATGACTTCGAGGAGATCACGCCGGCTGCCTACGATCTGCTGATCCTGCTGGCCGGGCCCGGAGGGTCCGTCACCGTCGCCGTGAATCCCGACGAGGCGGTGGGCGTGCACCCGGGGTCCAGCCCCGCCATGCTGAGGCGTTTCCTCCTGGAGCCCGGCCCGCGCGGCCCGCACACTTACCGGCTGACCACCAACCAGCGCAGCGGGCCTCTTCTGGCAAGGGCGGCGGACCACATCGCTCCCCACGCCTCCATGGCGGGTCCGAAGGGAGGTCAACCGCCTCCGGAGCCGAACTTCGGCAAGAGGGCCAGGCTGGTCGTCGTGGAAGGCCGTCCCGAGGACCAGTACCAGCATATGCTGACCGAGGCCCTCTGGCGGCACGGACAGCTGCGTCAGCCCTGGGAGGAGATGGCTGTAATTTACGACCGGCCCAGCACCTTCGACCAGATCCGAACCATGGCCATCGGCTCGGGCATACCCTACACCCTGCTGGGCGGAGACGCCTACCAGGACGGAGACGGGCGATCGATCCTGTCCATGCTGCAGTTGTTGTCAAACCCGGAGGATTTCGCGGCCTTTTGCCGCGCGGCATCCACCGTCACCAGGCCGCCCCGCAGATTGGACTCGGGCGCAGCGGAAGCGGTATACCGCACGGCGCGGTCGCGGCGCATTGACCTGGTGCGAGCGGCCCGGGCCTGTCTGGACGACCAAAAAATCAATAGCAAGCGGTACCGGGACCTGCGCTACGTCACCGACGCATGGAACATCCTCGAGGGGATGCTGCGAAACCCCGCCACAAGCCTCCACGATCTCTGCGGCGCCGCTCTGCGCCTCCTCCATGATGCGCAGCAGGTCGGCCCAGGCGGGCCGAATGACAGCCAGGCCCAACTGCTATTGAGACTGGCCAGGGTCCGTGACATGGACGGGGAACCCCTGCGGCGCGTAATCGCCACACTGAGCGACTTTGTGAATTCCGACCTATCGGGGGTATGCCTGTCCGGCGAAAAGGCCGACCCCTTCGCCGACGACCGGGGCATCACCTTCAGCACCATCCGGGCGGCCGCAGGCCTGGAATGGAGGACTGTGTTCTTACCGAATGCCCGCGACGACATCTACCCGGGCAAGCTGGCCGTTGATGACGCGGAGGGGCGGGAGCGGGCGCTCAGGAGGTTCAAGCTGGCGTCCACCCGGGCCCGGGTGGAAATGATTTACTACTGCCCGCTAATCAGCGGCGAGACCTGGAACGCCCAGCCGACCCGGTTCCTGGAAGGGCTGGGGAACGACCTGTTGGAGAGGACCTGGGTAGGGTCGCGGGACCCCTGGTAAAGCCGCGACGCACGGGCCCGTCTCCAGCTTGCCGCAGCAGAGAGTGCGGGACGCCAAGACCGCCGGCAGATGGTCCGGAGGACTGCCCGCGCGGGCGGTCCCATGGGTCCAGGATGAACCGGCGGAGACCCTCAAATGCTTCACTCCGGGCGGGAAAACCGGGGGAATACCCGTCCGGACTGGCGGCGCACACCCCGATGAGGAAAACCCGCTTGGATTCTTAAACAAATACCCACCCCGTTCCCCGGGTCCGGTCGGAGGCCCGAAATCAGCACTGGTGGAGCACACCTGCAAGCGGGGGATTCCCTTGATCGGGTTGAACTGTTTTCCGGAAAGGCACCGCATATTTCAAACGTAGAACAGCGGCCATAAGGCACCCCTGGGAGGTAGCCGTTCTGGCTAAGGGGCTCCTTTTCGGGCCTGAAAACGAAAGGATGGGCGTCTCCCGCCGACACCCCCGGATCACGCGGATTGAAAAAGCACCCTGCCCAAGGGAAGCCCTTCGGGAAAGCGGGGAACGGTTTTCCAGATTTTATTTGCACGCTTCCCAGTTCCAACCGCGTTGTCTGGGGTACCGCCGCCGGAAAACAAGACCGAGAGTCGACCCGTACCGGTGAACGCCGTGGCGGCCTGCCCTGCTCATCGGCAATCCCGACCTGCGGTGGAGAAGGCCAGCCGGTCCTCTCCGGGTCAACACCATCTCTCCGATTCCGGAGGTTGGTGGTCGGGCGCACCGGGTCCCGGGCAACCGGGTGGGAATCGGTGGAGGGAAAGTCCCGCTCATGGGATGGGAACCGGAGACCCACCGGCCCGCGCTTTCGACGATGTTGCCGTCGGCCGAGATCTCCTGGGGCAAAGACCGTCATCCTCGGGTTCCGCCGCGGTGGGCGACGCACCTCAGCGGGGCACGGGACGTCCCGCCGCTTCCGGCTGGAGGCGCCGCTGGACCAACGGACAGGGTTGCGGGGGACGAGTCGGGGTCCACTACGCACCGGCAGTCCCGACCGTAGACGAACTGCAGCCCGGCCTCGACGGGCAGGGACGACCAGCGGGTTGACGGCGTCCGAGTGCCCACGCTCCCGTGGGAGCCGTCCCGGTACCGCGTTCATGTCTCCAGGAGCTGCGCGGAGCAGGGCTGGGACGGCGGACCTGGCTGCCGGGGCCGGTCATGACTCCGGCATCCCCTGGTGGGGGTCGGCGACAACGGTGAGCCGCACCGGGGTCCCATAGTAAGACCACGCGGCATCGTTATCCAGAGGGCCATGCTCTGCCAACCGGCCCTTGGTCGTCGTGATCATACGAATCTCAAGTTCGCGTCCCTCCTGCTGGAAATTCCTTTCCGCCTCCTCGGTCTCGGCGATCAGCGCCAGCGGCCAGTCGTCCCGCCGGCGGGGATTCGAGTAACCTCGTTGCTTGGCCTGTACCCGTTCACCGCTCTGGGCGGTGCGCTCCAGCTCGATGTGGATCCCGGATGGGCCGAAGAGGTCGCTGTAAAGGAGGCTCACCATGTCCGGCGCAATGGCGCCATCGCCCATGTGCTCCCAGAACCGTTCGCCGGTGGCCACCGGAGCCCCGTCGCGCATCAGCTGGACGTAGAGCTGGGTCAGGCGGTCCTCGTGGGTCTGCCGGCTCCCCCGGCGAGCCTTGCCCTTTCCCGGGCCGCTCGGGGTGCGGGATTTCGTCCCCTTTCCTTGGGACGAAGCGGAGGACTTGACCCGGTCCCTCCGGATCAGCAAATCCTGGCCTTTGGATGATAGCTCATACCTGCTGCCCCTCTCCTTGCTCATCTGGAGGGTCTGCACGAGACCCCGTTTGACGAGTAACGGGAGCCGCCGGCTGACGGCCCTTCCGGACTCCTCCTCACCCAGGGCCTCACGGATCACGCGGGCCGGAATCCGGGAACGTTCCGCCAGAAGATCGAGGATCCCGGCGGTTAGCGGACTTCCCTCGTTTCCCCACGTGTAGCTCGCATCATTGCCGTGCTTGGCCCAGGGAGACGATTGCAGCCGTCTCTCCCATGGCCAGCCGCCCATGTCGCCCGGCTGGTAGGGCTGATGTATCCAACCGCGGGATTGCTGGGATTGGGTGGCCCCGGACCGCGCTCCATCGGCGGCGCACCATATCGAGACCCGGCCGTGGAGTCCCGCGTACCGGCGGCAAACCCGGGAGAAGATCTCTCCCTGGAAATGGTCGCTGACCACCACGCAGATCAGGCTGGGCCACGCCGGGTCGAGGCCGTTGGAAAGCCGGACCATGTCCTGCCCAAAGGATTCAATCCTGTGTCCTATGTCCGTCTCCCCTTGCAGAACGCCGCTCCAAAAGCCAGCGATCCAACCGTCCCGGTACTTTACGGCGAAGTCAAAGCTCACATGGTCGACCCATAACAATGATTTAAAGGGACCCAGGTCCGTGACCTGGCCGGCTACCCGGTAGCCCCACTCGACGGCGGGCAGCCGCTGGAGCAGCCTGGACCGCCCGAATTCGTCATGCCACGGGGACGGGGCCGGGGAGTCGGCACCGGACACCAGCTCCAGCCCTTTGGCGGTCAGCCAGTAACGGTTCACCTTGTCGCGGGTCCAGCCGAGTTGGACCGAATCCACGAGTTTGTTCTCCTCGTTGTGCAAGACCTCGACGGCTTCGTACACCCGGGAGCGGGGGAAACGGCCCACCGCGATGATATCGTCGATGGCGGCCACGGGCAGCTGCCCCATGACCCGGAGTACGTCCAGTTCCTTAATGGCAATCTTCGGCCGGGAATTTCTCATGGGAGTCGACATGACAACCTCCGCTTCAGTTCTTTTTCTCGTATCCTCTTTGCTGGGATCAGTCGGCATTCCGGTCCTTCACCAGTCACTGCCAGTTCTCCCCGGTGGCAAGAGGCCGGGATTCCAGCCAGGCCCGGATGTCCGACCATCTCCACGCGACGGCTCGGGGGCCGATGCGGATTGGCGGTGGGAACAGTTTCGCTTTGACCAACCTCAAAATTGTGTTGCGCGATAGACCTGTGATGGCGCACACTTCCGGCAGCATCAGGAGGCGATATTCGTTGATGTCCAAGGTTGCCATAAGCGTAGCACCAGACGGGGACTTCCCGTTTTGGCGGCAACGCCCAGCAGGCTCCCAACCTGCTCCGCTGTCCCGAGGCCGGTTCCAATTCCAGCCTACCGACCCCGGCGACCGGTCCGTTTTGGCGGCAACGCCCGGCGGGCTCCCAACCTGCTCCGCTGCCCCGAGGCCAGCTCCATGTGCAGCCTAAGACCGCAGGGCCCGGCGCGTTTTGGCGGCAACGCCAGGCGGGCCCCCAACCTGCTCCGCTGCCCCGAGGCCGGTTCATCCACCCTAACCATCTGCGCCGACTTCCCGTTTGTACGGAAACGCTCGCGTCGATTCCGTCACGTTGGGGCAACTGGAAAACACAGTCAGCTGACTCCGTCTGGGAGCCTACCGGGGGCCACCAGTACTCGGACACTAATGGGGAACGGGGTTAGAATGGGCCGGTTGATGCAGGCGGGTGGATCGACGTCCGGTCATCCATTCATTCGGGAACATGTCGTGACACAAGCATTGGGAGAGCTGTGGTGACTACGGACAAACAGATACTGATAACCGGGGCGGCCGGATTCGGCGGTTCCCGCCTCGCTCGGGCACTCCTCGATCTGGGGCACTCGGTGACCGGCTTGGACGTGGTGGGGCCCAACCACGCCTCCGCTTTGCGGAATGAGATTTGTCATCCCAACTTCCGCTAGCTGTGGAAGAGCGTCCGGGATGTCCAGCCTTCCGACATGGCCGGGCACTCGGTGGTGTGCCGCTTGGCCGCCCAGCCGGACACCCCCATGGCCTTCGAGTCACCCCGCTACACCGTGATGCAGAACATCGGGGGTACCGTGGAGATCCTGGAGGCCGTGCGCCATTCAGGAGGATTTCCCAAAGTGCTCTTTGCAGCCTCGGGAAACGAGGTGGGACGGTCTCTATACCTGCCCATGGATGAAGACCACCCGCTGACCCCGCACAACCCCTACGGGTTCTCCAAGGCGGCGGCGGAATTGGCCATGTGGGCCTGGCGCCGGGCCTACGGGGTGCCGTCGGTGGTGCTGTCCACGGGCGTGGTCGTTGGGCCCGGAATGCGGCGGGAGGTGTTCATCTTCAAGTGGCTGTGGAACGCTCTTCACGGTCTTCCTATCGTGGTGGAAGGCGGTAGGCAGACCAGGGACGTGACCTTCATCGACGATGTGGTTGACGCGTGGGTGAGAGCCATCCACGCTCCCGCGCAGGAAGTCGTCGGGCAGAAATTCTACGTAGGACGCGGAGAGGAGATCGCGGTGGAGGACCTGTTCCACCACACGCTGGCGGTGCTGCACGACCCGGCCTACCGCGCGGCCAACGCCGGGGCACTGCGAATGGAGTGGCCGCGCATCCCGCTTCCCGGCTGGCCCGACGGCGATTCTGATGGAGACGCGGGCGCCGCCGCCGAGCTGGCCGCATCCGCCGCCCGGGGCCGGGCGCTGGCCGCACTGCTGGACCCGGAAACGCCGGTGCCGGGCGTTACCACCGGAACGCTGCGCCCGGAACTCGCGGCCATCGCCGTCCTGTCCACCGCCGACGGCCGCAACATGACCGGCGACGACTTCGCCGTGACTGCGGGCTGGGGACACTCCTGTGCATCTGGGATAATGGTTTTCGAGACAGAAAACCAACCAGAAACAAGGAGCACGCAATAGATGCTACCACGCAACCACCCCGACGGCATCCACATCGCCTTCGACGACCACCGCCTGGTCAACAATGCCGGGCTGATCCTTCCCGCCACGTTGGCCTTGCACCTGGGCCTGCCCCAACTGGTTGACCGGCACTTGGACCTGGGCCGGGCCCCAGGCCGAGC
>DAOUHF010000019.1:0-130195 GCA_034428795.1 Dehalococcoidia bacterium
AACAGTTTGTGCCGCTTGCTGCGATCTATCCTGGGATCCTCCAAAGACGCAAAGCAGCCTAAAATCGACCGGCCTTTCTCTGTCACCATCACCACCTCCCCAAACCAAACCAGATAACCCTATTTTATACAATTCTAATATTCGAGTTAAGACGCGATTGCCCTGTTTTCTGGACCAGGGCCTTTTAATTGTCGGGGAAAAGCCCCCCCGTCTTTCCGGCCGCAGCCGGAATCCAGGCCCTAACCTTGCGTTAGAGGCGTCCCGGGGAACCAAATCGGCGTTGGGTCCTGGGTCCCGGTTGCGACTGGGACGACGGGAGGAGGGCGGGTTCAACGATTACATAACCCTGTTGCATGGACCTTTGTCTACATTCTATCGGCCTCCTCCATTGGCCAATCTCAAGACGCACGGGCCAATCTCAAGACGCACGACACATTTCCGCGACATTTCATCTCTATCGTGAGCGGCATCAAGGAAACCCGAAGGGGGAGGTGAACGAATGATTTGCAGGAATATCAGGACACGGATGACGAAAAGGCTACTGGCAGGGGCGCTCTTTGGGGCTTTACTCTTCGCGGTAATGATCGCGGGCTGCACGTCCGGCGCCGGACCGGAGGACGGTCGGGACCCTGGCCCCGCCAAGGCAACTCAGGCCGGCCCCGAGCGAGAGGGCGGCAACTCGGAAGGCAAGCAGGAATCCGGCGAAGAGGGCGCCGGAGAGACCGCCGGAGAGGGCGCCGGAGAGAGCGGGGAAGCGGACATGTCGAGCCCGATCATCCCTCTGGGACAGTCTTGGAATGGCGTCCTGGGCGGATTGGCCGTTTCCATGCAGTCCGACACAGCAACCCCGGCCGTCCACGGAACAGTGCGAAACACTCTCTCCCGGAAGCTCTGCTACGTGCAGGCCGAACCTCACCTGAAGTCCGGAACAGTGACAGTGGGAGAGCTTGGTCCCGAGAAACTGGGACACCTGAACCCTGGACAGGAAGCAACGACCAGTCTGACGGTTGCCAGCGAACCGGCGCTTGCCGGAGTTTCTTACGATGGATACGTCGTTCACATGGAAGTATTTGACTGCGGCGGCCCTGGCCCCGCGGGTCACACAGGAGGAGAAGGCAGCGAAGGCCGTGAAGGCAGCGGCGAACACGGCCCTGGCGGTGAAAGCGGTAATGAATCTGTTGAAACCCGTGGCGAAGAAGGTAGCAACGCCAACACTTTGGCACCAGATGAGACCTTCGATACAGTTCGCAGCGGCGCCCGACTGATCCTGAAGTACGACGCTCCAGGCAACTCCTTCAAGGGAACTGTGGAGAACACGACCAACGGCGTGCTGGACCGGGTCAGAATCGAAGTGCACCTTTCGAACGGAACGGAGCTTGGTCCGACGACTCCGACGGACATGGCTCCAGGCCAATTGGTAGAGATCGACCTGCCTGCGACGCCGGCATCGTTCACAGGATGGACGGCGCATGCCGAGGTTGGCGCCGGAGGTGAAGGGAGCGAGTCCGGCGAGGAGCATCGAGGCGGTGGCGAGTCTGGCGGCGAACACGGTGGCGGTGGCGAGCGTGAGGGTGGCGGCTAGGGTCAGGGTGGCGGCTAAGGCTAGTCGGAGTCCGACCGAGGAAAGATGCCGGACTTCAAGTGAGATGATCCGGTCATTGGGGGCATCCGGCCATCGGGGGTATCCGGCCATTGGGGGTATCCGGCCATTGGGGGTATCCGGTAGATAGACGCGGTGTCTCTACGAGGCATCGAGTCTAAGATGGTTCCTTTGAGGACTGCAATGAACGGCACGGTGATGAACGGCACGGTATTGATAATCGAAGATGATACGAGGATCGCGAACTGGGTGAAGGTGTACTTCGAGCGCGCCGGATTCTCTGCTGAGGTTACTCATGATGGTGAATCCGGTCTGGCTATGGCCCGTAATCTGGCTCCGGACCTGATAATCCTCGATCTGATGCTTCCTCGTCTCGATGGTGTGGAACTGTGCCGAATCCTGCGCCGAGAGTCGGAAGTTCCGATAATCATGCTAACGGCCAGAGAAGCCCACGCCGAGCGGATCATCGGGCTGGACAGCGGGGCCGACGACTACATCGTCAAGCCCTTCGATCCGGAGGAGGTCATTGCGCGGGCCGAAGCCGTGCTTCGCCGCGTCAAAGGCAGAGTCCAGCAGGTCCTGACACGCGGCAACATCACCCTGAACGAGACTGCCGTCAGCGTGACGGTCAACGAAGAGCCCGTGATTCTGAGTCAGGCGCAAATTGCTCTGCTCGCGACGTTCATGCGCCATCCCAACCAGGTGCTCACCCGTGATCAACTGATCTCGCTGACCTTCAACAACGAATACCACGGGTTCGACCGCGCCATCGACAGCCAGATCGCCCGCCTGCGAAAGCAGATCGGACGGGATGGCAGCCAGCCTATCCAGACCGTCTACGGCGCCGGCTACAAGTTCGTGGTGGAGGACGAATGATGTCGCTGCGCTGGCGAATCATGGGCTCGACCGTCTTCGTCATCGTCCTTACCGTCTTGGTCAGTGTCGGTGTGGGGTATTACGCGACGCACTCCCGTCTGGGTGTGTTCGTAGACGAGATAGGTGATGATGAGGCGACCCGGTTAGCCCGAAATCTGAGCCGGGAGTATACCGCTGCCGGTGGCTGGGAAACGGTGGACAGACCGCTGTCTGAGGCCGGGTACGTCTACGATAGAATTCCGGAGAAGGAGCGGCATGGGGAAGGCGAGGAGGAGGACTCCTGGGAGCTCTTCCACAGGGACCCGATACGAGTCGTCATCGTCGGCGCCGATGGAGGAGTGGTCAAAGATAACCTGTCCGAGCTGCCAATCGGGACCGCCGCACCCGACCTCGACGGGCACCGGGAGACGGTGTTCGATCTGGCTGCGAACCAGCCCGTAGGCCACGTCTATGTGAATGTAAACCACGAGTTCCTATCGGCGGAATCGCACGGATTTCTCAACACGCTCCTGTATATCACCGTTATTGGCGGAATGCTGACAGTTGGCGTTGCCGTACTGCTGGCCGCCTGGCTATCCAAACGTATCACAGCGCCGGTGACGGCTTTGACGGAGGCAACCCAGGCAATTGCCCAAGGCGATACTACCCGGTTGCCAGTCACATCCTCGGATGAGTTGGGACAGATGAGCGCGGCGTTCAACCGGATGACCTCCACCTTGGAAACTCAGCGCGACCTCCGTAGGCGGCTGATAAACGATGTCTCTCATGAGCTGAATACGCCGCTCAGCGTCATACAACTGGAAGCAACAGGGCTGCGCGATGGACTTCAGACGCCCAGTGGGGCGTCCGACCACATCATCGAGGAAGTGGACCGGCTGCGCGGTCTTGTTACAGACCTGGACTGGCTTGCGGAGACTGACTACGGAGAGTTGACCCTCACGCTGGAGGCAAGTTCGATTTACGAGCTGCTCACCGCGGAGGTAGATCGCTGGCAGCCACAATCTCAGGCTCGACAGGTTGAATTGTCGGTGCAGGTATCCGCTGACCTCCCGAACATGAACCTTGACCGGATGCGCATGAGCCGGGCGCTGGGAAACGTCCTGAGCAACGCCATTAATTACACCGAGGCCGGCGGGAACGTCCTGGTAAGCGCCGAGTTGTATAGCGACGGGGCGTTGGCTATCTCGATCATCGACGACGGAATCGGCATCGACGGCGCAGACCTTCCTCACGTGTTCGACCGCTTCTACCGCACTGACCAGTCCCGCAGTCGCGGCATAGGCGGCACGGGCCTGGGACTGGCCATCACCCGGGCCATAGTCGAAGCTCACGGAGGTACGATAACCGTAACAAGCGAAGGGCTTGGACAGGGCACCGCCGTGACTCTCCGCCTTCCCCTGAACGGGTGAGGGCCATGCCCCCTTCCCATCAACCCCGCTGCCAAAACAGCGACCGCTGCGGTCGAGGAGTTATGAATTCGGTCTACCCAGGCGGCGATGGTGGAGCTGGAGGGGATCGAACCCTCTACCTCTTCAATGCCATTGAAGCGCTCTCCCGATTGAGCTACAGCCCCATTCCGTAGGTGGTCCGCTGACAGGGTGTCAGCGTTATCCCCAATATAGCAAATCGCTGCTTTTCGTCGCAAGCGTTTTGGAGGACTCGTAAGTGTCCAGTCCCGGTGATAAGCTCTCGCCGGACCCCTGTGGATACCGGCTTTCGCCGGTATGAGCCGGGGTTTGGCGTCGCGTCGGGCGCCGCAACCAATCACGGTGCCGGCTGTCTCAGCTGGACCAGGCCGGACGCGAGCCATGCGTCCTTCCGGCGCCTAGCGCCGGTGGAACTTCACCACCCGCCGGTCGCGGCCCCACTCGCCGGGCATTACGAAGTACAGGTCTTTGTTGGAGTCGGCCCACACGCCGTGGCACGAGCGATGCAACTCCGATCCCCATTGGGTTATCAGCTCGCCCTCAAGACTCAGCACGCTGAATAGCCCGCCGTTGTGCTCCGGAACGTACACGGTGTCGTCGGAGTCCACGTAGAACAGGGCCGGGCCGATGAGCTTGGTGGGCCAGGTGGAAATGTACTCCCCTTCCTGGGTGAACACCTGGACCCGGTCGTTTTCCCGGTCGGCGACCAGCACCCGTTCGTGCCGGTCAATCCAAATGCCGTGTGGCAACCGGAACTCGCCAGCGCCGTCGCCGGGGCCGCCCCAGGACTTGATGAGATCGCCCTGCGGAGTGAACTTGTGCACCCGGGCATTGGCGTAGCCGTCGGCGATGAAAATCTGGCCCTCATCGTTAAAGGCGATACCGGCAGGCATGTTGAACGGCGGCCCGCCGTGGGTCACCGTCTGGAACGCGGTGGAGCTGTAGTCCTCGGCGTCCACGCCGGTGTCGGAACGCTGGCCCTTGCTACCGATGGTCATCAGGTGGGCGCCTTCCTTGGTGTACTTGTGAACCTCGTGAGTGTTGCGGTCGACCAGCCACACGTTTTGGTCTTTGTCTATGATGATGGCGTGGGCGAAAGCGATCAGGCCCTGTCCCCACGACCACAGGAAATTGCCGTCTTTATCGAACACGCAGACCGGATGGTCGGAGTCGCGGTTGAAGGCGTACACCCGGTCGTTGGAGTCTCCGAACACAGCGGCGGTGGGCATGGCCCATCCTTCGGGCAGTTTGGCCCAGTCCGCATCCATCTCATAAGTGTAATCGCCGGACCCGACGACGTTGGCTGCAACCACGGTCCTCCTCCTATGCCTGGTTCCTGCTTGATTTCCGACCGATCTTCAACCGGCTTTAGACTGATTATCCTCGACTGATTATCCTCTTGGGACGTGAAAGCGTCGGAGTTAAGGGATTCGGCTTTCAATAGGGACGTATGCCGGGGGCCTTCACTCGGAAGGAGTATAGGGACTGGCCCGGCGTGGTGCAAACGGTCTTGAAGTCGACGCAGCCGAAGCACAGGTTTCGCGGCCCCAATCGCTGCCAGGTGATTCTCTATGGGCGATCAACGCCGACGTACAAACTGTCGGGGGGCTACCACCGACAAATCAGGAATTCTCCTGAACGCAAATGACCGTCCGGACGCCTATTTCCCAATTCTCCATAGAAGGGGAGAAGAACGCAGTGGATCTCGGGTCACAGCGCTCAAGGGCTCCTTGGTCGAAGAAGTCTTCTCCCGGATAGTCGTCAATTCCGGTGACGTCGAATCCGGTGACATCGAAAGAGTTGAGCACCCGGTATTGCCACGCACCTGAGCAGTCGACCAACTCAACTTGGAGTCCTCCAGTCTCAGGCGCCTCGTTGAAGCACTCACCAAAGCCCAGTGAATCGGAGACTACTAGGCGGTCCAGCTTATCGGGGTCAAGGGTGGACAATCCAAAGCTATTTTGAAGGCAAACGACCTCCCGGCCGCTGAATTCCCATTGCTCCACAGAAGGGTGGAGGAACTCAGTGGATCCCGGGTCACAGCGCTCAAGGGCGCCTTGGTCGAAGAAGTCTTCTCCCGGATATTCGTCAATTCCGGTAACGTCGAAAGAGTTGAGCACCCGGTATTGCCACGGGCCGATGCACGGCACGATCACCACCGTCTCGATGCTGACACCTTTGGACAGCGTGGAATTGATGCAATCACCATCCTCTAGGTCCAGCGGGTCGACTTCGGCGCTCAGGGTGGTCTTCTCCTCACCGGCGGCGTCAACGATTTCGTTGATTTCCCTAATGCGCTGGGCCTCAGAGTCACATCCGATGAGCGTGAGCATCGCGACCAACAAGAATACGCCCAAACCCACAGCTACTCGATTCACGTCAGCCAAGATCTTCTCCCTTGCCACTACGGTGTCTATCCAACTATATGCCCGACGATGCTCGACGGACGCTCACGGTCCTGGTACAGGACCGACCACCGCTGGCATCGTATACCTGTGGATGATGGGGAGGGGCGAGGGGCAAATGTCAAGGGTTCGGGTGTGGCGTAACCCAAGCGGGGTCCGGTTTGCGAGGGGGGCCGATACCGTTCGGCTGCGAACTTTGGAGCATGGAGGGGATCCGGTAGTTGCGACTTGTGCGCTGGCGTGGCCGCAGGTTCCCGCCTTCGCGGGAATGGCGGGGGCAGGGCGCTGGAATGACGGGGGCTGGTCTTCAACCGACTTTAGGTCGATTATCCTCTTCGGACGCGACAGGGTCCGAAGAGGGATGCGCTTTTCAATACGGCGCGATGCCCGGGGTCTTGACCCGGAAGGAGTATAGGGACTGTCCCGGAGTGGTGAACACGGTACGGAAATCGGGACCGCCGAAGGCGATATTACGAGGTATCTCCGGACCGCGAATCACTCCCAGGTGGGAGCCCTCTTGGTCGAACACCCAAATACCGCCTGAACCGGTGCAGAACACCCGGCCCTCGGTATCCACCTTCATGCCGTCGGGCACTCCCGGCTCCGCCGACGACATGTCAGCGAAGACACGGTTGTTGCTCAGGCTGCCGTCGGCCGCCACGTCGAAGGCGCGAATCTTGCGGTGAGGGCAGACGGCGCCTTGGGATTCTTCCTCGAAGCACCCTTCGTCGAGACGGCTGATGGCCACGTAGAGCACCGACTCGTCGGGCGAGAAGGCCAGGCCGTTGGGGTACTCGCATCCATCGGTGGCCACGCTCACCTGTCCGCTGGGCGCCAGGCAGAAAACACCGGCGAAATCGTACTCCCTTTGTTCCGCCGGCAGCCGCAACGCCGGGTCGGTGAAGAATATGCTGCCATCGGACCGGCAAACCACGTCGTTGGGCTTGTGCAGCCGCTTGCCGTCCCAGCGGCCGGCGATGGTGGTGACTGTGCCATCGGCGCTCATGGCGGTGACGCACCGGTGGTCGGCGCCCTCGCACATGATGAGGCGGCCTTGCCGGTCGAAGGCGCAGCCGTTGCCTTCGCCGGTGTCCTCGCGCACGACGCTGACGCCATTGGCCTCGTCCCAGCGCAGCAGCCGGCTGTCGGTCAGGGAGACGAAGGTCAGGTAGCCGCCGGGATGCCACAGCGGGCCTTCGGTATTTCCGAGGCCGCTGGCCAGCAGGGTGTGTTCCGGGGACTCCAGGATGTCGGACAAGCTATGCGGCATGAAATCGCTCCCGGGGCTGGACTAAATTTGGTCGGCTGGGGTTGGCGGGATTATACCAGCGCACGGAGAATCCCGTCTGTTAGAATGCGGTCGAGGGGTTTGAATCAAGATTTGCCGGATTCCGGGGTTTTCGCGATCCGGGCATTCTTGGGATTCCCAATCCTGGTAATCCTGATTCTGAGAAAAAGGACCAGCTATGAAGCCGGGTGACTCGGTCGAAAGCATCGTCCAACAATTGCAGGCTCAGGCCACCGCCGAGTTTGGCGAGCGGCGCGCCGCCGAGCTTCAGGATTTCCTGGAACAAACCGCCCGCCAGATTTGGGAAATCGACCAAGTGACTGTTCACGCCGACCTGGAACCCGGGTTTTATCAATAACGTTACTGTGTGAATCAGGGGCGTTACTACCTGATTCAGACCAGAAGGACAGGATAATGCCTGGACCGTACGAGTTGACCGTCTCCGAAGCCGCCGCGCAAATACGCCAGGGAAGGCTGTCGCCGGTGGCGTTAGTCGAGTCCCTGTTGGAGCGAATCGACCGCTTCGACGCCGACCTGCGGGCCTGGGTCACCATTGACCGGGAGGACGTGCTCGAAACCGCCCGACGCAGGGAGACCGAGGTGGACCGGGGTGACCCACTGGGCCCGCTCCACGGCGTCCCGGTAGCCCTCAAGGACATCTTCTATACGGCGGGCATGCTGACCGCCGCCGGTTCCAAGGTTTATTCCGAGTTCGTCCCCAGGTTCGATGGGACCTCGGTTGCCAGGATTCGCCGGGCCGGCGGGATCATCCTGGGCAAAGCGGTTACCACCGAGTTTGCCACCTCCGACCCCTCTCCCACACGCAACCCGTGGAACCGCGAGCATACACCCGGCGGTTCCAGCAGCGGCTCGTCGGTCGCGGTCGCCGCCCGGATGGCGCCAGCCGCGACCGGCTCACAGACCGGCGGCTCCACCTGCCGCCCTGCCGGGTATAACGGGATAGTGGGCCTGAAACCGACCTACGGGCGTATCAGCCGGTACGGCGTGGTGCCGGTGAGTTGGTCGCTGGACCACGTGGGAATATTGGTGCGAAGCGTGGCGGACGCGGCTTTGATGCTCACCGTCATGAGCGGGGTGGACGCCAACGATCCCGGCTCCCTCGACCTGCCGGTCCCGGATTTTACCCGCCAGATGGTGCAGCACAACCACCCGCCCCGCATAGGCCTGGTCCGGGAGTATTACTCCGAAACCGCGACGCCGGAGGTATGGTCTCACACCGAAGAAGTGGCCCAACGGCTGGCCGATGCCGGGGCGGTAGTGGTGGAACTGCCGCTGCCGGACACCTTTGCTTCGTGCCACAGCGCCCAACGAATCGTGATGCACGTGGAGTGCGCGGCGTTCCACGAGCGGTTCTACCGGGAGCGGGCCGACGATTACGGCCCGCGCATCCGCTCCGCCATCGAAATGGGACTCATCATCCCGGCGTCCAAGTATCTGCAAGCCCAGCGGCTGCGCCGCCAGCTCCGCCAGGATATGGTGGACATGACGCGGCAGGTGGATGTGGTAATGACCCCGGCCACCGTGTCGCCCGCCCCCAGGGATCTCAACACCACCGGCGACGCCGCCTTCCAGGTGCCCTGGACCTCCAGCGGCCTGCCGACGATCGTAGTGCCCAGCGGCCTCAGCGAACAGGGCCTGCCGATGGCCGTCCAATTCGGCGCCCTTCCCTACGAGGAAGGCAAGCTCCTTGGCGCATCCCGATGGTGCGAAGAAGCTCTGGGCGTTTCCCTGACCCCTCCCGGCTTTGATTAGTTCACCGCAGAGCACGCCAAGATCGCCCAGAGTAATATCCAGAGTAATGTAAGAAAATCTCTGCGTTCCCTGCGGTGAAAAATACCCGTCACGATTACGACTTGATAGTTATCGGCGGCGGGTCGGCCGGGTTGACCGCCGCTCGTTTCGCCCGTCAGTTGGGATTGTCCGTCGCCGTGGTGGAGAAGTCCCGGACCGGCGGGGATTGCACTTGGACCGGCTGCGTTCCCAGCAAGGCCCTGCTCAAGGCCGCGGACGTCGCCCACGAGATACGCAACGCCGGGCATTACGGTCTTCCTGAGCAGCGGCCCGATATAGACCTCGAACCCGTTATGTCAACGGTGAAGGCGGTGATCGGCCGGATTTACCACGCCGAGTCGCCGGATTCACTGCGGTCAGAGGGCACCGACGTTATCATCGGCGCGGCCCGGTTCCAGGATTCACGCACCATCGCCGTCGATGGCCGGGCGCTCACGGCGCGCCGCTTTTTGATTTGCACGGGAGCCAGCCCAGCCGTTCCGCCGATTCCAGGCATAGAGACGGTAGGCTATCTGACCTACGAGACGGTGTGGGACCTCGCTGTTTTGCCCGAACGGCTCGCCATTGTAGGCGCGGGGCCGGTCGGCTGCGAGCTGGCCCAGGCGTTCAACCGCTTCGGATCATCGGTCACCCTGGTGGAGGCCGCCGACCGGGTGCTGCCCCAAGACGATCCCGAAACGTCAGCGGTCATTGGCCGCGTCTTGGCCGACGAAGGCATCTACGTCAGGGCCGGCAATGGCCTCGCGTCTGCCGAGAAGGTGCCGGACGGCGTCCGGTTGTCCCTTGCCGGAGGCGGGCAAGTGGAAGCCGACGCCGTGCTGTTGGCGGTGGGGCGGCGTGCCAACCTGGAGGGGCTGCATCTCGAGTCCGCCGGTGTCGCCCACGACCATCGCGGCATCACGGTGACCCCGCACCTGCGCACCAACCGGCGTAACATATACGCCGCCGGCGACTGCATCGGCGGCTACCAGTTCACCCACTACGCCGCCTACCAGGGATTCGTGGCCGTGCGGAACGCCTTCCTGCCGCTCAACCAGCGGGCGGTGCTGCCGTACGTTCCCTGGGCGACGTTCACCGACCCGGAGGCCGCCCAAGTGGGCCTCACAGAGGCCCAAGCCCGCGAGCGACATGGCGCCGGCGTGGCGGCGGGCCGCTTCCCCCTGTCGAAAGTCGACCGCGCGGCCACCGATGGCGCAACCGGCGGTTTCATCAAGCTGGTCTATCGTCCAAACGGCCGTTTGCTGGGAGCGACTGTCGTCGCGCCCCATGCCGGAGAAATGATTCACGAATTCGCCGTCGCCTTGGACCGCAGCCTTAAACTGGCCGACCTCGCACGGACCATCCACGTTTATCCCACCTACGGCACGGGAGTACAGCAGCTTGCTGCGGACCTGACGGTCGAACGGATGCTAAGTGGCCGCGCAGGCCGACTGGCCAGGAAGCTGGCACGGTGGGGGCGGTGAGAGCCAACGGAGAGCGGCGCCGGCGAACTGGCAGCGCCGCTCTGTATTACAGCCTCCGGGTGTTCCGTCCTAGAAAATCGCTATCGGGTTCACCGGGGAGCCGGTGGTGTTGTGCAGGCGGAGGGGGCCAATGGAGATGAGGAATTCCCAACGGTTGCGCTCGAGGCAGGCGGCGGCTACTTCCTCCAGGTTGGCGTTGTCCAGAACCCAGAGGCCCATGGCAGTGATTCCCACTTGGTGGATGGGGCTAGGCACGTTCTCGTACTGCGGGGGGCTCACGTCGTTGCCGGTGTCGCTGCCCAGCATGCTGATTCCCCGCTCGTAGAACAGGGGCAGGCACGAGGCCTGGCAGGCGGTCGTACCCGCTTCCCGGGCAACCGGACCCTCCACGTTGCGCCGGTGGAGTTGGCCGGTGCGGACGAGCAGCACGTCGCCCTCCTCCACCCGGAAGCCGCAACGCTCCTCGGCGGCGAGGATGTCGTCAATCATGACGCCCTCGCCTCGTTCGGTCCAGTCGATACCCCTGATCATGGGCACGTCCACCAATACGGCCCGGGTGATGATGCCCTCTTTGGCCTCTTCGACGGAGCCGAAGGTGGCGCCCTGGCTGGTGGACACCAGGTGGGCCGGTTTGCCGTTGAATGTCTTGTTGTTCCAGAAGAAATGGGCCAGGCTGTCTACGTGGGTCACGGTGTAGCCGTGGAAGATCATGCCAAAATAGTCGAGAGAGGCTGCGAAGCCCAGGCTGCTCACTTTATGGCCGCTGTCCCACCCTTCGCCGCTCTCCACCATAAAGTGCACCGGCGGCGAGGGGGCGTCCAACGAGGGCTCAAAGTTGATGGTCCGGGCCATGGAGATGCGCACGCCGTCTTGGACGGTCCCCAAGGCGCGCTTGACTTTGTCGGGGGTGATCAGGTTGGGCGCGCCCAACTCATCGTCGTCTCCCCATCGGCCCCAGTTGGAGAATTTGTCGAAATAGCTGAGAACTTCCTCTTCGGACGGAATGTTGGCTTGGGGCATACTTGTTCCTCCTTCTGCTCGAATTTGTAAGGAGCGCCTGGGTCAGCGCCTGGGTCAATGGGAGCGCCTGGGTCAGTGGGAGCGGCGGCGAAGTTCCTCTTCCAACTGGCGGACTCGTGCTTCGGCGTCGATGCGAGCCTCGCGTTCGGCGGCGCGCTGGGACTGCGCGTCGATGCGGGCCTCGCGTTCGGCCATGCGCCCATTGGCTTCGTCATCGTGGGTGCGAAGGTAGCTCCGCGATACCGGGTCATACCAGCGCATTTCGCCGTACTCCCAACACAGGGTCAGATTCAGCGCCTCGCTGTGCCCCCAATATCTGCCTTCGTCCGTTTGGACTATGGCAGCGGGCTGGTATTCGCTGTCAACCAAGCGGTCTCCGGCCAGCGGAGTGCGATAGTATTCACCGCCCGTCGGATCAAACCGCCAGTATTCGGGTATTCCGTAGGCGGCGTAGCCCTCTCGTTTGTGGGTATCGTCATTGCGGGCGGTATTCACCGACGCGACTTCCAAGACAAATTCCGGGGGCTTCCCCCGTTCCTCAATGGAATAGCCTCGCCGCGCAATGGCCGCTGCGGGGTCGACGTCGAAAGCGATTAGCAGGTCAGGATACAGCAGCCCCTCCCGCTGCCGGACGTTCCATCCCACCGCCATCTCGCCAATGATCAGCGTGGTGTCCAACTCGCCGAAATGCCGAATGAGGGCCGTCTGATGGCCAGGGCGGTCGAGGTAGATGGAGTTCTGCATATTGTTCCTGGGAGGGCGTTCGGGGAATTGCTCCGCCGGCACGGAGGAAGGGGAAGCGGTGTGTTTGGCGGTCATAGCGGGCCTCGTGAAATGGATGGCTGCACTGAGACATTATACGCCAAGCTGCCGCCGGCCTTGGGCGAACCCCTAGTCGGCCGGTTGTGTTATAAGCCCCAGGCGGGAGTGGACTTGGGAAGTGCGGAATTGGATTGCTTTCACTTCCGCACCCCGGATTCAAATTACCGGCATAAGTTTAGACCGGCATGGGTTTAGACCGGCGGCGACAAATGAACGTCCAGCACTCTCTCGCACCATCGCGCGGCGGCGAGGAGCCGTTCCTCACGGAAGGGCGCCGCGATGATCTGGAGGCCCATGGGCAGTCCAGACTCCGCCAGCCCGGAGGGTATGGTGATGGTGGGCAGTCCGGAAGAAGTCCAGGGGCCCTGGAACATGGTATTGCCGGTGTTGGTCAGGTCGGCCAACGCCGGGGTCGGCGTCGACGGCGTCAGCAGCACGTCGGCCTGCTCGGCCAACAGGTGCATGTCGGTGATGAAACGCAGCCTTCGCTCCAGTGCCTGGGAGTAAGTGGCGGCATCGGTGTCGAGTCCGCGGCGGAGCATGGCGCGGAGCAGGGGCCGGTACTCCTCTGACCGGGTCTCGTACATCGGTTGGTGAAACGCCGCCGCCTCGCAGGCCATGATGATTTGCTGGTCTTGTATGGCCGTGTTGAAACTCTCCGGCAGCGCTACCTCATCGATGGAGGCTCCGGCGGATGCCAGGGCATTCAGTGCGGAGCTGACGTTGGATTGGACCTCCGCGTCGGACCCCTCCATGAAGAACGGGCGTATCAGGCTGATGCGCGGCGGGGTGTCCGATTCCAGGCCCGACAGGTAGTCGCCGGCCGGGAATCGGGCGGCGACGGGATCGTTGGGGTCAGGGCCCGCCATCACCTGCAACAGAAGGGCGGCATCTTCCACCGAACGGGCCATCCAGCCCACGGTATCCAAAGACCAACTGACCGGCACCACGCCGTGCCGGCTGACCCGCCCGTAGGTCGGCTTGAGTCCCACGACCCCGTTGTAGGATGCCGGGCGCAGCACCGAACCCACAGTCTGCGACCCCAAGGCCGCCGGACACATGCCCACGGCCACGGATACCGCCGAGCCGCTGCTGGACCCGCCGGGAGTGTGGGCCGGGTTCCAAGGGTTCTTGGTATCGGAGGGGTCGAGGCAGGCGAATTCAGTCGTCACAGTCTTGCCCAGCATAATGGCGCCAGCCTGTTTCAGCAGCGCCAACGATGCTGCGTCGAACGACGGAACAAAGTCCTGGTACACCCGGGAACAGGCGGTGGTTGGAATACCGGCGGTGTAGAAGATGTCCTTCACGCCGATGGGCACGCCGTGGAGGGGTCCCACCTCGGGCAGAGTGTCCAACTCCTGCTGCCGTTGCCGGGCATCCGCCAAGACCGTTTCCCGGTCGACGTAAACCCATGCCTGCAGTTGGGGTTCCAGACTATCCATGCGTGCCAACAGGGACTCAACAATCTCTACCGGCGAGGTTTCCCTGGCCCGGACTCGCCCGGCTAGCTGGCTGGCTGTCATCTGGTACGGTTCGGTCATCGGTCTACCTCCGTCTGGCGGTGCTGGCGATGCTGGTGGTTCTGGTGGCGCTGGTGGTGCTTTGAACTCGTGGGGCAGGAAAATGGCGGCGTGGAAACGGCGATTGGATCACAGCGGAGGCCGCCGCCGGCCCCAATCGGTGGCCTGTTCGTAGGCCCGCGCGGCGCGAAACACGGTAGATTCTTCGAAGGGGCGGCCGGCGATCTGGAGGCCGACAGGCAGGGACTCCGACGTGAAACCGCAGTTGATGGAGATGGCTGGTACGCTGGCGAGGTTGAACGGCGCGGTATAGCTACGGCGGCCACCCAGCATCTCCAGGAATTCCTCCTTGCTGGCGACGCCGGGCGCTGTCGGAAGCAGCGTCGCTCCGGTGGGGGCCGTCGGCATAACCAGCACGTCGACTCTCTCCAGCGCCTCCAAGACCTGTTGCCGAAGCAGGTGGCGCAGCCGTTGCGCTTTCTGGTGGGCCTGGGCGGGCAGGATGCTCCCGGCCAACAGCCGCACCCGGATGTTATGGTCGTAGTCGGACAAGTGTTCCTCGATGCCCTGACGATGGACCGTGGCCGCGTCGGGGTAAATAATGGCCGTGGAGACGGCCGCTGAATCGGGCATCAGCGGAATCGAGACTTCCTGAACTTCGGCGCCCAGTTCTCCCAAGAGCCCGATGGCCTGGGTCACGGCGTCACGGACCTGGGGGTCGACTCCGTCGTAGTCGATGCGCTCGGTTACCACCCCGATTCTCAGTCCCTCTACGCCGGCGTCGAGTTCCGCCAGGTAGTCGGGAACGGGGACGTTCCAGGTGTAAGGGTCTTTGGGGTCGTAGCCGGCGATAGCTCCCAGGGTGACGGCGCAATCGGCTACAGTCCGGGAGATGGGACCGGCGGCGTCCATCGACCAGGTAGAGCCCAACACGCCGTAGCGGCTCACGCGGCCCCAAGTGGGGCGGATGCCCGCGAGCCCGCAGAATGCCGCGGGGCCGCGGATGGAGCCGCCCGTGTCCTCACCCAGCGACGTGGCGCAGAGGAACGCGGCGGTGGCTGCCCCCGACCCGCTGCTCGAAGTACCTGGGTTGCGGTTGAGGTCCCAGGGATTCCGGGGTCTGCCGTAAGGGTGATGGAAGGCGTCGCCCATGGCGAATTCGCTCATGTTGAGCTTGCCAAGGAGCACGGCCCCAGCACGCTTCAGGTTGGCGATGACTGTGGCGTCGTATTCGGGAACGAAGTCCTTCAGGATTGAGGACCCTCCGGTGGTCAGGACGCCCCGGGTGTAGAACTGGTCCTTCACCGCCACCGGTATCCCGTGCATTGGACCCCGGTAATTGCCGGATGCAATTTCGGCTTCGGCCGATTTGGCTTCGGCGCGGGCCTGCCCGGCGGTGACCGTGATGTAGGAATTGAGCCTCTCGTCGACTTCCCCGATTCGCTCCAGGTAGGCCTCTGTCGCCTCCACCGGCGACAACTCCCCGGACCGAAATAACCCGGCCAAGTCGGTAGCGCTCAAGAACGGTATCGCGCCCTGGTCCATTCCGTCCTCCCCGGCAAGACTGGCAACGAGTTGCGCCATTGTGCCCCATTGGGCGCATCCTGTCCATTAAAATTGCCGGGTCTATAACTGGTCTATAATCGGGGCAGTCTCTCGTTAAAGGGGTTATTCATGAGTGAAATCGCCGGAATCGTGCTGGCGGCCGGGCTGGGGAAACGAATGATGTCCCGCCGGCCCAAGTCTCTGCACCGGGTCTGCGGGAAAGAGCTGGTCCGTTACCCGGTCGACCTGCTCCGTCAGTGCGGCATCAAGCAGGTGTTCGTCGTCGTCTCCCCAGCCAATCGTGACGCCCTCCGCGCCGCCTTGGGCGATGGGGTGGAGTACGTGGTACAGCCGCAACCCCGAGGCACCGGCGACGCGGTCGCCTGTTGTGCGGAGGCTGTCGGAGCTTTGGCGAAACACGTAGTGGTGATTGGTGGAGACACGCCCCTCGTGCGGGAGGAGTCCCTGTTACGCTTGTTGAACGGTCGCGAAGGACGGCGGATGGGCTTCCTGACCGGCCGCGACCCTTCCCTCGAGGACTTGGGGCGGGTGACCCGCCGCGACGGAATGGTAACGGGAATCGTCGAGGCCGCCCAGTTGAACGCCGAGGTTTTCGACGGGTCCGCCGGGTTGAACGCCGAAGTTTCCGGCGGGTCCGCCGAGTTGAACGCCGGGGTCTATTGCCTGGAGGCCGCCTGGCTCTGGGACTCTATCCGAAAGCTATCCCCCGCGCCCTCGGGAGAATATTATCTGACCGACTTGGCCGGTATCGCCGCTACGGAGGGCTCCAAGGAGGGCTCCAACGTCGCATCGGCGCCGGTAACGGACCCCTCGGAATTACTGGGAGTCAATGACCGGATACAACTGGCGAGGGCGGAGGCGGTGCAGTTGCAACGCCTGCGTGTGCATTGGATGACGCGCGGCGTTACCATGACCGACCCGGCGTCGGTCTTCGTCGACTTCGACGCCGCCATCGGCATGGACACCGTTATCCTGCCCAATACGATGGTCTTGGGCCGGTCCAACATCGGGGAGGGCTGCGAGGTAGGACCGGGGTCCGTCGTAAGGGACTCTTCGATAGGCGACGGCTGCCGGGTGACCAGCTCGGTGGTGGAAGAATCGGTGATGGAGGCCGGTTCCGACGTCGGTCCGTACAGCCATCTGCGCCCGGGAGCTTATCTGGAGTCCGGCGTGCATATCGGCAACTTCGTGGAGATCAAGGAAAGCAGGTTGTCAGAAGGGACGTTGATGGGCCACTTCGGCTACGTGGGCGACGCCACCATCGGCGCCAAAGTGAACGTAGGGGCAGGTACGGTCACCTGTAACTTTGACGGACGGGACAAACACCGCACGGTCATCGAAGACGGCGCGTTCATCGGCTGCGACACCATGCTCATCGCCCCGGTTACCGTGGGCTCCCAGGCGGTAACCGGGGCAGGCGCGGTCATCACCAAAGACGTCCCACCCGCTAGACTGGCCGTCGGAGTGCCTGCTAAGATAAGGGAGAAGACCAAATAGAACGGCAGACCTCCCGGTAACGACCCCCTTATTGGAACGTAAGCGCATGGGACCGGGAGGGTTTGGGGTTTGGACACAGACAGCTTATCACCGGCGTTAGCCTTCGCCGTTTTCCTCGTCGGCTTTTTCTATCTGGGTCTCGTCCAGTACTCAATGGCCGCGGCCAGGGTTGCTGAACGAGATGAGACGCCGCTTCGGGCCCTCGCCCCCATTTTTCATTTCTGGTCCCGAATTGCCTGTGTCTTGGGGATGGCCGTTTCCGGGACCCTTCTGCTTCAGGCCCTGACCCCGTTGGCCTGGTGGCCGATCTCCGTGGCATCCTTGGGGGCGCTGGCGGTACTATGCGGCCTGGACCGTTCCGCAGTTGCCCTGGCCTCCCGGAATCCCGGCTTGGCGGCGCCTTGGGTCCGTCGTAACCAGGCGCCGGCGGCGTTCTCCGGCATATCCTCCAACGGCAGCGACGCCAACGGGGCGGACGCCGGCCATGAGGGGAGCTCTGCCTGGGGACCGGACGGCCGGCTCATCACGGAAGAAGAATTGACCAGCCTCGACGAACGCGACCGCGAGATGCTCCGTTCCATATTGCGTTTGGAAGCGACCACGGTCCGCGAGATCATGGTCCCTCGTCTCGACATGGACGTCGTCGAGGCCGACACGCCATTGGAAGATGTGGTCAAGACCATTGTCAGCCGGGGCCACAGCCGGTTCCCGGTCTACGACGACACCATCGACCGCATACTTGGCATCGTTCATTCCAGGGACGTTTTGGAATCCCTGGCCTCCGCCCGCTCTGGGGCCAATTTGAGGAATCTGGTCCGGCCAGCCTACCTGATACCTGAAACGAAGCGCGTTGACGACCTGTTGGAAGAGTTCCAGGAACGGCGGACTCAAATGGCGGTCGTGGTCGATGAGTACGGAGGCACCGAAGGTTTGGTCACCATGGAAGACGTGCTGGAGGAGATCGTCGGCGAGATAGAGGACGAGTTCTCCCGCAACCGGGAGTCCCATCAGATAGTACGCCAACCGGACGGCGGTGTCCTGGTGGATGCCCGGATGACCACCGAGGAGGTCGAAGACTTTATGGCGACCCGGATCGCCAATCCGGAGGCCGATACCGTCGGCGGCCTGGTTTACCATATTTTGGGAAGAATACCCCAAACCGGGGACGTGGTGTATACCGGGCTCCTGCAGATCGAAGTGGTATCGGTCTTGGGACGCCGCCTGCGCCGGCTGCGGCTGCGCATCGTGGACCCTCCGGAAGTCGAAACTTCGGGCTGACCCGTCCGGCGCTTCGGGCTACTCTCTGGCGACCAACACCCCGGTCACGATCAACCGGTGGTCGTACACCAGGCGCGGAACACACGAGACCAGGTGTATGTTGGCGCCGTCCGACTCGGTGAGGCGGATGTCGTCCTGGTGCACTACAGAGGTCTCCGTGGCGCGGTAAAGGAAGCGTTCCGAGCCGTTGTCGGTGATGATGTAAACGACTTCACCGTTCTTGAGCCGTTCGGGCACCTGCCGCAGGGCGTAGAACACAGAACCTTCGCCTTGCAAGGGGCTTTCGGTGTGGCCGAAGAACCATGAGGCCCCTAATTGGCCGGCGTTGACCGATTCGGGAATGTGGCCCACAGCGTTGTTGGGTGTTTCGTAGGTGCGGCTGTCCCCCAATTCCCGTATGGAGAGTTCACGCACGGTGGAATCGACGCCGATGGCCGGGATTATGATTCGCGTCGCCGGGGCCACCGGCCCGGCCAAGGCTGGGTCGCCGGATTCGACGGGGGAGAAGCCTTGAAGCAGGGCCTGTTCCCGCATCGCGGCCGTCTCGTAGCCAGCCGGGTTGCCCCATGAATTCACCGAAATGGAGTCCCCGGGGTAGAGGGCAATGTTGGAGATCGTTTCCGGCGAGAAAGGAGGCACCAGCCGGGGGCCAGGTTCTTGATTCACCTCGGCAGGCGGAGTAACTTTCGCGGGAGCAGGAACCACGACCTGAAGGTCGGCCAAGCCGGAACGGGCATTCGCCGCATAGCCGTAGTAAGCGCCGCCCCCCGCCAAAATGCAGAGTCCGATGGTCAACAGGAAGAGCCCGGCGTTTCGAGCCACCCGGCGTTGTAAATGGCTGCGAAGCAGCAGATAGTCGTAACCGGCTTGCATTCCACCTCCAAGAAAGGAACCGGAGGGGGCATCAGGAAAGGCTAGTTCCCTGTGCCGACCCCGGTATCAATTCGTCACAACCGCCCAAAACCCAAGGATGCAGCAACGCGGTAAATGGCTGCCCGGGCCCTACCTGTTTCGAGGCGCGTTCATCCCGGCCGGAGTGATCGGCTCGTTCAGATAGATGTCACCGTTGCGGATTTTGATGTTGAACCCGCAGTCGGGGTTTACGCAGACCCACGCTTTGTAGTGGACTGCTGCGCCCTGACCACCGTAGTCCGAAAGGGGAACCAAATATCCTATATCGCATTTCAGGCACTTATTAAGCGACGCTTCTCCCACTGATTCCTCCTCCCATACTGCAATCGGGCTGAGTATATCACCGGATTTTCGGCGCATACAATAAATGTAGTAATTGTTATTACTGTTTTTGCCGTAATCAGGTGACATAATGATGGATTCGTCGCATTTCTGCGGTGTTGTGGTGTTACTCCCGGTCCCGGCGTTACACCTGTTACTCAAGAAAGTCCTTCAGCTTGCGGGACCGGGTGGGGTGACGCAGCTTCCGCAAGGCCTTCGCCTCGATCTGACGAATTCGCTCTCTGGTCACACCGAACTCCCGGCCCACTTCTTCCAACGTCCGGCTTCGGCCGTCTTCCAGACCGAACCGCAGTTGCAAGACCCGGGCTTCCCGCTCCGTCAGGGTGTGGAGTACTTCGTCCACCTGCTCCTTGAGCAGTTGGAAGGACGCGGCGTCGGCCGGGGCCGGTGCGTTCCGGTCCTCGATGAAATCGCCCAAGTGGGAGTCTTCCTCCTCTCCAATGGGAGTTTCCAGAGAGACCGGCTCTTGGGAGATTTTGAGGATCTCCTCAACCTTCTCCGGGCCGATTTCCATGGCTTGGCCGATCTCTTCGGGGGTGGGCTCACGCCCGTACTCCTGTAAAAGCCGCCGGTGCTGCCGCATCAGCTTGTTGATGGTCTCCACCATGTGCACTGGGATTCGGATGGTGCGCGCCTGGTCGGCGATGGCGCGGGTTATGGCTTGGCGGATCCACCAAGTGGCGTAGGTGCTGAACTTGTACCCCTTCCGGTAGTCGAACTTCTCCACGGCTCGGATCAATCCGATATTGCCCTCCTGGATCATGTCCAGCAGGGCCATGCCGCGGCCGATGTATTTCTTGGCGACGCTCACCACCAACCGCAGGTTGGCCTCCGTGAGGTGGGCCTGGGCCCGTTCGCTGTCGGCATCCACCCGGTTGAAGCTGTTCCTGAAGAGGGGATCAAAGCGCTGCAGTTGGTCCAGCCGGAGCGGTTGGATCAGCCAGGGCTCCAGATCATCCAGGGTGTAGTCTTCCAGAACACTGACGGCGTCCTGGGGCAACAGCCAAGAGCTCAACGACAGGTCGAGCACTCTTCGGTACACCTCTTCAGGGGGTTGTTCCAACTGCTCCCCGACGGCCGCGAGCAGGTCCACCGAGACTTCGGCGTCGATGGCGCGTCGCAGGGTCTCATTCTTGGTGACTTCGATCAGGGTCGGCTTGGGGGTAAGCTCCAGTTGTTGGGCGAGAGCCGTGACCAAAGGGGAGGCGGTCACCAAGCGGCCCATCAATCCGCGGCAGAGCTCCCACGGCCGGGGCTGGTGGCCTTCGAGCTCGAGCAACTCCTTCCGCAACGCCTTCAGGTGTTTGCCGCCCTCGATCTTCCGGGCGAGCGACCGTTCGTCCGCCGAGGTCAGAAGCCTGACCCGGCCGATCTCCCGCAGGTACATGCGCACCGGGTCGTCCAAGACTTCCATGGACTCGGTTTCGGGTTCCCAGTCGGGGTCTTCGTTATCGCTTTCAGTCTCGGTCTCGGTCTCGGTGGTGACGTCTTCCGTGGACTGGGTCTCCTTTTCCGCCACCGGAGTGTCGTCCCATCGTTCCTCCTCCGGGCTCACCGCCAGGCTGCCGGCGTGAGGCACGGGCATCCCGTCGGCGTCGGCAGAGTCCTCCCGCCGGGCTTCCACGTTACGAAAGATTTCGATGATGGGGTCTCGTTCTTCCGGCCCGTCGGCCGGAGCTTCCATGAAATCTTCCGGCGTCAACTCGCTGGAACTGTCTCTTCGAGTAACCATAAAACCGCCTTTAAGTGGAAATCCCTTCTATAAGGTCCCTTCGGAGGCCCCTTCGCAGGTCTTCATTCCTCCGTATCCTTTGGTTCAATACCAACACGTCCAGGTGATCGAGTCCTTCTTCGAGGTTGGGAGGGGATTCGGAGAACCGGATTTCCTCCTCCGCTTTCAAGCCGCGCAGGTCGCGCTCTTCGAGACGGGAAATCACATCCTGCAGGGCGTCTCGTCGTTTCTTCTGGTCCGACGGCAGGAAGGCCCTGCCGGAGAGGGCCTCGAGTTGTCCCAAGACCTCCTCTGCGACGCCGCCGCGAATCGCCGCGGCCACGTCCCCGTCTCCGGTCTCGGTGGCGAGGCCGGCCCAGACTTCGTAAATCTCCCGGTTTTCATGACGCCGGAAGAAATCCGCCTGAAGCGGCGACGCAACATCCGCCAAATCCGGGTATTTCATCAGCAGGGCCAGGCAGTACTCCTCCAGTGGGTCGTGTTCCAACTTCGCGAATGGCGAAGCGGCGGCCCGGGTCTGTCCGGCGGACTGCGGTGTGCGGGTCCGGCGCACCGCGGCCGGACGTTCCACGGATGCCCGCAGCGTTCCCATGGGAACGTTCAATCGTTTGGCCAGAAGTTCCAGGTAATGGTCCTGTTGGGTGCCCTCCGTTACCGAGGCGATGAGCGGAAACACGGTGTCCACGATCTGAGCCTTGCCTTGGGGCGTGGACGCGTCCATCTGATCGGCCGCGGCGGATATTACGTATTCGATGAGCGGTACGGATTGCTCCAACAACCGGCGCCATTCCGCCGGTGAGCGGTGAATCACCTCGTCGGGGTCCTGGCCCTCGGGCAGCGCCGCTATCTTCAGTTCAGGTATCGCCGCGCGTTGTAGTATCGCCGTACCCTGGGAGCGGGACAACTCTCGGGTCTGAAAAATTCTCCAGGAGGTTTCCAGACTTCGCAGGGTGGCCTGCTGCCCGGCGGTGTCCTGGTCCAACGCCATGGTCACCCGGTTGGTCAGGCGGCGCAGCATGTCCACCTGGTGTTCGGTCAAGGCAGTGCCCATAGACGCCACCACGTTGGCGAAGCCCGCTTGGTGAGCGGCTATTGCGTCCATGTAACCTTCGACTATGACGGCGCCCTCTCGTCGGATTCCCTCCCGGGACCGGTCCATCGCATAAAGCAACCGGCTCTTGTCGAACACGTCTCCTTGGGGTGAATTCAGGTACTTGGGCTCCATTCCGTCCAATGAACGGGCCCCGAAGCCCGCCAAGCGGCCGCCGGCTTGCCTGATGGGAAACATCAACCGGCCTCGGAACAGGTCGTGATGGAACCCGTCATCGCCGGTTCGCACTACCCCCGCGCCGGCCAACCGTTCCGTGGAGAACCCCTCACTGGTGAGGTGGATCCGGAGGGACTCGCCGTCCGACGGGCTCAGTCCAATCTCAAACCGGTTTACGGCGTCCCGGTCCAACCCCCGGCTCTCGCAATAAGCCCTGGCGTCCGCGCCTTGGGCCGATGCGAGCCAACGTTGGAAGAAGGCCCGCGCCGCCTCGTTGACCTCGTAGGCCGAATCGTTTCTGGTATGGTTTGAGCCCCGCGCCGGCAGGGTAACGCCCGTCTGTTGGGCCAGTTGGCGGAGAGCTTCCCCGAACTCTAGGTTTTCGGCCCGCATCACAAAGTTGATGGCGTCGCCGCCGGTGGCGCAGGCCCCGAAACATCGCCAACTCTGGCGCTCCGGAAAAACGTGGAACGAGGGAGTCCGTTCTTGATGGAATGGGCAATTGGCCTTGTAGCTGCGCCCGGACCGTTGCAACGGCACGCGTTGGGAAACTACTTCGAGGATATCAAGCCGGGCCTTTATGTCGTCTACGACGGTCATAATGACCCTTGAATCCCCGGGCAGTTCCGGGGTCGAAAACCCTGGTCCGGCCGCCTCGTTTCTTCCGTAACGCTACCACCCTGCGGCCGCCCGATCCATTCTTCCGATTACGAAGACCGGATCGCACATCCCGCCTAAACTATTATACAACCCCCCCAGTAACGGCGCAACGAATCGCAGATTCAGGGCAATCGCGTCATAAATTCAGCCTCTCTAGATATGAACCTGCGCGGTCGGGCCACCCCCATCCTAACCTTCCCCCTGAGGGGGAAGGGACTTGTTCAGAGGGTCGCTAACGCGGGGCAGGAAAGCCGGCCATTTGCGGGCGGCTAAACCCGTTCCGGCGCCGGGGGCTGCTTCTGGGCCAGCAGGTGGGCCACGGCGTCCGTCACGGCGGCGTCCAGGCGCACAGATGCCATCTTCGCCAGGTCGCAGCCGAAGTCCGAGTCCCAGGCGATCATTCGGGTGCCGCGCTGCCGGACTTTGTTCAATAGCCGTGGGTTGTACGAATCGTTGGCCGGGTCGTACCAATGGGCTTGCACCAATCGCTTGAAGCACCGCGACCGGATTGGCGGCGGGTGGCGGCGCGACCAGATGTAGCCCCGGATAATACGCGGTTCGATTTTTCTCAGTTCCCAGAGAGCAATGGGGTTGAAGCTGGCGACCAGCGTGCCGGCCCACCGTTGGTGGCGGCGGACGACCTCTGCGACCCGGTGGGCGATAAGCCGGTTCCACTTGATCACGGCCTTCATCTCCACGTTGATCAAGTAGTCCGGCGGGAGGAGTTCGAACACTTCATCCAGGGTGAGAACTCCCTCACCCCGGAACCGGTCGCTGTACCAGGACCCGACGTCGAGAGACCGCATCTCCTCCAGCGTCGCGTGGTCCACCGGCCCCGTTCCGTTGCTGGTGCGGTCCAAACACCGGTCGTGGAACACAACGAGATGCTCGTCGCGGGTCAGCCGGACATCGAGCTCTATTCCGTCCGCTCCCAGCTCGTATGCGCTACGGAATGCGGAAAGAGTGTTTTCCGGCGCGTTGGACACGTCGCCGCGGTGGGCGATGATAAGCGGCGAGGGCAGTGATCCGGAGGCGAAGTTCCAAGACGATGCGCCGGGCGTTCCGGCCCGGGTTTCCGTCCATTCCGAGGTGGTTGAATTCATATCCATAGTACATCGGCACGCTAGGCAGGGCCAACCAGACGATACCCAGCCAACCAATGGTTGTCAAGACAGGCGTCAGTATCCAGGGGCGTCAGTATCCAGGGGCGTCAGTATCCGGTGAGGCTTTCGATTGCCGCGCTACCGGCGCCGTACCAGGGGGGTCATAGCAATGGCCGGGACCATCAACGCCAGGCCGGCCAAGGCGTTCAGAGCGATGGCCGGCTGAAGGGCCAGCAGCGAAGCGACCGCGCCCATCTCCAAGGCCCCCAGCGGCGTTCCAAAGCCGATGCACATGCTGAGGAGGCCCATCATCCTCCCCCGCATCTCGGGAGGCGCGGTCAGCAACGTGATGCTGGTCTGCATCGTGGAAAACCCCGACTGCCCGATTCCACTCAACACCAAAAAGCCGAACGTGAGAGAGTACCAGGGCGACCAGACAAAGGAGGCGCCCACGATCAATACGATCACCGAACCGAAGACGAAGAACCGGCCATGAAACCTGATGTTGCGGGCCACGGCCATCAGACCGGCCCCGATGAAGTGTCCGAAGCCGTCGGCGGCGACCAGCAGTCCCACCAATACAACGCCAACCTCAAGATGGTCTTTGCCGATGGCCGGAATGAACTGTTGCGCCGGGAAGGCCAGAGCGTTCATCACGATTGTGACGTACAGCATGGCCATCATCATCGGGGTGCCCCAAGCCCAGCGGACTGTTCCGCCCAGGCTCCGTACCAGCGGTTCGATCTTGGCGCCCCTGGCGCCATTTTCCGGCCTGGGGATGTGCAACCGGGCGATGAGCAGCCAATTGCAGCCGTGGGCTGCCAGCAGGAACGCGTAGGCCCCGGAAAACCCGGCCCGGTCCAGCAGGACCCCCGCGGCCACCGGGCCAAGCATCTTTCCGGCGTTTTGGCTGATCACGTCCAACGAAACGGCGTTGACCAGCCGTCGCCGTCCCACGATGTCAATTATCGCCGTCCGGCGCGAGGGGTCCTCGATCGCCTTGGTAAGACCTTGAACGAAGGCGGCGGCGAAAACGTGCCAGGGTTGCACCAATGACAGGTCGTAGGACATCGCTCCCAGAAGGGCGCCGGTGGTGACCAGGGTTATGCCTTGGGAGACCAGAAGCACCTTGCGGCGGCTGAACCGGTCGGCGATGTAGCCGGCGTAGAGGGAGACGAAAGGCCGGGCCAGGTTGTTGAAGACCAGCACCAGTCCAAGCGCGAAGTAGCCTTCCGTGATCTGCAGGATGAGCCAACTGAGGGCCAGGAGCTCGAAACGGCGTCCGAACTCAGCCAGGCTCCCCACGTACCAGATGGTGCGGAAGTCGGCGTTGCCCAACACCGACGCCGCTGCTGTACGGAATATGGAGTTGGGCTTGATGGTCCGTCACCCCGGCCCCTTCCCAGCGTGAGGAAGAAGTAGTAGGCCACCATTCTAACCCCGATTGGTTAAACTTGGCTGTAACGGGCTTGTCCTTGCTCCCGTATGAGGGAAACGGTATATTCTGGTAATCTTCCCGAGGCTGAGAATGGCGCGAATTATTGATTGGCCCGCAAGGATGAAGGAACTGGCCGACTTCGTAGGCCTCGATGAAGCGGAGTTGGCCCGTATTCAGGCCACCCGCGACCTCGTTCTAGACCATGGCGAGGAGATAACCGCGGCCGTCTACGACCGCTTCCTGGAATTTCCCGAGTCGCGCCGCTTTTTCGCCGACGAGAACGGCCAGGTCAACGAGGAGCGGCTGACACGCCGCAAGCACAGCCTGCTGCGCTGGCTGAGGGGTTCGATCGATTTCAAGATCGATGAGGATTACCCCATCCGAATCCTGGCCACCGGCATCGTCCACAGCCATCCGCCGACCCACCGGGCCCACTTGGGGTCCACCCCCAGCCGGTTCATGATCGGCGCCATGTCCTACATTCATTCCCTGGTGGCTGAGCTGCTGATCGAGAAAATGGACGATCCCCGGGAGGCAGCCCTGGCGGCGCTGGCCTGGAACAGGATGCTGATGGTCCAACTGGACATCATGTTGGCCGGTTATTTGACCGAAGTGCCCAACGAACCGCAGGCCAGAGACCCATCGCGGGACGGCATGGACGACGAATAACCCCGGTTTTGACGAATAACCCCGGTTGTTATGTAAAGACGAGACAGGAGAACGATGTTATGAGCAAGGTCTTGGTGATTCAGGGTGCGGGGATGAACATGCGTGGGAAGTCCCAAGTTGAAATCTTCGGACCGACGACTCTGGACGAGATGAACGAACAGATACTGGGATACGCCGAAGGGCTGGGGATTGACGTCGAGCTATTTCACTCCAACGTCGAGGGGGAGGTCGTCAACGCCCTGTACGACGCCCACGACCGTGACTTCGACGCTTGCCTGATCAACCCCGCCGGGTATACCACCGGCACGGGCCCGTTGCGCAGCGCCATCACCCAAGTGAAGTTCCCGGTGATCGAAGTGCATGTTTCCAACCCAACCGCCCGCGGCACCGTATCCCAGGTGCTGCCGGTATCCAAGGGCGCGGTCTACGGGTTCGGCATCTACGGCTACCGCATGGCCCTGGAAGCCGTCCAGCAGATGCAATAGGCGGGCTCGGGCAGCCGGACCGCTACTCGCACCTCAGGCACCGTGGTTGGGTGAACACGGTGTCGTGGACATTGGGGTTGGTCATCAGGTAGTCGAGGGCGATCCTGATGGTCTTTCCCTCGTCCGCCAAGGAGAATTTGTCCTTGACCGAACGTACGAATGCCATCTGGTCCGGGTTGAGGTCGATTTGGTAAGTCTCTTTAGTTCCAGCCATCTTGTTCGCTCCATTGAGTATTCACGGGCGAGTGTTCATGCGCGAGTGTTCACGGGCGGGTATTCACGTTTACCGGCGCTGATTGGCCGCACCAATCAGGATAGTGCATGACGATTGACCGCGCAATGAGATTGCAGGTCAAAGGACCGTCCGCCATCCTCGCCTGGCCACTCCCATCGGGTCCAGGCGGGTCCGTGTGACCTTCGCCCAGAATAGCGACGGATGGTGGATCACCTATTCCGACGAGGCCGGCTAACGGCCTGGTCGCAGGCGTCCAAGACGGCTTGGGAGACGGCCGCCAGTCTCGGTGTGTTGGTCGCTTCGGCCCGGAAGCCGTTGGTGATGTAGGCAACCGCCAACCCATTGTCGGGGTTGGCCCAGCCGACGGAGGTCCCGGAGCCGCCGTGGCCGAAGGTCCGAAGGTCCTCATGCCCCGGAGCGGCGGTGCGAGGGTCCGCCAAAGACATCCCCAGACATCGCTGGACCTGCCGTTCCAAGGTGTGGTCAAATCCCTCCACTTGGGGTCTCGTCACCTCTTTGACCGTATCCGGACGTAGTGTAGTCACTCCGTCCAGTGTCCCGCCGGATCCCATCATGGCAAAGTAGCGGGCCAGGCCGCTGGCCGTCGCGATGCCGCCCCCGGCCGGCTGGACCGAGAGATGCACTTCGGGGCGGTTATAGGTGGTCACCTGTACTGGCCGGTCGCAGTCTTCCATCGCGTAGAGACGGGAAACCCGGCCCAGCATAGACTCCGGGAGGCCCACGTGCACGTCCTCGCTGACTCCCAGGGGTCCGGTTATCTCCTCGCGCAGAAACTGCTCAAAGGGGCGGCCGTCGATTCGCCGCACCAGTTCGCCGATCACCCAGCCGAAATTGCGGGGGTGATAGGCGATGACCCTGCCGGGTGCATAGTCCAAACGGACCTCTTCCATCGCCTGGACCACGGCGTCCCAGTCACTCCACTTGTCCCAGGTCATGTGACTCGGCGTGTCGGGGAACCCCCCCTGATGAGTTAAAATCTGCCGGACGGTAACCTCGTCTTTGCCGTTCCTGGCAAACTCGGGCCAGTATTCGGCGACAGAGTCGTCCCACCCGAACTTGCCCCGCTCCCACAGAAGGTGCAGGCAGGTGGCCGTGAGGGGCTTGGTGGAAGAATACAGGACGAACATCGTTTCCCGGGTAACCGGCACGCCGGCTTCCACGTCGGCCAACCCGCCCTGCAGGTCCAACACCAACTGGCCGTACCGGTAGACCGCCAGAGTGGCGCCAGGGTGCCGGCCCTCTTCGATTTGTTGCTGAAATATCTCTTCGACGCGGGCCAGGCCTTTGGGGTCCATCCTGACGTCTCTCGCCGCTGTTGCCATTCAGAAACTCCTGTCAAAAACTCCCGACGGGTCCGTTGCCGCCGGCAACTGTTTGGGTTCTTGGGCCGGACCGGCCGCCGGGCTGGATTCTACTCGTACGGCTGCAACTGGATTTCGTGGAGGGCGGGCACTACTTCCTGTCCCAACAGTTCCACTGAGCGCATCACGTCCTGGTGGGGGATGTTGCCATCGCTTCCGATTAGGATCATGTAGCCGGGGTTCAGCTCTTCGATGGTCTCGGATAGTTTCTTGATCACCGTGTCGGGACTGCCGACGATGATGGCCTTGACCTCCTGCAGGCCCTCGTAGCCCAAGGCCGGGCCGCCACCGCCGCCGATGCGCCGGGCCGCCAACCGGCTGGCCGTCGGGGACTGGTAGCCGGGCGGGTCCAGGTGCTCCACCGGGCCGCGCATCCGGTGCTGTCCGGCCCACAGGAACCCGCGCCCCAACTCTTGGGCCTTCTCGTCGGTATCGGCCACCAGCGCCCGCACCTGGTAGCCGAAGTGCTCCGGCCCCGGTGTGAACCCGACCTCTTTGGCGGTGTCGATGTAGACCTGTTTCAACTCTTTGGTGAGGCTGATGATGGCGCCAAGGTTCATGTAGGCGTACTCGTGCTCGGCGGCCCAGACGACGCTCTCCGGGCTGCTGCCCCCGGGGAACCACACGGGCGGATGGGGTTTCTGCACCGGCAACACCCAGGGGTTGACCACCCTATGGTGGTAGTAGCGGCCCTCGAACCGGAAGGGGCCGGGAGTGGTCCAGCACTTGATGATCAGGTCGTGGGCTTCCTCGAAGCGGTCGCGGTTCTCGGTGGGGTCGATGCCGGCTTGCAGCGTCTCGACGGCGCCGCCGCGAACGAACCCGGATATGAGGCGGCCGTTGGAGTAGCAGTCCAGCATCGCCAGCTCTTCCGCCATGCGGACCGGGTCGTTGATGGGGATGATGTTGCCCAGGATCGCTATCTTGGCCCGGCTGGTAGTCCGGCTGATGACGGCGGCGTCCAGGTTGGCCGACGGCTTCATGTTCCAGTAGGAGGAATGGTGCTCGTTGGTCATGATGCCGTCGAGTCCCGCTTCGTCGGCCATGACGTATTGCTCGTGGTACTGGTTATAGAGATGGTGGGCTTTTTCCGGATCGAAGTAGGTATTGGGAAAGTCGAGGCGGCCCGAGTTGTACCGGCCGATGTCCTCTTCGTTCAAATGGGTGTAGGGCTGCTGTGAATGAAAGAAGACCTCAACCGTATCCTTCATGGCTCCCCCGCAAATGACAAATGATAGTGGCAGTATAGCATCGGCAAGTCAGCTAATCTCGATTCCCACCGGGCAATGATCGGAGCCCATCACCTCTGGGAGGATGAAGGCGTCGTTCAGCCGGCCGGCCAGGCCTTCGTCAACGAAGAAGTAGTCGATGCGCCACCCAACGTTCCGGTCCCTGGCGCGGGTGATCTGGTCCCAATAGGAGTAATTGCCCGGTTCCTGGTTGTAGGCCCGGAACGTGTCGACGTAGCCAGCGTCGATGAACTTGTCCATCCAGGCCCTTTCCTCGGGGAGGAACCCTGAGACCTTGGCGTTTTCCTTGGGACGGGCCAGGTCGATCTCTTTGTGGGCGGTGTTGACGTCGCCGCAGACCACCACGTGACGGCCGTCCGCTGTCAGCGCATTCACCCGTTCCAGGAAGGCGTCGTAGAAGTCCATTTTGTAGCGCAGGCGCTCCTCGGAACGCTTGCCGTTGGGGAAATAGATGTCGAACAGGACGAAGTCCCCGAAGTCGGCGGCGATGGTGCGCCCCTCGGAATCGAACCGCTCTATGCCCAGCCCATAGGAGACGCTCTCCGGTTCTTCCCTGGTGTAGAGGGCGACCCCGCTGTAACCCTTGCGCTCCGGCGCGGAGAAGTACGCCGAATACCCCGGGACCGATATCAGCTCCGGGGCCAACTGCCCGACGTTGGCCTTGGTCTCCTGGATGCACAGGATGTCCGGGCCCTCCGCGGCCAACCATTCGAGAAATCCCTTCTTGTGTATCGACCGGATGCCATTGACGTTCCATGAGACCAACCGCATGCCGCACCCCCAAATATTTTCACCACAGAAGAGCGCAGCGAACACGGCAATTTTATCGTTAGTCCGTTTTGCGCCCGGAGCGTATTATAGCAACGACGCAATTTTCTTCGAGGGACTTGGGTTATGGTCAAGACGGGAGAGCGCCACCTGGAAAGTCTCCGTGACGGACGGAATGTGTTTCTCGACGGGGAGTTGATCACCGACGTGGTGGACCACCCCGCCTACCGCAACGCCGTGCGGTCGGCAGCCGCGCTCTACGACTTTCAAGCGGTCCCCGAAAACCTGGAACTGATGACCTTCGAGTCGCCGACCAACGGCGAACGGGTCAACCGATGCTGGCAGCTTCCCCGGTCCTACAAGGAGTTGGTGGCGCGTCGCCGGGCCCTGGAGGCTTGGGCCGAATGCACCTACGGGTTCATGGGCCGTTCGCCGGACCACGTAGCCTCGTCGCTGGCGGGAATGATGATGCGCCTGGACCTTTTCCGGCAGCACGGCGAGGAACGGGCGCGGGCCTTGTCAGACTATTTCACGTACGTCCGTGACAACGACCTGTTCGTCACCTACGTCATCACCAACCCGCAGGGCAACCGGGCGGGCGGCCCCGCCGGACAGGACGAAGAGTTCCTGGCGGCCGGCATATGCGACGAAGACTCCAGCGGCGTCACCATCAAGGGCGCCAAGATGCTGGGCACCAGTTGCATCATGGCCAACGAGGTGCTGGTCACGACCATCCAGCCGCTGCGGCCCGGCGACGAAAGCCACGCCTTCTCGGCGGCGGTCCCCATGGGCGCCGCCGGAGTCAAGATACTTTCCAGGAAGTCCTACGAGGCGTCGGCGGTCAGCGAGTTCGATAACCCGTTGTCGTTCCGCTTCGACGAGAACGACGCCATCATCTATTTCGATGAGGTCAAAGTGCCTTGGGAGAGGGTGTTCGTCTACCGCGACGTTGGTATGTGCTGGGGCCAGTTCCACGAGACCCCCACCCACGTCTTTCACAACTACCAGGCCCAGATAAGGCTGATGGTCAAGCTGCGATTTCTAATAGGCCTGGCCCGCAAAATCGCCGAGACCACCAACGTGATCAGCTTCCCCCAGGTGGTCGAGACCCTGGGCCGGCTGGCGGCCCAAGCCGGCGTGATAGAGGGAATGGTGTACGGGATGGAGGCGGCCGGACATCACGTCGGCCCTTACTACGTGCCCGACCGGCACTTCTTGTATGCGTCCCAGGTCACCGCCCAAGAGCTCTATCCCCAAGTAATCCACACTCTAAGGGAGTTGGCCGGCGGCGGCGTCATCATGCTGCCGTCTTCCTCGGCCGACTTCGCCAACCCGGAACTGGCAGAGTACATTGCCAGGGTGCAAAGCTCTCCTGTGGCCGACGCCCCGGAGAGAGTCAAGCTGTTCAATCTGGCCTGGGACACAATCGGCTCGGAGTTCGGCTCCCGGCACACTTCCTACGAGATGTTCTACGCTGGCGCCGGATACGCGGTCAGGAACAACTCCTACCGGACCTACGAATGGGGCCGGGCCACCGGGTTGGTGGAGCGGCTGTTGGCCGGCTACGGCCTGGTGAGCGAGGCGTGAGAGCGAAGTAGGAAAATTGGAGATGCACCATGACTGCTGACGCGATTGCTGACGTGAATACTGACGTTGGGCCACTGCCGCTGCCCTTGGAAGGAATCAGGGTGCTGGACGCTACCCACATTGTCGCCGGGCCGTTCTGTTCGTTGATTTTGGCCGACATGGGCGCGGAGGTCATCAAGATCGAACGGCCCCGCACCGGGGACGTCGCCAGGGGCAGGCACCCGATGATTTCAGACGCGGAGGGCAACCGGGTTAGCTCCCGCTTCCTGGGCGTGAACCGCAACAAGAAGAGCGTCAGCATCGACCTGCGCAACCCGCGTTGCAAGCTGGCCTTTGAGGAACTGGTGCGCGTCTCTGACGTGCTGGTGGACAACTGGGGCTCGGGCGCCTTCCGGCGGCTGGGCCTCGGCTACGATCACCTTAGCGAGATCAATCCCGGCCTGGTATACGCCAGCATCACCGGCTACGGGGACAGCCCCGGTCTCAGCGGCCCCTATTCCAACTGGCCGGCCAACAACCTGGCGATTCAGGCCATGGCCGGGTGGATGGAGCTCACCGGCGAGCCCGACGGCCCTCCCCAGAGCGTCGGCGACAACATCGGCGACTCGGTACCCGGACTATGGACGGCGCTGGGCATCGTGCTGGCCCTGGAGACCCGCCGCAAGACCGGACGGGGGCAGTACGTGGACATGGCCATGTACGAGTGCATGGTGTCGCACATCGAGAGCAACATGAACCACTACCAGTCCATCGGCTCCGGCCCCGGCCGTTCCAGGGAGCGGTTGGCCACGGCGGGCATGACATTCCGGGCCAAAGACGGTTATGTCGTGCTGGCCGGGGCCCGTTCGGCTGAGCGGATGCGGACCCTGTGGGACCTATTGGGCCGGGCCGACCTGGCTGAGGACGAGCGATTCCTGGGCCAGGGCATGGAAGGCGAGTTTTACCACAACGAAATGATACCAGCCATCGAGGAATGGTCCGTTCACCGGACCAAGCTGGAAATCGCCTCAATCCTGGTGGACATCGGTTTTTCCATGGGGATGGCCCAGACTATCGAGGAGCTGGCCAACTGCCCTCACCTGGAGGGCCGCCGCATGTTCGTCGAGACGGGCGACACCCTTGGCGGCGCTTTCAAGTCGCCCCGTACCCCGGTCCGGCTCACCGGCTGCCAGGAGTCGCCGGCTGAAACGCCGCCTACCCTCGGCCAGCACAACCGCGAGATTCTCTGCGGCATTGGCGGGCTGACTCCGGAAGAACTGGAGGACCTAGAATCCGACGGGGCGTTGTAGGCGTTTTCGCCCAAATTCCTCTGCCCCGGGCAGCGGGCCCGGCTCTTTCCGGACCCCGATGCCGTCAGGATCAGGGAGGGGGCAATTCCCGACCTGTGGCGGTCTCTCCAAGGGCGGCCTCGGGCTCATCGGGCGGGGCGATGGGGCGGCGTACCAGCGGCGAAAGGGGGATCAGCGCCACCAGCAGGAAAAGCCCCAGACCGGTGCTGATTGCGACCGCGTAGTGGGCGCCCACTACGTCGCCCATTTTCCCGACCACCAACCCGCCCAGCGCGGCTATGCCGATGCAATGCCCCAACACCCCCAATAACGTCCCCCGCATATCGGGCGCCGCCGCGACCATGATGATGGTGCTTTGCATGGCGCTGAACCCGGCCATGCCGATGCCGGAGCAGAGCAGCAGCACGAGCGACAGCATATACCAGGGCGAAAGGGCGAAAAACACCAGGCTCAGCAGCTGCACGAACAACCCCAGGCAGAAGATGCGTCCGTAATGCGCGCCCCCGCTTAATAAGCCGATGGCTACCGCCGCGACAAACGTACCGATGGACTGGGAGGCGATGAGCAGGCCGGTCAGCCCCTCTCCCACGCCCAGGTGGTCGCGGGCTACCACCGGGAACAGCGATTCCACGCTGAAGGCCAGGGCGTTCATGATGATGGTGAACCCCAGCAGGCTGCGGATTATCCGGTTGCTGAACGCGTATCGCACGCCCGACGCGGCGGTTGCCCGGAAGTTGAACGGCCCGGAGGAACGGGCCGGAATCCTGGCCTTAACCAAAAGAGTGAAAAACAACGCTATACCGTATAGCACTGATAGCAGTATGAACGCGTAGGAGTAATCTCCGAATTCGACGATCAATCCGCCAATGAACGGACCAATAAAGCGGCCGATGGTTATGGTGATGGTCTCCAGCGACATGGCTCCGACGATCTGGTGTCTGCCCACCAGATCGTAGATGAAGGAGTTGCGGGACGGGAACTCCAATACGAACAGCCATCCCAATACCAGGGACCCCAGGTACAGGTGCCACGGAAGGACCTCACCGGTCGCCACAACCACCGTGAGACCAACCATAACCGCCCAGACGGAGGCGCGCGCCGTGACTATCAACCGCCATCGGTTGGCGCGGTCGGCGAACATCCCCGACAGCAGGGACATCAGGAGCATTGGCGTCCAACGGAAGACGAAAAGCAGGGCCACCTGGAAGGAGGAATCGGTCAATTCCAACATCAGGAGGGCCATGACCACGGCTTCCATCCAGCGGCCCGAATTGTCCAGACCGCCGGCTGTCCATAAATACCGGAAGTCACGGTTGCTCAAGACAACCGCGAAGGCGTTGGACCCACGCCGGCGGGCGTCAGGGGAAGCCATTGTTGTATGAAAGTCCTACAACGAGAGTACTACAACGAGAAACATGAGCATACCGGAGTGTGGCGAAAAGGCTACTGTTACTTTCGCACAGATGTCGCTTCCGGCGAAAGCCGGAATCTACGTAACCCCAACCCTCAGGGACCGCAGGCTAACTCCAGCCTACGGGCAACCCCAGCCTACGGGCAACCCCTGAGGTGGCTGAAGCCCATCCACGCCGACTCGCGGGCATACGACACCGGGGAGGCGACGTGGATTCTGGCGACAGCCGGAATGACGGAAGGGGTGGGTCTGGGTTGGGGCGGCGTGGATTCCGGCTTTCGCCGGAATGACGGGTGGGGGTGGCCCTACTCCGTCTCCCCGTCAGCCCTCCCGTCTCCCCGGCTTTCGCCGGGGACCACGTCCCTTCCACGCTTCGGCTGTCTCAGTGGTTCACCGGCGGCCCAACTCCGTCTCCCCGGCGAAAGCCGGGGTCCACGTCCCTGGGGGGTTGGGGGGCGGCGTGGTTTCCGGCTTTCGCCGGAATGACGGAAGGGGGTGGCCCTACTCCGTCTCCCCGGCGAAAGCCGGGGTCCACGTCCCCTCCACGCTTCGGCTATCTCAGCGGTTCACCGGCGGCCCAACTCCGTCTCCCCGGCGAAAGCCGGGGTCCACGTCCCTGGGGGGTTGGGGGCGGCGTGGTTTCCGGCTTTCGCCGGAATGACGGAAGGGCGGGGATGCCGGGACGGATGCTGGCATGAGCCCGCGCAGCCTAGCCCTTGCTCTCCAGGGCCTCCAGGACCACGGCGGGCGTGATGGGAAGATTGTACATGCGGACGCCGATGGCATGGGAAACGGCGTTGGCGATGGCGGGCAGCGGCGGAATGATCGGAGCTTCGCCCACGCCCCGCAGGCCGAAGGGATGGCGGGGGTTGGGGACCTCGATCATCACCGCTTCGATCATGGGTACGTCCAGCGTGGTGGGCATCCGGTAGTCCAAAAAGCTGGAGTTTTGCATTACCCCCCGGTGGTCGTAGCAGTACTCTTCATTCAACGCCCAACCGATGCCCTGTACGGTACCGCCTTGTATCTGGCCTTCGACGTAGTCGGGATGAACCGGCGTGCCCACGTCCAGAAAGGCGGTGAAACGCAGAATGTCCACCTTGCCCGTTTCCGGGTCGACCTCTACGTCCACAATGTTCCCGGCGATGATCGGCCCCACGCCGGTGGACACCGCCGAGACCGAAGTCGTAATCGGCCCCCCGGTCCGCATCATCCGGCCGGCCAGCTCCTTGAAAGTGAAACTGTCCTCTGGATTCTTGATGCAGGTGAACGCACCGTCGGCGAAGGCTACGTCCTCCTCTTGCACCTCCCAGATCAGGGCCGCCCGGGCTCCCATCTGGCGTATCACCCCCTCGGCCGCCTGGATGGCGGCCAAGCCGGTGTCGAAGGCGGTGCGGCTGCCGCCGGTGACGGCAGTGTAGCCAATGGTGTCGGTATCCACCACCGTGGGCGCGACGTCCTCGGCGGCGATGCCCAGGACCTCTGCCGCCTGCATGGCCACCGCAGTCCGGCTGCCGCCGATGTCCACCGAGCCGGTAATCAGGTTGATGGTGCCGTTGCTGTTCACGGCGATGGTGGCGGCCGACATCTGTCCGGCCTGCCACCGGTAGCCCACCGCCACGCCGCGGCCCTGGTGGGGCCCGGTCAGCGGCGCGTTGTAATGGGGATGGTCCTTCATGGCCTCTTCAAGCTCTTTGGTGCCGAATTTGGGGTGGGCGACGCCGTTGGGCATGCGGTCGCCTTCTTTAGCCACGTTTCGCAACCGCAACTCGATCGGGTCCATGCCGAGCATGTCGGCCAACTCGTCGAGCAACGGCTCGACGGCGAATGCGCCCTGGGGCTGGCCGGGGGCGCGGTACGCCTGCACCTTCTGCTTGTTGACCACCACGTCGTAGCCGTCAACCAGCAGGTTTTCGATGTTGTAGGGGCCGGTGGCGCAGAGAGTGCCGCCGCCGACGGGAGAGCCGGGGAAAGCGCCCGCCTCGAAGGCCATCCAGACGTGGGCGGCGGTGATTTTACCGTTGTTCTTCACGCCGATCTTGGTGCGCATGTTGGTTGCCGAGGTTGGGCCTGTTCCTTCGAAGACGTCCTTCCGGCTCATCACCATCTTCACCGGGCGCGCGGTCTTCTTGGACAGGATGGCGGCCAGAGGCTCCAGGTAGGTGGTGATCTTGGCCCCGAATCCGCCGCCGATCTCCGTCGGGATGACCCGCACCTGGTCTTCCGGCACCCCGCAAATGGCCGCAGTCGAAGAGCGGATGGCGAAGGAGCCCTGGGTGCAGGTCCAGACGGTGAGGCGGCCGTCGCCGGCCCAGGAGGCGGTGGAAGCGTGGGGCTCGATATATCCCTGGTGTACGGTCCCGGTGTTGAATTCCCGCTCTATGACGAGGTCGGCCTCCTTGAATCCCTGCTCGACGTCGCCCAACTTGTGCTGGATATGGCTGGCGACGTTACCGTGGACGCCGGTGTCGTCGCCCCGCCCGAACCGCTCCAGCTTGAAGTGAGTGGTCAGGTTGTCGTGGATGACCGGCGCGTCTTCCCGCATCGCGTGCTGGACGGAGAGCACCGGCTCCAGGACCTCGTAGTCGATCTCGATCAAACCCAGGGCTATTTCCGCGATGTGGGGGCTGGTGGCGGCCACGGCGGCCACGGCGTGGCCTTGATAGAGGGCCTTCTCGCTGGCCATCACGTGCTCGGCCATCAACCGGGAGTTGCCTTGGGTCTCGGCCAGGTCGATGATTTCGTCGGCGATGATCGGGAAGTCCTTGGCGGTGACCACGGCCATGACGCCGGGCAGCGCCTCAGCCTTGGCGGTGTCGATGGAACGGATCCGGGCGTGGGCATAGGGGCTGCGCAGCACCTTCCCGTGGAGCATGCCAGCCAATTGGGTGTCGGCGCCGTACTTGGCGGCGCCGATGACCTTGTCGATGCCGTCATGGCGAATGGGGCGTGTTCCCACCACTTTATACCGCGGCGCCTGACCTTCCTTGACTGTCGTAGTCATTACGGCCTCCTATCCTGTCTCCGCTATCTCAATCATCCGATTGACAAACCGACTAACCATGGGGCGGCCACGCACTATTTCGTAGTCCTCCATGAAGTCATGGTAGAAATTGGCATGAAACTTCTGCGCCACGGCGAAACCGGGGCTACTCGGGATTATGCGCGTTGGCGCGTTGGTTTGGCAATCTATAGCGGCTGGTCTCAAAAGTCCCTTCCCCCTGGCAGGGGGAAGATTAGGATGGGGGTGGACCCCGCCAACCATTTACCGAAGCTGAAGCGAGTCAAAATGCGATTGCCCCGCCCGGCGGCCCGCCCTGCCCGTCTTTCCCGCCCTACTCGTCTTTCCCGCGAAAGCGGCAATCCACGCGCTGGCCTGACGATTGGCAGTCTTTCAGCAAATCTACCCCGCCCTACCCGTCTTTCCCGCCCTACCCGTCTTTCCCGCGAAAGCGGGAATCCACGCGCTAGCCTGACGATTGGCAGTCTTTCAGCAAATCTACCGGGTTCCCTTGAGCGCCGGCACCCCCATCCTAACCTTCCCCCATCGGGGGGGAAGGGACTTGTTCAGGTGTCCCTTAGCTACGAATTGGGGGCATTGGCCGCCTTCTCGGCTGGAGAAGGTTCGGTAAATTCTATGCCTTCGGCTTCGGCCTGTTGCTTCCGCCGCTCATACTCTATCCATGCTTGGTGTGCCTGTTGACGCCCCTCTTCCAATTTCGCCTGGTCTCGCCGCTCATTGATTCTTCTTGCTATTACCATCACGGTCTCCCACGATGCCAGACTGAGGATTGCCACCGCTACTGATGCGCTGATACCCTGCCCCATGGCGGTAACGGTATCTGGGATATTGTAAAGGCTTTTTAAGCCGCTTGCCAATTACCCTTTACGCCGTTTTGTCGAGGGACGGCCCCCGCAACGCGCCTCTAGCCCCGGAACCTGCTGGAACCGGAGCCACGTTTATTTTGCGCTATAATTCCCATTTAATTATCCGGCTCTCAGCCAATGAGCTGTGCAACCGCGCGTTGCACCATGTTCCGGGCCATGGGGATTTTGTAGCCGTTTTCCGGCAGCGGAGTGGGGTTGGGCAGGGCCAGACTTGCGGCGCGGGCTGCGTCGATTGCCGGAGTTGTTCGACCCGCCAAATACCTCTCTACCTCCGCTGCCCGGTAAGGCACCGGTGCTACTCCGCCCAAGGCTATCCTGGCCTCACGGACCACCGGTCCGCCCGGGGAGTCGGCCAGCCATAGAGCTGCCGCCACGCTGACCAAGGCAAAATCTCCCGATTCCCGTTCCCGTACCTTGAGGTAGAGGCTTCGGTCGGGCGGGCTTGCGGGCAACAGTACCTTGGTGACGATTTCGCCAGGCTCCAGCACATTCTCTCGCGTCGGGTCCCGACCGGGCCCGGAGAAGAAGTCGCCGATGGCCAGTGTGCGTGCTCCCGCCGGACCCGCGATCTCTACGCTGGCGTCCAACACCGAAAGGGCCACTCCGATATCGGAGGGATGCACGATAAAGCAGCGGTCCCCGCCGGTGACACAGAGGTACTTGGTGGTCCCCGCCAGCGCATAGCACCGGTCGCCGCCTTTCTTGAGGCATGGGATCAAGGGGCTGCGGAAGTACCAACAGCGAGGCCGCTGGTTCAGATTCCCGCCGATGGTTCCCACGGTCCGGATTTGCGGCGTGGCCAGACCAATTGCCGCTTGGGCCAGTACTTGGTAGTCACTCCGTATTACCGGATGGTCAGCCACGTCCGCGATGGTGGCGGCCGCGCCGATCGTCAGCCCGTCGTCCGCTTGGGTGATTGCGTCCATGCCGGGGATGGCGTCGATGCCAACCAACCGCTCGGCGGCGATCACTCCATCTTTCAACAACGGCAAGAGGTCGGTGCCACCGCCGATGAGCAGGGTGGCGACAGAGCTATCGGCGATCAGGTCCAGCCCCTCCTGAATGGAACGGGCAACGACGTAATCGAAGACCGCCACGTTACCCGTTCTCCGGCCGCTGTTCCGTCAGGGCCTGCAGCACCCGGTCCGGCGTGAACGGCAGACGGTTGAGCCTGACGCCGACGGCGTTGTAGATGGCGTTGGCGATGGCTGGCGCCACGCCGACGCTGGGGACCTCCCCTAGTCCCTTCGCCCCAAGGGGGCCCACCGGGTCCACCACGTCGGCAAAGATTATTTGCAGGTCCGGGTAGTCCTGAATCGTTGGGGACTTGTGTTCCAGATAGCCGGGGTTGAGAGTGACGCCAGTGGCCCGGTCGGTGACCAGCTCCTCGGTAAGGGCGAAGCCCAGCATCTGGCTGACGGCCCCCTCCGCCTGGTTGAGGGCCAAGCGGGGGTTGATGATCCTGCCCGAATCATGGGCCGCGATGTAGCGCACCACCCGGACGCGCCCGGTGCCGGTATCCACTTCCACCTCGGCGAAGTGGGCCCCGAAGGAGTTGACGATGGCGTCGGCGCTGCCGGGAATAACGCTTGCGGTGGCGGTCAGCGCCTTCGCGTCCATGCGGCCCGCCAACTCGGCGAATGAGATGCGGCGGGAAGGGTCGTTCTTGACGAATATTTCTCCCGCTGCGGCGTCCAGACCGTCAACCGGCGCCTCCAGTCCGGTGGAGGCCAGTTCCATCAGCTCCCGGCGTACCTTTTCCGCCGCCTGCACCACTGCGGCGCCGGTAGAGAACGTGGCCGTGGACCCGGCGGTGATCGGCGCGTCGGGAGTGCCGTAGGTGTCGGCGAACACCGCCTCCACCTGTCCTGAATCGGCTCCCAGCACCTCGGCGGCTATCTGCGGAAGCACAGTGGTCGCGCCCTCGCCCACGTCCATGAGCCCGGTGACGAGCTTGATGGCCCCGGACTTTTCCAGCCGCACCTCGGCCGAAGAGGGCGACCCCGGCCCGCCCCGGTAGAGCATCATCGCCATCCCCTTGCCTCGCTTCAACGCCGGGTGTGCCTCCGGCGAGGCGGGCAAAGGTTCGCGCCAGCCGAACGCTTCGGCCCCCAACTCAAGGCATTGCTCCAGGCCGTTGCTGGAGAACGGAATGCCTCCTTCCACCGGCTGGCTGTCGATGACTTGGCCGGGAGGCGAGGTCCGGCGGCCCGGCTGGCCTTCGGGCCGCACCCGGTTCTTTAACCGGAAGTCCAAGGGGTCCAACCCCAACCGCTCGGCCGCCCGGTCCATCAGGCTTTCGAGGGCGAAATGGCCTTGAGGAGCCCCCAACGCCCGGTATGAGCCGGCCACCGGGCGGTTGGTGTAGACCAGCCGGGCCTCGTACTTCACGTTGGGACAGTGGTAGAGGTAAAGGATTCCTTGGCCGGTGCGGCGGGCCACGCCCGGACCGGAAGCAAGATAGGCCCCGGTATCCAGCACGGCGCTGGCGTGGAGGGCGGTGATCGAGCCGTCGGACTTGAGGCCCGCCTTGAGCCGGATTCGGGCCGCGTGCCGCACTCTACCCGCGACAAATTCGTCTTCCCTCGAGTATTCAATGCGCACGGGGCGGCCGGCGCGGCTGGCCAACACGGCGGCGATGGCCGCGAGGCGAGACTCGTCTTTGTTGCCGTAGCCGCCGCCCAAGTACGGCCCAATAACCCGCACCCGTTCGGGAGACAGGCCCAACGCCGCCGACAGCGCCGCCCGGTCGACGTGAACGCCGCGGGTGGTCTTCCACACCGTCAGGTCGAAATCGGGCGATTCGTTCCAGGCAGCCAAGGCGGCCCGGGGCTCCAGCGGGGCCGCGGAGTGGGTGGGAATAAAGAACTCGTCCTCCAGCACGAGGTCCGCCTCGGCAAAGCCGGCTTCGACGCTCCCCCGCTCCAAAAACAGGACGTCCCCGGTGGCGAGGTTGCCTCCCGGGTGTATCGCAACGGTCCCCGGACGGAGGGACTGCTCCGGGTCCGGGACGTGGGCCAATCTTTGGTAATCGACCCGAATGAGTTGGAGCGCCTGCCGCACGGTGTCAGGGTCATCCGCGGCCAACGCCGCCACTTCGTCCCCCACGAATCGCACACGGGTGTCCAATATGGCCAGGTCGGGGCCCAATTTGCCGGGGGGAACGTCGAAAGGAGTAACGACCGAGCGGACGCCCGGCAGCGCTTCGGCGGCGGTTGCATCCACGGCTTCGATGTCCGCGTGGGGATGAGGGCTGCGGAGAATCCCGCCGTAAAGCATGCCGGGGAGCTTGAGATCGGCGGAATAGAGCGCCTCTCCCGTCAGCTTTTCTCTCAGGTCACGGCGGACCACGCTTTCGCCAACAACACTAAGGGTCATTCAGCTTTTTTCAACACCGGGCACACAGAGGCCACAGAGAAATATGAGGCGATACCGATAAATCTTCGTGCTCTTTGTGCTCTCTGTGTTGAGACCCTTTCGCTAAATGACATGGAAAAGGCGCAGGTGGTCCCGCAGGACATCGGCGGCGAAGTCGTTTTCAACGTCACGCCAGACGGAGTGGATATGATTCGCGCCGTCCTGCCGGTTGTCGAACTCCACCACGAAGCTGCCGCCGTGGATGCGGTAGTAGTGGGCGTCGCTCTTGGAAACGGGCCCGGCCCACGCCAGGTGGAAATGGTCCAACCCTTGATCCTTGATCGCGGCCAGCTTCTGCTCGGCAAGGTCGGTGCGCACCTGCCCCACGTACTCCGTGATCAGGCTGAGCAGGGCCTCCTTCTGGGTGCCGGTCATTTGGTCCGCTGGAAGGCCCTGGGGACGGAAGGGGAATGACACTTTGGTGCTGTTATAGGTCAGAATGTCGAGGGGAGCTTCGTCGTAAATCACTGCTTTGGCCATTTGGTCTTGGTCCAGGCTGCCCATCAACTGCAGGGCGATGTCTTCCCGGTCCCCAAGGATGCGCAGGCCGGTCTTCGGGCCCTTGCGTACTTCGGCCGGGTTGGACCCAAAGAAGAATGGAGTCACCGAGGTGATGTTTTCGCCCCAGATGCTGAAGTGCAGGGAGACATGATGGCCCTCTATGCGCCAACCCCAAGGCTCTTTGGGCCCCGGCTCGCCGAAAATAGTGAAATAATAGAGTTCTACGTCACGGACGAACGTGACCATGCCCATTTCCTTTTCCAACGGGCCCAACACGTCCTCGTGCTCCATTATCTGCTTTGCCTGCTCGAAGGACCGGGGCGTAAGCCCGCTTTCCAGCAGGGCCATAGCCAGAGCCCGCTGGTTTCCGCCCATGTCCCGCAGGGCGAGCCCGTGGCGGTTGATCGGCGGATAGTACCAGTACATCCGCTCCCCATCCATATACTCGAAGGTAGCCTTGGCTTTTTGCGTCTCGGTCAGGCTGTCCAGGAACTTCCCGGCGGCGCGCTCCATCTGGGCGGCCGCTTGGGGCAGGTGCTGCATTGTCGCCATGCTGGAAACCTCCTGGCCAGGTGCGGATACGGATAGCGAGTTCGAGTTAATAGACGGGCCCGGCTACGGGTCTTGGCGCCGGCGCAGTTCTTCTTCCAACCACTGGACGCGGGCCTCCGCTTCAGTGGCTCGGGCTTCGGCTGCTCGGCGGGCGGCGCTCTCTTCCTTGAACGTCGCCAGGTAACGCCGGGCCGCCGGGTCCCAAAAGCGCAGCTTTCCTTCTTCCCAGCACAGGTCCAGGTTCAGAGACTCGCTGCGGCCCCAGAAATGTTCGTCATCAATCCGGTGGATGGCGACGGGCAAATAGACGCCGTCTACCAGCCGGTCGGCAGCCAGATGCGTCCGGTATCGTCGCCCGCCGGTAGCGTCGAAGCGCCAGTATTCAGGGACGCCCATGGCGGCGTAGGCTTCCCGCTTGATGGTCTCATCGCGGCGGGCGGTGCTCTCGGACGCTACCTCCATAACGAAGTCCGGCGGCTTGCCCTGCTCTGGAATGAGATAGCCGTTGCGGGCGATGTCGACTGCCGGGTCAACGTTGAAGGCGATGAGCAGGTCGGGATACAGCACGCCCTCGTAGCTTCTGGTTGGGATCAGAGCCGCTGCAATTTCGCTGGTAATAATGGTTGTGTCCGGATTGCCGAAGTGGACAGCCAAAGAGCCGGGGTAGCCCGGAAAATTGACATCGTAGTAGGCGGTCATTTCTTCAAGCGGCGGGTCTGAGAATTGCATGATTGCCCCGGCGCCGCGCGGCGGGGTAACGGGCCTGGTCGTCATATCGTGCCTCGCAGGGCGGAAGCGTACTGCCGCCATTATACCGATTACGGAGCAAGAACGGCAAAAGCTCCTCTGGGCCGGTTGAGCAATTTTTCTAGCGCTCCGCGGCCTTACGCACCGACTGCAGGATGCGTCCGTAGGCGTTGCAACGGCAGAGGTTGCCCGAAAGGGCCTCTCGTATCTCGTGGTCGTTGGGATGGGGGTTACTGTCCAGCAGGGCCTTGGCCGACATCAGGAAGCCCGGCGTGCAGAAGCCGCATTGGCCGCCGTCTTCCGCCAGGAACGCCTCCTGCACCGGGTCGAGCCCGCCGTCTTGGGCCAAGCCTTCTACGGTTACGACGTCGCGGCCCCGTACTTGCACCGCCAGCAGCAGGCAGGAATAGACGGGCTTGCCATCAAGCAGGACCGTGCAGGAACCGCATTCCCCCCGGTCGCAGCCGCGTTTGGAGCCGGTGAGGTCCAACTGGTCACGAAGCACGTCCAGCAGACTCCAGTGGTCGCGGACGGTCAGGTCATGGACCCGGCCGTTGATTGGCAAACGGATTTGTGTGGAGAACATGGACGTTATGATAAAAGCGAGTCAGGGAGTTTTCAACACGGAACGGAGGGAGCGGGCCGCCTTTTTGTAGTTGGCGATTTGCCCCACCTCGCTGACATTCGGCGGTCGCACCGGCAACCGGCGGCATGGCATGATAGCCTGGCGGTATGAGTGGTCGTGCTAGAATGGATGTATCGGAGTTGCCCAAGGAGCTCTCCGACCGGGGAGTCTGGTGGCAGGTTGCAGGGTTCGGCATGGTGGCCGTGGCGAGCTTGGGAATTCTGCAAGAATTCTCGGGGCCGGAGTCCCGGTCGTACCAGTACCTTGAAACGGCTACAAAGGATTTGTACTGGGCCTTCGTAGCGCCGCTGGCCGGCCTGTTCGAGGGGATACGGAAAATGTTCGAGAAAGCGTCAGAAATAAGGGCGGCGTACAGGCACAAGATTGTGACAAACGCCACAGAGAAGGGACTCAGGAGGGGTCGTCAAGAGGGGCGCAGGCAATACAGCGACCACATCCGTGAGGCCTATGAGCGGTTCGGCGTGGAGCGGGACGGCGTCGTAACCCTTCCCCGCACACCGGAAGTGGAGCAATTCCTGTTTAGCTCCGACGGTAAGCCCTACTACTGACGGGCTTCTGACGGGCTTCGACACGCACCGAGCAGATTAACCACAGGGAACACGGAGCGCAGTTCCGCGTCCTCTGTTGCTTTTTGGGGTTAAACACCGGGGAGTACTTCGGTAAGGGCGTCCTCAAGCTCGGTGTAGGAGGCAAAGCCTTCAAAGCGGTCCCGGACGCGCCCCTCGTCGTCGAGAACGAAGGTCCACGACTCGTTGAACCAATGAGGAAGGGCCGAGAGGCCCCACTCGTCCACCGAAGGGGCTATTTGCCCCCGGCTCAGGTCTCCCTGGATCTCGTCGGGATTGTCATAGATTTCGACGTGAATGAAGTTGGCCTTGCCTTGGTGGGCGTTTTTCAGTTCCGAGACCGCGTCCACCTGGGGCCCGCAGGTGGCGGTGGTGCAGAATGCGGGCGAAGCGAACACAATAACGCTCGGCAGGGGATTCTCAATGGCCTCGGCAATGGACAATTGGTAGAGGTCCGGGTCTGGAGAGTAATCGGTGGTCAATTTCTCGATGTTGGCCACCGTCCCGAGGGTCTTGGTGTGGCTCATCGGGGCTACGGCGCCCAACCCTGGCACCGGGGACTGCTCTTCCACGTTGATTTCGATCTCGACCCGTCCCGACACATCGGGCGCCGCAACGTCCACGTCCAGCCTCCACTCGCCGGGCCGGTCAAAGAGAACGTCGGCGGAGTAGGACCCGCGGGAGCCGTAGGGCCACAGGTGGAATTCGGTCTCTACCGTTGGGCCGGCCGAGTTGTCCCCGGTGTAGACCGGAGTGATGGTGACGGCGGCGTCTTGAATTATTCCCTTGGAATCCGCCAGAAGAAAGGCGACCCGTTGCTGACCAAGTTCCAGAACGGTGGTAGCCAGCCTGGCCCTGATCGGATTTTCGTCGGCCGCTGCCGTTGGCTGAGGCGCGGACGCGGCCGGCGCTGAGGTTGGCGCGGACGCGGCCGGCGCTGAGGTTGGCGCGGCCGCGGATGCCGATGTGGCTGCGGCGGCGGGCGGCGATGTGGTCTCCGCGGCAGTGGGTGCTGAGGTGGCCGCGGCGGCAGGCGCTGCGGTGGGCGCCGCCGCGGCGGTGGGGGCTAAGGCCGGTTCCGGGGCCGGAGTTGCGGCCGAGCCACAAGCCAGGAGCGCCGCCACGGCACATGCGCCTGCCAGCACGATCAACAACGGACGAATGGACGGGAAGGACCGCAGGTAGGCGGCCATGGCCATCAGGAAGCCTCCTTTTCATAAGACCCGAACGTGAAGGCAAACAGGCCGAAATCCGGGGAATCAGAGCTCATGCGAAGTTCCTGTCGCCGCATCCACTCCGGGCTCTCGATGATGTTGTATATCTTGGGCTCGGTCACCACGATGTAGCTCTCCCCGTCGGGACCGATGGTCACGTCCGCGCCTTTATTCTCGTCGGTCAGGTATTCCCCGCCAACGGTCAGCCGGACCCTGTAGGGCTCGCCGGAATCGGAGGTCAACACCGCGTTCACCGAGCGGGCGGAATACACCAGCGCCAGGTAATCCTCGTACCCGGTGGACTCGGCGCCGTGGCGGGAACTCTCGGGGCCAATGTACCAAGAACCCTCAAAGTATATTTGGTGGGGTTCCAGTTCATCGGGGACCTGCAAATCGGCAACGGCATCCCGGGTATTGTAGTATTCGTCCTGCCCAACGTAACCGCCGCCGCCGAAGGCAAGGTCGTTGCGGCCGCGTAGATAACCGGCGTAGAGCTCCCTGGTAATCTCCGCGTCCCGGGCCGCGCTGAAGGCTGGGTCCAGCATCTGGTCCGATGGAAGCGGCAGGTTCCCGTCGTTCAGCTGTGCGCCGGCATCGAGCAGCAACTCTCGTATCATCATTTCGGTCTCCGCGTAGTCGCCCTCGCCGAAATGGGTATAGCGGACCACGCCGTCCTCGTCGACCAGATATTTGGCTGGCCAGTACCGGTTGGAGTAGCTGCGCCAGGTCTCGAATTCGTTGTCTTGGGCCACGGGCCAGATGATACCGTCGTTCTCTGAGGCCTCGACAACGTTGTCGTAGTCCGCTTCGAATTCGAATTCGGGGGAATGCACCCCGATTATGACCAGACCATCGTCGGAGTAGCGGGAGTGCCAGGCCTTGAGGTGGGGATATGTCCGGATGCAGTTGATGCAGGTGTAGGTCCAGAAATCGATGAGCACCACCCTGCCGCGCAGTTCCTGCATTGTCAACGGGTCACTGTTAATCCATGCGTTGATCCCGGAAAACTCAGGGGCGCAGTTACCGATGGAGCCGCCCCGGCGGCCATCGCACGGCGGCAGGGCTTCGGATGCCGGCGCCGCAGTCGGTGCAGTCGTAGCAGCAGTTGCCGTCGCCGCGTCGACCATTGTCGATGCCGGGTCAGCCGTCGTGGGACCCGGCATCGTTGTCGGAGGGGGAGGCGTGGCGGTCGGATCGCCGCCGCAGGCTGCTGCCAGCGCCGCAAGCGCCAGCACCAGGATAATAAGCGCGGCTGTTTTTGTTCTTGACGCGGGAGCCGAAAGTTTCATCAGTAACCATCCTGGTAGGTTCCAAAGGTGAAGGAGTAGAGGCCGAAGTCGTCGGACATCGATGCCATCCGCAACTCCTGCCCGCTTTCCCAAGTTGGGTGTTCGACGACCTTATAGGCTTTGGGACCGGTGACCCACAGGTAGCTCTCCCCGTCTTCGCCGATCATGATGTCCTCGCCCCGATTGTCCTCGGTCAAATACTCGCCGTTGACAGTGACTCGGACTTTGTAAGGCTCACCGGACTCGGAGGTGAGCACCGCGTTGACCGACCGGGCGGTGTAGACCAAGGCCAGGTAGTCGTCGTAACTTTCCGTGGTCTCGGCGTGATGGACGCTCTCCGCCCCGATGAACCACGGCCCGTTGTAGTAGATTCTGTGGGGCGTCAGTTCCTCCGGCGCCGCCAATTCCGCTACCTCGTTGCGCTGCTCGTTGTAGGCATCGACCTGCCCGATATATACGCCCCGCCCGCCCTGAAAGTGGCTGAGCACGAAACGCCACCCCGCGAACAGTTCCGGGGTACGTGTCCGGTTGCCCTCTTGGAGGAAGGTGGGGTCGTTTTCCTGGTCTTGGGGCAGAGGCATGGACAAGGCGGCGGACGCCGCGCCCGCTTCCTCCAGGAGCTTGCGAATCTCCGATTCGGTCTCGCCATACTTCCCTTCGCCGAAATGCGTGTACCGCACCACCCCGTCCTTGTCGATAAGGTACTTGGCCGGCCAGAAACGGTTTTCGTAGCTCTGCCAGACGGCGAAATCATTGTCCTGCACCACCGGCCAGGTCACCTCGTCGTCCTTGGTGGCCTGCACCACGTTTTCATACACTTTCTCGAAATGGAACTCTGGCGTGTGGACGCCGACCATCACCAGACCCTCGTCGGCGTAGCGTTCGTACCAGGTCCGCAGATAGGGAAGCGTGCGGATGCAGTTGATACAGGAATAAGTCCAGAAATCAATCAGCACGACCTTGCCGCGCAGCCCTTCCATCGAGAGGGGGCCGCTGTTGATCCACTCCTGGGTGCCGGCGAACTCCGGTGCGCAGTTGCCAACCTTGCCGCCCCTGGTCCCCTCGCACGGCGGTGGGGGCGGAGGAGTCCCAGTGGGGGCGGCCGTCTGGGCAGCCTTGGGGGGCGGCGGCGGTTCCGGAGTATCGTCCGGTGCGGCGGCGGGTGCGGGTTCCGGTGTGTTCGCCTCCGCTGCGGGCGCACTGGCCGTCGCCGTCGGCTTTGAGGCGTTGGTGGCTTTCGGCGCGGCGGTGAACGTCGGCTCCGGTGTGTTGGCTGCCGCTACCGGCGCACTGGCCGTCGTCGTCGGCTTTGCGGCGTTGGTGGCTTCGGGTGCGGCGGCCGCTGTCGGAACGGTTGTAGCCTCCGGGGACGATGGCGCCGCAGTGGCCTCAGGGGACGAGACTGGACCGTTGGAGTCCGAAGAGCCGCCGCAGGCGACGGCCAGGAGGACCAGGGACACGGCGATAGCCGCGAAAAATACAAGCCTCGGTACTGGTTTTCGGCCGCCGGCCGCATTTGTCAAAATCCGGTACAACTGCTGCTCCCTCCGGGTTCCTGATAGTCTACACCTGCGGCCGGACCCGCAACGGTGAAAGGGGCGGGCCCGGACTTCTTCAAGGAACCGGCCCGGGACCCCGTCCCGGAACACGGCCCGTCAATCTGAATTACGAATGGCCGATGGTATTGGATGCTTATATTCTCATTCTCCATCGCGCTCCGGCTTCGTTGACGCGCTCCGGCAGAGGCGGTCTGCTGTGATACACTCAATCCCGCACCCGTAGGGCTGGTCCCTCAGCCTACCGACCGGAGGTTGACGTGGAACAAACCGGTTCCCCGGCCGCGGCGGCCCGGGCCATCGTCGATAACGTTTCAAGGGTCATAGTAGGCAAGACGCCCGTCGTGGAGCAGGCGCTGGCCGCGCTGATCGCCCAGGGCCACCTCTTGGTGGAAGACGTGCCCGGGGTGGGCAAGACGATGCTGGCCAAGAGCCTCTCGGCATCTATCGGATGCGTCTTCCAGCGCATCCAGTTCACTCCTGACCTTCTGCCAAGCGACATTACCGGGATTTCCATCTACAACCAGAGCACCGGCCAGTTCGAGTTCCGGCCCGGACCGGTTATGGCCCAAGTGGTGCTTGCCGACGAGATCAACCGGGCTACGCCCAAGACCCAGTCGGCCCTGTTGGAAGCCATGGAGGAGTTACAGGTGTCCGTGGATGGAGTCACTCGCCAGTTGGACCGTCCCTTCCTGGTGATGGCAACCCAGAACCCCATCGAATACGAGGGCACCTTTCCGTTACCCGAGGCGCAACTGGACCGTTTCCTGTTGCGCGTCAGCCTCGGATACCCCGATTTCAACGAAGAGCTTGCCATAATCGAGCGCCAGGAACAGGTCCATCCCATAGACGTGTTGCAACCGGTGGCCACCCCGGAGTCGGTCATCGCCATGCAGAACGCCGCCAAGAGCGTTTACGTAGACGGGCTGGTCCGTGAGTACATCGTTGGTCTCACCGAGGCCACCAGGCGCCACGCGGACGTGGCGCTTGGGGCCTCGCCCAGGGCTTCCCTGGGGCTGTTCCGGTTGGCGCGGGCCTTCGCGTTGGTGCACGACAGGGACTATGTATTGCCCGACGACATTCAGAACCTGGCCTACGGGGTGATGGCTCACCGGATTATTCTCTCCCCGTCGGCCCGGATGCGCGGTCTCAGTACCGCCGACGTGATCGAGCAACTGTTGGAATCCGTGGCCGTTCCCGGAGCCGCCCGGTAGGCACGAGCGGTAGGCACGATATGAGAAACAGACTCGAAAAAATAACCCTCAAGGGTTTCAAAACTATCAAATCGTTGCAGGACTTCGAGCCGGGCCCTCTTACGACCCTAATCGGCCCCAACGGCGTCGGCAAGTCCAACTTCATCTCCTTCTTTCGCATGATGAGTTGGGCGTTGGCCGATCCGAATAACCTTCCGCTTTACGTAGGCCAGCAAGGGGGCGTTAAATATCGTGGCGGAATACGGGAGTTATCCAAACGCTCGTGAGAATGGCCGCCCAATTCGGCTCACCGGAACTTATTGACGACGGAGTGAGCACCGCGCCATCGAAGCGAATTAGCTCGGCTATTCCGGAATATAGAAAGGCGGCAGCCGGCCCCATCGTGGCCGGCAAGATTGGATTGCCGTCCCTGCGACTGAGGTGTTCCCACTTCGGAGAATGGCTTGGCCGATTGGAGGCTCTTCGGTAATCACTTGAACAAACGGACTATCGGCATATCGGTCCTCTTGGCCGTCATCTTGTTCTACGCCATTGGGACCGGATTCGCCTTCTTCTATCAGTTACTCTACGCCTTGGCCTTGCTGATGATTATCGGCGCAGTGTGGGCTTGGTTGAACCTGCGCGGAATTGAGGTGAGTGTTAGCCGCACGGGCGACCGGGGCCAAGTCGGCGGCTACCTGCAAAGCCGGGTGTCCATCCTTAACCGCACCCGGCTGCCCAAATCCTGGTTGGAGGTGGCGGAGTCCACCGGTCCATCTGCGGATGAAGGGGGCCGCGGGCTGGCCATTGGCAAGGAACAGGTCCGAAGCTGGCGCATCGAGTCCTTCCTGAGCCAGCGGGGGATTTTCCGAAACACCGAGGTGCGGGTGGTGGCCCAGGACCCGTTCGGACTGTTCCGGTTCGTCAGGATATTCACGGACGATCAGCCGTACATCGTATTCCCGTCAACGGAACCGCTGCCCAACCTGGACCCTCGTTTTGCGGGCCTCCCCAGCGACAGCCGGATGACCCGCCACTGGGACCAAGTGACTACCGACGTCGCTTCTGTCCGGGCCTACCGGCCGGGCGACGGGTTGCGCCGCATCCATTGGCCGTATTCCGCTCGAATGAACACGCTGATGGTGAAGGATTTCGACATCGGCCTCGCCGCCGAGGCGTGGGTCATCCTGGACATGCACCGGGGGTCGCATTTCGGGTCGGAAGCCGACGGAATAGACAATACCGAGGAAATCTCGGTCTCCACGGCGGCCTCAATCGTCACCCGGTTGGTCGAAATGTCTCTCCCGGTGGGACTGGCAGCCAACGGCGACCGCCACCATCTTCTACGCCCCGACAGCGGCCCCGAGCACCTGGGCCGCCTGATGGAAGTCTTCGCCGAGGTCCGTGCCTTGGGTGACCGTCCGTTGCCGGGGTTTCTCTACGACGTTCGACCTAATCTCAACCAATTCAACACCGTTACTGTGGTAACCGCGGCAATCGACACCGGCTGGGTCTCCGCCCTTTCGGACCTGCGGCGCCAGGGAGTCAACGTGGCCGCGGTCTTGGTCGACCCCTCCGGTTTCGGCGCGGATGTCGACTCGGGCATTGTGCTGTCCGCGGCGTCGGCGGAGCTGATTCCTCTGTATGCGGTGCAGCGGGGCCAAGAGTTGGACGCCGCCCTGGGGCGGCCGGTCAACGCCGAGGTGATTTCCGGGTCCTCACGCTATTCGCCACAATTGGCTGGCCGTCGATGACTGCCAGCCCGCTGACCCGCCGCCTCCCGTTGACGGAGCAGCTAAACGCCGACACGCCGGGCAGGGTGTTCGGGTTCCTACTACGGGGTCTGACGCCGGACCAGGGCTGGGTGGCGTTGGCGCTGCTCTGCTTGAATCTGATGGCCGTAGTCCTCGCGGTCGAACAGGCGGACTGGGTGCCGGCCCCGAACTTGGTCGGGATGCTGCTCATGGCGATTCTGGCTGCTTTCCTGCTTTACCGGTTGCCGGTGTGGCCCGGCCTGCCCTTCCTTGCCGGATTGGCGCTGGGACTTGTCGTGATTACCTGGCAAATGCTCGTTTACCCCGTGGACGGGGAACCCCTGGGAAGCCTGGGAGAACTCTGGGCCCGGCTCGGCCTGTGGTTCGAAGCAGCCCGCTCGGGTTCCATCAACATCGACCAGGTGCCGTTCGCCTTCGGGCTGCTGGCGGCCACTTGGCTCACCGGGTTCGTGGGGGCCTGGCTGTTTCTGCGGATGCATAATTTCTGGGGAGTATTCGTTCTGGGTGGTATCGGGCTGTTTTCCAACCTTACCTTTTTGCCGCCCAACATTGGTTTCCACTTGGGGGTCTACCTGTTCACCGCCCTTTTGCTGGTGGCCCGCATCCAGGTGGTGCGGCGCCAGGGCCAATGGCGAGAGCGGAACGTGACCTACGATTCCTACCTGGGATCGCTGACCTTTTCCGACAGCTTCTTCGTCGGGGTGACGGTCATAGTCATCGCCTTTTTGCTCCCCACGGCCGGGGGGTGGACTCCGGCCACCAATGCCTACGAATCGATGCGCAGTCCCCTGGCTTCGTGGGAGGACGATTTCAATCGCTTGTTCGCCGGCCTGCCGGCCAGGCGGCCCCTGGGCTACAGAATATGGGATGACGTGATGGCGTTCCAAGGCACCATCAACCCCGCTACAACGCAGGTGCTGGTGGTGGAATCAGAGGTGCCCATGTACTGGAAGGCCCGCACCTACGGCACCTATACCGGGAAGGGTTGGATTTCCGAGGCTACCGAGTTCCAACCCTTGGGGTACTCTCCGGAATTCTCTGCCCCGGACGAAAAGCAGGAACGGTTCGAAGCGACCTACACCGTCACCCCCCTCTACGACTCCGGGCGCATGTTCTCCGGCGACCGGGTGGTGGGGTCGGACCAGGAAGTCGAGATCGAGACACTGGTCCCGCCGGTTTACGAGATTGACCTTTCCCGGGAGGACCTGCTTCCGGGGTTTCCGCCCGCTTTGGCCCAGACCAGCCGCGCGCTTCACGCCGCGGTGGTGGAAAACAACGGGGCAAGCGCCGACACTGCGCTGGCGTCCCTGCTCCCGTCAAATCTGCGGCTGCAAGACGTCCGGCGGGAAGATGGCCGGGTCGTCGGGGCGGTGTTGATTGAGGCGCTGCCCTCCCCGGCGGACGTCCTGTCGGTCCGGAAACCGAAAGGGGAGTTCGAGTCCAGCAAGCCTTACGAGGTGTCCTCATTGGTTTCCCTGGCCCAGCCAGAGGACCTGCGGTCGGCCGGCGGAGAGTACCCGATTTACATTTTGGACCAGTACACCAGGCTTCCGGCGACCGTGCCTGACCGCGTCCACCGGTTGGCCAGAGATATGACTTTGGGTGAAGTGTCGTCCTATGACAAAGCCAAGGCTATCGAGCATTACCTTAAGACAATACCGTACGCCCTGAGTATCGAGCCCCCGCCCTTCGACGCCGACGGAGTCGACCACTTCCTCTTTGACCAAAAGCAGGGTTACAGCGAGTACTTCGCCTCCGCTATGACTGTGTTGCTGCGTTCGGTCGGAGTGCCGGCCCGGGTCGCCGCGGGTTACACTTTGGGGGACGAAGTGGAGGCGGGTATTTTCGCCGTCACCGACAGCCACAGCCACGCGTGGGTAGAAGTCTACTTCCCCGGCTATAGCTGGATTGCTTTCGAGCCGACGCCGGGGGCGGAACTGCCCTCGGTATTCGAACCTGGCGGGGTCGAGGCCGTCGGAAGCGACTTTTTGGCCTCGGAAGGCGCTACCGACCAATTTATGTGCCTGGCGGACTTCCTGGAAGGATGCGACGATCTCGAGGCCCGGCCCCCGGGCGATTTTGATGTTGGACCGGGCGGCGGCATCGTCAACTGGTTACTGGGTACATGGCCTTGGGTTGTAGGCATCGCGGCCGGATTGATTGCCATTGTTCTGGCGGTATTATGGTTCTGGAAGCGCTACCTGGCGGCGTCGCCGGAACCGCAGGAGGCTTTCAGCCGGCTTTCGATGTTGGGGCGGCTGGCGGCTGTGGGCCCCCGTCCCCACCAGACCCCCTATCAGTTCGGGGCCCGGCTGGCGGCAGCCCTGCCTGGCTGCCAGCCGCAATTGCACATTGTCACCGACACCTACGTGCGCTTCCGTTACGGGGGGAGGACGTTGTCGGACCAGGAAGAACACCGGTTGACCGGCGCTTGGACCAGCCTGCGTTATCCGTTGCTGCGCCTGGTGATTTTCAGGAGGGGAACGTGAGCCAATACAAGTACCATCTTTTCGAGCTCTCCATAGGCTGGGTGGGACTGGTTGCCGGCGACAAGGGACTACTCCGGCTCAGTATGAAGCCAACACCCCAAGAGGTGCTCGAGGAATTGGACGACGACCTCAACGGGGCGGAACACGATCCCGCGCCGTTCGCAGACATCGAGAGTCGCCTGGAACGGTATGCGGCCGGAGAAGTCTCGGCCTTGGACAGCATCCGATTGGACCTTTCCGGCGCTCCCCCCTTTTTCCGGGCCGCCTGGAACGCCTGCCGCCGGATACCGCCGGGAGAGACGAGGAGCTACGCCTGGCTGGCCGCCGAGGCCGGCAGCCCCTTGGCCATGCGGGCCGCGGGGCAAGCAATGGCGCGAAACCGGTTCCCGCTGGTCATCCCATGCCATCGGGTCATCGCCAGCGACGGCGGCCTCGGCGGATACGGCGCCGGCGGCCTGGGGGTTAAGGCGCGTTTGCTGCAAATGGAGTTGGCGCAGGCAGACCCGTGCGGAGCGGGAGCCGTTCCCTACGGAGAGGGGACCATGGAGGATGAATCATGACCAGCCGGCATGGCGCGCCCACAGAAGCTTGGGCGGACGTACGGGACTTACGGATGCGGTACCTGGACTGGGGCGGGGACGGGCCCGTGCTGCTGGCCTTGCACGGCCTCGCCTCGTCGGGCCATTGGTACGATCTTGTCGCCCCTTTGTTACGGGACCGCTTCCGGATCATAGCGCCCGACCAGAGAGGCCACGGGCAGACCACCAATGCCCCCACCGGCTACGATTGGCAGTCGCTGTCCGACGACCTGGCTGCTCTGCTGGACCTGCTGGAAACCCCCGAAGTTTTCGTGATAGGGCATTCCTGGGGCGGCCACGTTTCCAGCAACTTCGCCGCGCACTACCCTCAGAGGGTCAAACGCCAGGTAATGATTGACGGCGGATTTCTGAACGGCCGCTTGTTCCACGAGCCTACTTGGGAGGGCTTCTCGACACGCCTGGGCCCACGGAACGTCTCGGGTGACCGTGAGGAATTCCTGGGCCGGCTGCGCACCCAGATGGCGGCGTTCTGGAACAGTGACATCGAGCGGATCGTACAGACCATGGTTTACGAGGACGAAAACGGAATGATCCAGGACATTCTCCGCCCGGACAACCAGGCCCAGGTCATTCGCGCTATGTGGGACGACCCGTGCTCCAGGACACTGTTGCTGGTTGAATGCCCCACCCTGATGGTGCCGGCCGGCCCCATGCCCGACCGGGCCAATTCCGAGTACTCTCTGATGCGGCAGCGCATGGTCGCGGCGGCCGCCGCCGCGTTGCCGAACGGACGGGTCCGCTGGATTATGGAAACGGTGCACGACATCGGCTACCACAAGCCGGAAGAATTGGCGGGAGTGATCGCGGAGTTCTTTTCGGAGGAATAGCGGGAAGGACCCGGAAGGACCCGGAAGGACCCAGTCAACAGCATACGACCGGGCATCGAAATGGTAGGATAGGAACGATGAAGGATATCCGGCGAGGATAGGACATGCGCGAAGTCCAAGCTACTGAAGCTGGGGCCCGATTGGTTGAGCTTCTAGGGGCCGTCGAGGGTGGCGAGTCAATTGCCATCGCCCGCCACGGAAAAACTATTGCACACCTTGTCCCCGCTCTCGCCCAAGGCCGGCGTGAGCGTTCGCTGGCGGTTGAACGGTTCATGGAACTCCGGGCGCAGTGGGGACGCACAGGGATGACGAAAGACGAGATATTGTCCGCCCGCCACGAAGGCCACCGCTGGTGACCGCCATCGTCGTTGATGCCTCGGTCGCCGCCGACTGGCTCCTCGATGACGAATTCGACCCGACGGCTAACCGGAAGAATGCCCGGCCCGACCCGCCCTACGAAGTGACCTCGTAGGCCCAGATGCGGTGGATGACGTCAGGTTCGCCTTTGGGTAGCGGGCAGTAGGGTTCGGAAAGCTCGGCCAGTTTCCATTTGCCAGCTTCCTCCAACCCCGCTTGATACTCTTTGAAACCGCCTTCCTCGTAGAGGTCGACGCGCAAGCTGAATACGATGAGTCCGCCCGGTTTGGTGATGCGCGCCAGTTCATCGAAGGCGTGGGCCGGAGCGTGACCGGTGGTGAAGACGCCCACGCTGATGACCGAGTCGAACGAATCAGTGTCGAAGCCCAACTCCTCCCCCAGGGTCATCTGGTGGAATTCTTTGTAAAGGGCCTTCCGGCGGGCTTCCTCCAGCATCCCCACAGACAGGTCCATGGCGTAGAGGTCATGGTAGCCTGACTCGGCTAGGCACTCGCCCACCAAGCCCGTGCCCGCGCCGGCGTCGAGAATCCTTGCTCCGGTGGGGACGTGCCTGGCGAACAGGTCAACCGCAGTCTTGGGCGCGTTCCAAGCGAATTCCTCGGCCAGGTCTTTGTCGTATTCGGTGGCCCATTGGTCGTAGCGCTCTTCCAACTCCTGGTTGGTGGTGGATGAGTACACCCATTGGACCCTGTCGTGGCTCTCTTGCATGTTACTTCCGGCAGATGAATAGACCCCAGCCCAACTCATTCTTGTCGACGGCCGCGGCGGTCTCGATGTAGGCGGTGGTCAGCCATTCGTAGTGCTCGGCGGCGTCCGACGTGTCGTTCTTCGGCGTACGCTCCGACAGGCACACATAGCTCTGCTTCAGGTGCTGGGAAAGGTCGATCGCTTCCAGAACTTTGAAGCCCTGGCCTTTCAGGGCTTGCTGGTAAGACTCGAAAGTGAACTCAGTATCGAACAGCAGCCGGTCATAGACGTAGGTCTGGGCTTCGGGCGTAATCTCCCGCTTGGGCCTGAGCAGGTCGTCGAACACCATCGTCCCGCCGTCGGCCAAGACCCGGTAGGCCTCCTTGAGGACCGCTCGTTTGTCTGGAACGTGGTAGATGACGGCTTGGCTCCAGACGTGGGTGAAGGCGCCGGTCTCGAACGGGAGATCGGTGGCCGACGCCTTCTCGAAGGCCAACCGTTCGCGGAACGCCGGGCTCAGGCCGTCCCGCTTCTCCAGGGCGTTGGCTACGCGAACGCCGCTCAGGTCGATTCCGGTGACCCGGCCGCCGCTCTCGCCAGCCAGCCAAATGGCGGCAGTCCCGTTGCCGCAGCCCAAGTCCAAGACCGACGAGTCCGGCCCGATGCGGCCCTTCTGGACCATCATCCGGTTCAGGTTTTCGCAGGCCTTCAGGAAATCGTTGCCGGAGCCGTTGTCGAAGAAACCCCAATGGACGCTGCCATCCTCGTCCCAAATGGTACGGTAGATGGCATCTTCCGCGTCGTAGTAGGTCTCGGTTTCTAGCTCAGTGAACCTGCTGGACATGTTTTGCCCCTTCCAGGTATTCGACGAAGCGGTTGTCTTCGTCGACCAATATCATCTGGGGGTCCACCGGGGAGTCGGTTACCTCGAAGGACATGATGATAAGACAATTGCCCCTGGCGCTGAGCCGGGCCGCGGCTCCCTGGACCGACATAACGCCGGAGCCACGCTCCCCGGCTATGGCGTAAGTCTCGAACCGGTTGCCGTTGGTGACGTCGCAGACCAGGACCTTTTCGAAATTCCAAAGGTCGATCCGGTCCATCAGATCTTCGTCAATCAGAATGCTTCCGATGTAGTCCGGGTTGGCGTCCGTAACCCAGGCTCGGTGAATTTTAGACCTTAGTACTTCTCGCATACCTACCTCTCTTTTCGCCTGACCCCGCTATAGGATGTGGCACTCTCTCCCCTTTTGGGCACAAGTTCGCTTACAGCCCCTCTCCAGACTTGGCAATAAAAATCCAGCGAACTTACTCGAAGGCTCTAACGGTCAGTTGCTGCGGGGCGCACCTTTCTTGAAGGCGAGCCAAAACTATCGTTAGAAAAGATTGGTCCGGGGGAAGGGGGCTATCGATTGGGGGGAGGAGCTAGGGTTCGCAGGGGACGGCGTAACGTTGCCGGCCACGGGGGGGTCCCAGGTTGGTGGAAGTTTGCCCAAACGGCTCGTTGTGGTAATAACTACCCATAATCACACTCGCCAAAGCGGTGTTGACCACCCTTTTGGCCGATACGAAGTATGGCCCCTTCGTAGTTCGGAGCGAGTGTAACAGGGGGAGGAGCGGTGGTCAAATAAAATCCGAGGGGTGGTCTCCGCTTACCGCAATTATTTAGGGTGTGTTCAGCGTATTGATACATATTCGGATGTTGTTTTAACGAACCGGGACCAAACTACGTTCCAATTCTGACGAAACGTAATGGAATCGTCAAAACCAAGACCGGGTTAGGAGCGGCCTCGTGGGAGCCTAGGACGGGGTATGGTCGACTCCCAGCGCCATCTCATGGTGGACGGCGACGCTGTTGGGGCCCAACAGGTCTTCCAGCCGCTGATGGAGGGTCTCGCAGTAGCCAGTGCTGACAACCGGCAGGTCCATGAACACCCGTTTGCCGGCGGTTTTGATGTTCAGGTTTACCCGGTCCCGCCCCGGGTATTCCAGGATCACGCCGATAACCTCTCTCAGGAGGAGAGCGTCCTGGGCCGGGTCTTCGGACTCGGTGACCCCGAGGGACACCATCCGGTTGTGACCTTGGCTGCCGTTGGACCCATTGCCGGTGGGGGCCGTGGCGGGCCCGTCCTTTTCATGGCCCCGATGTCCGTTGCCGTTGCCGTTGCCGGCGCGGGCACCGTTGCCGTTGCGGTCGCCGTTGCCGGCGCGGGCGGGGACAGCGTCGGGAGTATTGGGAACGGCGGGCTTCGGCGGACCGTGGCTGCCGTACTCTTCCGCATCGTCGCAGACCAGGGAGGTCTGGTCGCCTCTTTCCCTGATTTTGCCGGAAATAACCGTAAGGCGGCCTTCCCGCCATACTTCGGCGGTGCGTTGCAGGGTCTCGGGCCAGACCAGCACTTCCAATTGTCCTCCGAGCAACTCGAGATTTACTATAAGGAATGTTTTGCCCTCGCGGGTGGCCCTCTCCGATTTTCCGGAGACATAACCCACTACCCGGATCTGACTTCCATGCAGGTCGCTGCCGATTTGATCGACGGAGTTGATGGCATCGCCGGTGTCCAGGCTGGCCAGAGCCATGACCGGATTGTGAGAGAGGTTAACCCCAAGAAGCTCCCGCTCCCAAGCGCCCTTCTGTTCCTGGGACACGTCGCCGGTCCCCAAGGCGACTCCCGGAAGCTGTTCACCGCTGCTGGAGTCGCCGCCGGCGAACAGGCTGCTTTGGCCCGAGGCCCGGGTCCGGGCCTCCCGCTGCGCCGTGGCTACTATGGCGTCCAAGGCGTCCAAAAGCGCGCCCCGGGGGGCCAGGGTATCGAAGGCGCCGGCTTGGACCAGGCTCTCCATGGTCCGGCGGTTGAGGCCATCAGCGCCGGCGCGCCGGCAGAAGTCGTCAATGGACTCGTAGGGCCCGTTTTCCTTCCGTTCCGCGACCAAGGGTCGGACCGCGCCCTCACCCACCGACTTTACCGCGGCCAAGCCGATCCTGAGGCCGGCCGGCGCCGGCTGGCCCGCAGCCGCGTTGGCATTATCTGGGTCGCCCGTGTGGCCCGTGTCGCCTGGGTCGCCTGTGTGGCCCGTGTCGATCGTGAAGAATTCGTCCGAATGGTTGATGTCCGGCAGTAGCACCGGGATGCCGAGGCGGAAACACTCGTTGATGGAGCTGACCATCTTTTCCGTGTTGTCCATCCGGGAGTTGAGGACGGCCGCCATGTATTCCACCGGGTAATGGGTCTTGAAATACCCGGTCCAGTAGGAGATCAGGGCGTAGCTGACGCTATGGGCCTTGTTGAAGGCGTAGCCGGCGAAGGGTTCGATGAGATCGAATATCTCCACCGCCAACTTTCGCTCAAACCCTTTGGCTTGGGCCCCGGCGACGAAGTTGTCCCGCTCTTGCGCCATCAGCGCGGCGATCTTCTTGCCCATCGCCTTCCGGACGATATCGGCGGCACCCAACGAATAGCCGGCGAACTGTTGCAGGATCAACAGGACCTGGTCCTGGTAGACGATAATGCCGTAGGTCTCGTCCAGCAATTCCTTCAGGCTGGGGTGCGGATAGGAGACGGCCGCCCGGCCGTGCTTGGCCTCGATGAAGGCCTCGATGTTCTCCATGGGACCCGGCCGGTAGAGGGCGATCATGGCTGCGATATCGCCCAGGTTGGAAGGCTTCAACTCCTTGATGTAGCGCTGCATTCCGGCGCTTTCAAGCTGGAACAGGTCGGTGGTGTACCCCGACGACAGCAACTCGAAGGTGGGCTTGTCGTCCAGGGGCAAGCGTTGCAGGACGATCTCAACTTCCCGGTTCTCCTTTACGAGCTTGACCGCCCGGTCCAGGATCGTGAGGTTGGTGAGGCCCAGGAAGTCCATTTTCAGCAGGCCTAGTTGCGCAACCGGGTCCATGGAGAACTGGGTCATCAACACCGGGCTGCTCTCGTCGCCGCGGGACGGGCGCTGCAGGGGGACGGTTTGCGTTAGCGGTTCATCGGCGATGAGCACCCCGGCGGCGTGGGTGCTGACGTGATGAACGATTCCTTCCAGTCCCTGGGCCTGGTCCACCAGGTGGCGAACATTGCCCTCATCCTGGTACGTGCGCTGAAATTCGGGGTTCAGCCGCAGGGCGTCTTCCAGGGTACGGGCCTTGAAGGGCACCATCCGGGCGATGCGGTCAACGTCGCCGTACCCCATTCCCAAGGCGCGCCCCACGTCTCGAAGGGCCGCCTTGGCGCCCAGAGTTCCGAATGTGATGATCTGGGCCACCCGGTCGTTGCCGTAGCGGTCGATTACGTAGTGCAACACCTCGTCCCGGCGGTCGTCCTGAAAGTCCAGGTCGATGTCGGGCATCTCCTTGCGTTCCATGTTGAGGAAACGTTCGAACACCAACTGGTACTGCAAAGGGTCTACGTCGGTGATGCCCAGGCAATACAGCGCGACGCTGGCGGCGGCGCTGCCCCTCACGCCGTAGAGGATATTGTTGCGGCGGACGAAGTCGATGATGTCCCACACGACGAGGAAGTAGTTGGCGAACCGGGTGTATTGGATGACCTCCAGCTCGTAACGCAGCCGCTCTTCGGCTGTCTGATCGGCGTTGGGGTACCGGCGGCGGAACCCCTCTTCGCACAATTGGGCCAGGTATTCGTCGGCGTCCATTCCGCCCGGCGTTGCATACCTGGGCAGGTGAGTCTGGCCGAAGTCCAACTCCACGTTGCACATATCGGCCACCATACGGGTGTTATCCAACGCCCGTGGGAAATCCGGGAACAGCCGGGCCATATCCTGGGGACTCTTGATAAAATAGGAGTCGTCTTCCATCCGCAGCCGTTTCTCATCCTGGGTGTTCGTGCCGGTCTGGATGCAGATGTAGATGTCCTGCAGGCCGGAATCGGCTTGGTTAACGTAGTGGGCGTCGTTGGTCACGACCATGGGGATATCGAGGTCGTGGCTTAAGGAAACCAGGCCCTCGTTGATCTCGGGCAGCTGGGGAACGTACTCGTGACGCTGGATTTCCAGGAAGTAGCCGTCGCCGAACAGCTCCTTGTACCAGCCGGCTGCCCGGGCCGCCTCGGCCATGTTGCCGTCGGCGATCAAACGCGGGACCTCCGCCGACGGGCAGGCCGACAGGGCCGACAGGCCGCCGGCGTATTGCTCAAGCAACTCTTTGTCGATGCGGGGGCGGTAGTGGAAACCGTCGACGTGGGCCTTGGTTACCAGTTGCATCAGGTTGCGGTACCCGGCGTTGTCGCGGGCCAGCAACACCAGGTGGTTGGGGCTGCGCTCCGACGGAGAACGGTCGAACCGGCTCTTGTGGGCTACGTAAACTTCGCAGCCGATAATGGGCTTGATGCCCGATTCTTTGCAAGCCGAGTAGAAATCGACCACGCCGTAGAATGTTCCGTGATCTGTGATCGCCAAAGAGTCCATTCCCAGTTCCTTGGTGCGTTCGACCAAGTTGGGAATACGGCTGATGCCGTCGAGCATGCTGTATTCGGTGTGGACGTGCAGGTGGGTGAACACCGGCCCCCTTCCCTCCCCTGATTATACCCCGGCGACAGGCCCGCAACGGAGCGGTACGCACGGAAGATACCGCACTGGCTCCTCTACCCAGACGGGCAGCCCGCACGTGGCGCCGGCTGCGGCCGGGCCTCCGGTATTATAGCCTCTGCGGACGGGTCACTTGACCCGAAAGCCTCCGGATTTCGCTCGAATTACAAGATTGCTTTTCCCGGCATCGCTTTTCCCGGCATCGCTTTCCCGGCATCGTTTTCCCGGCATCGCTTTTCGGCGGGCAAGTTAAAAGGCCGGTCCGACGGTCCGCCCGGAGGCGGAGAGGGACCGGCCTTCAATGGCCAACTAAGGCGAACCGGGCCGACTAAGGCGGGCCGCCGTTCGGCCGGCTGGCCGACGTCAGCGCCTAGAATTCGTCGTCTTCGTAGCCCTGATTGCCTGCCTGGGCGGCGTAGCCGGAGGGCACAACGTCCCTCTGGTCCGTCCGGCTGTTCAAGCGGGAGTCGCCCCAGGTAGCGGACTCCACGTAGTTCTTGAAATCCTTGGTTTCGCCGCAGATCCGGCAACTTCCTGTGCTAAACGGGCCATCGGCGGGCTGGATTACCCAGTAATGGGCGCAGGAGACGCCTGGCGCTTCAGATTCCGGGACCGGTGCTGTTAACGTTTCTTGTACCATAAGGTTCCACCCCCAATGTGCTATGACGCATTCTAGCACCCGGTAGCCGTTATCGTCAACAATCAACGGAAACAGCAATGCAATTATCGTTTTTGGTAGTCGACATTGTTAACGAATTATGGAACCGTTAACGTATTCGTGAAAAGAGGAACTATCCAACGGCCTCAATCGGCAGGCGACGATTTCCGAATGGAACATAAGACAGAACGGCGCAAATACACATTGGAGTCTAGCGCAATTGGCCGCGCAATTGGCCGATAGTCCCACCGGGATGGAGGCTGGCCGGATAGGAGCGGGGGTCAGCGGGGGTCAGTCGAAGTCAGTGATGGGGAGGCCGAACGATTTCCTCGGTGGCGGCCCGCGTCACGCCCCAGCCGGCCAGCCACGAGGAGTGCCGTCCGTCACCCCCGGCCACGATGACGATTATGTCCTCGGACGCCCTCACTATGGGGACGAGATTGTCGGGGTCCGATTCGTCGACCCAGGCCGGCCAGTTGCGGTTCCCGTAGTGGGCGATGCCCTTCAGGAGGCGGACCGGCATCCTGGCGTTCTGATAGACGTACTCCCGGACATCGGCCTTGGAGAGGCCGGCGGCGGCGATCTCCGCTGCGTGTTCCGGGCAGAGCACCAGCACAATCTGTGCGCCCGTGCCAAGCTGGTAGTAATTGGAGGTGCCTATCGCCCGCATGTTGCCGACGTAGGTCTTGAGTACGTCCAAGCCGTCGGAGACAGTGGTCTCCATAATCTGGTGAACCGCCCGTATGCCCGCCACGGTAACGACGCTGCTCGATGCGGGGTAGCCCAACTCCAGGTGGCGCGGCTCCCACGGACTGCGTCCCTCGTTCTCAGAGAAGCAGAAGCTGTAACGGCCGGGGGTTGCCAGGGTGGCCTTGTCCATCTCCCCTGGCACCAAGCCTCCGATGTTCCTGATGACCAACCGCAGGGCCCGTCCAATGGCCGCGTTGGCACGGAACCCGGGACCAAAGCAGGCGGCGTCGCCGTTGATTCCCAGTTCCCCGGAGATTGGACCGTTGACGATTACGACTTGGGCGGCCCCGCCGGTGGTGGAAGCGTTCCCACCGAGGTTGAATTCGTCATGAAGCGCCGCCTTGACGGCTGCCACCACCACGGGGAAATATTCGGGAACGCAGCCGGCCATTACCGAATTTATCGCCACCTTCTCCAGGGTTGTCCTGGCGTTTCGGGGCTGCATGGTCCCCAGAGATTGGCCGGGGTCTTCGCCATAGGCCGCCAGCATCTCCCGGACCAAGGCCTCGGTGGGCGGCATCACCGGCAGGCCGTCGGTCCAGCCCTGCTCCCAGCAGTAATCCTGCACCGCCTGAAAAGAGTCCGGCACCCGCACCCGGCGGGCTTGAAGGTGGGTCTGGTTGGTGGATGTCATCATAATCGTCTCTTTGCCGGGGACGCTTTCATCGCCGCCAAGGGCGCAGACTACACTATCTCAATTTTGCTGATTCTATCGCATCGACCGCCCGCTTCAGTTCCCGTTCCGGGTTGCGGAACCAGTCCGTGCTCCAGATTCGGTGCAACTCCCAGCCGAGGCCGCGCAAGACTTCTTCCCGCAGGCGGTCACGGTCGCGAGCCGAGCGGGAACTGTGGTAGGAAGCGCCGTCGCATTCGATGCCTATGACGTATCGTCCCGGCCGCTGCGGGTCTTCGATAGCGATGTCTACGAACCTGCCCCCAGATGCGACTTCCTGGTGGACCAAGTAGCCTCGCTCTTTCAGCCGCTCCGTCACCGCTCGCTGGAAGGGCGAATCCACCTCAAAGCTACTGACATAGGGATTGTCCGGCATATTGCCAGTTTCGGCGTAGGCCAGAAACGTGCGCAGCGCCCGCATTCCGATGGTCTGGGAGGTGATGTCTTCGTGGTGCAGGTTGGTGAATACGCGGCATTGCTGCTTGGCGCGGGTAATCAGCACATTCAGCCGCCGCTCCCCGCCTTCATTGTTTAGAGGGCCGAAATTCTGATTGACCTGCCCCCTTTCGTCACGTCCGTAGCCGACGCTGATAAAGATGACGTCGCGTTCGTCACCTTGGACGTTCTCCAGATTCTTGACGAAGAATGGCTCTTCGGGATGAGCTGAGAAAAAGGCCTCGACGGAATCGTCCTGCCGCTGCAGTGTTTCCAGCCGGTCATAAATGACCTGTCCCTGAGCTTGGCTGAAGGCTGCCACGCCCAGGGAGAGCTCTGGATTGCGGGCAGCATGTTCCATGACGGCGCGGGCCACGGTCTCGGCTTCCTTGGGATTGGTCCGGCTGCGGCCCCGGTCGTATACGGCGTCCGGCAGGTGATGGTACTGCAATCCGACGCCCTCCCGCTCGGAGTCCGGGCTGGAAAAGACCACCAGGTCGTTGTTGTAGAACTCCCGGTTGGACACGGCGATGAGCGACTGGTGGCGGCTGCGGTAATGCCAGCGCAGGGTACGTGATGGGGCGCCCTGGCTGGCGAACAGGTCCAGAACGCTTTCAATGTCGGCGGTTACGCTTTCTTCGTCATCGGAGTTCTCGTCAACGTGGGAGATGCGGTCGAAGAAACTGGTGGGCGGCATCTGCTTGCTGTCGCCCACCACCACGGCTTTTTTCCCTCGCAGCAAAGAGCCAAGGGCGTCCACCGGCCTCACCTGGCTGGCTTCGTCGAAAACCACCAAATCGAAATTCGCGCTGCCCAGCTCCAAGTAGTTGGCGATGGACAGGGGGCTCATCATAAAGACGGGTTTGAGTTCCTGAATGACGCCCCCGGCCTCAGCAATCAGTCGACGGATGGGCTTGTGACGGCTTCGCTTCTCGATTTCGCGCTGCAACACCCGCATCTGCTGCTGACGTTCACGGGTATCATCGTCCACATTGCTGGATGCTCGGACTAGGCGCTCAGGCAGTTGGTTGGGGCGAGAAACTGCCGCCCGGTGGATTCCGGCGACACGGGAGCGGTTGTAATTCAAAGAATCCCGGTCTATGGACTGGAACCGCTCGATGCGGCTCTCATGGACTCGACCGTCGAACTCCCGAAGTGCAGGGCGTTCCGAGGAGGCAGTTTCCACTATGCTTTCGTACCAAGCCCGTTCAAACCAGACGGTCAGCGATTCAGCGGCGGCGGGGTTCCGCTCCGCGACGTCTACTGCCGGTCGCAGTTCTTCTTGCAAGGCGGCGTCAACGCCATTGCTGAACCCGATAATGTCCCGAATTTCCGGGAACCGGGCAGCCCACTCGCCAAGCACATGCCCCTGTTTGGCAATGGGCAACGCAGCCAATCCGTCGGAGTCGCCGAATCGAGCTTGGTTGTGCAAGTCGAGTGCAGACTGCAATTCCCCGGCGCTAGTCCTATAAGCGTTCCAAGCTCGATCGACTTCATCGATCAGCCTTGTCAGCCCTGGTCGCCAACTGTCGTCGTCCGGCCTGCCTTGTAGCACACCGACGACATCCGGCGAGATCCGGCCCTCGGTAATTCCGTCCTGCAGGTCCAGCCGCCACTGGACTACGGACGCTATGGTATCCCAATCGGTGTCAGGGCCGGCCCAGCAGCGGCCCAAAACGGAAGCCGCCTCCCGGTAATTGGCCCCGGACCGATGGCTCAAGTCAGCCCTCAGTTCCTGCCCTTCAGCGATGGCGTCAATCAAGGCAATTTTCTGGCTAACGTCGCGGGGCGATTCGCCACGTAGTGTAACGGCAAGCTGTCGGCACGCCTGCCGGTAGCTTGAGGAGAGTCGCCTGAAGAAGCTGCGGCCAGTGGTGTTCAAGACTTGCCGAATTTGCCGAAAGTCGGTATCCCAAGCCTGAGGCAGAATAACGGCATCGTATTCCGAGTGTATCCGTTGCCACCGGAAACCCTGGTCCATTAGCCTCTTGATTTGACTAGAGCTAGTGTGCCATTGCGGCGCAGCTAGTTCGAACCCGCAGAGATCAGGGGCCCCGGCCATGTATCTAGCAGTGTCCAAGAGGAGGGCGGTTTCGAGAGCGTCCTTCGGCAGGTCAAGGGTCATATCGTGGGCCATCGCCCCGGACGAATCGACCAACGTTTCCAAGGCGCTCCCCGTGGCCTCAATCTTTACCCGCAATTCCGCTTCAGCCGCCGGCAGCAGGGAGCGGAGACGGCACCCATAGAACGGGTGCCGCGCCGGAATTCCGACACGCTCTAACCGGCTCCGCAGTTCGTCCACAACCTCCCGCTTGCGGCGGAAGTCATCGCCACTCCAATGGCGTATGCCGGCTATCTCCTTCCAAGCGATTGGGGTGGATGTCTCGCCGCCGTTGAGCGTCAGCAGTTCCCCAAAAGCGTCGTGAGGCGTGACTCCGCTGTTCCCTACCGGGGTATTAACCGCTTCCGTGTAGTCGTTTAGCTGACTTCGGGTTCGCTCTAAATCGTCAAGTCTGGAGCCGATGCCGGGCGTGGGCTGAAGTTCCAGCGTCCGCTTCAACTCGTCAAGGGTTACGCGCTTGTTGGTCTTGTTGCTGTGCAGTTCCAAACAGGCGGCCCCCAAGCCAATGTTGTCCAACCGGCGCTTGACCACTTCCAGCGCAGCCATCTTTTCAGACACGAAAAGCACCCGCTGGCTACGACCGACGGCCTCGGCGATGATGTTGGTAATGGTTTGGGACTTGCCGGTTCCGGGCGGGCCTTGAATAACCAGGTTGCGCCCGCTGGTTGCATCGTGAATCGCCAGCGATTGAGACGAATCGGCGTCGAGCACGTGGTAGGTGTCCTGCGGGCTGAGGCGGGCGTCCAGGTGGTCGCCGTCGCGGATGCCCGAAGGCGGCTCCCGGAACCCGTCGCCGAACAGGGCGGTGATGATTTCGTTATTTGCGACGGCGGGATTCCCCAAGTCCAGGTACATCAGCAGCTTGTTGAAGGAAAAGAACCCCAACGGGATGCGGTCCGGCTCTACTTCCCAACGAGAAGGGGCTGACTGGCGGATGACATCTTCCACCTGGGCCATGTAACCGGAGACATCTATGTCCCTGCCGTCGGGCTCCAGCGCATCCCGCCCCGGAAGGGTCACGCCAAAATCGTCGTTAGCCTTTTCAATAAAGGAGAGGTTTACTCCCAAATCGTCGCCGGTGTACCGGAGCCTGAACCTTTCGCGGGCGCCGGTGCGCTCCAACTGCACCGGAACCAGAACCAACGGGGCCAGGCGAACCTGCTGGCTGGCGTCGGCTTCATACCACCGGAGCATCCCCAGGGCGAGGAACAGGGTGTTGACGCCGGTTTCCTCTACTGAGGTATTAGCATCCCGGAAGGTTTTCAGCAGCCGTTTCTGCAAGCTGGCCGGGGATTCGCCAGTCTGGAGATGGCGGTCGGATTGGTTGGCGTCGCCAGGCCGGGCATAGGGGCTGTCGGCATCCTCTTCTCCGACGTCATCCTTTCGTCCCGGAAGAAAAGTCATAGGGTACCCGTCGGTTACCAGCGTTTTGAAGACCTGGGCCGAGCTTTCGCCCACTATCTCCACACCTTTGGCCCGCAGCGTCCGGTGGTTCAGCAACGGGTTGCGCAGGCCCAGGTCCAGCAGTTCCCGGCGTGAGGCTTCAATTTTGGCAAGGATGAATTCGTCGGACGTCACGAGGTCGTCTGTCGCCTCCCGCGAGTCGCCACCACCGGAAATCAACATCTGACGATAATTAATGCGCTCCGATTTCGCCATCCTTGTCGTCCAGCGTTGCTGTTATCTAGCCCGTCAGCAGCCCCACGATTTCCGGGGCGTAGTCGTGGGCCATCTGCTGTACGTCGGGGACGCTGCGCGAGGCCAGCGGGCTGGGCAGCACGACGATCCTGACGCCGGGCATGCCCAAGGCCGCCGCTCTGGCCCGGGCCGCCCTGGTGAAGGTGCTGGTGATTACGCTGACCGACGGCACTCCCTTGGACTCTGTGACTACTGTGTCGTGGAGACCCCACGCCGTGCAGGAGCCTCAATCGGCAATGGCGTGTATCACCACGTCGCATTCTTGGGCCAGCGACTCCAATGTTTCGGGGGCGCAGGCGGCGCTGTAAGTGAACTTGGTGGCGTACACCACTTTCCCTGCGCCGTAGTCGTTGAGCAGGACTTCCTTCAATTCGCCCAGAAAGGCGTCGGCGTGGTATTTGCGGTTTTCCAGCAGCCCGACGGCTTTGCCGCGAAGGTCGGGCAGCGTGTCGCTGAGACCCAGTTCCTCCGGCACGTCCTCGGCGATGGGGACAAGGATTTCGATCATGCTTGGCGCTTCTACCATAGTTTGAACACCTCCATAGTTTGAACCCCTCGGGCAAAACACCTCGGGCAAAACACCTCGGGCAGCCTTTACCCGAACGAACCCGGCTTGGGCTATCCGCCCAGTTGGAAGTACTTGCCCTCGGTCTTGATGGCTGGGGCCACTATCATTTCTGCCTTGTGCAGGTCGCGTATGGTGTAAGCGCCGCACATGCCCATGGCGACCCGCAGGGCGCCCACGAAATTCTGGGTGCCGTCGGTCCGGGACGTAGGACCATAGAGTATCTGTTTCAGACTGCCCTTGGTGCCCACGGCGATCCTGGTTCCCCGGGGCAACTCGGCGTGGGGAGTGGCCATCCCCCAGTTGTAGCCGCGGCCCGGCGCCTCTTCGGCTTGCGCGACGGGGGTGCCCAACATAACCGCGTCGGCGCCGCTCACCATGGACTTGCAGATGTCGCCGCCGGTCCTCATGCCGCCGTCGGTGATCACCGTGACGTAGCGGCCGGTCTTGCGAAAGAAGTCCTCCCGCGCGGCGGCGCATTCCAGGGTGGCGGTCACTTGGGGCACGCCAACTCCCACCACCTCCCGTGTGGTGCAGGCCGCACCGGGACCGACCCCCACCAGAACGCCGTCGATCCCTGTTTCCATTAGCTCCAGGGCCACCTCATAAGTCGCGCAGTTCCCCACCACCACCGGTACCCGGAGTGAGCTGGTCAGTTCGGAGAAAATGAGGCCCCGGTAGCTGTTGGACATGTGGCGGGCCGTGGTGACCGTCGACTGGACCACTACCATGTCGGCTCCCGCCTCAACGGCCACGGGCGACATTTTCTTGGTGTTCTGGGGAGTGAAGGAGACCGCGCAGGTGGAACCGGCCCTCTTGATCTCCTGCACCCTCTCGCCCAGAAGGTCCTCCCGAACGGGTTCGGAGTAGACCTGTTGGAGGTATTCAGTGACCTCCGCTTGAGGGGTGGAGATGATATTTTCTAGCACGGAATAGGGGTCGTCGTACCTGCAATAGAGGCCTTCGGCGTTCAGCACCCCCAACCCGCCCATCTCGTGCATGCGGCTGGCGAATCCGGGGGAGACTGCGCCGTCCATTGCCGATGCAATTATGGGAATCTCGAACTCCAAATCGCCGATGGTCATCTTGGTGGACGTGAGTTCGGGATTGATGGTTATCTGGCCGGGAACTATGGCGACTTCGTCGAAGCCGTATGACCGTTCAAGTTCTTTCAATAGCCTTCTTCCCATCCCGCAAACCCCCTAAAAGTGTTGGATCCGTGTTGTATCCGGGTTGGATCTTTGTAGCTGATTTAATCAGCTAGCACTCCAAAAATCAATGAAACCAGCCCATGGCGCTATTAGTCTTTACTGTACCCTGCCGACGCTTTATTGTACCCCGCCGGCGCTGCCGGGGGGAGTCTATTGAGCGAAGGCGACAGGGTCATTCAATTGTCGGAAAATCCCCCCGTCCTTCCGTCCGCAGCCGGAATCCAGACCCGAATCTTGGGTTATAGGGCTCCCTTTGCCGGAAAAACCCCCCCGTCCCCGGCCCCCTCGTCTCCCCGGCGAAAGCCGGGGTCCACGTCCCCGGGTGTTGGGGGGTTGGGGCATTTTTCACGCAGAGGGCGCAGAGATTACGCAGAGAACACGGAAAAAAATTAAAAAACTCTGTGGTCTCTGTGATCTCTGTGTTTAATTCGTAATCTCCGCGCCCTCTGCGCCCTCTCTGCGCCCTCTGCGTGAAACATCCCCCCACTAACCACTATCCACTCGCCCCCCTGACACTACGAAACAATCCCTATGAAACAATCATATTAATCAAACGAATCACAGTTCAGACAACAGCCCGACAGCATCGCCCGCGGCGAAGAATGAAAAGGCCCTTCCCGATTTCCTGGATGGCCTTGTCACTTTGTGAAAAATAGTTCATACTGGCCGAGTTACAAATACTTCCTGGTGGTTCTAGCGAGGCGGCCCCACCCGTTCCCATCCCGAACACGGAAGTGAAATGCCTCAGCGCCGACGATACTGCTCTGGTGACGGGGTGGGAAAATAGGTCACCGCCGGGAGGTATTATTAACAACTGATCGCAACGGCCGGTCCGGCCGCCTCGCCCCCGCGGTGTCCCTTAGGCGCCGACACGCCTCCTCCCCGATGGTTGGGCGGACTGGGAGTTTCGATTTAATGACCCATTACCGCAAGCCGTTTGCCTTTACACTCAAAAAGGCTTCCCATATAATTGGCAGACACGTTCCGCTGGACTTAACCCCAATCGAACCATGCTTCGGACTCCGAACGGCCGGGGTTGTGAAAGGGGTTGGCGGACGGCCAGCTTGCCACTGGAGACCCTGACGGCACCCGTTGAGTTCCAAACTCCCTGACCAGGAGCGACATTATGGGCAGCAGATTCGAGAAATTCTCCGAGCGAGCCCGGCGAGTCCTGTCTCTGGCCCAAGAAGAGGCCCAGAGATTCAACCACAACTACATCGGTACCGAGCACATCCTCTTGGGGTTGGTGCGCGAGACCGAGGGCGTGGCCGCCAGGGTGCTGTCCAGCCTCTCCGTGGACCTCACCAAGGTCCGTTCCGCAGTGGAGTTCATTATCGGCCGCGGCGAGAAGCCGGCTCAAGGCGATATTGGCCTCACTCCCCGGGCTAAGAAGGTGGTCGAGTTGGCCGTCGACGAAGCCCGCCGCATGAACCACACCTACATCGGCACTGAGCATCTTCTCATCGGGCTGCTCCGTGAGGGCGAAGGCGTCGCCGCCGGTGTCTTGGAGAGTCTCGGGGTTACCCTTGACAAGGTTAGGGCCGAGACCCACCGGATTCTCAGCCACACCTCCGGGCAATCGGCCCAAGGCGCCCGCAGCAACACCCGCACCCCAACTCTCGACCAATTGGGGGTGGACCTTACCGTCGCCGCCAAGTCAGAAAAGTTGGACCCGGTGATCGGGAGAGACCAGGAGATTCAGCGGGTGATCCAGATTCTCAGCCGCCGCACCAAGAACAATCCAGTGCTGGTCGGTGAACCCGGCGTGGGCAAGACCGCCATCGTGGAAGCCTTGGCCCAGCGCATCGGAAAGGGCGACGTCCCCGACACCCTGCAAGGCAAACGCTTGGTGACGTTGGACATGGGCGCTTTGGTGGCCGGGACCAAGTACCGTGGTGAATTCGAAGAGCGGTTGAAGAAGGTTATCGAAGAGATCAAGTCTTCCGGCAACTGCGTGCTATTCATCGACGAGATTCACACCATCGTTGGAGCTGGAGCCGCCGAAGGGGCGGTGGACGCCTCCAACATATTGAAGCCGTCCCTGGCCCGCGGCGAAATGCAGTGCATCGGCGCCACCACCCTGGACGACTACCGCAAATACGTCGAGCGCGACCCCGCGTTGGAGCGCCGGTTGCAACCGGTCAGGGTCGAAGAACCGAACCAGGACGACACCTTCTCTATCTTGATGGGTGTCAAGAGCCGCTACGAAGACCATCACAACGTAGACATCACCGACGAAGCGGTCCGCAGCGCGGCCACGTTGGCCGCCCGGTTCATTCCGGACCGGTTCCTGCCGGACAAGGCCATCGATCTCATCGACGAAGCGGGCTCACGGGTCCGCCTCCGGGGCAGCGTTACCCCGGCAGCGGTCAAAGACGCCATGCAGGTGCTCGATGCTGTTCGCAAGGAGAAGGAAGAAGCCATCGCGTCCTCGGACTACGAGACAGCAGCCGACCTGCGCGACCGGGAACTCCAGGGGACGGCAGACCTCGACACCTTGGAACGAGAGTGGCAAGAGGGCCGGGGCAAACAGCGTCAGGTGGTAACCGAAGACGATATCGCCGAAGTGGTCAGCATGTGGACCGGGATTCCCGTAACCAGGCTGGCCAAAGAGGAAACCGAGCGGCTCCTCCAAATGGAAGGGGAACTGCACAAGCGGATCATTGGTCAAGACGAGGCTATCGTTAACATCTCGAAGTCGGTCCGGCGGGCCCGCGCCGGGCTCAAGGACCCGCGTCGCCCTATTGGCGTCTTCATGTTCCTTGGGCCCACCGGCGTCGGAAAGACCGAGCTGGTGCGCGCGCTGGCCGAGTTTATGTTCGGCCATGAAGACAACATGATCCGGCTCGATATGTCGGAATTCCAGGAACGGCATACCGTGGCGCGGCTCATCGGGGCGCCGCCGGGATACGTGGGTTACGACGAGGGCGGACAGTTGACCGAAGGCGTGCGCCGCAAGAACTATTGCGCGGTTTTGCTGGACGAGATCGAAAAGGCCCACCCTGACGTCTTTAACATCCTGTTGCAAATCTTCGACGCCGGCCAGTTGACCGATGCCCGGGGCCGCAAGGTGGACTTCCGCAACTCTATTCTGGTAATGACCAGCAACCTCGGCTCCGACCTGATCAAGCGGGAGACCACCATCGGGTTTGGGTCCAAGGCCGAAGGAGCGCAATCCGACGCCAGCGCCTACGAACGGATGAAGGACAAGGTGATGGAAGAGGTCAAACGGTTCTTCCGGCCGGAGTTCCTCAACCGCATCGATTCCACTGTGGTCTTCCACCAGTTGGCCCGGTCGGAAATCCTGGATATCGTAGAACTGATGATGAACCAGGTGCGCGACGAGTTGGCCGAGAAGCAGGTGGAACTGGAGTTGACGGAAGCGGCCAAGGTCTATCTTGGCGAGAAGGGCTTTGATCCAGTGCTGGGAGCCCGGCCCCTGCGCCGGCTGATCCAGAACGAGGTGGAAGACAATCTCTCCGACGAGATCCTGAGCGGCCGGTTAACCGCGGGAGACGTGGCCGTGATAGATTACGAAGATGAGATCATCAAGATCACTTCCAAATTTGTGGCCCCGGCGCTGGAAGAGGAGTTGGAGCGGGAAGAGGAACCGGCTCCCGCCGACTAACCCCGGCCGACCCCATGCGACCTACTGACAGGAGGCCCCGCGATTGCGGGGCCTCCTGTTGTTATAATTGGCGGAATGCCGGGAGGTGGTGTTGTGGCGAAAACAAAGGAACGGCGCAGGACCGTATTCGCTTGTACGGCCTGCGGACACGAAAGCTCCAAGTGGATGGGGTTTTGCCCCAGCCCGGTCTGCGGCTCAACCGCGCCTCTGGTAGAGATCGCGCCCTCCATTGCTCCCCAATCCCGGCCCAGCCGCCAAGGGTGGGCGGCCGGCGAAGACGCGAGGATCGTCGAGCTGTCGGAACTGTCGGCAGACAGCCAACCCCGGAATCCGCTGCCCTCTCCCGAGCTCAACCGCGTGCTCGGAGGCGGCGTCGTGCCGGGTTCGGTGGTGCTGTTGGCCGGGGAGCCGGGAGTGGGCAAGTCCACCCTGTTATTACAGTTGGCCCAATGGGTGGCCCGGGAAGAACGCCGCGTTCTCTACGTTAGCGGCGAGGAATCTCCCCAGCAGATCAAGCTGCGGGCCGAGCGGTTGGGGTTCTCCGGAAGGGGGATCATGTTGCTGCCGGAGACCGACTTGGGCGTAATCTTCGATAGTCTCGAAAAGAGCCGGCCCGACCTGGTGATCGTAGACTCGATACAGACGCTCTACTGTGACGATGAGCCATCGGGCCCAGGCAGCGTGGCCCAGGTGCGAGAGGCGGGGCTGCGGTTGCTCCGGTGGGCCAAGGCCACCGGCATTCCGGTTTTCGTTTCCGGGCACATGACCAAGGACGGGGCCCTGGCGGGACCGAGGGTGCTCGAACACATGGTAGACGTGGTCATGTACCTGGAATCACAGGAAATGGGAGCTTACCGCATCCTTAGAGCGGGAAAGAACCGGTTCGGCTCAACCACCGAGGTCGGGGTGTTCCAGATGACGGAGAAGGGGATGGAGGACGTTCTCGACCCTTCTCTGGCCTTGACGGCGCAACGCTCGGAGGCCGCGGTGGGAGCGGGACTGGTGCCTGTCGTCGAGGGGAGCCGGGCCCTGCTGCTGGAGGTACAGGCCCTCACGTCATTTTCCCAACTGCCCGCGCCGAGAAGGGTGGCCAACGGCCTGGACCACAACCGTCTCCTGATGTTGGCCGCCGTCGCCTCACGGCGGGCCGGTCTGGACCTCTCGGGGCAGGACATAATCGCCAGTGTCGCCGGCGGATTTCGAATATCCGAACCTGCGGCCGACTTGGCGGTGGCCTTGGCCATCGCCTCGAGCCTGAGGAACGCTCCGCCCATACCCGGCCTCGTTGCGTTCGGAGAGGTGGGATTGATCGGGGAACTGCGGCCGGTGCCCCAAGCGTCCCGGCGGCTGAACGAAGCGGCCAGACTTGGGCTGGTCCGGTGCATTCTGCCTGAGGCCTGCCTGGACGGGTTGGACATTCCCGAAGGAATGAAGGTCACTGGCGCCAAGACCCTGCGGGAGGCGGTCGGCGCCGCATTGGGGGCGCCTCAGAGAGCGACGGCTGAAATCACTTGAGCGCCGAAGCCGGCTAGTGGCGGTGACCCTCCACAGCGGTCGCTTCCCCTTGGGATGACTCTTGAGGGGAGAACTCGTGGTCTTCGCAAGCGACCCAGCGGGAGCCGTCCTCGTAGACCTCTTTCTTCCAGATGGGCACCACCTCTTTGATGCGGTCCACCGCCTTGTGGCAGGCGTGGAATCCGTCCTTGCGGTGGGGAGAGCCCACGGCCACGACCAGGCTGATCTCGCCGATGGCCACGAGGCCGGTGCGGTGGCCGATGGCGACGTCGTCGAGTCCGAACTCGGCCATCAATTCCCCCCGGACCTCCTCCAGTTTCTTGAGGGCCATCTCGTCGAAGGCCTCGTAATCCAGGGTCACCACTTTCTTGCCTTCGAAGTTGTCGCGCGTGGTCCCGAGGAACGTCACGACGGCCCCGTTGGTCCCCCGCCGCACCGCTGCGGTGAATTTCTCCGGGTCCAACGGCCGTTCGGTCAATTCGATCATGCGGTTAACCCCCGCTTACCGGTGGAATCAGGCACACATCGTCGCCCGGTCTTAGCACGTGGTCTGGATCAGCGTAATCGGCGTTGACCGCCACCACTATCGTTACGCTGGAGGGGGCCAACATCGGGTACTTCATTCGCACGGTGTCGGTCAGATCGGCCACCGTGGAGCCCTCCGGCAACTCGATCCGGAAGTTCCGCACCCCGGCCCGTTCCCGGTAAAGAGCAAAAAGCCTTACGGCAAGTTCCATGGGTCAATTCTAGTATGGACTGTGTCTCCACTGCAATTGGCGGTGAGGTAATTGCTCAGACTCGAGGAGCAACCCTGCGTCTCCTCCTCGCACGAGGGAGATTGAGAGAGGTAATGGGCGTTTGGCCCTTTATGTACCGGCAGCTATAATCATACGCGGTTAATTTTGCTAATTTTCCTTTACGAGGTACTTCTTTGAAGATCGATCCCAAAACGTTTGAGAATTTCTACCGTGTGCTGACCGGCGTGGTGGTGCCCCGGCCCATCGCTTTTGTTTCCACCCGTTCCACCGACGGCGTGGACAATCTGGCGCCCTACTCTTTCTTCAACGCCGTTGCCTACGACCCGCCGACAGTGGTGTTCTCATCCTCTCGCACGGTGGAACGCAAGAGCAAGGACACTCTCCGAAATATAGAAGAGACCGGTGAGTTCGTTGTGAACATTGTTGTTGACGGCATCGCCGAATCCATGAACAAGACGGCTGCAGAGTTCCCCGAAGACGTCGATGAGTTCGAGATCGCCGGCCTGACCGCCGTTCCCTCGGAGTTGGTGGACGTCTCCCGGGTCGCCGAATCTCCGGTCAACATGGAGTGCCGGCTGCAACAGGTGGTGAACATCGGGGACGCGAAAACCGGGAACGGACTGGTCATTGGGACCATACTGCTGATGCACATTTGGGATGAGGTTATCGACGGCCACCGGATCAACCATGACCTTCTGAAACCCACCGGCCGGTTGGCGGGCAACATGTACTGCCACACCGCCGATACCTTCCAATTGGTGCGTCCGGTATACGACCCGGAGAAGAGCCTTTCCGCCTACCGGTAGACGCGGACGTTCCGGGGGCACAACCCATCCTGGCAATAGCGGCTGGGGCAACTTCGGCGGCGCCGCCGCCGCTGCCAGGCCGGTGAAACTGCCCCCAACTCGCAACAAAGGCCCGGAGCGAAACCTGCTCCGGGTCTTTGTGCGATGTTCTGCCGGCCTGTTCCAGCGGTTTTCGGCTAATAGGGAGTAGGCGGCTTTTCTTCAGTTTCCCCCTGGGTTGTGGGCCCTCGGGAGAGTCCACCCTCGCTATCGAAGGGAGGATCGGCGGCGGACAGGTCGTCCAAGTTCAAAGTCGGGGAAGAAGAGGACGGAACTTCGTCCATTTGCGGCGGCCGCCCCTCGATCACGTCGGTGTCTCCCGGCTCCGGCGCCCCCGGGTAGAAATCGGCAGGTCCCCCTTGATCCACCACTGTTCCTTCCACGTATCCATAGCCCGGCTGGCTACTGTTGTAACGGTTCAACGCCTCGTCCAACTTGTCCCTGAAGGTCTCCGGGTCTTTGGCCATCAGCATGAGCCGGCGGCCCGACGCCAAGCGCACCCGCAGCCGCTCGCCCATCGGCAACGCCAGAGACTCCAGGTTGGAAATCTCCGCGAACGGTATCGGCTTGACCCGGGGAGTACCGTAACGAATTACCAGGGCGTCTTGGTAGATCAAATATTCCCTCGGCGTGGTCACCCAACTGTAGACCGCGAAACCAATGCCGAGGACCACCAACAGAATCCCCTGCCCTCCCTGTGTGACCTGTATTATGCCGAGCACAATTACGATCAACGCAAAAATCAGGGTGAGGTTAAAGCTGGTACGGTGCCGGTCCCAATGGATCGGTTGGCTTTGTGTTTCCATGCCGGACATTTTAGCACATGACGCGACGATAGTCCGTCGTCGTTGATGCCGCCATGGCCGAAACGGCCTCGGGGCGGTCCCTTTGCCCAGTTTCGTTGTTTACCCGATAGTTTGTCGCAAGTTCGCCGGGTTCGGCGTTTGGGTTTAGCGTCAAACCCGTGCCCCGCAACTGCTGCAGAACGCGGCGCCCGACCGAAGCCCGATTCCGCACTGCCGGCACAACCCCGGCGGCTCTGGGGGCTTGTGCTCCGGGAAATCCCGCCGTATCGGCAGAACAGAGGGACCGGGCCCGTAGCGGTTCGGTACCGGGTCACTCGGGAGAAGGGCGAATATCAGGAGTAGCAGGTTGCCAAGGGGCACGAACGCTATAAGGACCCACCAACCGGACTTGTCCGAATCGTGCAGCCGTCTTGCCAGGACGGCCAACGATGGAAGTAAGTTGGCGAGCAACACCAGGCCCGCCAACATTGGCCCAACGATCGGCAGTCGAATCGACAAGACGAATACGAAGAAGTAGGCGATGAGCAGGAACATTTGGAACCACCAAAACTCGGAACGGCCGGCCCGGCCGTTGAAATTACCGAAATTCCGGTAGACAGACCCTACGGCCTCGAATAGATTCATCGGGCGGCTCCCATGCCGTGGGGTTGTAGCAGCGACATGTTCATTTTATGATTCTATAATCGGCCCATACAACCAAGGCAGCTATACAACCCAAACAACCCAAGGTTCGGAGGGATCCATGGAGATCGGTGTCAGCGCGTTTTTCAGCAGCGAGTCAATGGACGTTGCCGTCATGGCACAAAAGGCGGAGGAGCTCGGCTTCCGTTCCTTCTGGTTACCGGAGCACGCCATCATCCCCGTGCACACCACCTCAAGATACGGAGGCACCCCCGACGGGTCGATTCCCGCGTTCATGAGCGATATGGGCGACCCATTCATCGGGCTTGCCATGGCGTCGGCCACTACCAGCGCCATAATGTTGGGCACGGCGGTGTGCCTCGTCCCGGAACACAACCCGCTGGTACAGGCCAAGCAGATTGCGGCTTTGGATTACCATTCCGGTGGCCGTTTCATATTCGGCATCGGCACCGGCTGGCTCCGGGAAGAGACTGAAATCATGGGCGGCGACTTCGACCATCGCTGGTCTCAGGCACGGGAGGCGGTGGAGGTAATGAAGGAGCTTTGGACCAAGGACGAAGCCGAATATCATGGCCGGTATTACGATTTCCCGCCGGTCAGGGTTTTCCCGAAACCGGCCCGGAAGCCGCACCCGCCGGTACTCTTGGGAGGGTCGGCCCGGAATGTGTTCAAACGGGTCGTGGCCTATGGTGACGGCTGGATGCCGGTGCGGGCCTCCGCCGAAGATATCAGGGCCGGGCGGGCTGCCCTCGATGAGCTGGCCCAAGCCGCCGGGCGAGACCCGGGAAGCATCGAGATCCTGGTGTCGGGGGCTGCCGACCTCGATGAAATCAAGCGGGCCGAAGACGCGGGCGCCACCATGGCCACAGTACGCATTCCCAGCAGCGCCCCCGGCGAAGCCCTGCCCGCCCTGGAAAAGATGGCCGAAGAGTTGCTGAAGTAGCCTTACGGTTGATATTATAACTCGTGAGGTTATAATTCGGTATGTATCGCGTCATCGCCTTCCGGGCTGCAACCGGATCCAGCCCATACGGGGAGTTTATTCAAACGGTACGCCGGAGCGGCAACAGAACAGCCTTGAGGAATTTTCAGGCCGCAACAACCAGATTAAGCGAACACGGCCTCGCTCTACTGAATTCTTCGGTGATGGACAACATCGAGGACGATATCTACGAGTTGAGGATCGGGCCTTACCGGGTCTTCTGCCTCTATGACCGGGAATCCAATGCCTTCGTGCTCCTTCACGGATTTCGCAAGCAAACTCAAAAAACCCCTGGAGGACAGAAAATGAGAGCAAGGGCGCTGGCGAATCAATACTTGGACTCGCGGGGCCGATAAGATGCTGATAGATGTACTTAAAGAAATTGAGGAAGACTTACAAGACGACAACGCACGTATGGAGTATGGCGAGGAAGCGGCCAAAATGGATTTCGCGCTTGCCCTGACCTTCGCCCGGCAGGAGCGGAACCTGACGCAACAGCAGTTGGCGGACCTGTTGGGAGTCAGTCAGGCCTACGTTGCCCGGCTTGAGAGCGGCGAAGCTAATCCAACGCTGAGCAAAGTCGGCCGGATATTCGCGGCACTGTGGCTAAGGCCCATCGACAAGCCCTTCCCCCTGCTCAACTCGCCGCATTCTGCCGAATCCACCGATGGCACTGCTGCCGGTGATGAAGACTCGAAATCAGGAAGTCTGCCCACCCGCGGAATAACGGCCGAGGTAGCGGACTAACGCATGGTCACGAGAACAGATTCCTCATCGACAGCACTTGGCCCCCGGCCCTGAAAAAAGTGGGGACCAGAACGCTGACGGCCATCATCGACAGGCACGGGCCGGGCAAAGTCTGCTTCGGCACCGACTTTCCTCTGGCCGACATGGCCCAAGACTCCCAGTTCATCGAAAGCCTCCCCGTTCCCGACGCCGACAAAGAGCGCATCCTGGGCGAAAACTTCCGCGAGTTGGTCGGCCTTTAGACTCAGTCCTAACGCGAAGACTAATGCCTAAGGTCAAGCCTGAAATACTCTCTTGGGCGCGGGAAACCGCTGGCCTCACGCTGGAAGAGGCGGTCGGTAAGCTCAAAATACATGACGCCCACGGTGTAGCCGCCGAGGAACGATTAACCGCGCTGGAATCCGGAGAGACCGAACCGACGCGGCAGATGCTCGTGAAAATGGCGAAACAATACCGCCGACCTCTTGTTACTTTCTACCTGTCGACACCACCGGCTAAAGGTGACCGCGGCGCCGACTTTCGCACTCTGCCTTCTCAAAATCATTATTCAACTGCAGAAGCGGTCCTTGATGCCTTGGTACGAGATCTGCGGGCACGCCAAAGCATGGTTAGGGCTGTGTTGGAGGACGAAGATGAAGCCAAGGCATTACCTTTAGTCGGGTCTAACACTATTTCGGATGGGCGGTCGGACGTCTTGGTTTCCCTTCGTGAATTTCTGGCCGTCGGATTGGATGAATACCGGAGACAACCTAATGCCGAGGCGGCCTTCGGGTTGTTGCGTGGGGCTGCTGAACGTGCCGGTGTATTCGTGCTTCTTAAGGGCGACTTGGGCAGTTATCACACGGCAATCGACGTCGAAATCTTCCGAGGATTGACTGTCGCCGATGATATTGCCCCTTTCGTAGTCCTCAACGATCGAGACGCTCGTGCCGCTTGGTCGTTCACTCTGCTGCATGAGTTGACGCATCTCATACTTGGCGACACGGGTATTGGCGGCGCCCGCTCGGAGCAGGCGGTAGAGCGATTTTGCGACGATGTCGCCAGCGAGTTTCTGTTGCCACAGGACGAGTTGCAAGGTCTCATTGTTGACGACACACAGGACCAAGAAGCATTTGCCGAACGGGTCAGTGAATTCGCTCGCGAACGAAACGTGAGTCGGACCATGGTTGCTTACAAAGCATGGCGTACTGCTGCCATCGACGAAGATGCATATGAAATGCTGGCCAGCAAATTCCGGCAGCAATGGATCGGGGAACGGGCTACTCTCAGGGAAAGAGCGCAAAGACAAGATGGAGGCCCAAACTACTACGTAGTTCGACGACACCGAGTAGGGAGTGGATTGATGGACTTGGCCCGCAGAATGATGGGCGCCGGTGCATTAACAACCTCTAGCGCCGCTAAGGTATTAGGCGTCAAACCGCAACAGGTTCAAGCATTGCTAGATACCGGCGCATCATCGTAAGAGACAGTATTTGCTCTATCTCCTCGACTCCAACGTCCTTATCGACGCTCATCGTGACTACTATTCTGTCGACCGTGTACCCGAATTTTGGGATTGGCTTGCCAGCATGGGGGAACAAGCACGCGTCAAGGTCCCCCTGGAAGCTTACGAAGAAGTTGTCGCCGGGAAAGAAGACTCGCTGACGATTTGGCTGAAGGATAACAAGATTAACCTGATGCTTGACGAGCAAGTGGATGTGGAAATAGTCCGGCGGATAGTAGAGGAAGGGTATGCAGCCGATCTAACCGATGACGAAATCGACAAGCTCGGCAACGATCCCTTCCTTGCAGCGTACGGCCTCGTCGATGGAGGACACCGTGTCGTAGTGACAACCGAAGTTTCAAAACCCAGTAGAACTCGGGCCAATCGGCATCTCCCTGACGTTTGCCGCTATTTTGAGATCCCCTGCGTCAACACGTTTCAAATGGTGCGCGTCTTGGATTTCCGCACCCATTGGAACGCCGAATAATCAACTTTCCGTTAGCGGCCTTCGCGGATGAATTCCGCGATGCGTTCGCCGATGGTCATGGTGGTGACGTTGGTGTTGGCGCGGACGCAGTTGGGCATGATGGAAGCGTCGACAACCCGCAGATTCTCCATCCCGTGGACTTTGCCGTATTGGTCCACGACTGCCATCGGGTCGGAGGCCGGACCCATCTTGCAGGTACATGATATGTGCTGGCCCGTGGTGGCCTCCCGCATCATGTAAACGTCCAACGCCTCATCCGTGGCCAACTCTTCGTCGGTCGGTTCGACCCGCTCCTCGACGATATCCTGGAACGCATTGTGCTCGCCCAGCCGGGCGCACAGCCGGACCGCGTCCCGCAACCGCCGGCGGTCTTCCGGGTCATCCATGTAGTTGTAGTCCAAGGAAGGCTGCTCGTCGGGGTCGGTCGAAGTCAACCGCAACTGGCCGGCGCTTAGCTCCAAGTCCAGCACGCTGAGCATGCGGATGCCCATCGCGTCCATCCGCTCCCCGCCCCGGTCGACCCGCTCCGTGGCGTAGGACTGCATGAAAATCATCATGTCGTTGCGCAGGTCCGACCCATCGGCGGTCCAGCGCAGGGTCATCTGGACCCGGGGAGCGAATCCGTCCAGCGGGTATTCCGGCTTGGTGCGGAAGGTGGTGTAGATCATCGGGTGGTCCCGCAGGTTCTGGCCCACGCCGGGCAGTTCGTGCACCACCGGTATGCCTATTTCGCTGAGGTTCGCGCCCGGCCCGACGCCGGAAAGCAGCAGGATGTGGGGAGAGCCGATGGCGCCGGAGCAGAGGATGATCTCCTCTCCATCTACCTGGAACCGCTCGCCGCCGCTCTCCACCTCTACGGCCACGGCTTTCTTGCCTTCGAATATTACGCGGCGGGTCAGGCAGTTGGGCCGGATGGTGAGGTTGAGGCGGTGGCGGGCCGGGTTCAGGTAACCCAGCGCCGTACTGAACCGGATACCGTTGGGGTTGTTGAAGGGCACCGGGCCCACGCCGCTGGCCTCCGGGTGGTTGTGGTCCGGGGTGTCGGCAAAACCGGCGTCCCGGCAGGCGCGGTAGAACGCCGCTTGGTCCGGCAGCAGCTCCTCCCGCTTGAAGCGGCGGGCGATGATCGGTCCTTCGGAGCTGTGAAAGTCGTCGTCGGGAAAGTCTGTGTCCGTCTCAATGCGGCGCAGGAAGGGGATCAGCTTGGGGAAGCTCCATTCGTCGTTCCCCATGGCAGCCCATGAGTCGTAGTCCTGGGGGACTCCCCGCAGGAACACCTGGCCGTTGATGGCGCTGGAGCCACCGGTGACCTTTCCCCTCGGCACCATCATTGGCGGAGCCGTGGCGGTGGGCTTGCCCCAGAACTGCCAGTTGTGATCGCTGGTCATTATGTCCGTTGCGGTAGCGTAACCGAACTTCACCTCGTCGGGCAGGTGTTCGAACTCCGGGTAGTCCTGACCCGCTTCGAGCAATAACACCGACCGCTCCGGGTCTTCGCTGAGCCGGGAGGCTATGATGGAGCCGGCTGAGCCGGCGCCCACGACAATCACATCGTATTTCACGTTCCTTCTCCTTTCTATGGCCGATTCTATGGCCGATTAATGGACCGTTTTCATGTTAATGGACCGTTTTCGGGCCGCCCCCTTTCGGCCCGATAATAATCCGGGGCATATCGGGCGTCAATCCATCGGGCGATGCTCGCAGGCGCCATCAGGCGATGCTCGCAGGCGCCATCAGGCGATGCTCGCGGGCGGCCGACCTCCGCGCGAACGTTCAATTGACAACCGGGACGCCGTCATTACAATTATTGACACTCGCATCTACAACTCAGACACGAAAGGAATGGAAACTATGATCAAGCATTTCGGCAGCCTCTACGCCGGCCACGTGGACTTGGGCGACCTCGGCCTGGAGGCCACCCCGGTCAACGACCGGCGGTTCGACAACGACCATTTGATTACCATTTTCGACCGTTGCACCCAGATCGTACAGACTATGGACCGTTTGGGTTACCACAGCTTCTGGGCGGCGGAGCATCACTTCCAGCACGAAGGCAACGAGGTCATCCCCAACCTCCTGTTGCTTTACGTGCACTTGGCCAGCCTGACGAAGCAGCTCAAGTTCGGTTGCGGCTTCAACATCAACCCCATGTGGCACCCGCTACGCCTGGCCGAGGACTATGCCACCGCCGACATTTTGACCAACGGCCGGGTGATCTTCGGCGTCGGCCGCGGCTACCACTCCCGCGAGGTCGACACCTTCGGCGCCCCCAGCACCAACACCGACAACGACGCCAACCGTGAGCTGTTCGAGGAACAGGTTGAGATCATAATGAAAGCCTTCAACGAGGAGTCATTCTCCCACGAAGGCAAATACTACAAGCTGCCGCCCGAAGTCCCCTACCGCGGCTACAACCTGAAGGAACTGACCCTGGTGCCGCGGCCCAAGACCCTGCCGGTGGAGACCTGGCAGCCCATGGTCAGCGCCAGCCAGCGGGCCATGGACTTCATGGCCAAAAACGACATCCAAGCCATCATCGGCGGTGGAGCGGTCACGGGAGGCGCCGCCGATGACGTCATCAGGCAATGGACCGAAACCCTGGCCTGCCACGGCCGGGAAGTCGAGTTGGGCGGTCGCCTGGTCATCGGCCTCTCCACGTTCATCGCCGACAGCGAGCAGGAGGCCATCGAGCAGGCCCGAGAGTACTTGGAAGAAGACATGAAGATGTTCGCGCCCCTGGGCTTCTTCCGGGACCTCTCCCCCGACCAGATCATCGCCTTGGGCGATCCCAAGCGGGCTCGAAGCGCCGGGCTGCCCACCCTGGAAGACTATTCCGCCGCCCGGGCTTGGCTCTGCGGCACCGCCGAGCAGGTCACCGAACGCATCATGGAGATTCAGGATAAGTACCCTGGCCTGGAATACATGCACGTGGGCTGCAACCGTATGGGAACGTCCCTGAGCGTGATGCTTGAGCAACTGGAACGCTTCGCCGAAGGCGTAATGCCTCACTTCAACGTCGAGGCGCCGGTGGCCGCCGACGATTAGGTTATTGACACTCAAGCGCCACGGTGGCTATATTTCGGCCACAACAATCAACCGATAGGAGTTCCGTATATGATGCAACAGTCTGGTCGAGTCAGGGTAGAGGCTGGCAACCTAACATTAATCGTCCAGCACGAGCTTTGGGACGGCAACATTCAAGACCACACCGACCAGGGCGTCGTCATTCTCGTCGCGTCCGGCGACACTACGTTGTTGCGATTCAACTGCTTCGACATGGAACGCAGCTACGTCTACGGCCCCAACGGCAAGAATCAGAAATTCCGCATGGACCACACCGTTGATGGCAATCCCATCGGCTGGTCGGTCAAGACCATCCGGGAGAGCCTGCCCATCATGGTGGAAGAGGCCGGCTACCCGGAGATCGCCGGTCAGCTCGACATGGCGGCGGTGGCGGCGAGCCTCGATGAGGTGGAAAGCATCGCACGGGCCAAGTTCATGGCCGATCGCAACACCGTTAAGCACAACCGGGGGACCGACATCATCGAGGCCGGCAACATCCGTTTCGGCCTGGAAATGCGTCGGCTGGCCTCTGGCGACGGCGGCTTGGCCATCCACGTCCTGTCCGAACTGGCCGGCAATACCGGCCGGGTCTTTACCGAAGAGACCGAGCTTCTGGCCTTCGACTGCTTCTGGGACGGCCCTCATTACCACTATGGCCCCCGCAACAAGAACCACCGGATTTACTGGGACAGGACCCTGGTGCCCGATCCGCTGGGTTGGTGCCTGGACCAGTTCAAGAACAAGAAGCTGGCGGCGATGCTGGAGCGGGCCGGTTACCCCGGTGTAGCCGCCGACCTGGACGAAGACCTGATCACGTCGGTAATGCCGAAAGTGGAAGCGCGGGCCAGGGAAATGGAAGCCACCGGCCTGCCAGCCGAGGTAACGCCAAACCTGGTGCAGTAAGCGCCACAACCAAACTATCCAGTCCCCAAGCTGCCGTTCGCAAGAACGGCGGCTTTTTTCTTAGCCGGGGCCTGGCATCCGTTTTCCAGCGTTCAGTCCCGGAACCACGACATCAGAAGGCGTTGTAGTTGGAGCCCCTGGCCGTGCCCACAATCAAGCGCCCTTGGCACAGGTTGTCCAGCAGGGCGGTCTGGATAGCCACTCGCACCGGGTTGTGCCCGCGGCACGAAGGATACGTTGGTTACGTTTATCGCAGCTGAAGCACGGTCAGAATCGATAGAATACCGCCAGCGCCATTCGTCGAGAATAAACTCATGCCAACCAGTAGAATGTTATTTTATCGTGTTGACATATAACCGGAGTTACAGTACACTTCCGGCGATTCGTCGCTATATGGAGGTCTGTACAGTGTACGTCTGTGTATGCAAGGGCGTCACGTTCTCCGATGCGGTTGAAGCGGCCAAGACCCGGGGCGCCAGTCCGGAAGCGTTGATGAAGACTTTTGGCTTCGACGATGGCGACGCCTGCGGCCGTTGCGCCGACCACATCGCCAAGATCTCAGTATTGGTGCGACTGGTAATGGACAAGTCCAAGCGGGACCTGGCGGTCGCGTAACTGTATCGAAGGACCAAGTGTCCCCCTTGGAACGGTTCATCAGTTTTCGTAACCGGACTATTTCTCGTATAATGGAATGGAGCCCCTTGGAACGCCGATCTCCGTCGGGCCAAGGGGCATTAATTTTTCACCAGACCATAGCCTAGGAGCCCCGCTCATGAAAGCTAAAGACGGCGTTTTAGACCGGCTGAACAACATCCTCACCATCGAGCTCACGGCCATCAACCAGTACTTCGTCCAAGCTGAGATGTGCAAACACTGGGGCTTCGAGCGAGTCTACAACCATTTTCGCTCGAGCAGCTTCGAAGAGATGAAGGACGCCCAGCACCTCATAGGCCATATCCTCTACCTTGAGGGCCTGCCGAACCTGCAGCGGCTGAACCAGGTGATGGTCGGGGAAACCGTCCAGGAAGACCTGGAGTTGAACCTGCAGGCAGAGCAGGGAGCGGTCGAGGCCCTGATCGAGGCAATCACCCACTGCGCGTCGGTGGGCGATTACACCACCCGGAGCATTCTTGAACAGATGGTCCGGTCGGAAGAGGAGCATATCGACTGGATCGAAACTCAACTCGAGACCATCAACGTCGTGGGAATAGACCTCTATCTCAACCAGCAGATTAGAGACGACTAACCCCAAGGTTCCTCGGGGGCGATTATCGGGGCGTTTCGTAAGAGACGCCCCTATTTTGTTGGCCATTCAAACCGCTGCAAATCAATACAACAAACCTTGTATGTCTTGCATACAGTTGTAACAACGCATAGACGTGACGGCGATTTCATTTGACATGTTACGCCCATTCAGCGGTAGCGGTTTGCAGAGGAGATCAAACAATACGAGCAGGTTGTCTATCTTCGGGTTAGCTGGGTTACTGTCCGGCGTCCTGCTTTTGTCGCTGGCGGCATGCGGCGAGCAAGCCCCGCCGCCGACAGAACCTCCCCCGGCGGCTGCTCCCGGTCCGGACATCGCCCAAGTCAAGGGCGACGTCGTGGCCAACTACGCAGAGGGTGTACATGCCCTCTACGCCAAGAGCCTGGCTTCCGCGACGATTATGGACCAAGCCATCGGTCTGTTTCTGGACGACCCGACTCCCTCCAGCCTCGAAGGCGCCAAGAGGGCCTGGCTTCGCGCCCGGGACGACTACGGACCAACCGAGGCGTTCCGGTTCTATGGCGGTCCCATCGACAACGAAGAGGACGGCCCCGAGGGCCTGCTTAACGCTTGGCCTCTCGACGAGTCGTATATCGACTATGTTGAAGGCAACGGCAAGTCTGGCATAATCAACAACCCGTCGGAATTCCCGGTGATCGACGCCGCCCTGAAAAAATCGTTGAATGAGGAAGGCGGCGAGGAGAACGTCTCCACGGGCTGGCACGCCATCGAGTTCCTGCTCTGGGGGCAAGACATGAACGAGGTCGGTCCCGGCAGCCGGCCGTTGGCGGATTACACCACCGGCGACAACGCCGACCGACGCGGCGTCTATCTGGCGGTCGCGTCCGAGCTCCTCTTGGTCCACCTCCGGCAAATGGTCGATGCCTGGGCTCCCAACGTCGCCGGCAACTACCGGGCCGGATTCATGACGATGGACGCTGACGCCGCCCTTACCAACGTCATCACCGGAATCGGCGAGCTCAGCCGCGGCGAACTGGCCGGTGAGCGCATGACCGTTGCCTACGAGGAGCGGTCACAAGAAGACGAACATTCCTGCTTCTCTGACAACACCACGTCCGACATCGTGGGCAACGCCCGCGGTATACAGTTGGTGTTCACCGGCAACTACGGGGTGCATTCGGGGCCCGGAGTGAAAGACTTGGTGACCATCGCCAATCCCGGACTAGCCGACCAACTGGGCATGGAGATTGACCGCAGCGTCGCCCTCGCCGCCGCCATACCCAGTCCCTTCGACCTGCACCTGCGGGACACCATCGCCAACGACGAGCCCGGCAGGGCCGCTGTCCTGCGGACCATTGAATCGCTGGAAAACCAGACTGACACCATCGTGGCCGCAGCCGAAGAAGTTGGTATCACCATAACGGTCAGCTTAGGTGGCAGCACTCTTCGGCGCACGGTCGGCCAGGACACGGCGGTTGGGGTTTTTCGCCTTGGCCGCCGTTTTGGTCGTGGCCCCGGTGACAGTATACTTCGCTGTCTTTAACCGGGACCCCGCGCCGGCGCGGATCGTTCTTGTTGAGGCCCTGGGCGGCGAAACCACCGCCTTCACCGGCACCCGCAACGCCTTCGAGCTTCCAGCCCGCAATCTCAAGCGAGAAGAGCGACGGACCTTCGCCGTCGGCAACAGCTTTTTCCGGCAGAACTGGGTTACGGCACCCGCCTCCACGGACGCTCGCGACGGTCTTGGACCGACCTTCAACGCCCTGTCGTGTTCTTCCTGTCATACCCTGGACGGCCGCGCCAAGCCGCCCGACGGCCCCGATGACCCGGAGCGGGGGCTGCTGTTCCGGGTCAGCATCCCGGGCCGAGGGCCCCACGGCGGCCCAATCCCGGACCCGGTCTACGGCGGACAGCTACAGGACCGGGCGGTGTTGCTGGTCCCCCCGGAAGGACGGATGATAGTCCTCTACCGGGAAGAGCCCGGTGAGTTCGACGACGGCGAGCCCTACAGCCTGAGGGCGCCTAGCTACCAGGTCGGCGAGCTTGTATTTGGCCCGTTGCACCCCGAGGTTATGATTTCGCCAAGAGTTGCCCCGGCGGTGGTCGGCATGGGCCTGCTGGAAGCCATACCCGAAGAGACCATCCTGGCCTTGGCCGATCCGGAAGACGCCAATAACGATGGCATCTCGGGACGGCCCAACATGGTCTGGGACATCCGCCGGGGAGACCTTGCCTTGGGCCGCTTCGGCTGGAAGGCCAATCAGCCTACGGTGGAGCAGCAGACTGCCGGCGCCTTCCTGGGCGACATCGGCATAACCTCTGGCCTGTTTCCTCAAGAGAACTGCCCGGGCTCCCAGCCGGACTGCGCTTCAACCCCTAACGGCGGGAGCCCCGAAATTGCCGACGAGCGCTTCGCCAAGGTCGTCTTCTACACCCAGACCCTGGCCGTGCCCGCCATGAGAGACGTGGCCGATTCACAGGTCGCCCAAGGCGCGGAGGTCTTCGTTGAGGCCGGTTGCCACCTTTGCCACACGACCGGAGAGCACCCGGTGGCCGCTGTATCCCACCAGGCCATCTACCCGTATACCGACTTGCTACTGCATGACATGGGCCCGGGTCTGGCCGACGGCAGGCCCGATTTCGACGCCGACGGCCGGGAGTGGCGGACCCCGCCGTTATGGGGCATCGGCTTGGTGGAGACGGTGAATGGCCATACCATGTTCCTCCACGATGGCCGGGCCCGAAACCTCGCCGAAGCCATCCTCTGGCACGGCGGAGAGGCCGCCGAGTCCAGGAACGCCTTAAGGCCCTTAACAAAGAGGAACGCGACGCCCTCATCAGGTTCCTGGAGTCGCTGTGAAGCCCGGCATGAGTCTTCGCTGCCTTCTATTGTTGAGCGCCTTGGCCGCCCTGCTGGCGCTGATAGCCTGCGGCGGTTCCGCGTCACCCACTGCGGGGCCCGGCGAATCCCCTCGCGAAACTGCGGTAGTTCCAATCAAGACTCCGGAAGTCTCCCGCCCGGACGTCCTGACCAGCCTGACCGGCCGCGTCATCGTCCCGCGGTACCGGCAGGCGTCGGACGCCATGGGAAGCTTGGCGATATCGGTGGATGCCCTGTGCGCGGTCCCCGGCTGGGCCTCCCTCGAAACGGCCCGTACGACGTGGCGGGATGCCCGCGCCGCTTGGGTGACAACCGGGGCATTCCGTTTCGGGCCGGCCATGGACCGGCGTTCGGTGTCGCTGGTGGACTGGTGGCCGGTGTCCATCGAACGCATCGAAGGAGTTGTGTCCGAAGGAGGACCGGTCACGACTGAGACCGTCCGCCAGTTCATGCCCTCCACCCAGCGGGGTATGGGCGCCATGGAGCACCTGTTGTTCGGTGACGGGAGCGACGCCTTGGCCGGGCCCGCCGGAGCGATGCGCTGCGGCTACCTCTCGGCCTTGGCCGCCGTCGCCCACGAGGAGATCGATGGCGTCCGCCAAGACTGGGAGGGAGACGGGGAGTCGCCGGGATATGACGGGTTCTTCGACGGCTCCGCCAGTTCCTCGCTCCACCCACGGGAAGGGGAGGCGGAGGTGGTCCGTTCACTGGTCTTCATGGTGCGCACCATCGCCAACATGCGGTTGGGGGCGGCCTTGGGGGTGGACACCCAAGCGGACCCGTCAGCCATTCCCTCCGGCGCGGCCAGCCACTCCCGCGAGGACCTGCGCCATCAATTGCTCAGTATTTCCGAGATGTACCAAGGGGCCGCCAGCGCCACCGGCGCCCTGGGCATCAGCCACCGGGTCCGGCAGCTTTCACCGGAGGTGGACAGCCGGATGGCCGGGGCGATCGAAGCCTGCCGAGACGCGGTAGAAGCTTTCGACGGCAGCCTCGAATCGGCTATCGTCTCCGACCCTGCCGTTGTCAGAGCCGTGTACGATAGCTTCAAAGAGCTGCAGCGGGTGCTGAACACCGAGGTGGTGAGCCTGCTGGGCGTTTCCGTCGGCTTCTCCGATACCGACGGCGATAGCTAGTCCGCCCGTCCTTCGCCCCAAACGTAACGCGGCGAAGCCTCTTGGCTGTCCGGGTCGAGCAGCCACTCCTTTGGGGTCAGCCCGTGGTCCTGACCTGCCAGATCGGCGGCGGGGTCGATCAACCGGCGGTGTTCCCTGCCGTTCATTGAAACGAAAGCGTCGGCGTACACCTGGACCTTCGGATACCCCTGCGCCGCGACGTCTCTGGCGATCAGCTTGGCCGTTTCCAACATCATGTCCGGCTGGGTGGCGGCCCGCTCCGCCTGTAGCGGCGTCAAGTAGTCTTCCGGGCCAACCCGCCATGACTGGCCGCTGGCCGGGTCGCGTACCCGGTACTCCACCAGCCCCACCTTCTCCGTGAGCAGCACCCGCCACGAAAACCTGTAGCCTTCCTCGTTCCAACGCACATTGCCCGGGTAGGCGTAATGCCGCAGGGCCATTACCTGCACCAAAAAGTAGACCGCTATGGCCAGCGCCGCCAGGCGGGGAAGCCATGACCCCGTCCCGCGTGCCGTTAAGTGGCCCGCCCCGGAGGCTGGGACCGTTTCCAAGGACCGGCCCTTGCACGCCGCCCGCACACGCGCCGCCAGCGTGTTGGACCAGTCGGCCGGGAAGAAAATTAACGCGCCGCCCATCATGAGCCACGGGAACGCGCCGATCTGCGGGAAAAGCAGCCAGGTCAGCAGGTGGAATACCGCCGCGACCAGAAACGCCCATAACCGCGTCCGCCGCCACAAAAGCCATCCGATAATGGTCAGGTCGAAGAACGCCCCGGCCCAGCTCATCGCGTAGGCCACCCAGAGCTCTCCCAAGAGCGGTCCCACCAGCGGCAGGTCGGCGTGATGGTGCAGCCAGATGCGTAACGGCTGGGCCTCCAACAGCCAGTCCGGGTTCAGTTTGGCGACGCCGGCGAACAGGTAAACTACCGCGACCTGCCCGCGCAACGCCCAGAGAGTCGCCGAAGGGATGTAACCCCAAACGTCGGCGGCGAATTCCCGTCCCCGTCTCAGGGCCAGCCATCGGTCCACCGACATAGACCGGTGCAGCGGCAGGAACACCATCAAGAGACTGACCAGTGTCACCCAGTAGTAGTGGTTCAGGTAGTTGGTCTTGTCTATGAGTTCAACGTAGGTGAATCCCAAGAAGAAGGCCAGGACGCATAGACGGTACCGGTACCCCACCGCGATTCCTAGGGCGAATACCCCCAGCAGAGCGAAATGCAGGTGCATTCCCCAACCGGGCCACGGTTTCACCCACCCGAATCCCAGGTATGTAAAGTGGTGTACCGGCTCGACGTACAGTTCAGAGACCCATCCGTGGGCGAAGAACCGGACGATTCCGGCCAGACAGACGAGCCCGAAGGCGATGCGGAACGCCGCGGCCGAAGAGCCGTCCACCGGCTTCCCGCCAGCCAGCATTAGCATCCTCACAAACCCTGGCATGATCACCGGGCCTAAAAGAAAGAGACCGCCCATAAGCGGTCTCCGTACTGGTTCCTGGATGGTCGGGGCGGCCGGATTTGAACCGGCGACCCCCTACACCCCATGCAGGTGCCCTACCGGACTGGGCCACGCCCCGATTGCAAGGATTATACCACGCCTCTCGTGATTGACCACGGAGTTTGACAAAATACCTGTCTGCGCTCTTTCGTGAGTCGCGGACGGGTCAGGGTGACGCGGGCCAGGGTGACGCGGGCCAGGGTGACGCGGGTCAGGGTGACAATCGAGAAGGGAACCGGGCCGAAAGGATGTCGATGATCAGTCTCGCCGCCACTTGCACCGTGATCTCCGAGGAATCATACGGGGGCGCGACCTCGACCATATCGAAGCCCACCAGATTGGAGGAGGCGACCAGCTCGGCCAGGCACTCCCGGACCTCTTCATAGAACAACCCGCCCGTCTCCGGCGTCCCCGTCCCGGGGGCTTGGCTGGGGTCCATCACGTCAATGTCGAAGGTGATGTACAGGTTCTCTCCCCTGGGTATTTCCTGGGCCACCGCCTCGGGGCCCATCTCGCGGAAACGCCTGGTGCTGATGACCAGCGTGCCGTCCCGCCGGGCTTCCTCGTAGGGCCGCCGCCGGGCCGTTCGTATGCCGATGGATGTGATGTGGCCCACGTGGTCCAACTCCCGGCAACGGCGGATGGGGCTGGCGTGGGTGTAGAGGTTGTCCTGGATGTCGTGGCTGTAGTCCAGGTGGGCGTCGAAGTGGACGATGTTCAAGGGGGCGAACGAACTCAGGCCCCGCACCGCCGGGAAGGTGATGGCGTGGTCGCCGCCCACCACTACGGGGAATGCTCCGCGCTCCACGGCCTTGGCGACCGCAGCGGTAATCTTGTCGAAGTTACGGACCACTTCCGATGGCACGACCGTAACGTTGCCGCAATCGGCCATGGTCACGCCCCGGAGCAGTTCGTCCTGTACGTCGACGTCGAAGAAACCGCCAGCCGGGGCCTGGGACCCGTAGGGGTCGGAGTAGGCGTAGGCCCTGGGAGCGTCCCGGACCGCGTCGGGCCCGAACCGGGCGCCGGGCCGGCCGAGGGTTCCCTGATCGAAGGGGACGCCGATAAACGCAACATTCGCGTCCAGTTGGTCCATGTCGGTACAAAGGGGCGTCCGGAAGAAACTCCTGGGCGCCGCCCTGATGTTGGGCCAGGGGTTATCGGCTTGGGTGCTGGGCTGCTCTTTTGGGTCGTTCAAGTTCTATACCTGTTTACACCGGATCCGGGCCGTCTACTGGGCGGTGGCGCCGCCGTCGATTACCAGTTCGGAGCCCGTCACGAACGAAGACTCGTCGGAGGCCAGGTAAAGGATGCCGTAGGCGTTGCCCAAGCGTCCCATCAACCGGCCTTCCACCCCTGCGGCGGCGACGGTGATTATGGCAACCTTGTTTGCCAATCGCATGGCGGTCCCTCCTAGCCGGCCTGGTAGCTCTGCCCGAAGCGCTCTCCGTGGGTGATCTCCGCCAGGGGTTTGCGCCTTTTGCCGCCGGACCTGGCGGCGTCCGTGGGGTAGCCGCAGGCCATCACGGTGACCAGTTCCTTGTCCTCGGGGATGGCCAACAACTCCTTCACCCGGTCGTTTTCCTCCCCTCGTATCCCGGCGATGCAGGCGCCGACGCCGTGGGACCAAGCGACGAGTTCCATCTGTTGCAGGGCGCGACCGGCGTCCAGCTCAACGCGGCCTTGCCGGTCCATGACTACCGCGATACCCAGGGGAGTGCCGCCGATGAACCCGCCCGACGATGCAATTCGCCCGATTTGCTCCAGGGTCCCGTGGTCCTGGATGACAATGAAGTTCCAGGGTTGCCGGTTGCGGGCGCTGGGAGCCCACCGGGCCGCCCGCAGCATGGCGGCAATGACGCGACCCGGGACCGGGTCAGGCTTGAACTCGCGCACACTGACCCGCGACCTGATGCACTCGTAGACCTCCATCCCTTCCTCCTTGGCTGCCAAGTGGGCCTATATTAGTCGCCCGGCCAGTCCCGGCACAACCGGCGTTCAGCCGTCGCTCAGCCGTCGTTCAGCCGTCGTTTTCGGCCAGGAGGTCCTCTTCCGGCATGAGCACGAATTCGGGATAGGCTTCGATTCCCAACTCCCCGGCGTCCTGGCCCAAATTCTCGACCTGTCGGGACACCCTTACCCCGATGGTCAAGTCCATCACGCGCCAGAGCACGAAGGACGCCGCGAACACGAATGCGCCTATAGATGCTATGCCGATCAGCTGCACTCCGATGTTGCCGCCGGCGGCGATGCAGACCGCTATGGTGCCCCAGATTCCGCAGAAAAGGTGGGCGGGTATCGCCCCGACAACATCGTCAACCTTGACTTTCTCCAGGAGCTTGATCCCGGCAGTACACAATACGCCGCCGACCAGCCCGATGACGATCGCCCAGTAGTGGTCGACGAAGTCCGGGCCGGCGGTAATAGAAACCAGCCCGGCGATAGCGCCGTTCAGTGCGGCGAACAGGTCCATGCGCCCAAGGATGGGCCGCGAACAGAGGAGGGCCGCCAAGACCCCGGCCGCCGCCGCAAGGTTGGTATTCACCAGCACGTGGCTCATCGCCACCGCATCGGCCGCGCTGCCAAGGGCCAGTTGCGATCCGGCGTTGAAGCCGAACCAGCCGAACCACAGGATGAAGACGCCCAGGGTCACGATCAGGACGTTCGACGGCGGTGTGGGCCTGGCCGAGCCGTTGCGCCGGAATTTGCCCAGCCTCGGACCGACGACCAGCGCCCCGGCGAGCGCCGCCCAGCCGCCGACCCCGTGTACGATGGTCGAACCGGCGAAGTCCTGGAAACCCAGCTCGGCCAGCCAGCCGCCTCCCCAGGTCCAGGCGCCTACGATAGGGTAAATTAGCGCCGTCAAAACCACCACAAAGAGAAAAAACGGCCACATTTTGACCCGTTCGGCCATGGTGCCGGACACGATGGAAGCGGCCGTCGCCACGAAGACCATCTGGAAAAACCAGTCGGACATGGTGGAGCGGCCACTCTGGATCACGGACGCCGCCACGCCTTCCTGGCCGGACACCAGCGCGATCTCGTCGGGCGAGGGGCCGCGCAGGAATTGGAATGAGCCGATGACGTGATTGACGTCAACGTACATGAGGTTGTAGCCGATGAAGAAGAAGGCCAGGGCGGCGATCGAATAAAGCCCGATGTTCTTCATACAGATCATCGAGGCGTTCTTGGTGCGCACCGAGCCCGACTCCAGCATGGTGAACCCCGCGCACATCCACATCACCAGCGCGCCCCAAATTAGGAACGAGAAGGTATTGAGTATGAATGTTACTTCCCCGCCGGTCATCAGGGCCTCCATCTCAAGAACTACGTGCCTCAGGGGACCATCCGAGGCCTTAAATCCGTGGCGGATTATACATGACTGCGGCCTTGGGCCCAATCGTCGCCCGGCCCGCCTCCGGTTTGCGGTAGAATGCGCGTGATGTCAATTGCGGGAGGAAAACGATGGCTGAGACGATACGAGAGGCATACATCCGTAGAAACCCCAGATCTGCGGCCCTATTTCCCCGTTTCCAGCAATATTTCCCCTCCGGCGGCGGCGACCACGACGGCTACGTTGCCGATCCGTTCCCAGTGACCATCGAACGCGGGCAAGGGCCGCGCAAATGGGACGTGGACGGCAACGAATACATCGATTACGGGTTGGGATCGGCGTCCCTTCTCTTGGGTCATTCCCATCCTGAAGTCGTGGAGGCCCTCATGCAGGCCGCTCCGGCCGGTTCCCACTACGGCTCTCCCGTGGAAAAGGTGCTGGAGTGGGGAGAGCGGGTGTGCAACATGGTCCCGTGCGCCGACAAGGTCCGGTTCGTCGGTTCCGGCGCCGAAGCCACCGCCCTGGCCCTGCGCATCGCCCGGGCCTACTCCGGGAAAGACAAGATAGTGCGTTGGGAGTCCCACTACCACGGCTGGCACGATTACGTGATGCCGGGCAACCTGGCCCCCTTCGACGTCCCGGCGTCCACGGGAATTCCCAAGGGCACGGTGGACTCGGTGGTCGTGCTGCCGCCGGACCTGGACGCCCTGGAGCGGGTGCTGGCCACCGACAACGACATCGCCGGCGTTATCACCGAAGGGTCCGGGGCCTCCTACGGCACCGTCCCCTTGGCGCCGGGGTTCGTACAGGGCGTGAGGGATTTGACCCGGCGCTACGGCGTGGTCATGGTCCTGGACGAAGTGATCACCGGTTTCCGCTGGAGTCCGGGCGGTCTGCAGCAGGTCCTCGACCTCGACCCGGACCTTTGCACCATGGCCAAGATTCTCACCGGAGGCCTCCCCGGAGGCGCGGTGGCCGGCCGGAAAGACGTGATGTCGGTAATGGAGATAACAGGGGACCCGGACCATGACCGCTTCCAGCGCGTCTACCACGGCGGCACTTTCAATGCCAACCCATATTTCGCCGCCACCGGCAACGCCGCCCTTCGCATTGCCGCTACCGGCGAAATGCAGGACACCGCCGACCGGATGGCGGAGCGGCTGCGCGTCGGACTCCGGGACATAATCGACCGGCGGGAAGTGGCCGCGTCCGTTTACGGTGAGTCCTCCACTTTCCACATCTACTTCGGAGGCCGTTCCATCGAAGGGCTCGATGCCAACACCCTCAAGGGCGGGGCGTCCGCAATTCAGACCAACTTCCGGCAGGCCCTGCAGGTCCGGGGCGTGGACCTCATGTCCCGCACCAGCGGGGTGCTCTCCGGCGTCCATACCGAGGCCGACATCGACCAAAGTCTGGAGGCTTTCGACGGTGCGATTCAGGCAATGATCGAAGAGGGACTGGTGTAACCGGATACCCCTTGGGGCGTTCGGCGCCCCCCGTTGGGCGGCAACAAGTTGACACCCTCATAAGCCTGTGTTGGAATCGGCACCAAGAATCGACTCAAACTCCATCAGGAGGCGAACGACATGACTAACTCTTACGTTTTCGCAGGACTGGCGGGAGAGACGGCGCCCGGACGGGAGGTCAACAGCGGCCTCTACCGCATGACCAACGACGACGGCAACTGGGAGACGCTGAGCAACGGCCTGCCCGAGGCTCCGGCAGTGCGCTCCATCGCCGTTCATCCCAAGATGCCCGAAGTGGTCTACGCTGGCACACAGGACGGGCCGTACCGGAGCAACGACAACGGCGACCACTGGGAAAAGGTCGACGTGAGCGACCACGGGCTGCCCGTCTGGTCGCTGATGTTCCATCCCCGCGACCCCAATGTCATTTTCGCCGGGTACGAATCGTCTGAGATATACCGCAGTGACGACGGGGGAGACCACTGGGCCCAGTTGCCGGTGAGCGTGCGCTTCCCCGAGGTGACAGTCGGGCCCGGAGCCAACCTGGCCAAGCGGGTGCTGATGATGTCGGCCAGCGTCGCCGACCCCAACGAGCTCTACGGAGCCATCGAAGTGGGCGGCATCATCCGCTCCACGGACGGCGGCGACCACTGGGAGAACCTGAGCCACGGCCAGTACATCAACGACGACCCGGTGGACATGCACGGAGTATTGGCCAGCAGCTTCCGGCCCGGCACCGTTCTCAGCATCGGCAGGGCCGGTATGTTCCGCAGCGACGACCGGGGCGACCACTGGGCCCGTGTGCCCATAGACGCCCTGAACGACAAGGGCCAGACCTACTGCCGCTACATCCGCGAGACGCCGGGCGACAACCGGAACGTGTGGGTGGCCGCCGGCCCCAACTTCCAGGCCGACACGGGCATCCTTTTCCACAGCCCGGATGCCGGGGCCAATTGGCGGCAGGTGGAACTGGGCCACGAGGTCAACAGCACCCTCTTCGGCGTGGCTTTCGACGAGGCCAACCCCCGTCGGATGTACGTGGCTTCCAACGGCGGGCAGGTGTTCGGCAGCCGCAACGGCGGCCACACCTGGGGTGACTACCCGCTGCCCGAGGGAGCGACCCAGCTCTACACCATCGCCTGCAGCTAATCATCGGAAAAACCGCGGACACGCGGAGGACGCGCCGTTGGGCGTGATCGCCGCCTGTTCCGCGTTTAACGACACTGAGAGGACGCCATGCCCAGAGCAGCTTTGGACCTCAACGATGCCGGCGACCGGGCCCTGGTTGGCGCTGAATGGCGGATGGCCCCCGGCCTGGTGCCCGGAGAACCCAACGAAGGCCTCACCGCCCGACTGCCGGCCACCGAAGCCCGCCTCGCCGATTATGACGATACCGGATGGGAAGTATGGCCGAACGTCCGCCAAAGCCTGTCGGTGGGCTTCACTTTTGCCTGGTACCGTATCGCCGTGGAGTTGCCCGCACAGGTCAAGGGGATGGACGTGGCCGGGTCGCGCCTGTGGTTTGAGACCAACGCCGACAATTACGGTGAGATATGGGTCAACGGGGAAATAGACCGTACCGCCGGGGCCATCGTCGGCCTCAACTCGCCCCAACGGGTGGAGCTAAGCCCCAGCGCCCAACCGGGGGCCCGCTACGTGATCGCCTGCCTCGTCGGCAACGGCCCCCTGGCCGAGCCCAGGGGCGGCATATTCCTGCGCTACGCCTACCTGGCCTTCGAGGCCACCGACAACTGACGGTGTGCCGGTCATTCACCGTCCCATTGGGAGGTCCGTATGGTCAAGAAGAAGGGGACCGCGCTGCTCATAATCTTCGTTGACGTCGACGTCGAATATGACGCCGAGTTCAACGAATGGTACAACCAGGAACACCTCCCGGAGCGTCTCAGCGCTCCCGGATTCCTGGACGGGGCCCGGTACGAGGCGGTGAAAGGCGGTCCACGCTACCTGGCGGTCTACGAGCTGGAGTCGGCCGAGACCCTGCAATCCGACGAGTACCGGCGGCAGTCTGAGAACCCCACCGAATGGACCAAGCGGATGTCGCCCAACGTCATTGGCCGCAACATGGTCAGGAACGTCTGCACCCAGATTTATCCCGCCGACAGCGACCCCGACACCACGGGGCGCGGCATGGCCCCAGCCCTTCAGATCGGGCGCATGGACGTCCCGCCGGAGTTGGAAGCCAAATACAACGACTATTACGATAACGTGCGGACGCCGGCGAACTTGACGATTCCCGGTTGTTTGTTTGTGCGCCGCTACCACGCGGTGGAAGGCGGCCCCAAATACCTGACCATGTACGAGTTCGAACACGAGAAAGTTCCCGAGACCCTCGCTTGGGAACGCCAGCGGGGCCAAGACACTATGAACCAGTACATCGGCGGTACCTACGGACACGCCGCCGGCTCTCCCGGCGTTTACCGGCGGGTGTTCCCGCCCCGGGCTTTCTAGGGAACATCTGAACAAGTCCGTTCCTCCCGATGGGGGAAGGTTAGGATTCTGAACAAGTCCCTCCCCCCCGATGGGGGAAGGTTAGGATGGGGGCGCGGCTTTCGCCTCAATAACCATAACTTGGACCATAACTTGTTCAGAGGTTCCCTGGACCCTGGCGATTCGACAATACTGAGTTGGAGGCAAGCCAATGTTTTTGATGCGGTTTACGGAACGCGCTTACACCGACTACACCGAGGAGTCCGTTCGCGGCAGTCTCAACGAGGCCGTGCGCCTCACCTTCTCCAACTCCAATTTCGACCCGCAGCGAGGGTCCGAACTCTACAATATGTACTTGGACGAGTACGAATACTCGGAGGAGATGGGGTTCGACGGCTTGATGCTCAACGAGCACCACAACACACCCACTTGTCTGGGCGCGACCATGAACCTGGAGGCGGCCATCCTGGCCCGTATCACCAAGAAACCGAAGATCGTCCTCTTGGGCAACCCGTTGCCCATCTTCGATAACCCGATCCGTCTGGCGGAAGAGTTGGCCGAGATCGACATGATATCCAGGGGAAGGCTGGTCTCCGGGTTCGTGCGGGGGACCGGCGTGGAGAGCCTCGCCACCAACACCAACCCGCTGTTCAATCGGGAGAGGTTCAACGAGGCTCACGACCTGGTGATGAAGACCTGGACGACGCCCGGCCCGTTCCGCTGGGAGGGCAAACATTACGAGTTCCGGGTGGTGAACCCCTTCCAGGTGCCGTTGCAGAAGCCCCATCCTCCGGTCTGGATTCCGGGCACGGGCAGCCCGGAGACCCTGGTATGGTGCGCCGAGCACCGCTACCCTTACATTTTCCTTGAGACCGACATCGAGGCCACTCAGGACATGAAAGACATCTACGCCGAAAGCGCGCAGGAGATTGGCTATGAGCCGGGGCCCGAGCACCTGGGGTACCTCGTCCGCATCCACGTCCAGGACACCGACGAAAAAGCCCGGGACGTGGGCCGAGGCTACATGACAGGCAACATCGGAGTGGGCCGCATCCCCCTACCCCGCGACTACCAGTCTCCCGTGGGCTACGCCAGCGCCAGTCAGGACCCGCGCTACCTGCGTATCAGGGAAAAGATTCGCTCCGATCCCTTCCGTGTCGGCGGACTCGATACTGCCGCCTATGACCAGATTTTGGACTCCAAGCGCTGGATCATTGGCAGCCCGGAAACGGTTATCCGCGACCTGCGCGAGGTACTGTCGGAGATGCGGCCTGGAATCTTGGCCATATGGACCAACGACGGCACCATAAGCCACGAGGACACGATGCGCTGCCTGGAACTCATGGGCCAGGAAGTGCTGCCGGCGCTGAAGGAAATCGGCGAGGAACTGGAGCTGACCGACCCCTTCCAACGAACGCCGTAGGTTCGGAAAGGCTTGTCGTGCTTGCAAACTGCAATACGAATGTATATATTACTATCCTAATTAACCCCCCTTGATTGCACGTCAATCAAGGGCAATTAACCCCCCTTGATTGTACGTCAATCAAGGGTTCTGGACCTCACGGGGTTGCTATGCAACCCCGTGTTTCTTATCTCCAGCAATCCCTCAGAAACTCCTGACCGACATGATGCACTCGGTCGGCAACGTCTCTAAGCGCTATCGAACCGGCATCATCGAACAGCGCCACCTCGACGTGACGGCCAAGGTCCTTCACGGCCTGTACGGCATCCGCGAAGTCGGTGTCTCCGCTTACCAGGATAGCGACATCGTAGTTGCCGCGGAATCCGTGAACCAACATGTCGGTCGCGATTTTGACGTCGATGCCCTTCTCGTAACGCACCGTTGGCGAATCTCGATAGACCAGCCGCCCAAACTTCAACTCAAGGTAATTGACCCTTCGGAGCGCGTCAAAGAAACTTTGCTGGCTGCGGTACTGGTCGGGTTCTCTGAATTGGTCGACGACCGCATTGTAATAGTAGATTCTATGCAGCCTGCGCTCCCCAACCAACTTCGCAGCAAAGGCCTGGAAATCCAAATCGGACCTGCCGACCGCAGTCCTTAGGCTGTGATATAGATTGCTACCGTCAATGTAGACGTTTACTTTGTCGTCGTCAGGCAAATTATCATCCTTGGTCGAGTTTCTCCCACAGGGCATCCAGGACCCTGCCGGGGGTCATGGGCAGATGGGTCATTCGGATCCCGGCCGCCCGGTAGATGGCGTTGGCGATGGCCGCCATGGGGGGCACCAACGGCACCTCGCCGGTCCCGCGCACCCCGAAGGGATGACCGTCGTTGGGCACTTCTACGATCACCGTCTCGATCATCGGCAAGTCCAGGGCGGTGGGCATACGATAGTCCAGGAAGCTGGAATTCATCATCTGGCCTTGGTCGTTCATCCAGTATTCCTCGTTGAGCGCCCACCCGATGCCCTGCACCGCGCCGCCCTGCACCTGCCCCTCCACGTAGCTGGGATGTATGGACCTGCCGGAGTCTTGGAACGCGGTGTAGCGCAGGATGTCCACCTTGCCCGTCTCAGGGTCGACCTCGACGTCCACCACGTGCAGCCCGAAGGCGTTGCCCACGCCCCCGGGATTGGCCGTGGCCCGGCCCACGATGGGCCCGCCGGTGCCGTTGAGCCTGGGGGCCAGCCCCTTGAGAGTGATGACCAGTTCGGTGTCCTGCTTGTGCCGCACGGTCCCGCGGTCATACTCCACGTCGTCCGCGTCGACGTCCCAGATGCGGGCGGCCCGCTCGATCAACTGCCGTTTCACGTCTTGGGCGGCCTGGTAGCAGGCCGTGCCCATCTTGAAAGTGACTCCGCTGCCGCCGGCCCCGGAGCTGTAGCCAATGGAGTCGGTATCGACGATCGCCGGCTTGACCTCAGTCACCGGGATGCCCAGCACCTCGGCAACCTGCATGGCCATGGCGGCCCGCGACCCGCCGATGTCCGGCGACCCCTCTACCAGGCTAATCGTGCCGTCGGGGTTGACGCTGGCCACTGCGCTGGCCGGCCCGCTGCCGTTGAACCAGGCCCCCGCGGCGATACCGCGGCCCCGGTTCGGGCCCGTAAGCGGCGTCCGCAGGTGCGGATGGTCTTGGGCCGCCTGCAGTATCTCCTCGAAGCCGATGCGGCGGAACACGGGCCCGGTGGGTTGCCGGGTCCCTTCCTTGGCCGAGTTCCGCAGCCGGAACTCCACGGGGTCCATTTCCAGGCGCTCGCAGATTTCGTCGATGACCGATTCGGCGGCGAAGGCGGCCGTGGGGGAGCCGGGCGCCCGGTAGGCCGCCGCTTTTTGTACGTTGACCACCACGTCCACGCCCACGATGTAGCTGTTGGGAACGATGTACGGGGCGAGCATGGTCCGGCAGCCCGAAGGAACGGGCGACCCTGGGAAAGCTCCCGCCTCGTAGACCAGTTCGCAGTCAGCCGCCACGAGGCGTCCGTCTTTGGCGGCGCCGAGCTTGACTCTGATGTGGCTGGCCGACGTGGGGCCGGTGCCTTCGAACACCTCGGCCCTGGTCATGGTGATTTTGACCGGCTGGCCGGACTTCCGCGACAGCACGGCGGCCACCGGCTCCAGGTAGCAGCCGCCCTGCCCCTTACCTCCGAACCCGCCGCCGATCTCCATGGGAATTACCTTGAGGCGCGACACATTGGTCCCCAGGATTGCGGCGGTGTGGTCCCGCAGCGCGAAATGGCCTTGGCTGCTGGCCCAGATGGTCACCAGGTCGTCGGCGCCCCAGAGGGCGGTGGCCGAGTGGGGCTCGATGTAACCTTGGTGGACCGGCCGGGTGTGAAACTCTCGCTCCACCACCACGTCGGCCTCCCGAAATCCCTCTTCAGGGTCGCCGAGGCGAAACTCGAAGCGGTTCGAGACGTTGCTCCCCCCTTTCAATTCCCCTCCTGAGGAGGGGGCCGCGGGGGGGCCATACCCGCCTTGGCGCATTTCGGGATTGGCCAGAGTCACCAGCCGTTCGTGGAGTACGGGCGCTCCCTCCGCCATGGCCGCGTCGGCGTCCAGCACCGGGGTCAGCACTTCGAATTCGACGTCAATGAGCCCCAGGGCTTCTTCCGCCACCGCGGCCGAGGTTGCCGCCACGGCGGCTATGGCGTGGCCTCGGTAGAGGACTTTTTCCCTGGCCATGACGTTGCGGCTGTAGAAACCGTAGTTCACGGTCACGCCTTCCTCTTGGTCGGCGATCTCCGCGGAGACGTCGGGGAAGTCGGCGGCGGTCGCGATTGCCTTGACGCCGGGCAGCGCCAGCGCTCGTGCAGCGTCGATGTTTTTGATTACGGCGTGGGGGTGAGGGCTGCGGAGTATCTTGCCCTGCAGCAGTCCCGGAGGGTGTATATCGGCGGCATAGCGGGCCCGTCCGGTCACTTTGTCGGGGCCGTCGTGGCGGATGGGGCGGGTGCCGATTACACTGAATTCCCCCTCTCCGGACGGGGCGTTGCGCTGGTCGATTGCCACGGTTCGCCTCCTTGTGGTCGGTCTAACACGGAGCCTTGCACGTATTACTTGCTCGTACTAATTGAACGTATTAAAGGGGATAGATGGTACAGCCGCGGCGGCCGGTGTCGTTGACGCGGAACAGGTGTCCGCCCCGGGTGGTCACGTACAGGGTGTCCAACGCCCTACCGCCGAAGGCGCAGTTGGTGGGCCAGTCGACCGGCGCCGAATGGGTCTCGATAACTCTTCCCGACGGACTGAACACGTAAATCAACGGCCCCGGGCCTGCCTGCCGCCAACCCCCGGCGGCGATGATGTTCCCTTCCGTATCGAGGCACATGCCGTCGAGTCCACGGTGGACTCCCCGGTAGTCTTCGCCGAAGACGTGCAGCACGGTGAACCGGCCCAAGGTGTCGTCATCCTGTAACGGATAGGCCCGCAGGTCGCGGGTCCCGTCGTAGTCGCTTTGCACCACGTAGAGAGTGCGTTCGTCTTGGGAGAACAGCAATCCGTTGGGGGCAAAGGTATCGAATGTCATCCGCTGCAGCGTCCAACCGCCTTGGGCCGCAGGATCGGGGTCGAGGCGAAGCACCGAGGCGTGGTCCAGCTCCCGTTCGTCGGCGGGGATTTGGCCCGAGGGATCAGTGAACCAGATCCTGCCTTTTCGGTCGATGGCAAGGTCGTTGGGACGGTTATGGCGGCGTCCGTCCAGCAGGTGGGGCAGCGGGGCAGCGGTACCGTCCGGCTCGAACCTCAAGATGCAACGGCCGCCTCCGGAGCATCCGTAGAGGTTGCCTTGGGCGTCGAAGTTGAGGCCGTTGGCGCCCTTGGTCCCGGTGCGGTACTCGGTACAGTCGCCGGTAACGGGATCGTAACGCATGATGCGGCTGTTGGGGATGTCGGTGAAGAGCAACGCCTGGCCGTCCCAAGCGGAACCCTCGGTGGTGCCGCCGTAGGGTCCGGCGACGAGTTCGAACTCCCAACGCATGGCTCCCTCCTCATGTTCCGGGTCTCGTTTTCCGGGTCTCGTTTTCCCGGTCTCGTTTTCCCGGTCTCGTTTTCCCGGTCTCGTTTTCCCGGTCTCGTTTTCCCGGTCTCGTTTTCCCGGTCTCGTTTCCCGGGTCTCGTTTCCCGGGTCTCGTTTCCCGGGTCTCGTTTCCCGGGTCTCGTTTCCCGGGTCTATCGAAAGCTGGGCCGGCGGTTAAACGAAACGGGCGCCCACGCTGCCCAACCGGGTGTAGGTAACCTTGACCGAGTCTCCGGGCTTGAGCTTTACCGGCGTCACCATGGAACCGGAGATGATGAGTTCGCCAGCCTTGAGGTAGTCGTCGAATTCGGCCAGCTTGTTGACTAGCCAGACGACGGGATTGATGGGGTTCCCCATGACCTCAAACCCGGTCCCGCTGCCGTGAAGGCTGCCGTTGAATTCCACCGTCACCCCTTCGTATTGAAGGTCGAGTTCCTCGAGCCGGACCATCCGGGAGCCAACTACCACCCCGCCGTGAAACGCGTTGTGGGCAATTACGTCGGTGGCGTCAATGCCGTCGCCAGTCACTTTCAGGTCTACCAGCTCTAACGCGGGCACCACGGCGTGGGCGGCCTTCATCACTTGGACCGGGGTAACGCCCGGCCCCTTCAAGTCTTCGCCCATTACGAACGCGGTCTCGGCTTCGATGTGTGGATTGGCCAGATTGCCGATGGGCACTTCAGAGTCGTTGGCGTAGACACATCGGTCCAGGATGTGGCCGTAGCAGGGTTCGTCCACGCCCAGGTGAGCCCGGGAAGCCTCGGTCGTCAGGGCCACCTTGTGTCCTACAACGACCTCTCCGCCATCCTTCAACCGGTCAATAAGGCGGTATTGGACCCTGTAGGCGTCGTCTTGGGTGAAGAAGGGCTCGGCGAAGGGTGTGCTGGCTACTCCGGTGCGGAAACACCGGACGACGCGTTCCAGGTACGAGTCCAAGTCAGCGACAACCATCCTGCCTCCGGTCCCACGGGTAATTCGGCCGATCCTGCTGGAATACTAATGGGAGGAGGGCTGCTTGTCCATCGAGCCGGATCCGTCCGGTTGCGGCGGCTGACGCGGCTGGGGATAATGGGCGGAATTCCTCTATCACCAAAAGGGAGGCGACACCCCATGCCGGGACCTTTGGACGGCATCAGAGTGGTGGACTTCACCGAAATCATTGCCGGGCCTCTGGCTGGGAAGCTCCTGGCCGATTTGGGAGCGGACGTAATCAAGGTGGAACCGCCCTGGGGGGAGCCTTGGCGCTTGACCCAGCGCTTCACACCCACCGAAAGCCGCACGTTCATGACCTACAACAGCGGCAAACGCAGCCTGCCTTTGGACCTTACCAAGGGGCCGGCCAAGAAGATACTTGCCCGTTTGGTCGCCCAAGTGGATGTTGCCTTGGTCAACTACCGGCCGGACGTCGCCGCCAAACTCGGAGTGGACTACGACACCCTGTCGGCCCTCAACCCGCGGCTGGTGTACTGCGAGCTCACGGCCTACGGACGCCGGGGGCCCGACGCCCACCGGCCCGGTTACGACATGATCATCCAAGCCATGACCGGAATGATCGCTTCGGAGACCAAGACGGTCGACGATGTCCCGTCGTGGGTCTGGTCCAGTCCCTTGGTCGACACCTCGGCGGGGATATGCATGGCGGAATCGGTCTGCGCCGCCCTCTTCGCCCGGGAGCGGACGGGCCTCGGCCAGAAGATCGAGACCTCGCTCCTGGCGTCGGCTCTTACCCTCATGGGCGCTCGTTTCCTGCATGTGGAATCCCTGGACCGGGAGACGCGGGAAAAGACCCTCCAGGACCTTCAAGACAAGCGGGAGGCCGGGGCGTCTTATGATGAGCTGGTGGCCGCGTCGCCGGGAAGCCGCCGCCGGGAGCACCACGGCAACCTGTATTACCGGGTCTACATGACCGCTGACGGCCCCATTGGCGTGGGTTGCCTCAGCGACGCCCTGCGGAGGCGGCTGTTGGACGCCATCGGCCTTGCCGACGAAGCCCTGGAGCCGGGCTGGGACCCGGCCCGCCCGGAGTCCCAAGCTTACAGCCGTAATCTTGAACGAATTGCGGAAGACCTGTTCCGGTCAAAGACCAGCGGGTACTGGTTGGAGCTACTGGAAGCCAAGGGCATACCGGCCGGGCCGGTGCGTTTCATCGAGGAGCTCTTCGACGATCCCCAGGTGCGGGCGAATGGCCTGGTGGCCGAGGTGTCCCACTCCCAGGAAGGTCCGGTAAAAATGGTTGGCCCCATGGCCCATTTCGGCGGGACTCCATTGCCGGCCTCCCGGCCCTCCCCGGCTCTGGCCGAACATGCGGACGAAATACTCGACTGGCTGGGGTTCGACTCAGCTGACGTGACAGCTTGGCGGGATGAAGGGGCGGTCGGCTGACGTGATAGCTTGGCGGGATGAAGGGGCGGTCGGCTCACTTCGCATAAAGAAAGGGCGGCCGCGCGGCCGCCCTTTTCTGCTGCCTACGTGGCTCCGGAGGTCAGCCCAGCCCGTCCAGGAAAGCGCCGACGGCTGCGTTGAACTCGGCGGGTTTCTCCATCTGAGGGCGATGCCCGCAGTTGTCGATGATGCTCAGTTGGGAGTTGGGAATGGCCTTCTGGAACAACTCGCCGCATTCCACCGGTATCACGGCGTCCTGCCGGCCCCACACGATGAGGGTGGGGGTGGTGACCTTCGGCAGGTAGTGGGGAAGGCTGGGGTTGTGCAGGTATGGTTTCCATGCCAGCCGGGAGAGCATCTCCATGTTGGAGTGGGCAACCGCCGCTTCCTCCGGGGTGCGTTCCCGGCTGAAGAAATCGTAATTGGGGACCTGAGACGGGTCGTGGAAGCCCCGTTGCAGCCGGACGTCCCCGGACACCATGAACATCTCCGCGATTTCACCTTGTTGCGGCTTGATGCCTGCGGCGTCAATAAGCACCAGCCCCTTCAGGTCCGCGCTGGCCATGGCGGCGATCTCAGCGGCGATCCAGCCGCCGATGGAGTGGCCCATCAGCACGTACTGGCTGATTCCAAGTTTCTGGGCCAATTCCAGGGTGAAGTGGGCAACGTCGGTTATGGTGTAGACCCAACCGGGCCGAGGCGTGCCGAAGAAGCCGGGATGAGACGGCGCGTACACGGTGAAATTTTCGGACAAGGGGCTGTTGGTGGGATCGAAGGTGCCGAATCCCTCGCCGCCGTGGAGAAACAACAGTGGAGGGCCGGAGCCACCGGAGAACACCTCGACGGGTGTATCGGACACGGTAACGGTGGTCCTATTGCCGACAGTCGCTTGGGTCATTAGCAATACCTCATCGTCGGTTAATTGGATGTTGGCCCGCAGTGGTCCGTTACGGGATTTCGTCACGGCCAGCGGTTGCGACGGAAGCAATGCCCGCCGTCCCGATGGCCGGGTCCCGTCTGCGCGGCTAGCTAGCGCGGCCGACGGTTCTGGCGGCGGCGGCGCCGGGCGGCCCGTTGGGCGGCCAGCCGTTCCTTCTGGGCCTTGGACCGGAAAAACCGGCGGTCTTTGAGTTCCCGCAGGATGCCAGAGTGCTGGACGGAGGCCCTGAACCGGTTCACCAGGCTTTCGGGCGTCTCGCCCTCGCGAGGGGTTACGTAAGCCATGGACTACTCCACGTCAGAGAGGATAACAAGAGTATGGCTCGGCCAATTTACCACAGGGGGAAGAGCCCAGCAACCAGGATGGCGCCGAGTGATTGCCCGGCCTGTGCTTCGGAGGGGACGCTGATAAAGGGCAGGTTGACCGCTCCATAACCGGTTCTACCGAAATTGGAGCGGGCGAAGGGATTCGAACCCTCGACGTCTTGCTTGGGAAGCAAGCACTCTACCACTGAGTTACACCCGCTCGGACGAAGCTGGCGCTGCGGCCAGAACCCTAGTATAGCAAACGGGCCATGGGCCGACTGCACGTCCTCTGCCAGGTTACCCCGCTTCCCGGAGCTGTTGCAGGCGCGCCTGCTGCACCGCCGCCCAGTGTTCGGCCCATTCCAGGCGGGTGCCTTCCTCAGTCCGGCCGGGCGTATAGGCTGGGGAGACCAACGCCCTCGCGGTATCCACCTTCATCAGCACGTAGGCCTTGGCCGGGATGGTCACCTTGTGGACGCCCCGGCTGCCGGTTAAGAAGGCATCGGCGATCTGCCGGAACAACTGGCCCTCGGTCACTTCAGTCACTATCGAGGCCGTGCCTTTGAACCGGTAACCCTTGCGGGCGTAAGCGTCGACGATGTTGATCTCCAACGCCGGATTATGACGCAGGTTCTCCATGGTGGCCGGGGAGGCGAGGTCGCCGAATACCAGGTGTTCGTCGTCCCAGACCGCGGTCGTGCCCTTGGGCGACAGGTTGGGGGAATTATCCGGACAGACCGTGGCGATGAATCCCAAGCGTTGCTGGCGGATCACCCGCTTCATATCCTCGTCGAGTATGGCCATCGTTCCCACCTCGGCTCCCCACTAAAGGAGGAGAAATACCCGCGGCTTCCACGGACGCGGGACACCCGCCGCTAGGCGATCCAACCGGCGGCCCGCTCGGCGATCATGATCGCAGTCGCGTTGGTGTTGGCCCTTACCACGTTGGGGCAGACCGACAGGTCGACCACCCTCAATCCTTCCAGACCCCGCACCCGGCAGTACTGGTCGACCACCGCCATGGCGTCCGAGTCGGGCCCCATTTTGCACGTGCCGCTGCTGTGAAAAGCAGTTGCGATGTTCTGGTGCAGCCAGCGGTCGAGGGACTCGTCCGACTCCATGTCATCGTCCGAGGGTGTGGTGCGCCGCGCGGTCATCGCCGCCAGAGCGTCTTGCTCCAGCAGACCGTCGCAGATATAGACGCCCTCGCGCAGGCGCTGGAGATCCCGCTCATGTTCCAAGTAGTGGTAATTGAGGCCCGGTTTGTCCTCGGGATCAGCCGAAGCCAGGGTCAACTCTCCCGAGCTTTCAGCCAACCCCAGGATGATCGCCAGGTGCATGCCCTTCGAATTGTTGCGGCTGGACCCGGCGACGGGATCGCCCATACCCTCGCCGGCGTAGGTGATCAGGAGGACCGACATGTCGTTTCGCGTGTGGGACCCTTCCGCCGTGTAACGCAGGCCCGTCTGAATGCGCGGTTGGTTTTCCGGCAGTTCCACCTCTTCTTTTGGTTCCAACTCCATCAGCACCATGGGATGATCCCTGAGGTTACGGCCCACCCCCGGAAGGTCGGCCACCACCGGAATACCCAATGGGGCCAGATGGTCTGCCGGCCCAACTCCCGACAAGAGCAGCAGTTGGGGCGAGGCGATGCCTCCGGCGCAGAGCACGATTTGTTCGCCTTCGACCTCGAACCGTTCCCCGCCGCTGTCAACCTCGACCCCGACCGCGCGATTGCCCTCGAACAGGACCCGGCGGGCCGTAACACTGCCTTTCACTGTCAGGTTGAGCCGGTGGCGTACGGGGCCCAGGTAGGCCAAGGCAGCGCTCGTTCGTATATTGCCAGGGTTGTTCATGGGGACCGGTCCTGCCCCGGTAGTCTCGGGATTGTTCATGTCGGGGTCGTAGGGGTAGCCGGCCCCCAGAGCGGCTTGCATGAACGCCTCGTACACCGGCAGCCGCTGTTCGGCAGCCACGCGCGTCACCGGAATCGGACCGTCGGAGCCGTGGAAATCGTCCCTGACGTCCAAATCGGTTTCCAGTTTCCGGAAGAACGGCAATACGTTGACGAAGCTCCACTCGCCGTTGCCCTCGGCCGCCCAGGAATCGTAGTCTTCGGGGAGGCCGCGCAGGAACACTTGGCCGTTGACCGAACCCGACCCGCCAATGATTTTTCCGCGGGCGACCTCCATGGGCCTACTCTGCCTGGAGCTGCCGATGGCTTCGTAAGACCAGTTGAAAGGGGAGTCCACTTCCGAAGCGGCGTTGTTGCTGCCGTTCGTGATCTCGTTGGGCAGGTGTTCGGAGTCCGGGTAATCGGGACCCGCTTCCAGCAGCAGGACCGACCGGGCGGGGTCTTCGGACAGCCTGGCGGCCAGGGTGCAGCCGGCCGAACCGGCCCCAACGATTACGACGTCATATTTCATGGCTTGCTCCCGTTGTGGGAAGCCACACCAGCGCTTCCGGTTGGACTGCTTCCAGCGCTTGTCATGCGACGTTTGGAGCAGTATGAACAACCGGCGCAGCTTCCTGAATGAATCGGCCGGTGGCCGGAAATCATCTTAAAAGGCTGGCTTGGGTTTGGCAAACCCGGAGCCATCAGCAGGAGCAGATTGATGGCCGCCGCGCCCACCGGAATGGCTCCCTTGGGGGAATCGCACCCACCGCCGCCGGACTCCGCAGCACGCGCGGGTTCCGGCTCCGCTGTTGCGGTTATCGGACTTGCAGGTTCAGTTGGCGTGGAATTGTTTGTAGGCGGGGCGCCCGGTTGTGTTGGCGCGGGCGCGGACGTGGGGCTTGGCGCCGGTGTCTCTGTTAGAACAGCTGTGGGTGTGGTCATTGGAGCCGGGATTGGCGTCGGCTCAGGGGCAGATGTGGGCGCCGGCGTCGGCGTCGGCACGAGCGTATTGCACAGTCGTGCGCCGCGCTGATGAAAAGGAGCCAGCTCTTTCTAGAGAACATCTGGGTCGAGGGGCGGGGGTTCGTCGAACTTCTCCCCGGCCGCTTCAGCGGCTTGGCTGCGTTGGTACCAGGTCGCCCACTTCTTCCGTTCTTCATTCCGGCCTTCATTCCGGCCTTCATCCCGGCCCTCATTACGGCCTTCGTCCCGGCCTTCGTCCCGGCCTACGGCGCGGCCCTGGGCGAACCTTCTTGCTTTGTATTTCTCTAAAATCCACGTAGAAACTAACACGGTTGCCTCCACCTGCATGATGGTTCCTGCGGCTATCACTATCACAAATGAGCCCGCGCCCCGGCCGATGGCCAAGATGGTTTCCGGCCAGGTGTCCATTGTATGCTGAGTGATCTCTAACCAAGCAACGAAGCCGGCGCAGGCTGTGACCTGGACTGAAAACAGCACGAGATATGCCGTTACCCAAGACGATGGAACGCTCCAGATCGACTCCCGTTGCGCTTCAGCGGGAATACCCACGATTGTTGTCTGCGCTCCCTAATTGACCGCCCCCGCCGCCTGTCCGAGCAGGCGCATGGTGCGGTCGAGGGATGCGGCCTGGTCGGGGCCGGCGGTGACGGGCGACGCCAGCACCTCGGCGGCGCCGAGCGCGAACAGCTCGGCGATTCCCGCAGCGCACTCTTCCTCGCCTCCCCAAATTACCGCCCCGTCGATCATTCCGTCGCTCCAGACGCCCTCGGTGGCCTCGGGGTAGCCGGCGGCCACCAGCATCCGCTGGTAGTAGGGCAGCCGTGGGTTCATCATCTGCTCGCGTACCGCCGCCCGGACCTCCTCCGGATTGTCATGCACACAGACCGGGGCATGGGCGATCAGGGGCGGGGTTTCCCGCCCGGCGCGGGCGGCGCCGGCCTCCATGGCGGGAAGCGCAACGTCCCTAAGGTAGGTGAAGGGGCAGATCCAGCTTATCGCGCCGTCAGCTTCTTCGCCACACAGCTCAAAGGAGCCTTTGCGGAGCGCCGAGGCCATGATCTCGATGTCCACCGGCTCCCCGATGCCGTCGTGGGCGGTGTAATGCTCGCCGTCGAAATCGACCCTCCCACCCTGCAGGATGGCTTTCAGGATTTGCAGGTATTCTCGCAGATGGCCCAGCGGAGCGTGGAAGTCGATGCCCATGGCCTCGATGGTGGGACGGTGGCTGGGGCCGACACCCAAGCGGAAACGGCCCGGGGCCAATTGGGCGACGATCTGGGCCTGCTGGGCCATGACCAAGGGATGCCTGGGATAGGTGGGAACGATGGACGTGCCCAGCTTGATTTCGTTGGTGGACGCGGCGGTGGCCGCGAAACAGGTCATGCTGTCAGGACGGGCTCCCCCGGTTGTCATCCAGGCGGCGTGAATTCCAAGCTCCTCCGCCCGCAGGATCATGGACTGAATTTCGCCAATGTTGGCTCCCCCTACTGCTACTCCTACCAGCTTCTCCGCCATGCCGCACCTCCAATCTCGACCTTCTGAATGGGACAATGTTACCATAACGCCCTCATATCCTCGTTAAAACTGACCGTCAGGAGGCGCCTCATGGTACTACTGGGACAAAGCTTGGAAACTGGGATGATTCAATACACCAGCCGGGACGGGACCCAGATCGACGCCCTGTACAGCCGGCCGGCCGGGGAGGGGTCGTACCCGGCCGTCATCGTGACCATGGAAGGCATGGGTCTGATGGACCACCACAAGGACATCGCGGTGCGGTTCGCCGGGCAGGGCTATTTGGCCATCGCCCCCGACCTCTACACCCGCGAGGGCACGCCGGAGCCCGAAAACGTATTCGCCACCCTGTTGGCGTCACCCGACTCCCGGGCGATGGACGATCTGGAAGGCGCGGCGCTGTTCCTGAAGTCCCAAGCCCACAGCAACGGCAAAGTGGGCATCATCGGGTTTTGCTCCGGCGGACGCTACACGCTGATGATGGCTTGCCAGAGCAGCAACATCAACGCGGCGGTGGACTCGGCCGGCGGCTTCATCGTCCACGATCCGACCGAACTCCGCCCGGTGCAGCCCATGGACATGGTCCCCAACCTTTCCTGCCCGTTGCTGGCGTTGTTCGGGGTCGAAGACGACAACCCGACGCCGGAGCAGGCGGAGCAAATGAAGGCATTGTTGGACCAGCACGGCAAGTCCTACGAGTGGGTGATGTACCACAGCGCCGGCCACGCCTTCTTCGCCGATTACCGCCCCAGCTACCGTGCCGCTCCCGCCCAGGACATGTGGCACCGGGTGCTGAACTTCTACGGTGAGCACCTGAAGGGCTAGGGCGCTAGGCGGAACACTCCCGATCTCTGGGTGAGAACGTACAGATTGCCGGCCCGGTCGACACCAAAGGACGTGATCCGGTGCCCGGTGTCGGCAATCTCCCGGTTACCGGCAACCCCTTGCCCCTCGTAGCGCAGGGCGGATACCTTGCCGGAGCAATAGTCGCCGTACACGTAAGCGCCGGCAAGGGACGGAATGGCGGCGGCGCGGTAGACGTAACCGCCAATGACTGAGCACTCGCCGTTGATGGGGTACTCCAACACCGGTGGCGCCGTTCCCGTCTGGTCGCACCCTGTCTTGGGGGAAAAGCAGTGAGTCCCCTCCAGCACGTTCCAACCATAGTTGCCGCCTCGAACCACAAGGTCGATCTCCTCGAAACGGTTCTGTCCCACGTCCCCCGTCCATAAATCGCCGGTCACCGGGTCAAAAGAGAACCGCCAGGGGTTCCTGAATCCATAGGCCCAGATTTCGCCGCGGGCCGTTTCGTCGTCCCAGAACGGGTTGTCCTCGGGGACGCGATAGGGCTCGGCCGGACTGGCGTTGCTCACGTCAATCCGCAAGATGGTGCCCAGGAGTGTCGTGACGTTCTGCCCGTTGCCTTGGGGGTCGCTGCCGGAACCGCCGTCGCCTAGGCTGACATACAGGTAGCCGTCGGGCCCAAAAGCCAACTGCCCGCCGTTGTGGTTGGGGTACGGTTGCTCCACCTCCAATAAGACCAGTTCGCTCTGGGGATCCGCCGCCCCGCCGTAACCGGCCCGGACCATGGTAAACCGGGACACTACCGACCGCCTCGGGTTCGAGGCGGAATAATAGACGTACAGGTGACCGTTGTCGGAGAAGCCAGGGTCGAAGGCAAGTCCCAACAACCCTTCCTCTGAGCCAGAGTCGTTGACCTGGTCCCGGAGGTCCAGGACTACATCGACCTCGGAGACTTCGGGGCCATTGGCGAAGGCCAAGACCCGGCCCGGCTGCTCGGTTACGAATAGCCGATCGTCTCCGCCCGGGGGCTGCACCAGGTTGGTGAGCCCCCGGAATTCAAGGTTCGGGAAGGCGGGCTCGGCGTTGAGGGTCGGCAAAAGGGCCGTGCGAGGTGTCGTAGGCGTTGGACCGGACGCAATTCCGCCGCAACCGATCGTGAGCGAAATCACCGCTATGAGAATGAGCCCTGACGTTGGCATCAGGTACATGTTGGGTTACGTCGAGTCGTTGGTGTCAACGCAATACGGACTTACTCAAAACCTGATGGCGGAAAGCTCTCGTGCCCACAGCGCTGCTGCAGACCTCCGATATCCGGGTATTTCATGGCGCTTCTCGTCTTTCGGCCAGCTCACGGGCCCTCTGTAACGACACCGCTACATCGGTGGCGCCCTCCAGAATCGCATTGTCCGATGTAGCCAGCGGGACACCCAGTGTTCGTGCCAGAGCGACGAACTCAGCGTCGTACGCAATGAGGCCGCACTCCAACCCGACATCAAATACTTGGCCGCTCGCTAAGGTTGAAACGCGGTCCCCCAGGATCATGGCGGCGTCATCGCTCATGGCTTTGGCTTGGTCCGAAGTCAGGACGCCCCGGCGCACGAATCCGAGCAAGACGTTGCGCAACTCACTGATCAGGATGATTGGGGCCACCCACTCAGGATCCGTATCGAACAGCAGGGCAGCGTCGGCGCCGCCTTCTCCACCCACCAGGAGGCGCACCATGACGTTAGTGTCGACGACGATCACGGTCGCCCGGTGTCTCGCATCTCTCGGAGAGTCCCCTCGCTAAGGTCGACCTGTCCGATGGTTTCGTGTCGCAGCCTTATCCGTTCAAGAAGCGTCGCGGGGTCTACGGGTTCACCACGAATCGACGCCGTCAGCCTCGAGAGAATCTCACCGTTCAGGCTGCGGTGGTTCCGACTCGCGGCCGCCTTGAGTTCTCGGTGCAACTCGGCGGGGATTCCACGGAGCGCCACGTCGGGCACATCGGCCTCCTTAGCTGTTGATGATATCGGAATAATACCATAGCGGTACCATGCCCGGATGCCGCGATAGTGGAAACTACCTCTCGACACCGTTGCCAGTATCGGACAGTTAGAACCATAATTCGACTAGCGACCGAATAAACGCAATCCGGTCCATTCCAAAATCGTTTCCCCACCCTGGACCAAGCGGGGACCAAGCGGGGACCAAGCGGGGACCAAGCGGGGACCAAGCGGGGACCGAGCGGGGACCGAGCGGGGACCAAGCGGGGACCAAGCGGGGACCGGCATTCTTGACCGAGGTGCGAAATGACAGCAATCGAACGCTGGCGAGAGATGATACTCCGGGAGCATGCCCAGTCGGACAGTATGAAGACCGAGCCGCGCGAGGCCGACTTTTGGACGCCTTACGCCCGGAATTTCAGGACCGACCCGCGGCGGGAGGGTGACGAGTTGTTGGACTTCCTCTTGACGCAAGTTACGCCGGCGGACACGTTAATCGACGTTGGCGCCGGCGGAGGACGCTTGGCGCTGCCTCTGGCGTTACACTGCCGTCGGGTGGTGGCGGTGGAGCCGTCTCCCAGCATGTGCGCGGTCCTGCGCGAGACCGCCGCCGAGCACAACATCGATAACGTCAGCCTGGTCGAGTCCGACTGGTTGAACGCCACGGCCGAGCCGGCGGAAATCGCGCTGTGCAGTCACGTCGTCTACACCGTTCAGGATATCGGCCCATTCGTCCGAAAACTGGAGGATTCGGCTACCCGGCGGGTGCTCGTGGTTCTGTACCAAGCCCCGCCTCAGTCGCAAACATACCCGTTGTGGGGGCGGGTTCACCGCACGCCGCGTTTGCCTCTTCCCAGCCTTCCGGAATTCCAGGAAGTGTTGGCGGAAATGGACATCAGCCCCGCCCTCAGTCCTCTTCCCGGCGAGCCGCCGCGAGGGTTCGGCAGCCTGGAAGACGCATTGGAGCAACTGAGCCGCCGCCTTTACGTCGCCGCCGGGTCACCCCAGGCGGGGCGGCTGGAGGCCGTCCTCGCCGAAGTGTTGGAGGAACGGGACGGCGTTTACCAGTTCAAGGATGCCCAACCCCTCATTCCCACCGTTGTCGCCTGGGAGCCTCGCCGGAGCTAGCAGGCACTGGGGCCTACTCCGCGGCTGCCAATTTCTTATCGCCTTCGTCGGCGTGATGCTCATGCTCGTCGCATTCGTGCGGACCGTGATGTGCCCCGGCTCATCGCCGTGGTGCTCATACTCGTCGCACTCGTGGACGTGGCCGCCGGTTTCCGATTCGGTCATGAGGATTACCTCCAAGGTGCCTCATCAGGTGTCACTTGGGACGCCGTTGTTGTCACACAAGAATTACCAATCACAAGGTTCGACAGCATCGATGACATCGAACGTCTTGCGAATATCATCGAGATATCACGTGTTACCGGACCTTCCAATGTGTGGAGCGAAATGCCGGGCATTTTCTACGAATTAGCCTTGAACGCCGTTCAACATTCTATGTCAGCGGCAGGATGCTATGCCATTTTGGCGTACGCCACAGTTGCGCCCACCGGAATTGTATACGCAGTTGGAGTTGCGGATGGCGGAATAGGCATCCCCGCGTCGTTGCGTCGAAATCTTGGTTTATTACATAAAACAAGCGATGCGGAGAGCATCGCTTACGCTACCGAACTCCATGTCACAGGTACTGGGGAGCAGGAGCGAGGTGTGGGATTGGACCACATTATGCAGGTGGTTAAAAGAAATAGCGGAAACTTCGTTCTTATCTCAGCAATGGGCTATGTGAATATTGTAAATGGGTTGATGGTTAACAAGGAAGATGTCAGCTCAACCGACAGTCTTCCAGGTACTGTCACTGTTGTCACATTATCAGTCTAAAGTATGTGGTGGGAGCGATGTCAACAATTAAATTATCTGATCAAACTGACAAATCAGTTCTTATAACTCGGCCGGTGGCGCGTATAATGGCCCAGGCAATGCAAATTGCTTCTGATGATGGCGTAATTACGCTTGATACTGCAGACATTTTGCGGATCGGTGTATCGTTTTTTGACGAAGCGTTGCTGATCTTCAACGAAATTATGGACCAAACAACCGACCCTGACCTGCAACTAGTTTACTCCAAAGCGCCGACGATGCAGTCGTTGAAGAATTTGGTGCCCAATCGTGGTTTGGTACTATCTGAAACACTCTCCGGTAGCTGGGTGATTTCTCGCCCTAAGTCGTATCAATAACGTTGGCACTGGTAGTTGTTTTGCAAGTCCCTTTGTTTCCCTCGGGCAGTTGTCCTGCGTCAAGCATGCTTGCGAGGCAGCGTTTTCCCGGCTGCGCTTGAGCCTGTAACTCTCGACGTTCATTTCCAGGATGTGGACGTAGCGGGTGAGACGATCCAGCAGCGCTCCGGTCAGCCTTTCTAAGCCGAAGACCTCGGCCCACTCGTCCAAGGGCGGGTTGGTGGTCACCAAGATAGACCCCCGCTCGTATACACCCTGGCTGGAATAGCAAAAGTATACCGTCCTGCCAGAGAGGAATAAACAGGGTTTTCCAGCCACCCCCTGAGCGACACAAAGGGGAAGTTTCCAGCCTTGGCGACCAGGTGGGTCTGACCCGGGCCGACGTTCCAGACTCGGCGATCATGCGGTAGGGCCGGTGGTACAACGGTACCGTGGTGGCGGGGTACTCCAGAGGTGAGTCCGCGGGCGAGTCCGCCTGGTGGCTGGAATGAGGCGTATGAGCCAGCGATCCTTTGGGGCGGTGGCAGTGCTGACTGTCCGGGACTGCCGAGCCCAACATGGAGGGGCGCTCCGACGGCCCTCGGGCTTGGGTTGGCATGGCTCGGCCCCGGTGGGCTGCCGACGTTTGCGGAGCGCACGGAGGACACGGGGCCTAGCCTCCTGTGCGCTCTGCGGACTGCCAGGTTAGCGAGGTTGCCCACCTCCGGCCTCACGGGCAGAACCGGAGTCCACCTGGGTCAGGCCTCCCGGGTTACCGCAGCGGCCTGAAGAAATCGCGAACGTCTTCCACCAATCGTTGCGGCTCCTCCAAGGCGGCGAAGTGGCCGCCGCTGGGCATAACGGTCCATCGCTGCACGTTGTACGACCGCTCCGCCCATTCCCTGGGAGGCCGGCTGATCTCGGCCGGGAATACGGCGACTGCGGTAGGCACCTTGATGCCGTCGCCTTGGTCCAGGTCCCAGGGTTTGCGGAGCGTTTCGTAGTACAGGCGAGTGGAGGAGTTGATGGTCTGCGTAACCCAGTAGATGGTGACGGTGGTCAGCAGCTCGTCCTTGGTGAACCGGGACTCTACGTCGCCGCCGCAGTCGCTCCAGGTACGGTACTTCTCCACGATCCAACTCGCCAACCCGGCCGGTGAGTCGTTCAGGCCGTAGGCCAGCGTCTGAGGCTTGGTGCCTTGGATATGTGAGTAACCGCCCTCCGCCGCCAGCCAGTCCTCCCGCTGCCGGAGCAAGCCTTCTTCCGCCTCGGTCAACGGGACCGATCCCGGCCCCATGTAGGGAGTTGGCCGCACCACCGACGTGGAGTGAATGCCGATGACGTTCTCCGGATAGGAATAACCGAGCTTGGCGGTGACGCTGGCGCCCCAGTCGCCTCCTTGAGCGCCAAAACGCTGGTAACCCAACACGCCGGTCATCAGCTTTGCCATAACGTCGCCAACGCTGAGGACGTCCATGCCCCGCTTGGCAGCGGCGTCTGAGAAGCCGTAACCCGGCATGGACGGCGCCACAACGTCGAAGGCGTCCGCCGGGTCGCCGCCGTGCCCGGCCGGGTCGGCCAACAGGGGGATGACCTTATGCATCTCGAAAAAGGTGCCGGGCCAGCCGTGGGTGATGATCAGCGGAATTGGGTTGGGCCCCTTGCCCTTCTCGTGGATGAAATGGATGCCCAGCCCGTCGACGTCGGCCTTGAAATGCGAGAAGCTGTTGATGAGTCTCTCTTGGGCCCGCCAATCGAAGCTGGTCTTCCAGTATTCCACCAGTTCCTTCAGGTAGGTCATGTTGGTCCCGTAGTCCCATTCCGTTCCCGGAAGCTCGTCGGGCCATCGGGTGCGCTCCAGCCGCGCCTTCAGATCGTCCAATACCGAATCGGGAATGTTGATGGTGAAAGACTCTGCTGCCATCGTATCTGCTCCTGTCGTTCTATTCTCTCTGCCAGAAGGAGAGGGGACTTTTGTTTACCCCGGCAGCAGCGGCTCGGTGCGGTTGGGCGGCAGGTCGGGGTCGAAGGCGTTGATGATGAAGGCCAGGAGGCTGTAGTTGCCGATGACCAGTGTCAGCTCGATCAGGCCCTGCTTGCCGAACTGCTCCATTGCATCCTGGAACGCGCCTCGCCCCACCTTGCGATGCTCGAAGAACTCGCTGGCGTAGTTGATAACGGCGCGCTCGACGTCGTCCATCTCCGGCAATTCCTGGCGGTCGCGCAGGGCGTCCACCACTCCATCGGACACGCCGGCGGCGCGGGCGGACCCGGCGTGGGCGTTCCAGATATGCTGGCAGTCGTTCTCCCGTGCCGCCAGCAGCATCGCCAACTCCAACGCCTTGTCCGGCAATGAGGATTCCCGGCGCAGGTAATTGTTTAACGCAGTGGCCAACTGGTGGGCCTTGGGTGCGTGAATCATCACCGAGCCGGGGCCGAACGGGGGCACACCGCCGAGGTCATGCACCAACTGGTCGAATTCGTCAACCTGATTCTGCGGGACGGTTTCCCTGGTAGCAGCGGGTATTCGGGCCATTGCCAACCTCCTGTTCAAATAGGGATGCGGAATTAAAGGCCGCGTCCCACGACTTACCACTCTTCAACTCCGCTCTTCAACTCTGCATACCGGATTCCAAACTCCACATTCCTCTACCCCGGCAGCAGCGGCTCGGCGCGGTTGGGCGGCAGGTCGGGGTCGAAGGCGTTTACCAAGAAAGCAAGCAAGGCGTAGTCGCCCATGGTGACGGTCAACTCGACCACTCCCCGGTTGCCGAACTGCTCCAGGGCCGCCTGGAACGCGCCGCGCCCCACTTTGCGGTTGCGGAACCACTCTTGGCCGTAGTTGATCACCGCTGCCACATCATCGTCCATTGGCGGCAGCGGCTTGCGGTCGCGCAACGCCGTGATTACATCGTCGGGAACGCCTTCGGCCCGGGCCACACGGGCGTGGTCGTTCCAGATGTGTTGGCAGTCCAACTCCCTCGCCACCACCAGCATCGCCAGCTCCAGCGTCTTGAGCGACAGCGAAGACTCGTTGCGAAGGTACTGGTTCAGGCCGTCGGCCAGCCGCAGCGCCTTGGGCGCGTGTATCAAGGCCGAGTAGGGGCCGACGGGCGGCACCCGCCCAATGGTTTCGACGATCCGGTCGAACTCCTCGACCTGCTCTGGCGGGACCGATTCTCTGGTGGCAGCCGGGAGTCGGGCCATAGTTACCTCCGGAAAAATTGGGGCGATTTCGAGCCTAACCGTACGCGCCAGTATTTACCTTGTCAATCCTGAGCCGGCTGCGGCTCTGCGGTTGGGGAGGCGGCGAGGGCGTTACGCGGCATCAACACCCCGGCCATCATCAGCGTCCAGCTCGCTGCGGCGCAAATGGCGAATCCGGGGTAGTAGGAGCCTGTCGAGTCGCGAATAGCGCCGACCAAAATGGGGAAAATGAACATCCCGAGCCCCGAGAACGTCATAAACGAGCCCCAGACCACGGCGACCCGTTCGGGAGTCATTCCAGGCATTCGCATAGGTATGGTCAGGAGGGCAGGCACGTAGAGCCATGAGCCTATTCCCAACACGACGACCGACAGGTAGATTGCAACCGTATTGGAAAACAAGAACGCCCCCAACCCGCCCAGTCCGGCCATGAGCCCGGAGACAATCAGGATTCCGCGGTAAGAATTAAACCGCAGGGGAAGGGCTCCCCCAGTCAGCACCGCGAACATACCGATGAAGGGCAGTATGCTGGTCAACAGCCCCGCTTCCGACAGGGAAATTCCCCGTTCCTCGTTGTAAAAGGTGGGAAGCCAGCCCGTCAGCGCGGTGTATTGAATGAATATGCCGGCATCGGCGGCCACCAAGAGGGCCACCGCCCGGCCCCTCAGGACCGTGACAACTTCCCGCAAGGAAATGCCAGCAGCCGGAGGGACGGAGACGGCCCCGCCCTTCGGGGCGGCGGGCCAGATGACCGCGCCGATGACACCTACGCCAGCGAACACCGTCAAGGTGGTCTTCCAGTCCAATAACCCGGCCAGCGGTACGGCCCCGGCTACGGAAATGGCAACTCCCAGGCTGAGGATGGCCGTCATGAGGGCGGTAATCACCAGCACTTCTTTGGCGCGGAACCACTGCATGATCAAAGGCCCGGTAGCGGTGACCAACAAGGCCAGGCCGACGCCGTAGGCCAGCCTCAGGACGAGCAGTGTGTAGAAATTGGGCGCGATCGCGGAAAGCGCCAGCAGCGCCATGGCTACCCAGCCCCAAAAATAAGCCCGGTGCAGGCCGATTCGGGATACCAGCATCCCGCCGGGAATCCCCAACACCGCGCCCACCAGCATGGGCAGGGAAATCAGCAGGCCCGCTTCGGCGCGGCTGATGCCGTAGTCCTCGATGGCCAAGGGGAGCAATGGGGAAACAGCGAACAGGTTGAGCCCGGCGGCGAGGTGGGCGGCCAGCGCCATAAACGCTATGAAAAAGCGGGCTCGTCTCCTGGCGGCCCGGTCTGGAGGATTGCCCAGGCGGTTGGATGAAATCGTCGTCATGGGTCCGGCGGCGCCCCGCGGCGGTCAGTCGAAGAGTAGGCCGCCCCTGAGTGCGGAGACCGCCTGCGGGAAGACCGGGAGGTTGGAACGGCCGTCAATCGAACAATCGGGCGCCGTCTGGAGGGGCGGCGCTGTCCGGCGCTTCATCAGCCTGGGCGATGCAACCGGGTCCTTGGTTGCGCACCGAATTCACGTAGCTGGAGACAATGTAAGAGTCCATGAGCTCCGGCGGCGATGGTATGAGCAGGGGCTCCAGAGTCTTGGGGTCATCGGTCAAAGGATCCAACCACAGGGACTCCGTTTCTTGGGAAAGGATGACCGGCATACGGTTGTGGACCGGCTCTATGAAGCTGTTGGGGGTGGTGGTAACAATAGCGCAGGAACGAAGATATTCCCCCTCAGGGGATTTCCACGTCTCCCACAGACCGGCAAAGGCCATGGGCTCGCCGGACTTCAGGAAGATATATTGAGGGATGCGCTGCTTGCCGTTCTTCGTCCACTCGAAGAACCCGTTGGCCAAGACCAAGCAACGGCGTTTCCGGAAAGCGTTCCGAAAGGCGGGCTTGGCCGCGGCCGTCTCACCGACGGCGTTGATCATGCGGCTGCCGGTCTTGGCGTCCTTGGCCCAGAAGGGTATCAGGCCCCAGCGCATAATCTCGCCCCGGCGTTGACCGTCGTTAATGACCGTCAGCACCGGGTCGGTGGGCGCGATATTGTATTTGGCCTCGAATTCCTGCTGCTCGGCAATAAACGCGAACCGGCCTTGGAGCTCACTGAGGTTTGACGTAAGGGCAAACCTGCCGCACATTTGGGCTACTCCAGCGGTGGGATCCGGCCATGGTTAACCCACCACCTCTTTGAACTGTTGGATGGCGTTGATGTGGTCCTTGGGGCTTTTGAGCCCGGCCCGCATGGTGTCTATCGATATGTGGGTTGCTCCCATCCCCTGCCAGGCCTGCAACTGCTGTTGCAAGAACTCGGGGTCGCCGTCGCGCAAGTTGATCCTGGCTTCCATCTGGATGCTGGCCGGGTCACGGCCGGCCTCCCTGGCGTATTCGGCCAGACGGGCCAGGGTTGCTTCACTCTCGGCGACCGGCGGGATCTGGGGGAACCAGCCGTCGGCCAGCCGTGCTATCCGGCGGAGCACCCGGTCGGTGGGCGCCGGATCGCCCCGGCCCCCGGCGCCCATCCAGATGGGAATGGGCCGCTGCACCGGCAGGGGGTTGATGCCCGCGTGGGTGACGTCATGATAGCGTCCGTGGAAGTCCACCACGTCCTGTGTCCATAACGCCCGTAACAACTCAATCTGCTCGGAGGCCCGGCGGCCGCGGTCGTGGAAATTCTCCCCCAGCGCCTCGTACTCCACGTGGTTCCAGCCAACGCCGACGCCCAACCGCAACCGGCCGCCGCACAGCAGGTCCACTTCCGCCGCTTGCTTCGCAACCAAGGCGGTCTGCCGCTGACCGAGAATGATGACCGCAGTGACCAGCTCGATGGATGTGGTGATTCCCGCCAAGTACCCAAAAAGGACGAAGGGTTCGTGGAACATGCTCTCCAGGGTGTATCCGCCGGCTAGATCGGCGTGTTTGCTGGTGTCGGCCCCCAGGACGTGGTCGTAGGCGATCAGATGGGAATAACCGAGCCCTTCGGCAGCCTGCACGTAGTCGCGGACCATCGTTGGGTCGGCGCCGATTTCGGTCTGTGGGAATATTACGCCTGTCTTCATTCGATCTCCTTCCTGTCGCGCCTGTCGCGGCTTCCGCGTCCCCCGGCGCGCGGGCTGATCGGCGGCTGCCGCCTGTTCCCTTACTGGAATGGGGGATGACGTGCTCTCCGAACATGGTCCCACTTCGTAATCGGCGGCCCCGGCAAAGGCCATTATATGGCGTGCCTGCGGCCCGTCAATGGCGAGTCGCGGCGCGGTATATTTCCAGTCTCGTCGTCAACCGGCAATCTGCCAGATAGAACCTGCCAGCATCACTGCGCCCACTGCGAAAAGGAAGTACGCATAGTTCAGGCGGACGGCCAATCGAAGCAGCAATCGAATGCTCACAAGCCCGGCCACGAAGGCAGCGGCCAATGCGGCGAACGATTCCGCCGAAACCTCGACGCTACCGCTGATGCCGGCATAGACTGCGGCCCCCAGACCCACCGGGACACTCATCAGGAAGCTGAGGGTCAAGGCGTCGTTCCCTTGGAACCCTCGTCCCAGGAGCATGGCTACCGTCAGACCGGAACGGCTGAGTCCCGGAACGACTGAAACTCCTTGGGCCAGCCCCGCCAGTATTCCGTCCATCTTCGACGCCTGGTCTGCCCGCCGTTCCCCGCCCCGGGGTTGGACGGCCTGCACCGCGCCGGTGGCCAGCATCGCAGCGCCGATGACGGCCATGACGGCCTCCCCGGAAACTTCCGAGTCTTGCGTGATCACCAGCAGCAGAGGCAACCCGATTATTCCGCTAATCAAGGTGGACCAGAGCAGGAGCGTTGTTGCCGGATTTAACTGCAACGGGCTGGCGACAATATTCCTGACGGCGTCCGCAGCCTCGCGGCGGAGCGCCACCAAGGCCGCGGGGGCGGTGCCGGCATGGAGCCACAGAGCGTACTCGATCCCTTCACCCAGGTCACGGCCGTAGGCCAGACTGTAGGCGGCGGCTACCAGACCCTCCGAGCTGACCGGCAGCCATTCGGCGATGCCCTGGAGCAGTCCCAAGAGCAATCCGCCTTCCCAACCGATGCTCATCGGCGGGATTGCGGCCTCACCCCTGGCCGAGGGGGGCGATGCCAGCGACCAACGGCGCAGGCGGACGCCGCCAGTTGTTGTGCTTGAGCCGTTGTGCCTGTCGCAATTGACGGACGAAAGGGCAAAAAATTAGGCCCGGGGGCCAGAATGCTGATTTGGTTGCCGATTTGATTAGCCGAATTGATTTATGGAGCCGGTGAGGGGATTCGAACCCTTGACCTGCGGTTTACGAAACCGCTGCTCTACCACTGAGCTACACCGGCTTTAGCTATAACTTTAATGGTTTTTAGTCGGGTGGAGTTGAATTTGCCATTCTTTTGCCATTCCCGCTTCTCCACTCGGTCTCAAAACGTCTCACTGCATCTTCTTGCACCGTAGGCAACACATGGGAGTATAGATCACCAGTAATCCCGATGCTACTGTGGCCCAACCGCTCCGAAACAACCTTCAGGTGAATCCCCTTCGAAAGCATCAAGGAAGCATGAGTGTGGCGTAGGTCATGAAGCCTCAGTCCCTCCAACCCTGCTTTCCTGGCAGCCTTCCGAAACCACTTGCTTACGAGGTCCGGGTCGAGAAGCGACCCATCGGAATGGCAAAAAACGAAATTGCCATTCCCTGACGTTTCTGGATTCCGTCCCCGGTGGGCCCTCAAAGCTTCGACTGACTCTGCAGGCAGATCAACTACACGCCCGTGCCCATTCTTGGGCACCTTCAATTCCGTTCCCCCGGATGCCAGTTTGATCAGCGCCCTGCGCACGGATAGAGCGCCGGAGGTAAAATTAATATCCCTCCAATGCAGTCCCAGTAACTCGGACCTCCGCAACCCGGTCTGGATGGCCAGCAGGGCAAGGGTCTGACGCAGCGGGTCCGTTATTTGGTCCAGAAGAACGTGGACTTCTTCCCAGTCCAGAAACTGGCCCTCGTATTTGGTCGTACGGGGCGGCTCAACAGCATCGACCACGTTCCTTACCACGTATCCCAGCTTGACTGCGTCATTCAACGCCTTGGATAGGACTCTATGGGCCTGGAGCACAGTCCGAGGCGAAAGTGGTCGTCCATTCCTGCCGCCGTTCTGAAGAAGCTGGGCTTCCATTTCTTGTACGTGACGCGGGGTCAGTTTTTCAAGGGGAATTCGCCCCAGCTTGGGACCAAGGTAACGATCGAGGTTGCCCCTGTAACTCTCCAGGGTGCGACTGGAAACACGCGGCCCCGCAGAATCCCGAAGCCACTGCTCGAAGTATTTGGCCACCGTTAACCGAATGGGCTCCACGAAGGTACCGGTGTCTACTTCGCGCAACAATTCGATCAGTCGGCGCTGGGCTAAGGCCTTGGTCCCCTTCACTGCTTCGGAATGATAGTGTTTTTTTCCAGTTTTGGGGTCCACACCGGTGTAGACCTGGACGGTCCAGGAGTCCTTCCTGACTTTCGAACGCTGTCTGACTGTTCCACGCGCCATGGCTTACCTGCTCGTGTGAGGCGTCTTGTGTGATTGGCCAACGCTTTGGACCCAGGGCAGCCCTTCGAGAGCGCAACAATCGCCTACCCGCCGTGCTCGACGGGAGTCTCTGATAGAGCAACTCCACGGTACGCTACGTATTACCATCAGTTTAATCACAGGCCATTGCCACGGCAAGGCGATGTGCGTCACCACGACTACGATATGAGGGAGCACGGCCAACCCGCGATGCAATTGACTATCAGCCAGCGAGATTTCCCGAAATTTCGGGGACGGGTGTTGTTTACTTGGCTGGGGGCCTGATAAGACCGAGGTCGTTGGTTCGAGTACACCCAGGCCCACCAATTTCGCAATTTAGCGTATAATCAAATACAAAATGACGGCTCTTTTCTCTCAGGTGCCACCAGATGAATGGTCGTCAAGCAGGTTTTTGACCACAGTTTTCGCGAATCCGGCAAACGGTTCTTCGGTAGCCTGAAGGCCTCCAACCGGTACTCCGAGGGGTACCTCGCCAGCCTGGAAACCACCGTCGCCATGGCAGCCCTCTACGCCGAGGAGCAGCGGTGGCCGGGGGTTCGCGAAATCACCGTCTCCCACATCGAGGACTACCGCGCCTACCTCCAAGGACGCACCCGGTGGTTCGGGGAGCGAACCTACGCCGAACCCAGGAAGCTGTCCAAGAGCCACATCAACGTCCAGTACCGCCATCTTCACCGTTTCTTCAACTGGCTGGTGGAGCGGGAATACGCGGACAGCAACCCCCTCCAGCTGATAAAGCCTCCCAGTCTGGATGAGAAGACGGTCCCGGTGGTCACCGAGGACCAGGTGAGGGAACGCCAAGGCCAGGAACACCCGCCGGGCCTATTCCTCCGCCTAGCAGCAGTGCCGGACGTGGGCCGAGGCCGGCGGCCACCCCCACTGCCCGCCGCCCCGCAGGCCGTGGCCCTCTACTTGGGCCACCTGGCCTCAACCGGCCGGTCCATCGCCACCGTCCAGCAGGCCCGCTCGGCCATCTCCCACTTTCACGCCGCCGCCGGGATGGGGAAGGGCGACAACCCGGCCCTCCACCCGGTGGTGTCCGAGGCGGTCAAGGGGTGGCGAAACCGGGCCCCGGCCCCCAGGCAGGCAGGCGCCCTCACCGCCGACGCCCTGGCCCGGGTCCGCGAGGTCCTCCGCCTGCCCAAGAGAGGCCGCGGCGGACGAATGGAGTCAGCGGACACCGCCGGGCGGCGCGGCGCCCTCGACCTGGCCATCATCGGGGTCTTGGCCGACGGCGGGCTGAGGCGCTCCGAGGCCGCCGACCTGCCCTGGGGCGACGTGGAGCTGTGGGCCGACGGCACCGGCCGTCTCACCATCCAGAAGGGCAAGAACCAAGTCGAACCGGCCACGGTGGCGGTCACCGCGGCGACCGCCCGCGCCCTGCGGGATATCCGGCCCGACGATGTTGACCTCGCTGCCCCTGTGTTCGGACTAACCGGAGAGACCCTGGGCAACCGGGTGCACGCCGCGGCCCGGGCCGCCGGTCTGGGCGACGGGTTCACCGGACACAGCGGACGCATCGGCATGGCTCGGCGGATGGTGGCGGCCGGGGCGCCCAACGCAGCGGTGCAGCGCCAGGGCAGGTGGAAACACGGGGACATGGTGGCCCGCTACACCCGGGGCGAGGCGGCTGGCGAGGCCCTGAAATGGCTGACATGATGAGACCCGACTCAACCGCAAACAACCAGGTGGAGGCCGCCATGACTGATAGCGTCCGACCCGTATGCGACTGCCCCGAGCCCTGCGCCTGCTACGCCGAGGGCTATGCCGCCGGTCCTTGGGCATCACCTCGAACCTGGTCTTCTCCCAGTGGGAGCACATCTTCGCCAATCCCATGGCCGCCGCGGCGGCCATCGACCGGGTGGTCCACCACTCGGTCATCCTGGAATTCGACGTCCCCAGCTATCGAACCGGAGTGGCTCAAAAACGGAACCAGGAACAGGAGGTGAACCGGCAAGAATAATTGACGGGACCGGCAGAAGTAGTTGACGCTGA
>DAOUHF010000020.1:0-2300 GCA_034428795.1 Dehalococcoidia bacterium
GGGTCCTCTTATCTGCAAAGTAAAGGGCCTCGCTCCGGGCTTGGGACATGGCCTTGAAGAAATCGTCAGCACGGCTGAAGCGCACGGTGTGTCCGGTGCGGATTGATAGACGACAATTAGTCCTGCCGATTCGCATTGCCGCAGCCCTAATTCAGTCGAGCCAATGGTCGAACATGCTGTGTCTCCTTTTGAGGTGTTGTTGGTCGGCCTTTGGGCCGCCGAAAATGGACCGGCCCGGGCCGTTTCGGGCTCCGGGCCGGAGATGTAGTTAGCAGCGGACGCCGACGCCTCGTCATCGGGTCGTGTGGCGACTGATTTCCGGGTAGCACAATTGTGCAGGCCTCATTCCTACTCAAAAAAGGCCATGTGGGGCAATTGCGCTACCCTGTCGCACAATTGTGCAGGCTGGGTTTGGCGCAATTGTGACAGTTAAACGGCGGGGGGGACAGGCTCCGTGGGTGGCGGAAGCGGGTCTTCTGTTGGGCTCGTGGCGTCGCGTCCGGGGAGCATGTCCGGTGGCGGACGTTCGACTGCAAATGTGATAAATATTCCGGAGGCGACATGGGGCATTACCACATCTATCGGCCGTTTGAGTTCCCGGTGGAGTCGGGCTGTGTGGAGTCGTACTCGCGGGTCCCGATCTACTTTGAATCGCGCAGGAACGCCCACCGCTACGCGAAGGAACACGACGTCGGCACCGTCCGGGCGATGGTGAAAACGTGTAACTCAACCTACTGCGACGAGGTTGAGGCCGAGCGGTACGCGGACGAGGAATGATAGCGGGGGGTGGGCCGGGGTCTGTTTCCGCGTCAGAGCGCTGGAGAGGTACCTGTTTGCGTCCGGAGGGAAATATACCTGTGGGGCCGTGGAAGGGCGGCGTAGGGGCTCTGGTGCAAGCGGTCTTGGCGGGTCGTATCCCTGCTGTCGCAGGGGATGGTGATGGCAGCTAGCCTCGAGGCTGGCATGCCGGCCGGCTGGCGTATCCCTTCTTTCCTACCTATGGCTGGTTCTGCTTGCCCCAGGCGATCCAGTCCTGGGCCATGTCGTTGATGACGCCCAGATGTTGGGGTTGTACCGGCTGGGCGTGCGTGATCTGGCTGAGGGCGTGGAACCAGTGGTCTGGGCGCTGGGCCAGGCGTTGCAGGAGCCACGGGACGGCGTCGGGTCCGATATCGATGATGGCCTGGTAGGCGTGGTGTCGCGTCATGTGGGCGACGTCCACGCCTCGGGGGCGGTGTTGGAGCCACTCGTCGGCCAGCCGTTCGAACTCCGCCCTTTCGACAGGCGTGCTGGTGTCGATTTCGGTTGTGGCGCCGGCTTCGGGCTGGGCTTGGGTGTAACGCTCGAGGGGCGGGTCGTGTATTCCCATCGCCTGGAGTTGGGGCTGCATCCGGCGGGAGATGCCCTTGAACCTTTGGGGTTGCAGCAGGGCGGGGTCGCCTCGGTAGGTGACGTCCATCGTGAGCCGCCCCTGGTGTTGGCTGGTCTTGACCGAGAGGATCTCGATCTGGTTGCGGAACCTGGCCTCGAGGATCGGTTGTGCGAGGGCGGTGATGTCCTGGTCGGCGGCGCTTCGAGTGGCCATACCTGCTCTGGTCCCATGCTAGGGAACCTGGGGTGAAAACGGCAATCGCATGCTGGCGTCGGAACTCGATGGGGAACCTAGTGAAACGCCGTAGGAATCTGCACTGATCTAGCCCCCAAATCTACACTAATCTCCACCCATCCATTCTAACCCGCGATTACGGCCCGGATGCAGGGCACGTCGCCGGCCCAGCTCCGCAAGTGGGACGCGGTACTACGCGGTCGCGAACCCGGTGGCGATGGCGCCGGAGGTGGTTGCCGACGATGCGGTCACCGTCTGCTACGCGTGAGCATCTGGCCCTGGCCAGGAGCGGAACTGGAATGGCAGCGGGACGTGATGGCTGCGTACTGCCGCAGATGGGGTGGGGTGCTCGGGCGCTCTGTGACACCGGTGGCGACGGCGTGGGCCCTGGACTGCGGGACCTGCTCGAGATGATCGTGCGCCGGTGCGTGCAGGCTGGTGGCGGCGCACGAGGATCACCCGTCGCTCTGGTCGTCTACCGGCGGTCCAGTTGGATCAGCGGCGGCGGGCTTTTGGCCGGCGGCTGCTGTCGGACGGCGGGGCCTGTTGCGAGGGTTTGATGCCTCGCTTTCTAATGAGAGGTTGGTTACTCTCGTTGCCGTTTTGCGTCTGGCGTTGACGTTGTGAGTGAGCCTGAATCTCACCTGTTGCTGGTTCCCTTCCTGAGGAGAACCGTTTTTCAACCGTCTGTCAC
>DAOUHF010000021.1:0-1582 GCA_034428795.1 Dehalococcoidia bacterium
AGCAGCTCGCGGTAACGCCGAAGACAGCGTCCCAGGGCGGCTATGAAGGGCCGTTGTGAACCGGCGAGGACCTCCGGGTCGATCAACTCGTCGCAGATGCGGTCGAAGTAGCGTGCGGCCTCGGCCACCGTGTGAACTCCGTCCCGCCACCCGCATCCGGAGAGAATGTCCCAGTCAGGGCCGAAGATGGCGTCAAACTCCTGGTGAAGGAGCAGGTGCTGCTCCCGCTCGTCCAGGACCCGGTAGCCGGGCCGCAGGCCTACCTGGCCAGCGTGGGGAGCCAGCAGCCGGTGGCAGAGGCCGTGAATGGTGGCGATGCGCACGCCGGAGCCGGGTCCCGCGATACCGCAGGCCTGCGCCGACGCGGCGAATCGCTCTCTCAGTTCCACCGCCGCGTCCCTGCCGAAGGTGCAGAGCACCAGCTCATCGGGAGCGGTCTCTCCCAGGAGCAGCAGGTTGACCGCCCTGCGCTCGATGCAGCGGGTCTTGCCGGAGCCGGGTCCCGCCACTACCAGCAGCGGGCCGTCGGTGTGGCCGACGACCTCCCTCTGCCGGGCGTCGAGCTCCGGGCGCAGGCGTCGGATCATGGGTGCGATGGTCATGGGCCTCCTTGGTTTCCGGGATGCCTTGGTGAAGATGTGGTACGGGGGACTGGCGTGCGTCTTCAGGCGATGACCGGAATCTCTCCGGAAAGCCTGCGGAGGGATCAGCTGTTGTGTGTCCGATCCCTGCCGCAGGAATTCAGATGCCCGAAGAATTGGGGATTTCCTCTGCAGGGGTACGGCTAAGCCTCGGGCAGCTGGATTCTCCCGTCGTCGTCCGTTCCCGCGTGGATGTGCTGCACCACCAGCTTGCCCACGTGCTGGATGTGGAAGGTGGCGGAGCCCACCTGGAGCTGCCCATCCCTGGCGAAGTCCTGTTCTTGGTCCCGGGAGGGGCTCGGCGTCGGCAGGTCGCCGGCGGGCATGCCGTCGGGCGCCCGGTACTGCAGTTCGAAGACTCGCCGGCACTCGTTTTCCGAGTGATAGGGCCTGGGCGGCCGCTCGATTCCCACCTGCTTGGCGATGAGCTCCAGGTCCTCCTGCAGGTTGTTCAACCCCCAGATGATGTGCACATGGTGGTGGTTGCGGGCCGCCCACTCAATCTGTTCGTCGCGCTCCATGTCCGGGAAGACCAAGACGCTGACCACGAAACCGTAGTAGCCGGTGGCATCATCGATGGCGTTGTGCATTTCGATGCATCCCTCCTCCGTCTCCTCCAACGGAGATTGCACCTGGCACCAACTGCCGTCCGGCTTGAGTAGAGACCACTGGCCGTCGCTATCCAGTCTGTAGGTTCCGCCCTTGATCTGTAGGGCGAACCGGCCCCGCCGGTCCAGCCAGAGGGCGAAGTCCAGTTGCCTGCCACCTTCGCGGCAGCGGAACTCATAGATGGCGTGTCCGTTGATCGGCAGATTCTGCAGAGCGTCGAATACCCGGGCCTCCGCGGCCCTCTTGGGATCCTGCCGGCGGTGTGCCGGAAATTCCTCGGGGTTCATCCTTATTGCCATGATTTCTCCTCGTGTACGTTGAATAAGAAAAAC
>DAOUHF010000022.1:0-7587 GCA_034428795.1 Dehalococcoidia bacterium
GACCTCCTCCCCCTCCACGGCCAGGACTGGCCCGCCCTCAAGGACGAGGTCATCATGTGGATGGAGGGGCAAGTGTACGACCGCCGCCTGCGTCAGACCTTCGGGTCCGGCGCCGGGAGGGTGGACGTCGAGGCCGAGCACCTGCTCGACGACTACTGGTGGGTCACGGCCACCCCGGCCGGGACCGACCCGAATGACGCCGCCATGGCGGTGGTCAGGATCAGGGACAGCAAAGACCGCCTGCGCCACGGGGCGGGCTACTCGGCCCGCATCTCCTAACCGGACGGAGGGGGAGCCACTGGGAACCACTGACAGGTCCCGGTGGCTCCCCCGGCCCGGAGGCAGCGCAACAACCTCACGCACACCCGCCTGATGTTGTACAGTTTCCTGCAGACCTCTCTCGATTGCATCATCGGTGGAGTGTCCGGTCGGTGTACCGGATATCTTCAACCGGTCCGCTTTACCCGGTTTTCTCCGAACGGAGCGGCGCCACGGCGCCGGGCTGGGAACCCCATTCCCACATCTTTCTCCCCCGCTGGCAGCACCGGATCCGGCAGATGAAAGTCGATGGAACACATCCACGCCGTTGACCCGCACCTGTAGCTGTCGGTCTTCGGCGTCCAGCAAATCTATGGTCGGCTCGCCGAAGATGACGAACAGGTTGCTCTGGGGGTCTACGCCGACGACACGGGCAGGATTGCCCCGACTTTCAACGACACCGACGTGGCTGCCGGAACCCGCCACGTCTGCCGGGTCAAGGCCATTAACACTTAAGGGCAGAAAGGAAACCCACGAGCCCGGGGCCGGCATTTGACCAAGCACCCGACTCCGGCAGAAACACCTCCGGGCGGCCAGGCGGGACTTCAGTCTCCGGTCAATCAGGGCGGCAGCAAACGGGCCCGGAAACCCGCCGGATCCCTCGATACAACCCCAACGAATGCACATTGGCCCCTGACCATCGGTTTCCTGGTACGCCCCGAATAGGGACGTGTCAAAAATTCCCTATGCACAGACTTGCGGCTGCTGAAGGCGGTACGCCGGTTGGGCTCCGGCACGGGACCACCCGAACCTTCAGGTTCAGGCGGCTATACCCAGTTCCAACAGCCAGTGAGCTCGGGAGATCGTTGCCCAGTTGCCCTCGTCCCAGCATGATAGGAAGTTGAAAATCCACCCTCGCCCCTCACCCTTTCACCATCAGAAACCGACTTATTCAACAAGCCGTTAAACCCGTAACTAACATTCCCGACCGGTCGCAGCGGCCCCCGGCCCATAACCACAGGGGAATACCGCACGGATCCGGTCCAAGTCGTCTCGGGCCCCATTGGCCGCCAGAGAGTCCACTTCGAGGGTCCGGACCCGCCTCTGGTTCCAGGGGAAATGGCCGCCTTCCTGGAATGGCTCAACGGGGCCCCCCGGATACCAGCCAGGTCGTGCGGGCCGCCCTGGCCCACCTCTGGTTCGTGACCATCCACCCCTTCGACGACGGCAACGGCCGCATCGCCCGGGCCATCTCTGACATGTGCTTCGCCCGCTTCCCCAGCGCTTCTACAGCATGTCCACCCAGACCCACCCGGAGCGCGCCCAGTACTACCGCGTCCTCGAGCAGACCCAGAAGGATGGGCCCGACATCACCTCGTGGATGTGTGGTTCCTGGGCTGCCTGGAACGTGCCCTCCACAGCGCTGACGCATCCATGACAGCCATCCTGGCCAGGGCCCGGTTCTGGCATATCGTCGCCGACGTTCCCATCAACGAGCGCCAGATAAAGGTCCTCAGCCTCCTAATGGACGACTTCAAGGGCAACCTCACTGTCGCCAGATGGGCCCGCATAGCCAAGTGCTCCCACGACACAGCAGCGCAGGACATAAACGACCTCACCGGCCGCGGAATACTTGTCCGCACTGCGGAAGGGGGCCGGAGTACCAGCTACCGCCTGGTCGCCAACCAGTGCCAGTGACCGCCCCTCGGACTCGCTGGACAGCCATCCACGCTCCAATCCGGGCTGCTGCTTCCGGGCCGCCGGCTGGAGGAGGTCGAGGACCACGCCCGGCGGGCTCATCGAGCTGGAGAAGATGCCACTGGATTGAGCGAGTTGTTCGGTTTTAATGAACAACTGATGGATGCCCTCTCCAGGTCATCTCCGGGCCGATAGGCCAAGAGCGCGTCCACTTCCAGGGTCCGGACCCGACCTTGGCTCAAGGGGGAATGGCCGCTTTCCTGGCGTGGCTCAACGGGTCCCCGGATACCGGACCGGATACCGGCAAGTCATTTCGCTGCCGCCACGGTCATCCTGGTCAGCGAGAAATACGCTGGCTTTAACCACAGGCGCCGGACCGGGGTACTGGAAGACCGGCAGAGCATTCAGCTGAGATGTCAGGCGGTAAGCCGTCTGCTCGGACTCCACGGCCTGACCGATGCCAAGGGCCATCGTCACCCCAAGCATCGGGTACGCCGGGAGAGGACAGAGGGCCCAGACTCGTATCGCTGCCGCCTTTGGCCGACGCCACCGGCGAAGTGGCCAATGCTCTCTTCAGACCCGAGGAGGCCACTCGGGGCTACCTTCTGCTGATGGAGGGAATCATCCGACTCTTCGGCATTCCCCTGGCCATCGACGGTGCCCCGCAGTGTCTTCCAGTTCATATGGAAAGCCCCGGCGACAAGCCCAGGCATGTTCCCCAACAGGTGGCCTCAACCCACCGCGCGATACGGCCCCATGGCCCGGCCCGGAGGCTGGCGTGCGGCCCTAAACCGGCTGCACGAGAAATGAGCGCAAACCCCGCGTCTTCAGCTACGAAACCCCGTGACTCTTATATTAGCCTCCCCACCGCGTGGCGTTCAGGCGGGGAATGGACATCCTGCACGCGTATTTCCGCGGATTAAGCGGGTCGCAAAGCTGGAAATTCCCGTGCAGCCCCTCACGGGGTCGGGTCTCAGGCCCCGAAACCACCCCTCACAGGGACAAAATGGCCGCTTTGGACGCACGCGAATTTCCGGGGACCTTCCGGATGCCTACACCAGTGTCGCGGGCTGCCCGTCGAGGTCCCAGCAGGTATCAAACCGGTCCCCGGCCGTCACCTGGGCGTAGGTGGACGTGATGAGCGGGAACGTAACACCCAGCTCCCGCTGCAGGTTCCGGTGTTGCTGCCGGAAGATCTCTGCAGCCCTGGCGATCTCGCAGATAACGATCACAGCGCAGTCGTAGCCGCGACGCACCGCGCGGAAGTAGCCCATCAGCTTGTCCCGGATGGCGACGGGAGTGGTTGCCGAGCGCTCGAATTCCACATACCACTGAATGACCACGTAGAGCGGACGAATATAGTCCGGCCTGCCCGGAGCCGCATCACCCACGGTGACAGTGTTCTCCAGGAGCGCCAGGGCATGCAGCGTCACGCCGTAGTGCCTGGCGATGTTCGCAGCCTCCTCCCTGGCCACCTCGATCACCGCCTCGTTCTCGCACAGGCAGGCAACGGACAAGCCGCCGAGCCGGCGTGCCTCGGGCACGTACTGTCCCAGCTGCCTCCAGATCTCCTCCCGCTCCGCCCTGCCCTGCCTGCTCGACCGGATCCAATGGCCCCCGCGCATGAACACCGTGGGGAAATCGCCCAGGCAGAGGTGGGCTGTCAACCGGGCGTCCGGCGCGAGCTGCCGCCCGCCCGGCAGATACAGAGCGCCGCGGTACCCGGCAGAAACGAGGTATCCGTGCAGCGACATCGCCACGATGCAACCGTTCTGCTGGTGGGTGTGGGTCAGCTGAGGCGCGTATCGGTTGTGGTCCTTGCGGACATCCTCATGGACCCTGCGGCGTATGGCGGCGAGGGAGGTCGCATCCCTGTGCTCGATGATGATGGTCCCTTCCATGGAAACGTAGTTCATGTGGAACCGGTGCGCAGGCAGGGTCCCGTTTTCGAGCAGGGGTACCAGGTCCACGTTGGACGTCAGTTCGCCCGCTGGTCCGGTGTACACGGGTATCCGCACCAATAGTTCGCCACGGTTGGCCTCTCTCAGCAGAGCACCCATCTTGATCCCGTCAGACTCCTCATCCTCCCCCGTGGCCTCGTTGAACCGGGCCACCGCGGCGGCGATCCTCTCTTCGTCCTCCTCCCGGTTGATCTGGGCCAGAGCTTCGGCGAGCCTGCCGGGCCTCACGTCCAGCAGGGCCGCCAACTGCGGGTCGCTCAGGCCCGAATAGTGCTCGATATTTTCAAAGACCTTGTAGGGCAACACCCCGTTGAGCCGCTCGAGCCTTCTCATCTCTCTCGGCAGCTCCGGCCGGAAGGCGCCACGTCCCCTGATCACCATGCCATCCTCCTTCTCGTCAGTCATTATTCTGCAGGACACAGGTCCTGCGGCAGCCGGTCGCCGAAAGTGAGGGTTTCGAATGCGTCGGCGACGTCGTCATGAGGGGCGGGCTCCGCCCGGCCCAGGTACAAGAGTTGACTGGGCGGCGCTCCCACCAGGTAGAGATATGCCGCGTTTCTTGGCAAAACCCTACGGGCCAGCTCGACCCCGCGCATATCAGGCGTCGAAATGACGTAGGCCGAGGGCTCGGGGTTGTCGTCCAAGTCAGGATCCGGCGGGTCGACCAGTTTGTCGCGCAGCCGCTCCTCCCGTTCGCCGCGGGACCGCATGACCAGCGTGTGGAGCCGGATGTCGTGAACGTCGGGAAATCGGTATCCCCACCGGTACTGCAGCATCCTTTCTGTGACCGACCGGCCGATGTGGCCAAAGAAAATTCGATATTCGTCCTCGTAGGTCGCAACTGCCTCTATGAACCTGGTGTTCCGCAGCCACCGCCAGGACAGGATCCTCCGGGCCTTGCCGTCGTGGGTCCAGGCAGCGCCCTCTCCCAGCAGCACCTCCGGGGCCACGGGGTACCACATCTCGATCCGCTCCAGCTTCTCCCAGAGGTCGAGAGCTCCGTTATAGCCGTTGAAAAACCCGGGATGTTCATGGTCTTCCCACTCCGGGTGGAGGGGAGCATGCTCGTGATAGCGATGATCGGGCCCCGGGTGAACATGCTGCTGAGGAAAAACCTGGATCAGCCCCCCCGTGGTGATCAACAGTCTGGCCCGCGGCCGTACCAAAAAGCCGCCGTCCTTGACGACGACCAGTCCATCCTGGTTCCACTCCTCCTCCTTGCGGGACACGGTGGTCCGGTTTACATAGCGGAAGCCGGCCAACTCTGGAATTAACGCCCACGGGAGCCTTGTCAAATTCTTCAGGGCCTCATCCATCACAACCTCCTACAGGTCCTCTCCATTTCAGATTACCAAGCACCTTGTGCCGGACTTTCTCTTTCGACGGTTTTTGGGAAATGCTCATCCCGAGAACAGCCGGCGGAACAAGCCCCGTTCCGATTTCTCAGCCGGGCTCGCCACTGCACAATCGGGACACGGTCTCTGCTCATCGACGTGGCACCAGGGGCCGACCTCATCCATATCTCGCCAGCAGGCCCCCAGCCTCGCCAGGCAACTGCGGCAGATGGGAATGAGCAGATCTCCACCGCGCCCGGACCACTCGATTAGGCCTGCGGTGGCCGGTTCCCTGCAGTGCCCGCAGATCCTCGCCCGCTCCCGCAGTTCCCTCTGTCGCTCCGTCCGCCGCCGGCGGTCCTCGGTTCGTTGTTCCTCCGGGGTCTTCATGGATGTCCTCCGGGTTGAGGTGCGCCAGGCCCTACCCTGCATATACACCATCGCTCTGCTGCAGGGCCCGAGCCTGCTGCAATAAAGCCTCCTGCGGGTGCAGTTGCACCGTCCGTCCTGTGCCCGGCGCCGCGGCGACGCACTGGGTCCGCAGCGGGCACACCCCGCAGACCGCTCCATCGAACTGGAAGGCCTTCAGTTGGTGTTGTTAGCGAAGTCGGGCGGTTGACGGTTCCAGACGGCATAGTCGGGCGCCAGCCTCAGGACTCGGCCCCGCCCAAGCCCAGGAAGCAAACCGGCGAAGTCGTGGATAGTCCTGACGAATATTCCCCGGGGCGGTTTGGGCCGTGTGGGGTCGGTGCCGCCCGCCGAGTCCTGACCGCGTTGATTTCCTCAGGATGTCGGGCCAATGTTCCTGTCCGATTCCTCCTTCAGCCATACCATCAATTGAAAGTCGGGGATGCGTATTGTCCGGCCGTCCCTGATGTGTGGGATCGGATTATCGCGCCGGTTCAGCCAAGTCTGCATCTTGGACGTTGAGACGCCGACCAGCCTGGCCGCTTCCTTCAGGTTGTAGCAGGTAAGCTGGTTGCTGCGGGCCGCGTTTTCGTCGGCCTTGGCCGTGAGCCGTTCCCAGAGCACTTGCAGGTCCTCCATCGTCACGAGTCGCCAGCCGGAGTCCGTTGCGGGGTCTCTGACCAGGATGAGGGGATGGCCAGTACCGTCCAACTCCTCCAAGAACCGTGCCAAGTCCGCCGGTGTCGGCATCATCATGCACCTGCCTGCCTATTTCGGTGGCGCGCCTCTTCAGAATGGATCCAGGCCAGTTTGCAGCGCCTTGACATAGCGTACTACCCAGGCCCGAATCGGGACTTTGCCGATAAGCGGCAGAAGCCGGTCCGGCCGGCCGGGGGGAGGAGACGCGGCTTGCTCAGCTCATAGTCGGAAGCCACCGACGACCTGACGGACCTTCTAGAAATCTGGCCGGAAACCCCGATTCTCCCCAAGCCGGCGTTTTCTTAACGTCGATAATCGATGCAATAGTGAGTGTTGCAACCTATTACAGGCACTACGCCATATAAGACTTGAATACGTCTGACTCGCGCGACGCAAAACCCGGCCAATGGCTTTCCGGCCAGACTTCTAGGCCAGCGGCTGGGCCACAGCGGCACCATTCTGAAAGTGCTGGTGTTCCCGGGTATGGGACCCGTTCCTGAGATCGATGCCCACGCCATTGCGTGCGAGGGCTACGTGACCCGGGGAACGGAATTGCATACGGCTACTGGAGCTGACAAGGCTCTGCGACATTGACGATGCGCCCACGGCAGCGGAAATCAAGGATGAGACCGCTGTTATTACGGGGAGCGGGCCAATGCCGGCACTCGCGCGGATGCAGTTTGGCTGTGTGATCATCCAGAGCGCAAACGCCATGAACATCTACAAGTTGCCGGGGGCAGGGGCGGACCGATGACCGGCTGACAGCTCACCATGGCTGCCCCGGGCATAGGAAGGAAGCGAGGGGGCCTAACATTACAGTGGGGTCCACGCTGCGCGTCGCTCCGTCAGCGCCCCGAACGTCCGTCGAGCCAGCCACTCGTGTCGATGCGCCGCCGCCACCGGATCGTGCATGAATATCTGTCAACAGTCGAAAGCCGTAGGCAATCAGGGCGATGCTGCCGAAGAGATGGGGACTGTCTTCGGAGTGGTACCGAGGAATGCATCGGCTTGACCTGCGGAATGGGCAGTGATGATTGAGGACGAGGAATGGTGCTGGGAGGCGGTCCTAACGGTGCATCGCTGTTGCAGAAGTTGGGAGGCAGCAACGTACGAGCTCGGAGAGCCGACTAGTGGAATTGCGTTAGGAGGGAGGAAATTCAGAAGATGGCAGTGTTTACCCCGCATTCGTGGCAGCCGGCAGATGCAAACGCCGACGCACCGTATGCAAC
>DAOUHF010000023.1:0-1558 GCA_034428795.1 Dehalococcoidia bacterium
GGTGGATTTCCACACGGTCAGCCGGTCATCTTCCCAACTGGCCAGGGCCGCCCGGGGTTCCATCGGCGTGGCCGAGTGGCAGGCGATGTTATAGGTTTCCTCCATCACCAGATCGGCCTCGTCAAACCCCTGCTCAACGTCGCCCCGTCCGATGGAGAGGGGAGGGTTAATCGCCAGGTTGCCCCCGGCGTGAATCGGGACGGCATCGGGTTGGAGGGCTGTATCCGGCTCCAGGTAAAAGGGCAGCGTCTCGTATTCCACCCGGATCAAGGCCAACGCTTGCCGGGCGGCGTCATCGTCAACGGCGGCCACCGCGGCCACTTCGTCTCCCACAAAACGGACTCGCGTATCCAGGGGCAATGTGTCCGACGCAATGGACGACACCGGACGGCGCGGCACGTCAAAGGGAGTGATTATCGCCAGCACGCCGGGGACTTGGGCCGCGGCGGTAGTATCGATGCTGATGATGTCGGCGTGGGGGTGGGGGCTGCGCAGGATGTGACCGTAGAGCATTCCCGGCAGTTTCAGATCGGCGGAATACTTGGCTCGCCCGGTCAATTTCTCCGGCAAATCCCGCCGGGTTACGCTCTTTCCGATAGCCGATAGTGTCATGGGAGTCACTCTCCTGCAACGGGATGGTTTTCGGTAGGATAGGGCCTGGCCGGTCGGTCGGGTTGCAGCCGGACGGATGGCCCCGGCGAGAAATCCCAGGTAGAAATCCCTGGTATTAAGTCCGGTTAGGGAGTCCCGCCCCGGAGACCCGGCGTCTCGGCGACTATTACACATACGCCGACCGCACCGGATATTTCGAGCAAATCGATGCGGCCGGCGGTAATTGTTCGGCGCTCCGGGCGCTTGACGGGTGAAAGGGCCCGGCCGCGCCACGCCAGTGGATAGCCTTCGTTAAAGGATGTGGTACATCAGCCGGTGGTCGCGGAGCACATCCTGGGCAAAGTCGTTTTCCACGTCCCGCCAGACGGAGTGGATATGATTGGCGCCGTTCTGGATGTTGTCGAACTCGACAATAAAGCTGCCGCCGTGGATCCGGTAGTAATGGTCCCGGCTCCGGTCGGTGGCTCCGGCCCAGACCAGCCGGAAATTATCCACGCCTTCCTTCAAGATGGCGTCCAGCTTCTCTTTGGCTACCTCGGTACGTACCTGGCTGACGTACTCGGTAATCAGGGCCAGCAAAATTTCTTTCTGGGTGCCGGACAGTTCCGAGCCGGCCAGACCCTCGTCTTCGTGAACGGCCGCCTTGGAGGAGTTATACATCAGGATGTCCCAGGGCGCCTTGTCGTGGATTATGGCCTTGGCCCGCTGCGCCTCGTCCAGACTGGACATCAGCTCAATAGCCAGGTCTTCCCGATGGCCGAGGATGCGCAGGCCCTGCTTAGGGCCTTTGGGCACCTCTGCCGGGTTGGCGCCGAAGAAGAAGGGAGTCACCGCGGTAACCTCATCGCCCCAGATGCTGAAATGCAGGGAGACATGGTGTCCCTCGGCGCGCCAGCCCCAAGGGTCAGCGCCGCCCGGTTCTCCGAACACCGTCCAGTAATAGAGC
>DAOUHF010000024.1:0-1702 GCA_034428795.1 Dehalococcoidia bacterium
CCCCACGTCGGAACACCAGCTGCTGAAGGAACGCCACTGGGTGCGGTAGACCCGGTTGGTGCTGTCGGCCCGCGCCGATTCCAGGGCAGCGGCGAGGGCGCGGTCGGCGGCCTGCAGGGCCGCCGAATCGGGTGGACGGCGGACGGTGGTTGCCAGGTCGAATGCGGGTGCGGTCATGGGATTTCCGGCGGGTCTGGAAGAGGCTTTCACTGCGCGTTATTGAATAATAACGCGCAGCGAAAGCCGCCGCCAACCAACCCTCTCCGCCGCCCTTTGCGCGCCGACCGGCGCCCCCCGCTGCGGCACGCCTGGCGCCGGCCCACCGATGTGCCGGAACGGCGCCGCAATCCAATGGCAAGCAACGCAATGGATCGCATCGGTATCGATTGCAATGGTATGCATTCGATATCAGTCCAATGCATACCATTGGATTGGATTGCGCTCCGGTCCCCGGCCCGGGTTAACGTAAAACGCCGGCTCGGGGCTTTCACTACCATTGGTGTCAACGATCCGATTGCAATCCTCTCCAAGGGAGGTGACACCATGGCCAGCTGCTTCATCTGCCAGACCGAGCTGGCGCCGCCCGTACGCGCGCGCCACACCGTCTACGTCAGGAAGTTGTTTCTGCTGGGCGGGCAGACCTACTGCCGACACCACATCATTCCGGCCGCGGTGGCGGCCGGCGTCATCTCCGAGGTTAAGGCCGGGGCCGGTCCTGACCTCGCCTGACGGCGCTCTCCCGGGTCTCGAGCCGGTCGCCGGGTGCAACGCACCGGCGGGATTGCCGCCCTGGCGAACGGGCCACGGCTCAAGTTGAGTGTGATGAAACCCGGCCGAGATCGCCTGAGCACGGAAGGAGGGTGCGGGGCCTGGAAGACCGAGTCAGGCGCCGGCCGTGATCGCGGTGGTCCCCGCTCCGGAGTTCCGTCAGCCGGTCTTTTGGTATCATCGAATACACGCCCGCTTCCGTTGCGCAACGGCCGGCCAGAGGAGCAGTGAGATGTCCGATACCTACACCCTTCATTTGCAGAATTTCAGGTCGATCCGGGACGCCAGGGTTGAAATAGCGCCGCTGACGGTGGTGTACGGACCGAACGGCTCGGGCAAGTCTTCGCTGATCTACGGCCTGCTGACGTTGAAGAATTTCCTGACCAACCCCAGTCAGAACCTGTCCAGCCTGTTTTCCTACCCGTCAATCAGCCTGGGCGGGTGGCAGGAGGTTGTGCATCGCCATGCTGTGGACAAGAATGTGTCCCTCTCCATCGGCTTCTCCGACACGAGTGACCTTTGTTCCAAGTTCACCCTCACGCTGGGTCAATCTGGCGGAACGGCAGGAGTAGCTTTTGAGGGTCTTGATCGCGAGCACTTCCCCCTATGGCCTGAGGGTCTAGACCTGCAAATAGCGATCCCTTACGATGCCAACCAACAGGTCGACCAAAGCATCAAAGTGGTTGGGGGTGACGCATCCACCTTCCTCGAAGGTACGTTGACTTGGAACGGTATAGCGCTGTCCGCCCAAGCACACGGCGGCCCTGGCGAGCTTCCGGCTGTCGTCAGATTGCTCAACGAAAGGACCAACCTGCCCATGGAGTTGGCGAGGTGGACCGGGTTTGTGCCGCTCCGGCGCGGGTTTTCAAAGCCCACCTATGGCCTGTCCAGCGTGACACCGGCGTTGGCCACCGAGGATGAAGTCGCCTCTCTA
>DAOUHF010000025.1:0-2098 GCA_034428795.1 Dehalococcoidia bacterium
CCACCTACAACACCCCGTTGGTGGGAATCATGCAGTCTGGCCGCTGGAGGATTCCGGCGACCGTGATGCGCTACATCCGGTCAATCGCCGTCGGCGACGGCGCGGTGGCCCGTCTGCACCGCCGCTGGAACCGTGTGGCCATGTCTGGGCCGGTGCCGGCCGAGGAGTGGAAGTGATGGAACCCAAAGGACCTGAGTGGCTGGGCGTGGAGGTGATCCGGGCGTCTGACCTGAAGCCGAAGGGGATAAAGGATTACTCGTACCGGTGGCGCCGGTGGGTGTCCTGGTGCGACGAGATGGGGGTGAGTCCGCTGGCAGCTACCGCGGATGATGCGCTTCTCTGGCTGCGCCACGAGGAGCGCCCACGGTCGATGGTGAACGAGACTAAGAAGGCGGTGAGCCTGGTCTACCGCGCTCTGGGCATGGGCTCGCCCTTTCAGGAACGTCGGGTGATGAGAGAGATTTTCGGTGAGAACGGTCGCTACGGTGGTGAAGAGGAGTACAGCGTTTGGGCCAGGGGGAACCACCGTCTCCGGGTGCGCGACTACTTGGTCTGGTGCCAACAGGGCGGTTGGGCCGCCTTGCCCGGGAGTGGGCGGCAGGTGGCGGAGTTCCTGCCGACTATAGCCGTGGAGTACTCCTATGCGATGGTCGAGGCGGCCAGCGCGGGCGTGTCCCGGTACCTGGAGGACAATGGGTGTCCTGGCACGAGCCATCACCCTGCGGTGCAGAAGGCGCTGAAAGAATGTCAGGTGCTCTGCTCCGGACGGGTTGGGCCGGGACACCGGGAACTGAGGGTCCAGACGACGACCCGGCGTGACGTTATGCAGGAGCATTGGACGGATTGGTGCCGGGATGAGGGAATTGATTGGAAATGCGCTGGCGAGGATGATGCGCTCCGGCACCTTCGTGGGCTGGAATATCAGATCACTGCAGGGCTGAGGGTGCATCAACTGTCGCTGCTTTATGAAGCGATGGGTGAGAATCCTTTCTCTAGTAAAGCGGTGCTGGATTGGCGGAGCGAGCACGCTCGGTGGGCGAAGGAGAAGTCAGAGGTCGACTGGCGGGTGGTCGGTCGGGCTGAGGAGGTGATTCAGGAGATGCAGGCGGCCAGGGTTTCCCAGCCGGTCAAGGTGGCGGTTGGCCTGACCTTGGAGGAAGTCGAGGACCTGAATGATGACCTCAGCAGCTACTATGCGGCTAGTACGCTCAAGAGCTACTCCAGGAGTTACGCCGGGTTCGAACGCTGGTTGGTTGGAAAGGAACTCGCTGCCCATCAGGTGTTGGATCAGCATGTAGGCGCTTACCTTAAGTACAAGAGCCGAAAATGCCGTATCACCACCCTACGGAGCATTGCGACTGGGATCGCGATGGTCTTCGAGGCAATGAAGGATACTTTGGGCCTCAAGGAAAATCCGGTGCTGACTGGCCTGGTGGATAGATATCTGGAAAAGCTGCAGCGTCGTCGTCGGGAGCGGGCGGCGCAGATGGACCCGATACGGGAGGTGCACTACCAGGCGGTGATTGCGAGCGTGAAGAAGGCGTTGGTGGGTGAAAGGTCGGGTCGGGCGGAGTTTCGTGCTGCGCTGGTGGTGGCCCTCTTCAGCGTGATGTTCGATGGGATGCTTCGAGCGGGGGAAGCGGAAGAGGCGCGGTGGGGAGATGTTTCCCGTCGCCCGGACGGGAGCGGCCGGCTGTACGTGCCGATGTCAAAGACTGACCAGTTTGGAGTGGGCGAGTACGTCTACCTCTCCCGTCGGAGCATGAAGGCGCTGGATAATCTGAAGGCAGTCAGGCGGAAACAGGCTGTTGTGAAGGCAAAGGATGATCGGATCTTCCAGGTCGGTCCGAGGGAAATGCTGGTCATGGTGCGTGAAGCCTGTAAGGCTGCAGGTGTCGAGGGCCGGTTCGGCACGCACAGCTTCCGAATAGGCATGGCGCAGGAGTTGACAGTAGCAGGATTCGGCCTGCTGCTCATCATGCGGGCCGGACGTTGGGAATCTCCTGAGATGCCGGCGTATTACGTCAGGGGATTGGATGTGGCCGAAGGTGCCGTCGCTGAGCTGCACCGGGTCTGGGCGCGGGGTGGTGATCGCGTG
>DAOUHF010000026.1:0-47898 GCA_034428795.1 Dehalococcoidia bacterium
AAGTCCAGGCTCTGGTCAAGGAACGCAACGCCGCCCAAGCCACCATCCACTGGAGGTTCAACACCCAGGACGCCCGGACCAAACTTCACCGCCTTTACCCTTTTGATTCCAAGGTTGCCTGAGTACTAGAGCGTTACCAACCTAGAGCGTTACCGTGGAACGATTGTCCGACGATTCTTGAATGGCGTCCAGCAGCCGGTGTCGTTGGACCGCGGTGTCGAAGTCGGGTTGAGCGTCGGGCCCTCCGCGAATGGACTCCCCCAGAAGCTGGTACAACTGGGCGACGTTGTAAGCCTCACCGGCCGGTACGTCTCCGGGTACCAGGCACAAACGCTCCGGCACCGGCAATTCCTCCAGCGCGCCGGAACTTCCCTGGGAACCGTAGAGGCGCACGTTGCCGTATTGCACCATCTCTTCAGATCTGGCGCTCAGAGTCCCCGCCCGCCCGAACACCTCCATTCGCCATCCGCTGCCGTTCCAGGGGACGGTGGCGACGTGCAGCGATGCCGCCGCCCCGTTTTGAAGGACTCCGTGGACCATCACGCTGTCGGCGGCGTCCACCGGCACCGGTCCGTTGGGCGTTTGCCATTCCGGGACCTGTACGCCGACCCGGGCCGACAACTCGCGAAACTCCCCCACGCAAGTACAGAAGATGTCCAACGAGTGGCCGGTGGCGATGGTCAGCGTGGTGGCCCCTTTCGTCCGGTCGGCCATCCACGCCCGGTCCGCCCCCCGCTGCAACAGTCCTGGGAGGAACATGGTCATGTTGCAGGCCAATATCTCCCCCACGTAGCCTTCGGCCAGCAATTCGGCGGCGCGAAGCAGAGCCGGGCCGCCCCGGGCCTGCAGCCCCACCATGTGGCGCACCCCCCTGGACCTGGCCAGAGCGGCCAATTCATCCGCCTCGGCCGTATTGGCGCCCAGGGGCCATTCGCAAAACACGTGTTTACCCGCCCGCAGCCCGGCGGTGACCATACCGTAGTGTGCGGGCACGCTCACCGAAACGGTCACGAGGTCCACGCCGGGGTGGTTGGCCATCTCGGTGTAATCGTGGAAGGCCAGGCCCGCGCCGTAGAACTTGGCCGACTCCTCGGCCGTTTCCGGGCGGGAGGTGCAGACGGCCGCCAACTCGAATTGGGGCATCGCCAGCAGGGCGGGAAGATGGGCCCGTTTGCTCCATCCGTAGTTGGCGTTGGCGCCGATTATGCCTACTCGTATCTTTTCTTCCACTGTCGTCCCTCTCAAGGTGCAATGTAGTGCGGCTCCGTGTTGCCGGGGAACCGGTCAGTTCACGGCGGCGGGCGCCACCCGGGTATGCCAGGGGGTTGCCTGCTCGTAGGCGTAGGCCGCACGGAACAGGGTTGTTTCAGCGAAAGGCCCGGCCCCCAGTTGAAGCCCTATGGGCAGCCCTTCGCTGGTGAACCCTCCCGGCGCCGATATAGCCGGCAGAGCGGTGAGGGCGTAGCAGCCGGTGTAGGCCCGCCTGAAGAAGAACCGGGCCCGGACGTCATCCGCGTTCTCGAAGCGGGCGGTCAGGGCGGTATGTTTTGGGGCCGGATAGGGAGAGGTGGGCGACACCAATACGTCGACGTCCTGGAGGGCTTCCATGAACTGACGGCGCAGCAATACCCTGGCCTTCGCCGCGCGGTTATACAGCTTGGCCGGCACCAACGCCCCCGACAGCAGGCGGGTGCGGCTGGCTTGGTCCAGGTCTTGGGGGCGGGTCCGCAGGATCTCGTCACGGGCTCCGGCTCCCTCGGTGTCCGCGATGCCCACGAAAATAGCGCCGGCCAGCTCCACCAGAGGTATGGAGACGTCTTTGACCTCGGCTCCCAGGTCTTTGAAGACCGCCAGAGAAGCGTCGATAGCCGAACGCACCTCCGGGTGCATGTCGCTGCTGTTGTGAAGTTCCCGGATCAGCCCGACGCGGAGGCCTTGGATACCGTCCTTCATGCCCCGGGTGTAGTCGGGGACCGGGAGCCTGCTGGTGTAAGGGTCGTTTGGATCGTATCCGGCTATCGCGCCCAGCACCAGCGCGCAGTCCTCCACTGTCTTGCTCATGGGGGCCGCCGCGTCCATGAACCAGCACATATGGGACATTCCGTAGCGTGAAACCCTGGTAAAGGTTGGCCGGAGCCCCACCACGCCGCAGTAGGCTGCCGGACCGCGCCCGGAGCCTCCGGTGTCTTCCCCGATGGAGGCGGCGCAGAGGTGGGCCGAGAGGGCGACGCCCGAGCCGCTGCTTGACTCGCCCGGAGTGCGCTCCAGGTCCCACGGGTTGGCGGCAATCCCCCAGGGAGGGTTCCGGGTGCCGCCCATGGCGAGCTCGCTCATATTGAGCTTGCCCAGCAGCACCATGCCAGCCTCCTTGAGCCGCTTGATGACAGTCGCGTCTTCGGAAGGCACAAAGTCCTGATAGACCCGGGACCCGTTGGTGGTGAGTATGCCCTTGGTCCAGAACTGGTCCTTGACCGCCGCCGGCACTCCCGCCAAAGGCCCCAGGCTCTCGCCGGCGCTTAAGCGACGCCCCACTTGCTCGGCGGCGTCAAGGGCTTCTTCGCGGGTTACAGTGATGTATGCCGAAAGCCGGGAGTCCAGGCTGTCGATGCGGTCCAGGTAGGCGCGGACGGCGTCCACCGGAGTAAGGCTGCCGTTCCGAATGGCTTCGGCGGTGGCGGCAGCGGACAAGAAGGCGATGTCGTCGTTTGGCATCTGCCGTCTCCTATAGACTGGGGTCCAGAGGTTCAGGAAAGATCACCACCGGCTGAACGTCCGAAAGGTCCAGTTCCAGCAGCTTGTCCAACTCTTGGACCAGGCTGGAGAACCGGTTGGCCACTTCGGTCACCTCTTCGGGAACGATGTTGATCCCGCAAAGACGGGCCAGTTCTTCGACTCGCTGTTCGGGAGACAGTTCAGGGGAATTCATGCCCGGTCCTCCAAGGCAGGCGTGGTGAAATCCAAGCTTGAGTCACGGTCGGCAGGGATGATTACCGGCCCAATATAACCTTGGGCTATTGGACTGTCCATAGGCGCGCCGTGTGTACGGGCATGGCGGGCCCCGGCGGCCTTGAATTATCGTGCCGCTATCGGCGGAAGTGGCACGAGCATTGTTGCAGCCGCCGGAGTTCGCGGAGGCAGTCACCGCCCGTTGAATTCGCCGTGCTATACTTGGCGCACTTTCAACCCACTTTCAACCAACTTTCAACCTCGGTCGACTGGAGGTGTTTGCGATGCAATGGGCTTCAGCCATATCGGAGCAGACCGGCTTGGAGGACGCTATCGCCGAATGCGCCGCCAGCCTCAAGTCGCAGCTAACTTTGGTCCCCGACCTTGCGGTGGCTTTCGTGTCGCCACACTACCGGGCCGATTACCAAAACGTCTGCCGAGCCATCGGCGAAAACCTGGGGGCCCGGATTGTTTTCGGTTGCTCTGGTGGCGGAATAATCGGGAATGGCCAGGAAGTGGAGCAGCGGGCCGCCGTGTCCATCACCGCCGCGACCCTGCCCGGGGTCGAAATCGAGGCTTTCCACCTGGAGGACCAGCAGCTGCCAGACATGGACGCCGGACCAGACAAGTGGGAGGAGCTGCTGGGAGTCGCGCCTTCGAACGAGCCCCAATTCGTTCTCTTGGCCGACCCGTATTCCTTCCAGGTCCAGAACCTGATCATGGGACTGGACTTCGCCTACTCCCAGGCCGCAAAGATCGGAGGACTGGCCAGCGGCGCGCAACAACAGGGCGGCAACGCCCTCTTTCTGAACGGCGACGTCCATAGCAGCGGCGCGATAGGGCTGGCCCTCCACGGCAACATAACCGTCGACACAGTGGTGGCCCAGGGTTGCCGTCCCGTTGGGGAGCCGATGAGGATCACGGCCTGCCACCGGAACCTGCTGATGGGGCTGGACGAAAAGACGCCGGTGGAAATTCTACGGGGCATGTTTCAATCGATGCCGGACCGGGACCGGGAACTGATGGGAAACTCCCTTTTCCTGGGAGTGGTAATGGACGAATTTCTGGACAACCCGGTTCACGGAGACTTCCTGATACGCAACGTGGTGGGCATGGACCAGAAGACAGGAAGTCTGGCCATCGGCGAGTTGCTGAAGGAGGGCCAATTGGTCCAGTTCCACCTGCGGGACGCCGAGACCTCTTCCCAAGACTTGCAGGTAGTCCTGGAACGTTACGCCTCCGATAACCGGGAAAACGATATCCCGGGCGCTTTGCTCTTTTCCTGCCTGGGGCGGGGCCAGTACCTGTACGGGCGGCCCAACCACGACACTGAAATCTTCCAGGAGAAGCTGGGGCCGGTTCCTTTGGGCGGCTTCTTTTGCAACGGGGAAATCGGCCCGGTGAGCGGCACCACCTTCCTGCACGGCTACACCAGTTCCTTCGGCCTCTTTCGCCCCAAGGCCTAGTTTTAACGCCGGGGGCGCAGAGCATCGACCGCGGAGGTTGTTTGGATTTCTCCGCGCCCTCTGCGAATTCTCTGTGGCCTCTGCGTTCAAATACCCCCGTAAAAGTAGGAATCCCGGTTTCGCTGACCGGCCAGTTCAGGGTGCAGGGCCGGCAGACGCTGGCCGGGATCCGGGCTTGGGCCGAAGACGTTAACCGCAGTGGCGGCCTGACCATCGGAAACGCGTCCCCTCGTCCGGCGCGTTTGGTCTATTACGACGATGCCAGCAACCGCCCGACTGTTCGCGACGTCACCAAACGGCTGATCGCCGACGACCGGGTGGACGTGCTGATCGGCCCCTACTCGTCAATGCTCACAACGGCGGCGGCCGAGGTCGCCAGAGAACACGGCAAGCTGATGTGGAACCAGGGCGGCGCGTCTCCCAACGTCTACCGGCGCGGCAATCCCTGGATCGTAGGCGTGCTGACCCCGGCCACCGGCTACCTTGCGGGACTGCTGGAGTCGGTCCGGCGGTCCAGTCCGACAGCGCAAACGCTGGCTCTGGTTCGCGCGAAGACGGGAGCATTCCCAAGAGACGTTTGCTCCGGGGTTCTCGAACGGGCATCCGGCCTTGGCTTCCGGACTGTTCTGTCCAGCGAGTTCGACGCCGTCGCCCAAGACTTCGGGGACGTTGTGGCCGAGGTGAACAGGGCCGGTCCCGACGTGTTGATCATGGCCGGGAGATTCCAGAACGACCTGCTGCTGTCCGAACAGTTGGCCTCATCCGACGCGCGGGTTGGCGCCGTCGCAGTGGTCGCCGCCGGAGTTCAGCAATTCCATGATCGGCTCGGGCCCCGCTCCGAGAGATTCATCGGGCCCAGCCAGTGGGAGCCGCAAGCCGGCTGCACGGTCGAGCATGGCCCGACGGCCAACGAAGTGATCGCCTCCCTGGGCCGCGCCGGCCACACTGCGGTTGACTACCCGATGGCCCAGGCTTACGCTGTCGGCGTCGTGGCCCGGCGTTGCCTGGAAGAGGCGGGTACCACCGACAGCCTGGCCCTCCGCCGGACTGCGTCCGCCATGGACTTTTCCACCTTCTACGGAAGGTTCAAAATCGACGCAACGGGGCGCCCGACCGCCAGGCAAGCCCTGTTGGTGCAGTGGCAACGCGGCCGCAAAGTGATAGTCTGGCCGCCGGAATCGGCCCAGGGAGAGTTGGTATACCCTTGGCGGTAATGGTCTAGGCCGGCTTCACCGTTTCGGATGGGCTGATATTGGGAGCTGTTTTATGAAACTGCAAGACAAAGTTGCGGTGGTTACCGGCGCGGGACGGGGTATTGGCCGGGTCATTGCGGTCGCGTTTGCACGGGAAGGCGCACGCGTGGTGGTCGCGGCCCGCAACGAGGCGGAACTTGAGCAGACCGTGGCCGCGGTGTCCGAAGTCGGCGGACTGGCTATCGCCGTCCCTACCGACGTGACCAACCAAGCCCAGGCCGAGCGGCTGGCTGCCGCTGCCGTGGAGCGGTTCGGACGAATCGACGTCCTGGTCAACAACGCCGGCATCTCCGGCCCCCTCGGCCCGCTGGAGACCAACGACGTCGCGGCCTGGGTCAACACGGTCAACGTCAACCTCACCGGCACCTTCCTTTGCTGCCGGGCGGCGATACCCGTGATGCTGCGGCAGGAGGCGGGCCGGATAATCAACCTCGCCGGGGCGGGAGCGGCGAACGCCTGGAGCAATATGTCGGCCTACTGTTCCAGCAAGGTGGCGGTGGTGCGCCTGACCGAGGTCCTGGCCCAGGAGTTGGATGGCAAGGGGATTACGGTGAACGCCCTGGGGCCCGGCTCGGTGCACACCAGCATGTGGGACAAAATGACCGAAGAGGCGGCCGAAGTGGGGGCAACGTTCATCCACGAAACGGGGCTGCGGGTCACGTCGGGAGGCGGGGCCTCGATCGACGAATGCGCCGAACTGGCGGTCTGGCTGGCCTCAGAGGAAAGCGGCGCCCTGAGCGGTAGGCTAATCTCGGCGGCAACCGACGATTTTCACGGTCTGCCGCCGAGGATTGACGAGATAATGGCCGGCGACGCCTACACCCTGCGTAGGGTGGGGCTGGCCTGATCCGGCTACTGCTCCAGCTTGACGGTATTGCGGAGGACGCCGATGCCGCTGATGTCGATCTCGCAGATGGAGCCGTCGCCCATGTCTTGCGTGGTGCCTGGGGTGCCGGTGAAGATGCAGTCCCCGGGCTCCAGGGTTACGTAGCGGGTGATGAACTCGATCATCGTCGGCACGTCGAAAAGCAGGTGGTTGGTGGTCTCGTTCTGCTCCTCGTTGCCGTTCACCCGGGTCCGCAGGTGCTGGGCGTGGGGGTCGATCTCGGTCTCGATCCACGGGCCCATGGGCGAGAAGGTGTCCGCCGACTTGGCGCGCCACCAGTCCGAGTTGTTCTCGTTGCGGTCTTTCCGTTGCCAGTCGCGGGCCGAGACGTCGTTGCCGCAGGTGTAGCCGAACACGTGGTTCAGGGCGTCTTCCTTGGAGACGTTCCTGCAGGTGTCTTTGATTACCACCACCATCTCGCCCTCGGCGTCGAGCCGCTGCACCTCTGTGGGGCGAACGATGTCGTCCTCAGGGCCGATGACGCTGGTGGGGGTCTTGTGGAAAATCATCGGGTATTCCGGGGCGGGCCGGTCGCCGACGTGGCTGGTGTAGTTGAGGCCCATGGCCAGGATTTTGCCCGGCACTACGGGGGCCAGCAGCTTGACGTCGGAGAGCTTGTGAACGTGGTCGGTCAGGGTGTGTTCTTCGAAGGGGCTGGCGCTCAGCGCCGTAACGTTGTCGCCGTCCACTACGCCGTAGTGAACGTGTCCGTGGGCTTCATACCTGGCGATTCTCATTGACTTCTCCTAGCTCTACTGGACAGGTTTGAGTCGCCGGGGCGTCCAGGTCCGGCGACGGCAATGCGGCATAATTCTAACGCCTGCCGCCCCGGTTGGCTACCGGACCAGGCGGGCGGCAGCGGCGGCGACTCAGACTGGGACGGAGTCCACCCGCACCTCGACCTCGAGGCGCGGCTCTGATCCGCCTTGCAAGACTCCTCGGACCGGGGCCACGTCATGGTAGTCTCGTCCCACGGCGATGCGAATGTGCCGTTCGTCAGCCAGGCAATGGTTGGTGGGATCGAAGCCGGTCCAACCGAGTCCGGGGAACCAGCATTCCACCCAGGCGTGACTGCCTTCTGCCGGAGCTTGCCCACCACTCTGACCGGTGACATATAAGTAGCCGGAAACATACCGGGCGGGTACTCCCCATGACCTTGCAATGGCGATCATGACGTGGGCATAGTCTTGGCAGACCCTTTCTCCTGACTCAAGGATATCGTCGATAGGGGATGACGCCGACGTGCTGCCCGCGACGTATCGCAGCGCGTGGAAAAGGGAATCCGAAAGTAATAGCATTGACTCTAACGGGTCGTCCGCCGGCTTGACCCCAACCCGTTCGACGAAAGCGGCGAGGGCGGGCGAGGGCCGAACAAACGCGCTGTCGTGAGTGAAGTCCCATTCGTTAAAAGACTCCCGGCGTGAACGGACCTCGTCCCATGCGCCGTGGCCCAGTGAACCTGGCAGCTGGGCAGCGGGCGCCGTTTCCACCGTGGCAAGGGCGGTGATCTCCAGGGCCTGGTGCTCCCGGTGGATGTTGATGACGTGTTTGACGTTGCCAAAGCAGTCCCTTTCGGAATTCATAGAGGACTGCGGGCTTGTTGAGATGTTGAAGTGAAGGAGCCGCTGTCCCGCATCATCGCGGGGCATCAGGCAAAGCGACATTACCGACTGCCGTACGCGGGCATCGTAGAAGAACCGGGAAACGTGCTCGATCCTGTATCGGACCATATCAACCATGACGTTACCGGACCGGAGTATCCTCTATAGAGTACTCAAAATAGGTGGCTGTCACGAACTCGTGGAGCCTTCGACAATGCTCGCTCACCTGGCGCAATAGTTCCTCGCGGTCTTCCCGGTCCGGCCACTCGTAGTATATCAATGCGCTCAACCGCCCGGCCAACCGCCCGGCCAACCGCCGGGCCATGCCGGTAGAGTTGGCGTTTGGACCGGAGGCGATGGCGGCCAATTCCTCCTCCGCCGCTGCCAACGACCGGGAGAGGGAGTCTGGCAGTTGATGGTCCGTCGCCAGCAGGTCTAACGCCTGGTCTGGCCGCACCTCCGCGCCGTAACGGCCGTTGTAGGCCTGGAACGCGTGGTAGAGGCGCAACAAAGTCGTCCAGTCCTCCTCAGCGTATTCCGCAGTGGCCTGGTCGCTGGCCAGTTGAGCCAAAAACAATGAAGCGGAAAGCTGGGCCCGTTCGATGAATCGGCCAAGCTGCATGAAGTGGTAACGTTCATCCCGGTACATGGTGGAGGCCGCCACACCCGAGAAGGTGTCGATCTCCGCGGCAACGTCAGCGTAAAAGCTTTCGGGTGAGGCAGCCCAGATGTCCGTTATCGCCAGGTTACGCAACCGCAGGTAAGCCAGGTTGAGACAGGTCCACATTTCCGCGCTGATGTAATGGCGCATTTGCCTGGCGTTCTCCCGGCCCAAGGCAAAACAACTCCACATTGAGCCGGGGTTAGAGCGCTCGAAGGTGAGGTGGTCCGCCAGGGTGTAGGAGTCAGCCAGGGCAAACTCATCGTTGTAGAGGGGTTCGAGACTACCGCCGGGCGGCTGCTGGCGCAGGCTGTCATAGATGCGCTTCCAACCGAGATGAATCTCCCCAATCGGACGATCAACCAAGGCTTCCGTTTGCAACCGCAACAGACCGCAGAGATGTTCCGCACGCGCCAGGTAACGGCTCATCCAATAGACGCCTTGCGCGCTGCGGGAGAGCATACGGTTCAGTTCTCCAATACCCAAAGGTCTTTGCCGCCCCCGCCCTGGCTGGAGTTCACGACCAGACTTCCCCGGCGTAAGGCGACGCGACAGAAGGCTCCGGGCACTATGCGGGTCTCTTTTCCATTCAGCACGAAGGGCCGCAGGTCCACGTGGCGCGGCTCAAACCGGCCTTCGATAAGACAGGGCGCGCGGGAAAGGGCCAGGACAGGTTGGGAAACGAAATCCGCCGGATTGGCGCGTACCTGCTTGGCGTATTGTTGCCGTTCCTCAGGCGTGGAGTGGGGGCCAACCAGCATCCCGTAGCCGCCAGACTCGCCCACCCGTTTGACCACCAGATCCTGCAAGTTGTCCAGGGTGTATTCCAGGTCTTCAGGCCGCCGGCAAAGGTAGGTCTCGACGTTGGACAAGACCGGCTCTTCGCCCAGATAGTACCGGACCATATCCGGCACGTAGGCGTAAACGCTTTTGTCATCTGCTACGCCGGTCCCAGGCGCGTTCGCCAGCGTGACCCTCCCAAGTTTATAGGCGTGCATCAGCCCGGGAACACCCAGGAGCGAGTCGGGCCGGAAGACCAGCGGATCGATGAAGTCGTCGTCCACCCGCCGGTAAACGACGTCCACCCGCCGGAGGCCCGAGGTCGTGCGCATGTATACGAACCCGTCGTCGACCAGCAAGTCGCGGCCCTCCACGAGTTCGGCGCCAATTTCGTGGGCCAGAAACATGTGCTCGTAAAAGGCCGAGTTGTACACTCCGGGGGTCAGCAGGACGATGCACGGGTCCGGCCTGCCGCCGGGGGCCAATTCGCGCAGGGTCGTCAGCAGGGTCCGGCCGTAGTGTTCCACTTCCCGCACCCGGGAACTTCGGTACAGGCGGCGCAGGCTCGCCTTGACCGCTTTGCGGTTGGCGATCATGTAGGACACGCCCGAGGGGACCCGCAGATTGTCTTCCAGTACATGGAAGCCCTCATTGGTCCTCACCAAGTCAGTCCCGCAAATGGCGACCCAGGCGCCTTGGGGAGCGGAGAAGCCCCGCATCTCAACACGGTATTGGGGACATCCACGGACCAGGTCCACCGGAATCACTCCGTCTTCGATAATACGGGCTTCGTTGTAGATGTCTTGCAAAAACAGGTTCAGGGTTTTCAAACGCTGGGTCAGACCGCGTTCCAGGAACCGCCAATCTTCGCCGGAGAGGATTCGAGGAAGGCAGTCGACGGGAATGATTCGTTCTTCGCCTTCGGCATCGCCGTAGACCGTGAAGGAAATTCCTTCGTTGGAAAAAGAGCGTGTCACTCGTTCTTGAATACCGCCGATTTGTTCGCCAGACAGGCTACTCAAGGTCTCGTGGAGCGGCCGCCAATGTTCCCTTGTTGCTCCGTCCGGCAGAAACATCTCGTCATAGAAGAACGGGTCAAGATCGTAGGTGTCGAATTCCACAGCGGTAACTCACCAACCTCGGATCGATATTATCACGGAGGGCCGTCGCCTTCAGGCTGCCGGGTTCAACTTTCGATGACTATCTTGCCGTAGAAGTCCCGGTCCTGCATCGCCTGGTGGGCGTCGCCAACCTTGTCCAGCGGGAAGACCCGGCCTGGGATGCCGCGCAGGGAACCGTGATGCACCACCTTCATGAAGTCGGCGAAGGTGCGGTTGCTCCGTCCGCCGCTGCCCATCAGATGGAGCGGCTTGCCCTGCAGCAACGAAAGGTCGAGGTTGGCCGTGGCGCCGGAGGTGACCCCGGTTATCACCAGCCGCCCTCCCGCCTTGAGGGCCAGCAGGTTTTGCTCCCAAACGTCCGCCCCCACGCAGTCGAAAACCAGGTCCACCCCCCGGCCTCCGGTCATTTCCTTTACACGGTCGCTGAAATTGGGCGTGTCGCGGTAGTTGATTACCTCGTCGGCGCCCCATTTCTTTGCTTCGTCCAGCTTCCACTGGCTGCCTGCGGTGGTGATGACGCGGGCGCCCACCATCTTGGCGATCTGAATCGCCATGCTGCCGACCCCGCTGCCCGCAGCCTGCACCAACACGTCGTCCCAAGGCCTCACCTGGGCTTGGGTGACCATGCAGTGCCAGGCGGTGTGGGCGGCGATGGGCAGAGCCGCGGCCTCGGTGAAGTCCATCGAGTCGGGAATGACGTGGGCGTTCACGGCGGGCGCGGTGACGTACTCGGCATGGCCGCCGTCCAGGTCCACGCCCAGGCGTTTTTGGTTGCCGCACCACTGGTCGTCGCCCATGCGGCAATGCTCGCAGCTTCCGCAGGTAACGCGGTTGTTCAGGATGACCCGGTCGCCGACTTGCAGGGACGTGGCGGCGGCCGGGCTGACTGCGGCCACCTCTCCAGCGATGTCGCAACCCATAATGCGCGGCAGCGGGCCGTTATAGGTGCGGCCTTCCCGAAGGTTGAGGTCCAGGTGGTTCAAGGCGCTTCCCCTCACCCGGAGCATGACTTCGCCGGGGCCGACCTCGGGATCGGGGCGGTCCCCGTAGACCAGCTTATCGGCGCCGCCGTGCTCGTTGATAAAGACCGCTTTCATATGGCGCCCCCTTCGAGTATTTTTAGGTGCAGAGGCCGCTGTGGGCTGTTGTGGACATAAGATAACGCCTGTTCCGGTAATCGTCAAAAGAGAGAGATTGGTTACCCTTATTTTAATTATTGTACGATCGCGTCCAAATACATCGAGCACACACTTATCGGAGACCCTCTTGCCGAAGAGTTGGCGGACGACCTCTTCCTGCTGTCCCCGGAGGAGCAGGGACGACTCATCGAGGCGGGGATGAATAGGGATGAGGAGGCCCTTAAAGGCGCTCCGGCTTCCCTGCGAAGATTCTTCGAGGATGCGGAAACTCCACCGGACTGGCTTGACTTTTCGGCGTTCGAACCGGGCGTCCGCATGTTTCAGAGGAATTCGAAATTGGTCTTGGTGGGGTTTGTCGCCGGCGTTCTCATCGAAGGCTTTACCACGACAATCGCCAAATCCTTCTTTATCACCGGGCGGGTGCGGGACCAGGGCATCAGACGATTGCAGCAGAACAACCGCCACATGATGGATATTTTCCTCCCCGGCGGCCTGGAAAGAGACGGAGACGGGTGGAGACTGTCCGTGCGCATTCGCATAATCCACGGGCGGATGCGGCGCCTCCTGACGCAGCCGAGGCCTCAGGCCGCGGTTTCTGGGAGGTCATCACCCGGGTCGTCACGAAGTTCCCGGCGATCAGCATCGTCGTGGTGGCCGCTCCGATGATCGCGGCCACCTACTTTTACTTCGAGATCGAAACCGGCCTGAGCGGGGTCGATTCGTTCCCGGAGGGCGCCCAGACCAGGGAGGCTTTCTTCGTTCTCGAAGAGAAGTTCTCCTTCGGGCTGGTCAATCCCATGGAAATAGTCATAGACGGAGACGTTGAGAATCCCCAGGTACGGGAGGCGATTGGCAACCTGGAGGCTTCTCTCAACGACGACCCGCGGTTCCCATTTCCTCCCGCTCTGGCCGTCAACCCCGCCGGCGACCTGGCCCTGCTGACCCTCGCCGTACACGGAGAACCCCGCAGCCAGGAGGCGGTGGACGTCCTTTGGGACATCCGCGACCGGTACATCGCGTCCGCGTTCGACGGGGTCCCCGCGACGGTCTACGTGGGCGGCGCGACCGCCGAGGCGGCAAACGTTTTCGACATCTTCGGCACGTATACGCCCATAGTTTTCGTCTTCGTGCTTGGTTGCAGCTTCATCATTCTGATGCTGGTCTTCCGATCGATAGTCATACCGGTCAAGGCCGTAGTGATGAACCTTTTATCCGTTGGCACGGCGTACGGGCTGCTGGTCCTGGTATTCCAGAAGGGCTACGGAGCGGAGTTCCTGGGCTTTCAGCAGGTGGAAGTTATCGACACCTGGATACCCCTGTTCCTGTTCTCCATTCTCTTCGGGCTTTCGATGGACTACCACGTTTTTCTGTTGAGCCGCATACGTGAACGCTACGACCAGACCGGCGACAATAACGGGTCGGTGGCCTACGGACTGCGGGCAACGGCTGGCATGATCACCGGCGCGGCCCTCATTATGGTCGCCGTGTTCGGCGGGTTTGCGATGGGCGAGACCGTCATCAACCAGCAGGTTGGCTTCGGGCTTGCCGTGGCGGTCCTGCTGGACGCGACGCTGGTGCGGTCGGTATTGGTCCCGGCCACCATGGACCTGCTCGGCCGGGGCAACTGGTACCTGCCAGGGGTGCTTCGCTGGCTTCCCGACCTGCGGGTAGAACCCACGGAGGAACGCCCGGCCTGAGAATCGCTTTACTCCTCGTCGCCCCGCCCTCTACCTTTAGGAGAAAGCCCCGGCGAGGGGGCGTTGAGTGACCTCGCCCGCTTCATTACAATAACGGGGTGAGCCAATAACGGCGTGAGCCAAAGACTGCCGGACCCACACCGAGTGCCGTTGCTCTTGGCCGAGCTGCAGGCTGCATACCACGGCTTCACTTAGGAGGCGATGCTGCCATGATGAACTATCCTCTGCTGGTGCCCCGGATGCTGGAGCGGGCCAGCACCTTCTTCCCCGACAAGGAGATTGTCACCCGGGAGGGTGAAAGCACCCATCGCTATACCTACCGCGACCTGGCCGGGCGGGCGGCGCGGCTGTCCAACGCCCTTCGCGATTTGGGCGTCGGGCAGGGCGACCGCGTCGGCACCTTCGGCTGGAACACGTTCCGTCACCTGGAAGCCTACTTTGCCCCGGCGTTGCTGGGCGCCGTTGTCCACACCATCAACATCCGTCTCGTGGCCGACGACCTGGTCTACATAATCAACCACGCCGCCGACAAGGTGATTCTGGTCGACCCGGACTTGGCCCCGATTCTCGAGGCCCTGGCGCCGCAACTGGAGTCCGTGGAGCATTTCGTCGTGATGACGGATGACCGGGACTTCACGACCTCCCTGCCGTCGGCGCACAACTACGAAGAGCTGTTGGAACGGGCGCCCGCCGAATACCTGCCGGTGGACCTGGACGAGAACGCCCCCGCCGGACTGTGCTACACCTCGGCCACTACCGGCCGTCCCAAGGGCGTCACCTATACCCACCGCGCCGTGTACTTGCACACGATGGCCGAGTGCCAGGCGGACATGCTGGGAATTCGGGAGCGTGACGTGGTGATGGCAATGGTACCCATGTTCCACGCCAATTGCTGGGGCTCGCCTTTCGCGGCGACGATGGTCGGGGCCAAGCAGGTGCTGTCGGGAGTCCGGCCCACCCCCCAAGTTATTTGCGAGCTGATTGACCGCGAAGGGGTGACGATCAGCCTGGGTGTGCCGACCATCTGGGTGGGCTTGCTGGACTACCTGGAACGCACCGGCGAGGAGTACGATTTTTCCAGCCTGCGGGAAGTGGTCAGCGGCGGCTCGGCGGTGGCGTTGAGCTTGATCCAGGCCTACAGGGAAAAGCTGGGGGTGAACTTGGTGCAAGCCTATGGTATGACCGAGGCCGCCCCCCTGGTAGCCTACAACCGGCGCGTAAGCCGCCTGGACGGGCTCTCCGACGAAGCCAAGCTGGAGCTGGCCGGCAAACAGGGGTCGTTGGCGGCGGGGTTGGAGATGCGGCTGGTGGACGAAAACGGTCACGACTTGCCGTGGGACGGAGAGGCCCGGGGCGAATTGCTGTTCCGCGGCCCCTGGATTGCCAGCGAATACTACAACGACCCGCGCAGTGAGGAGACCTTCATCGACGGCTGGTACCATAGCGGGGATATCGCATCCATCGACCGGCATGGGTACATTCAAATAGGCGACCGCGTGAAGGACATGGTGAAGAGCGGCGGCGAGTGGATCTCGTCGGTGGACCTGGAAACGGCCATTGTCGCCCATCCGGGGGTGCTGGAAGCGGCGGTGATCGCGGTGCCCCACCCCAACTGGCAGGAGCGTCCCCTGGCCTGCGTGGTCCCCAACGCCGACCACCGGGACACCCTGCAAAAGGACGAGGTGCTGGATTTCATCCGGGGCCGTTTCGCCTCGTGGTGGATCCCCGACGACGTGGTATTTCTCGACGAAATCCCCAAGACCAGCGTCGGCAAGTTCGACAAGAAGGTGTTGCGAGACCGGTTCCAGGACTTCCAGTCCAGCCGGTCCTGAGGATCAGTTGACGCCGGTCTCCGTGCCCTCAGGAGCAGGGTCGGGCGGCGCTGCCGGTTCTTCCGGTTCTCCCCTGGCCGCACGGCTGAGCCGGGCCAATTCGGCTTGGGACTCTTTGGCGCGGCGAAGGATGTAGAGCCCGTAGGCCAGGAAGAACAGCCAGGCTACGATAAAAGCTGCGACGAGGTACCCGAAGTTCGCCGGGGGCTGGTCCGCCTGGAGCAAAATCGTGGGGATCACGCGGCTCCTTCCCCCGCCGGGGGTCGGCCCATTCGCCTGAGACCAAATCGAATCCGGGCTAATTCGTCGTCGATGTCCCGTAAGGACATGCGCAACATCACCATGTGTCCCAAGAACAACAAGAAAGCGACCGACGACACCAAGAGCACCATCGACACAGTGCGGTCCAGCGAACCGGTTTCGGCCAGCGGCCCCAGCACCTGTTCCGGGTGCAATAGCGAGCCCCACCACTCTACGGCGAAGTAGACGATGGGCACGTCGACGAATCCGATAATGCCGACCACCGCCGCGTAGACGCCGGCCCTGCTCCGGTTGGGCGCGAAGGACCGCACCATCAGGTAGGCCACGTAGATGAGCCATAGCACCAGCGTGGTGGTCAGCCTTGGCTCCCACGTCCACCAGGTGTTCCACACGGGCCGCGCCCAAATCATACCGGTCAAGAGCGCCACCGAGATGAAGACCACCCCCACTTCGCCAGCCGAGTGGGCCAGGCTGTCCCATCGGAGGTCGCGTTTGATCAGGTACATGACGCTCCCGACGAACACGAAGAAGAAGGCCAGGAACGACATAATGGCTACCGGAACGTGGAGGTAGAGCACCCGCGCCACCTCGCCCTGGGCGGCGTCGGTGGGTGCTACCGCGAAAATCAGGTACAGGTTCGCCGCCATCAACAGCCCGGCGACGGCTCCGAAAATCGTCCGAAAATTCAGAACGTTCATTCCTCTACGACAACAGAAAATAGCCAGGGACATATTACCAGAAAGAGTGCGTCGAAGACTGCGATCAGCGGCAGCCAACGGCCGGCCCCAAAGAGTGTTTCCCCACCGATCGCCCTGGTGGATACTTCCACCGCCGCGATTATTACCGGCAGGACGATGGGAAAAAACAGTACCGGCAGCATGATTTCCCGCGAGCGCGTCTGAGCCGCCAAGGCGGAGAAAAGCGTCCCAATGAGCGCAAACCCCAGGGTGGCCAGCACGATTGTCAACACCAAAGTGAAGGAGAAGGCGGAGAATTGCAACAAAACGGCGTAGACGGGCAGCAACGCAGCTTCGACCACCAACATAAACAGGAAACTGGTGGCCGCCTTCGCCAGAAATATGGCGTCGCGGCTGACTGGCGACAGGAGCAGCCCGTCCAAGCCGCCCTGTTCCTGCTCCCGGATGAAAGAGCGGTTCATTGCCAGTGTGGCCGCAAAAGCAAAGGCCACCCAGAGAATTCCGGGAGCCAGCTCCTCGGCCATCTCCGGCGTTGGCTTGATGGCAAAGCTGAAGACCACCACCAACAGCAGGCCGAAAAAGATTACCGACACCAAGAGGTCTCTGGAGCGGGCCTCCAACCTCAGGTCCTTCCAGACTATGGCGGCCATCGGCCCCAGCGCCCGGTTCACGGGCTGCCCTCCACCAGGCCGGTGCGGCTCCGGCGGCCGGACAGCGCCTCGCGAATTGCAGGAGCGGCCGCAGGGCCCCGTTCGGTGGGCAGAAGGACCCTCCCTTGGGAGAGGACACCGGCCGAATGGGCCCACGACAGGCCGAGGTCGATGTCATGGGTTGCAATGATTGCCGAACGCCCGGCGCCGGCCCACTCCAGCAGCAACTCCCCGAACATTTCCCGGGAATCGCGGTCCAGGCCCGACTCCGGCTCATCGAGGAGCAGCACTTGGGGTTCGTGGAGAATGGCCCGGGCGATTGACGCCCGCTTTTGCATACCGTTGGACAGGTCCCGTACCCGGTGGCCCGCGCGGTCGGCGAGGCCAACCCGGCTTAGCACTTCGGCGGCCCTGGATTCACAGTTACGGAGGCCGTAGAGCCGGGCGTAATAGACCAGGTTCTCCCGGCAGGTCAGGTCGTGATAAAGGAAACTCCGGTGGCCGACCACGCCGATGCGGCGACGGACCGCTCCAGGCTGCCGGCGCAGGTCACGGCCCGCTATGGCAGCCGAGCCGGAGTCCGGCCGCACGTGTGTGGAGAGTATGCGAAGCAAGGTGGTCTTGCCCGCGCCATTGACGCCGAAAAGGGCCAGGGTCTCGCCCCAGGGCACAGCCAAGTCCAGGTCCCAGAGCACTGGCCATTCACCATAGCCCTTCTCCAGCCCCTGCACTTCGACCGCGTTTTCACTCGAAGCGGACGTCAATGGCGCGCCCCGGCCCGTTGGCAACAAGTTCCACGGTTTGCTATCATACGCCTATCGGATTGGAAACAGCACCCGATGCGGCGGCGGTCTATCGCCGGCATCAGCCACGGAGACCCGCTTGGAAGACAAGGCGCCCCTCCTCTCCCAGCCGGTGGATGACGAGTCCCCGGGACATTCCAACCGCACCAGGTTCATCATTGTCATCGCAGTCGTGGGGTTGGCTTTGGCCTACATGATCTATGCGGCATTTCCTCAGAACACCCTGGCCATTATCGATCCCACCGAACTGGACTCCAATATGGAAGAACACCGCGGGACCGTCGTGCGCCTGGCAGGCAAGCTGGTGGAAGGATCGTTCCAGCGGGAAGACAAGTCGCTGGTGGCCCGGTTCCAGCTTGCCGACAAAGATGGCGAATCCCCCAATACGGCGGTAAACGCCACGTACAGCAGCGTGCTGCCCGACCTCTTTTTTAATCCGCATTCAGAGATCATATTACAAGGCAGCGTCGGCGAAGACGGGGTGTTCCAGGCAGACCACGTGCTGGTGAAGTGTCCGTCCAAATACCAGGCCTTGGAAGAGGGCCAGCAGGCCAGTAGTTAACCTGTCCTTGCCTGATATAACTTCGCGGCCATCACTTTGCGGCCGTCATTTCGCGGCCATCAGTTCGTAGCATCGAACAAAAAAATCTCCCCGGTCCCGGGGAGATTTTTCATCAGGATGCAAACCGGTGGTTAGAAGCGGAACGCTTCCATCAATTCCTCCGCAGACTGTGACTTGGCCACATCCCAGATGCCCTCGACCCGCTGGTCCAGGGATGGCCGGTCGGCGTCCCGGTAGATGACTCCGACGGGGATTCCGCCTTCCTGCAGAAGGTCAAAGGCGGCACCGCGGTCAGAGGCATCGTAATCGTCGGGTACCGGGTGCAGTGCGGGTTCGATGCCCTTCCGGACATCGCCCTTCAGCTCTTCGTAAGTGTCGTTATAAGTCGTGCATGGCGATTGGACGTGCACTATGGAAAAACCCTGGTGCTCCATCCCTTGTTTGATCAACTGGGCGAGGGGCCGCGGCTGGGCCGAGAAACCGCTTGCCACAAAGGAAACGCCCAGCGTCAGGTAAAGCTCCAGGGGATCGGTCTTGGCCTCGATCTTGCCGAACGGAGTGGAGCTGGTGATGACGCCCAGCTTGGTTGTGGGAGAGCTCTGTCCCTTGGTCAACCCGTAGACGCCGTTGTCCATAATCACGGCGCAAATGTTGAGGTTGCGGGCGGCCTGCGGACCGATGTGTTCGCCGCCGATACTCAGGAAGTCGCCGTCGCCCGCCACCACCACCACGTTCAGTTCCGGGCGGGCCATTTTGATGCCGTGGGCTATGGGCAGAGAGCGCCCGTGAATGCCGTGTATGCCGAAGGGCTGGTCGCCCTCCAGAAGGTGGACCAGGTTGCCGGAGCAACCGATGCCCGCCACCACGACGTTATTCTCCATCGGCCGGCCTGTCTCTTCCATCCGGTCGATCATGGCGAACTCCAGGGCGCGGCGCACGCCGAAGTCGCCACAGCCGGGACACCATTTGAAATCGTATTCCGGGTTCTTTTTGCTCATACTCCGATGGCCTCCTGCGACCACTTCCTGGTCATTTCGGTAACACGGTCAACCAGCGTCCGGGCCTTGAACGGAAGACCGGTGTATTGTGTGACGGACTCCGCTTTGACACCCAACGACCGGAGAATCCCGGAGAACTGCCCCTGGTAATTGAGTTCCGGGACGATTACCAGTTCCTTTTGCTTCAATTCTTCCAACAGCTTTGGCGGCAGGGGGTTCAGGTAAATGGTGTAGCACCAGCCCACCGGCACCCCGTCTCGCTTCAGCGTATTGTAGGCTTCCAGGGCCGGTCCCTTGCTGCCGCCCCACGGCATCATCACTACCGGGTGCTCCGTACCGTCGCTTTCGTACTCGTCTTCTTCCAGGAGCTTGATCTTTCCGAAACGCCGCTCGGTCATCTGTATGTGGCGTTCGGCCAAGTGGGTGGTGTCCCCGATGTCGTCATGCTCGCTGCCGTTGGCGACGTAGGCGCCCGGACCGCCGGGAATGGGCATGGGGGAAACCTCGGTCCCGGCGTAGCGCTTGTAACCGTTGCTCCCCTGGTACACAGTCCGCTTGGCCGGCTTGACCTGGCTCAGATCGGGCGCCGGTATATTCTGCGCCCGTTCCGCCAGGGACATTTCGCTCATCAAGATTACGGGGCCCTGGTATTTCTCGGCCCACTCTATGGCTTTCACTGCGCCGTAGAAACACTCTTCCACGTCTCCGACGGCAATAATGGGGATGCGGACGTCGCCGTGGGCCGGGAACATGCAGCTCATCAGGTCCGACTGCTCGGTCTTGGTGGGCAGTCCGGTGGCCGGGCCGCCCCGCTGGACGTCGACCACCACCAGGGGAATCTCGGCGACCCAGCTTAGGCCCAGTCCCTCGCTCATAAGTGAAACGCCTGGGCCGGCCGTGGCCGTCATCGCCCGCTTACCGGCGTATCCCGCGCCCAGGATGGACGTAATCGACTCGATTTCCGAACTCACCTGGTAGGCGAACCGGTTTCTCCCCACCAGGTTCCGCTCCATATACAGCAGGATGGGGGTGGCTGGGGAAATTGGATAACCGACGTAATAATCCAAGCCCCCGGCAATGGCCCCCAGGGACAGGGCCTCGTTGCCTTTGATCATTAGTTGCTTGTATTCGGGCTTTTGGGCGGGGGCCAGTTCGCCCAATTGAAAACCGCTGTTCGCTATGTGCTCGCGGCCCAGACCCAAGGCCTGGATGTTGGAGCGGATGATTTCGTCGTCGCCCGCACGGCCCCGGCTGAAACGCTTTTCCACGAACTCTTCCAGGTATTCGTGCGGCATATTCACCAAGTGGGCCAAGGCGCCCATGATCACCATGTTGGCCGCCCGGTTGTTTCCGGTGGACCGGGCCAACTCCTCAATGGGCAGGCCGAAGGCCCGGGGTTCCTCATCGAGGCTGAATTCGGTGGAGTTGAAGATGATGACGCCATCTTCCCTTACGTCGGTAAAATGGTTGTCGTAGGCTTCCTGGTTAAAGGCCACCAGCACGTCCACGTCATCGCCGGGGCTCAGGACCGGGTCGACCGCGATGCGGGCCTGGGTCCAGGTGGGCCCGCCCAGGATTTGGGAGGGGAAGGTAGCGAAAGTCAGGGCGTGGTAGCCCACCTGCGTCGACGACTGCGCCAGACCTTCGGCGGAAGTGACGACGCCTTGCCCGCCTTCGCCGGCGAAGCGTACGACAAAGTCACGCATCTGCATCTTCTGCATGTTAAGGAGACCTCTCAACCCGCGGAATGGAGTATAGCGCGTTCAGAATTGGTGTAGTCGAGGAAGGGGAAAGGGGTTCAATGAACGGGTCCAAGAACGGATCCAAAAACTGGTCCAATGAAGACATCTGAGGCGAGGGGTGTGAGCGCCCGATGCGGCCCAATGTTAAAGGCAATGTCATGATTGTCGTTGGGTCGTTGGGATAAATTAGGCCCGGTTGTCGTGCCGGGCGTACTTAAGGCGAATATATCATCGGCCTCTTTGCATTGTCAATGAAAACTCGACCGGCGCCGAGTCCCAACCCGTTGCGACGCAATGCCGTTGTTGGTCTAATTTGGGCTGTGCTAGAATCAGGCCATGAACGACATCAGATTCTGGGCGGCCCTCAATCGCATTCCTCATTTGGGTACCGTCCGCTTCCGCCGCCTGGAGGCATTCTTCGGCGACTTGGGAACGGCCTGGAACGCGCCGGTCGACCACCTGAGAGCGGCCGGTCTGGAAGAGCGCCCTGCCCTGGAGATCGTCGCCGCCCGGAATTCGTTTTCTCCGGACGACGAGATGGACAGGCTGGCTCGAGCCGGCGTTTCCGTAGCCGACTGGCGTTCGGACATCTACCCGCCCCGCCTGAAGCAAATCGCGGACCCACCGCCCGTCATATATTACAAGGGGACGCTACAGCCCTCCGACGAACGGGCCGTGGCTATCGTCGGCACCCGGAAGCCGACTACCTACGGACTGGAGGCCGCGGCCTTCTTGAGCCGGGACCTGGCGGTCAACGGCATTACCATCGTCAGCGGACTGGCCTTGGGCATCGACGGCGCCGCCCACCGGGCCGCCTTGGAAAGCGGTGGCAGGACGCTGGCGGTATTGGCCGGCGGGCTGGACTCCGTTTATCCCAAGGAGCATATTGAGTTGTTCCAGCGCATCCAGACCCAGGGAGCCGTCATCAGTGAGCAGCCTCTGGGGATCAAGCCGGGCCCCCGGAGCTTCCCTCGGCGGAACCGGCTCATCAGCGGGATGACCCTGGGGACCGTGGTGGTCGAAGCCGCTGAAGGCAGCGGCGCCCGCTGGACGGTGTACCAGGCGTTGGAGCAAAACCGGGAGGTGTTCTGTGTACCAGGCAGCATATTCTCCCCGGTCAGCAGCTTCACCCACCGGATGATACAGGAGGGCGCCAAGCTGGCGACCAACTGCTCCGACATTCTTGAAGAGTTGAATATTTCCAGCATCGACGCCCCGGCTCAAGCCGGCGCCGAGCACCGGGTCGAACACCAAACGGAGTTGGCGCTCGCGGCGGCAGGCTGCGATACCGACAGCGAGGAGATGGCTTTGCTTCAACACATCGGGGCGGACCCGGTCCACATCGACGAGGTGGGTCGCCGGTCCGGACTCCCCATTACCGCCGTCAATGGGATGCTGACGTTGCTCGAATTGAAAGGCGAGATAAGGCAGATTGGCTGCATGCACTACGTTAAATCCGCAGTTGTGGGGGCCGCTCATGGTCGCTAAACCCACTCTGGCCGGGAAGGCCGCGGCGAAGAAGAAGACCAGTAAGGCGAAAGGGGCCAAAGGCACTAAGCCGGCCGCCGTAAAGAAGCTGAACTCGGTCGGCAAGAGCCTGGTGATAGTCGAATCTCCAGCCAAGGCCCGGACCGTCGGCCAGATCCTGGGATCGAAATACGTGGTGGCCGCTTCCCAGGGACATCTCCGCGACCTCCCCAAGAGCAAGATCGGCGTAGACATCGAGCAGGATTTTCAACCGTCTTACGTCGTGATGCAGGACAAGCGGTCGCTGTTGAACCAACTGAAGAAAGCCGGGGATGACGCCGCGGATATATTCCTCGCCACCGACCCTGACCGGGAGGGCGAGGCCATCTCGTGGCACCTGCAGGAGGCGGCCAAGTGGGACACCCGGCCGGAACCACCCAAGCGGGTCGTCTTTCACGAGATAACCAAAGACGCCGTGGAGGATGCCTTCCGCCATCCCCGCGAGATCGACATGCAGTTGGTCAACGCCCAGCAGGCCCGGCGGATCCTGGACCGCCTGGTGGGCTACCAGATCAGCCCGCTGCTCTGGAGAAGGGTGCAACGGGGCCTGTCCGCCGGACGCGTCCAGTCGGTGTCGCTGCGCATGGTGGTGGACCGGGAACGGGAGATAACCAGCTTCGTCCCAGTCGAGTCCTGGACCATCGATTCCAAATTGCGCAAGGAGGGCCAGAAGACCGAGTTTGACGCAGCGCTCCACTCGGTGAAGGACAAGCGCGGACGCATTAACATTCCCAACGAGGACGACGCCCAGCGGTACGAAACAGAGTTGGGAGACGCGGCTTACCGCGTCGCCGAGGTCCGTAAACGGGACGTGCGGCAACGCCCGGCGCCCCCATTCACGACCAGCACTCTACAGCAGGAAGCCGGCCGCAAGCTGCGGTTCACCGCGCAGCGGACCATGACCGCGGCCCAGCAACTCTACGAGGGACTAGACGTGGGCGCCGGCGGCCCGTTGGGGTTGATTACCTACATGCGGACCGACTCCACCCAAGTGGCGGCCTCGGCGATTACCGAGGTGCGGGAGTATATCTCGGAGCGGTACGGGAAAGACCACATGCCCGACAAGCCCAAGTACTACTCCAAGCGTTCCAAAGGGGCCCAGGAGGCCCACGAGGCGGTCCGGCCCACTTCCATCCGGCGGGACCCCGATTCGTTGAAGGCCCATCTGAGCCGGGACCAATGGAACCTCTACAGCCTGATCTGGTCGCGGATGCTCGCCAGCCAGATGGCTGATGCAGTGTCGGAGGCGACCACCGCCGATATTGACGCCGCCTGCAAGTCCGCGACCGTATACAATTTCCGGGCCACGGGTTCGGTATTGAAGTTTGCCGGCTTCCGGCAGGTCTATCTGGAGGGAAGGGACGACCAGGAAGGCGGCGATGGCCGCAAGACGCTGCCGGCGCTGGCCGCGGGCGACCCTCTGGATTGCGTTAAACTGGAGGCCAATCAACACTTTACGGAACCGCCGCCCCGATATACTGAAGCGACCTTGATCAAAGCTATGGAGGAGAAGGGTATCGGCCGGCCCAGTACCTACGCGCCCACCATTGGGACGTTGGTCGGCCGTCATTACGTGGAACGAGAGCGGAACCGGCTTACTCCCACTCAATTGGGCATCACGGTGTCTGATCTGCTCACCGAATATTTCACTGACGTGATGGACCTGGATTTCACCGCGAAAATGGAAGGCGAGTTGGACGACGTGTCCCGAGGTGAACGAGAATGGGTCCCCATGCTGGATGAGTTCTACAAGCCTTTCCAAAAAGCGTTGGACAACGCCAACGAGCAGATGCCCCGGGTCCGCCTGGAAGAAGAGACCGACGAGGTCTGCGAGTTGTGCGCCAAGCCGTTGGTAATCAAGACCGGGCGTTTCGGACGCTTTATGGCCTGCACCGGGTTCCCGGACTGCCGCAATACCAAACCCATCCTGAACAAGACCGGAGTCAACTGCCCCGACTGCGGCGGGGACATTGTGGAACGCCGCGCCAGAGGCCGGGGACGGCCCTTCTGGGGCTGCTCCCGGTACCCCAACTGCGAGTTCATAATCAACCGGCGTCCGCTCCCCACGCCCTGTCCCGAGTGCAGCGGCATGATGGTCCAGCAGGGCCGCAATAACTCGGCCTGTACCGTCTGCGACTGGCAGGAGGCGGTCCGAGAAGAGTCCGACGAGCTGGCGCCCGACGAGCAGGCATCCGACGAGCTGGCCCCAGTTGCCGACTAGCCCAAACGGCGCCGGTATTTCCCCAAGCGTCGCCCGCTCCGATGCCGGCGACGGGCCGGGGACTGCCCAGTTCGACGAATACCTGGAGAAATACCCTCGTTATCTGCGGGGTCAACGCGGCCTCTCCGAAAACACCGAGCGGGTCTACCTTGCTGACCTCCATTCGTTTCGCCGTTACCTGGCGCTTGAGGCACTGAGCCTGACCGATATGGACCGCCAGATCCTGCGAGGGTACCTTGCCTGGCTGGCCACCGAGGCCAACGGCGGCCAAGGCTACGCCAAGGTCAGCGTTGCCCGCAAACTTTCCGTGGTCCGTTCCTTCTATCGGTTCCTGGTCCAGGAGGGGCTGTTCCGTTCGACCCCCGTCCCCTCGGGCCGCAGCTTCAAGATGAAAGTGAGCAAGCCGTTGCCGACGTTTCTCGGCCACAAGGAAGCCGAACGGCTGATGGATGCACCGGACGAAACGACTCCCTTGGGCCTTCGGGACAAGGCCATCCTCGAAATGCTCTACGCCTGCGGCACCCGGTTGGCGGAAATCCAGGGTCTGGACGTTCCCGACGTCAACTTCCCGGAACGGGCGGTTCTGGTCCGGGGCAAGGGTTCGAAAGAGCGCTGGGTGCTGTTTGGCCGGCCCACCGAACAGGCGCTGCAGCGTTACCTGGCCGAAGCGCGGCCGCAACTGGTGGCCACGGCGACCCAGGCCATGTTTCTCAACCGGTACGGCCAGCGGCTTTCCCGGCGCAGCATCGAAAAGCTGGTGGGCCGTTACGCTGTCGCCTCGGGAGCCAGGGAGGACGTGCATCCCCATACGCTGCGGCATACTTTCGCCACCCACATGCTGGAGGGCGGGGCGGACCTCCGGGTGATCCAGGAGCTGCTGGGACACTCCAGCCCGACTACGACCCAGATATACACCCACGTAACCAAGCAGGAAGCCCTGCTCGCCTACCTGTCAAATCATCCCAGGGCCGACGAGCCCACTGGCAGGGCTCCGGCGCCGTCCCAGAGTCCGTCGCTGTCCCAGAGTCAGAGTCCGGCGGCGCTGTCCCAGAGTCCGTCAGAGGAACTCCAAGACGATCAGGAGGCCGAGCGGCGCTAGGTTATGGCCAGGTTCTTGATTCTGAACGGCCCCAACATCAACATGCTGGGCCGGCGGGACCCCGCCATTTACGGCTCCAAGACACTGGAGGAGGTCAACCAGGAGATATCCAGAGTGGCCGGCGGTTTGGGCGTCGAGGTGGAATTCTTCCAGTCCAACGTCGAAGGCCTGCTGGTGGATTGCATCCAGGAGAATTGGGACAAGGTCCAGGGAATCGTCATCAACCCCGGCGCCCTGACCCATTACGGGCTGACCCTCAAGGACGCCCTCATAGATTTCAAGCGGCCCTTCATCGAGGTGCACCTTGGAAATCCCTATGCCAGGGAGCCTTGGCGCAGGCACTCCGTGCTCTCCGACGTCGCCCGCGGCCAAATTGCGGGGTTCGGATGGAGAAGCTATACTGCGGCGTTGGAGATATTGGCCGCACTGGTTGAGGAGGAGACCCAATGATGAAAGAACGCCTGGACCGTTTCGTCGCCCGGCTGCCCGAACGGGAGGTGGACGCGGTCTTGGTTTCCGCTCCGGAAAACCGGCGGTATCTCTCCGGTTTCACCGGGTCGGCCGGCCATTTGCTGGTTAGCGGCGAACGCGCGGTGCTGGCCACCGATTCCCGGTATAGCGAGCAGGCGACCAGCCAGGCAACCGAGTTCCAGGTCCACCAGGTCCGTGGCGGCTGGGACTGGTTGATGGAACAACTCAAGGAGTCGGGCATCAAGCGGCTCGGCTTCGAGAGCCAGAATATGACCGTCTCCTCTTACAACAACCTGCTGGACGCCTTGAAAGAGGAGACTGAACTCTACGGCGTTTCCCTCATCCCGGTAACCGAAGTGGCCGACGACCAGAGAATGATCAAGGATTCCGCCGAATTGGCCCTGTTGCAACGGGCCATTGACGCTTCCGACAAGGCCATGGAGTTGGTGTGTCCGGCAATCGCCGAAGGCATGACTGAAAGGGAAGTCGCCTGGAGAATGGAAGTCGCCATGAGGGATGCCGGGGCCGACACCATCAGCTTCGACACCATTGTGGCGGCCGGTCCCAACGGGGCGATGGCCCATCACCAGCCGACCGACCGGGTGATTAAACGTGGTGAGCCGATAGTTATCGACATGGGGGCCCGGGTCGGCGGCTACTGCTCCGACATCACCAGGACGGTGGTGGTGGGCGAACCGGACGATATGTTCCACAAGATATACAGCATTGTCCTTGGGGCCCAACTGACCGCGATCAACACCGCCAAGATAGGGATGACGGGAGAGGAATGCGACTCCCTGGCCCGTGACGTCATTTCCACCGCCGGGTATGGAGACAACTTCGGACACAGCTTGGGGCATGGGGTCGGGCTGGCGGTCCACGAAGGCCCGCGCGTGAGTCCGAAGTCGACCGACTCCCTGGGTCTGAACACCGTGTTCACGGTGGAACCGGGCATCTACATCTCCGGTTGGGGCGGCATACGCATTGAGGACATCGTGATTCTGGGCGAAGACGGCGCAACTCCCCTGAGCAAGGCGTCGAAATAGCTGGCAAATCAACTTCGAGACCGGCAATTGGTGGGTGGGGCGGTGGCCCGTTCAAAACGCTGTCAATCTGACCTGGAGGAGTCCCGATGAGCATCAACTTCGGCGACTTGAGCCGAGGCCTTGTCATTGAATTGGACGGGCAACCCTGGGAGGTGATGGACTACGAACGCCACAAGATGCAACAGCGGGCGCCGGTGACCAGGATCAAGATGAAGAACCTGTTGAGCGGCGCGGTGGTGGAACGCACGTTCCAGCGCTATGACACCGAATTCTCCATAGCGGACATGGACAACCGGCCGACCCAGTACCTGTATACCGACGGCGAGTTTTATTATTTCCTGGACCAGGAGACTTTCGATCAGTACGAGCTGACCAAGCAGTTGCTGGGCGACAACCTGGGTTATCTCAAAGAGAACATGATGGTCGAGGTGGTCTTCTACAATGGGACCGCCATCAACGTCAATCTCCCCATACACGTCGAGTTGGAAATCGCCGAAACTCCTCCTTCCTTTCGAGGCGACACCGCCCAGGGCGGCAACAAGCCGGCGACTCTGGAGACGGGTCTTCGGATCAACGTGCCCATGTTCATCACACCGGGCACAATCGTCCGAGTGGATACCCGCACCGGCGCATATACCGAACGCGTGAGCTAACGCCGTGGCGGTCTACACTGTCAGCCAGGTGACCTCCCACATCAAGCGGTCGTTGGATACCGACCCTTGGCTCGAAGACCTCTGGATCCAGGGAGAGGTCTCGAACTTTCAGGTGGCGTCGTCGGGCCATACCTACTTCAGCCTCAAAGACCGGCAGGCGGTCCTCCGGGCCGTGATGTTCCGGGGCCAGCCCGGCGCCGAGTTGCTGTCGGAAGGCGCGTCGGTTTCGGCACACGGCAAGGTCTCCTTCTACGAACCCCGCGGCAGCACGGACTTCATGGTAGATATCGCCATGCCTCTGGGCGTGGGCGAACTGGCCTTGGAACTGGAGCGGCTGAAACGGAAGCTGGAGGCCGAAGGCCTGTTCGAGCTCTCCCGAAAACGCCGGCTTCCCCAATTCCCCAAGGTGGTCGGCGTGGTTACGTCCCCGGCCGGTGCGGTCTTGCACGACATATTGAACATCCTGGAGAGCCGTTACCCGTTGGTGGAAGTGGTGTTGGCGGCCACCCGGGTGCAAGGAGAAACGGCGCCGGCGGAGATCGCGGCGGCCATCGAACGGCTGGACCGGGAAGCGGGCTGCGACGTAATCATCGTAGCGCGCGGCGGGGGTTCGCTGGAGGACCTCTGGGCCTTCAACGTGGAGACGGTGGCCCGCGCCATCTACGCCAGCAAAACGCCTGTTATCAGCGCCATAGGCCACGAGACCGACGAGACCATCGCCGACTACGTGGCCGACGCGCGGGCCGCGACGCCGACCGCCGCCGCCGGAATGGCCGTCCCCGACGGTCCGGCCCTACTGCGGTCGGTGGCCGCGCTGCAGACCGGAATGTCCCACAACCTCTTCCGGCGGATGGGCCAACAGAGAGATGAAGTCAGCCGGGTCCAGAGGCGAATGGAATCGGCGCTGCCCGATATTGGCACTTGGCGCCGGAGAATCGACGACGTGGGCCGCGTTGCCCAGTCTGCGGCCAATGGGATACTGGCGCAGGCCCGGTTGGGGGTCGACGGCGCTCACCACCGCTTGCGGGGGCTCGACCCACAGGCGACCCTGGGCCGGGGGTTCTCCATCGTTGAGTTGACGGCCTCCGGCGAAGTCGTTTCCAGTCCCGGCCAGGTTGTCCCAGGAGACCCGTTGAAGATTACCGTCGCCCATGGCGTGGTCCCGGCCACGGCCACCGGGAACGCCACCGGGAACACCACGGGGAACGCCAGCGGGAACGCCACCGGGAACGCCGCCGGACGCCGTCCCGGCCGAAAATCGAAGGGCGTCCCCGCATCGGGAATGGAGCGCCTGCTGTAACCGCCGCCCCCGCCGGGGTCCGTAACCCTGTCCGCCAATAGCCAGTTAGGAGGGAACGGTCATGGTTTCCGCCGAGGACCAGCCAACAGCCGACCTGGAGTCGCTGAGCTTCGAGGACGCTTTCAACCTGCTGAACCAAACGGCGGAGCAGTTGGAGGCCGGCGGCCTCACCTTGGCCGACGCCGCTTCCCGGTTTGAAGAAGGAATGCGGTTGGTCGCCCGCTGTAACAGCCTGCTCAACACCACCGAGCTCAAAATCACCGAGCTTAGGAACAACTACCGTAACGGCGGCTCGGACGCCCTAGGCCCTGCTCAAGACCTCGCGCGAGAGCTCGCGGACGAATTGGACTCGGAGGAATAAGCGGGTGCGCCTGGACCTGCACGTCCACACCCGGTTCTCCCACGATTCCGCCGCTCCGGTGCGCTCTGTATTGAAGCGCTGCCGGGAATCGGGACTGGGGTTGGTGGCCATCACCGACCACAACAATATCGACGGAGCGCTCGAGGCGCGGAGCGCCCGGCTCTTTCCTGTCATAGTCGGCGAGGAGATCAAGTCGGCCTCGGGCGACATCATCGGTCTGTTCCTGGAAGAGGCGGTGCCCGGAGGCCTTCCGCCCCTGGAGACAGTCCGACGGATCAGGGACCAGGGAGGGCTTGTGGGAGTCCCTCATCCCTTGGACCGGGTGCGTCCCAGCGCCCTGGGACCCAACGCCCTGCTGGATATCGTCCACTTGGTGGACTTCCTGGAAGGATACAATGGTCATACGATGCTGGCCGTAGACAACCGCAAGGGTGAGGACTTCGCAGGCGAGCATGGTCTGCCCACCGTTGCCAGCAGCGACGCCCATTCGGCTCTCGAGCTGGGGAGGACCTACACCGACGTGCCGGAAGAACTCTGGGACGGCACCCCCGACGGGCTGCTCCGGGCCATCCGCGCCGGCCGGTGGACGGGGCGGCGGCCGAATCCGCTTCTGCTCATGGCGCCGGGGTACGCCAAGCTTAGAAAGGTCCTGACCTGAGCATGTTGCGCATTGGGTGGTTCTCCACAGGGCGGGGAGAAGGGTCCCAGGGGTTGTTGCGGTTCGTGTACGAACGTCTGGCGGCCGGGGCAGTGGACGCCTCGATCGATTTCGTCTTTAGCAACCGGGAGCCGGGGGAGGCCGAAGGGTCGGACCGTTTTTTCGAATTGGCGCATTCCTACGAGCTGCCCCTGTTCACCCACTCCTCCACCAAATTTCGCCGCAGAACGGGCGGCCGGTTAGCCGGCCGGCGGGACGAATACGATGCCGAAGTGAGGCAGGCGCTCTCCGGCTGCAACCCGGACATCTGCGTGCTGGCGGGGTACATGCTGATAGTGGGCGGGGAGATGTGCCGGAGCTATCCGCTTCTCAACCTCCATCCGGCGTTGCCCGACGGACCCGCCGGGACCTGGCAGGAAGTGGTATGGAGCCTGATTCGGCAACGAGCGGAGAAAACGGGCGCAATGGTCCACCTGGCGACTGAAGAAGTGGACCGGGGGCCCGTCCTTTCTTACGTGACCGTGCCCATAACCGGAGGCCAATTCTCCGGCCATTGGCAGGGCCTGGAAGGACAGGACCTCGATGCCATAAGGGCCTCCCAGGGCGAGGCGTTCCCGTTGTTTCAACTGATCCGGCGGGAGCAGTACCGCCGGGAGCCGCACCTGTTGTTTGAGACCATCCGGGCGTTGAGTGAGGGAAGGATCGCCGTGCGAGACGGAGCGGTCCTCGATTCCGAAGGGAAGGCGTTGTCGACTTACGCCCCGAAAGGGGTCTGCCTCGACCGGCAGGTAGAAGCGTCGCTGTCCTGGGAAGCCCGAAGGGAGGAGGGCTAGGCCGACTTCCGGAACGGCTCGTCGTCAACTTGCACCACCCGGCCGTCAGCGGCCAGCATCGCCGGAAGCGTTGGGCCTTCGATGTTCTCTCGGTCGACCAGGCAGCGGGCCACGCCGTTGAGGGACGGCAGGTCGTACATGACGTCCACCAGCGTGTCTTCGATGACGTAACGCAAACATCGGGCTCCGGTCTGGTGGTTCAATGCCCGTTCCGCGGCCGCTTCCGGCACCTCTGGGGTGAACTCCAACTCGACCCCGTCCATGCTGAAAAGTTGCTGATACTGCTTGACGATTGCGTTCTTCGGCTCGGTCAGGACTCTCACCAAAGCGTCTTTGTCCAGTGGTTCCAGTACTACCGTGACGGGCAGGCGGCCCACCATTTCGGGTATGAACCCGAACTCCAAAAGGTCTTCCGGTATGATGTGGGTCATTGCGCTGCCTTCGGACCTTCCGGCCCCACCCCGTCCGGCGGCCAGAAAACCCATCTGATTGCCCGAGGCCAACCGCGCCGACACAACCGAGTCCATCCCGTCGAATGCGCCGCCGCAGATGAACAGGATGTTCCGGGTGTCGATCTGGAGGAATTCCTGGTGCGGGTGTTTGCGCCCTCCTTGGGGAGGGACGTTGGCGACGCAACCTTCGATGACCTTGAGGAGTTCCTGCTGGACGCCTTCGCCTGAGACATCCCGGGTTATCGAACGGTTGACGCCTTCTTTGCGGGCGATCTTGTCCAGTTCGTCAATGTAGATAATCCCGTGTTCGGCGCGGGTCACGTCCCAATCGGCGGCTTGTACCAGCCGGAGGAGGATGTTTTCTACGTCTTCGCCCACGTACCCGGACTCGGTCAGGGAGGTGGCGTCGCAAACGGCAAAGGGGACGTCCAGCGTGTGGGCCAAGGTTTCGGCCAACAGCGTCTTGCCGCAGCCCGTGGGGCCGACCAGCAGGATGTTGGTCTTTTGCAACTCGACGTCGGAACCGAGATGGCCGTTCCAGATGCGCTTGAAGTGGTTGTAAACAGCGACGCTGAGGATGCGTTTGGCCCGGTCTTGGGCCACCACGTAAGTGTCCAGGTTAGCGTAAATTTCTCTCGGAACCAGAGCCCCGACGGGTTCCGGCAGTTTCGGCGGCTCCGGTTCTTCCTCTTCCACCACCTTGCCGAGGACCCGGATGCAACTGTAACAGACTGAGGCGTGGCCCTGCCCGGCTAGCATTAAGCTCGAGCCGGGACGGGGTTGTTCACAGAATGAACACTTTGCAAGGCGCGTCCCTCCGCCTCGATCGCTTGTCACCGCTCACTCTCCCCTACACATCATCGCAATACAGGACATCGGACCTTAATGCCGCCCGTCGGCTCCGGTCCGCCCGTCGGGCTCGATCTTCAAGAAGTCTCGGGCTTGTCACTCTTGGGGCCAAGAATCTCGTCGACCAAGGAATACTCCACGGCCTGCTCGGCGGTGAGGTAGTAGTCCCGGTCGGTATCCCGCGCTATCTTGTCGTAGGTCTGCCCGGTGTTTTCCGAGAGCATGGTCCGGATTTTGTCCTGCAGCCGGATGATTTCCCGGGCGGCAATTTCGATGTCCGAAGCCTGGCCTTGGGCGCCGCCCATCGGTTGGTGCATGTGGATAGTGGAATTGGGCAGGCAGTACCGCTTCCCCTTGGCCCCGCCTGAAAGCAGGACGGTGGCCATGCTGGCGGCCATGCCCAAGCATATGGTGGATACCTCGGGGTTGATCAATTGCATGGTGTCGTAGATCGCGAGGCCGGCGCTGATGACGCCGCCGGGGCTGCTGACATAGAGGTTGATCCCCTTGTCGGGGTCTTCCCTCTCAAGGAACAGGAACTGGGCGATGATCAGGTTGGCTATCTGATCGTTGATCGGTGTGCTGAGGAAAACGATGCGCTCCTTGAGCAACAGGGAGTAGATGTCGAAAGCGCGTTCCCCGCGGGGACTGGTCTCGATCACCATCGGGATTATGGCCTGGGGCACGAACAACCCGCTGTCGCGCGGCGTGTCTAACATGAGGACATGCTCCTTAATTAGTTGCTTCTTCTTCGGTCGCCGGGGTTTCGCTATTGTCGGGGCCGGCCTCATCGGTTTCGGAGGCGCTCGCGTCGACCGCCGGTCCCTCGGGGGGTCCGGGAGCCGCTGGGTCTTCCACTGGTTGTTCGGCCGGTTGTTCCACCGGTCCGGCTTCCGATAGCTCGGAAGCGCCGGCTTCCACCAGTTCCACGAGGCGGCCCATCACTTTGCGGTTCAACAATGAGACGCGTATCGAGTCTTTGGCGTTTTCCGTGCTGAGGGCCATTCGCATGGCTGCCTCGGAGTCGGCGGAGGACGTTCCGAGCAATTGCTCTATTTCGGCCTCGACCTCTTCGGCCTCCACGTCCAAGCCTTCCTGTTCCGCCAACTTGCGTATAACCAATGAGGTCTTGAGCCGTTCTTCCGCCTGGGGCCGGTACTGGTCCCGCCATTCCTGTTCCGTTTGTCCGAGCATTCCCAGGTAGGTATCCATGTCAAGGCGCTGATTGCGAAGGGCCCGCTCCCGGTCCTGATACATCGCTTCCAGCTCTCGTTGGTAGATCAGGTCGGACGCCCGGATGATCGACTGATTGGTCAATTCTTCCAGGCTGCTCTGCTCCAACTGGCGTTGGGCTACGGTTTCCCCGTTATCGGTCAGGCGCTGGCGGATGTCCTCGTTCAGGGCATCCAGGCTCTCATAGCCCTCCCGGACGCCCTTGGCAAATTCATCGTCCAGCTCCGGGAGTTGTTTCTCTTTGATGGAAAGGACCTCCACGTTGAAGCGGCAGTCCTGGCCAGCGTAGTTTTCCTGAGCAAAGTCGTCCGGAACCGTCAGGGAGAATTCTTTCTCCTGTCCCTCGGTCATACCCTCAAGATAGATGGAGAAACCGGGGACCGGCAACTGGTTGTCCTGCTGGGGAATGAAGTCCACGCCGTCGTCGTCGATGACCTGCTCTCCGACTATGGAACCCTTCACGTTGACGGTGAGGAGATCGCCGAAGGCGACGGGGCGGTCGGCTGGTTCCCAAGGCGCCGACTCGTACCGGAGTTCCTCCAGCACCCGGCCCACGTCTTCCTGAGAGATGTCTACAGGAGTCCGTTCGACCACTATTGCGCCAATCTCACCCAGCTCCACCTCGGGCTCCAAAGCGACGACGGCCTTGAAGGACACGGGTTCCAAGTCCAAGACTTCCAACTCAGGCTCCACGAAGGCGCTGATGTCATGGTCTTTCAGGACCTTGCCCAAGGATTCCGGGATCATGAATTCCAAGGCCTCTTGGACCAAGGCGATCCGGCCCACGTGCCGCTCCACCACAGACCTTGGGGCCTTTCCGGGCCGGAACCCCGGAATTTGCAGGCGGCTTACGACCCGCCGGTAGGAACGGTTGAGGAAGGGCTCCTCATCCGCGGCGTCCATGGAAATAGTGAGTGTTACCTCAGTAGGGTTGTCCGACTCCCGAATGATTTCCAACGATTACCCTCGCGACGGTGTGGGGTTGTTCGCCTTTCAAAGCCAAGCGGCGGACGCGTGAAGCTGCCCTGTGGGGCGCTTGGACAGGTCAATTATAGCATAAGTCCCGGTGAGCGTTAAACCGCGGCTCTTTGCTCCTGATGCTTCCCAATCCTGATTGTAAACCCGCCTCCGCCGTGCGGAAAACCCCGTTGCTCCTTCGCCAAGAAATTGTTGTACAAGTCTAAATAACCGGACAAATTCGGAGAATGCATGGAAAATGCCAAAATTTACACCAAAGATTTATTGACATTTATGTTTATTGGTTGGTACTTTCAAGTAGGTTCCTTGGCGCAGGCAGTACCGGCGCAGCGGACCACACGGTTGAACCGGGGCCATGCGGCCTCGAAGTTTATTGGGGAGTTTGGTAGTGCAGGCGGCCCTACTCAACCCTACAGTTTCCCCGGGAGTGTTCATGGACCTCACCGCTGGTGGGAGCTTCGGCCCGACGGACGACGGACAGTCAGCCCCACATCCGGTGGAGTTCGATTATAGTCCCGTGCCCACGCCGGGAAGCGAGGTCAAAGCCTATCATCTGCCGGTGCTGCTGCGGGAGATAGTCGAACACTTGGTGACGGTCGCCGGCGGGACCTACGTCGACGGCACCACCGGAGAAGGCGGCCACGCCCGGGCGATCCTCGAAGCGCCTATCTCTCCGTCTCTGGTTATCGGCATAGACCTGGACCCCCGTTCTTTGGCCTCGGCTCGAAACCGGTTGGCCGAGGCCGGGGGGAGATACCGCGCCGTCGCCGGCAGCTACGCCGACATGGCGGACCTGGTAAGGCAAGAGGGTGTGTCGGGCGTGCATGGTATCCTCCTCGACCTCGGTTTCTCATCCCGCCAAGTGGATACGGGCGACTACGGTCTGAGCTTCCACGACGGCGGGCCCTTGGACATGAGGTACGACCCAGCCGCGCCCCTCACCGCCGACTTGATCGTCAATGAATACGAAGAAACCGAGATAGCCGATATTCTGCGCCGATATGGAGAGGAACGCCGAGCCCGGGCCATTGCCGGAGCCATTGTCCGTAACCGTCCCATTGGCTCGGCGGACGCCTTGTCCCGGCTGGTGGCCGGTACCGTGGGAAGGCGGCCGGGCAGTCATATCAACCCGGCCACCCGCACGTTTCAAGCCCTGCGAATCGCCGTAAACGACGAGTTGGGCAATCTGGAGCGGGGCCTGCGAGCCGCAGTGGAGATTCTAAACCCGCAGGGCCGATTGGCGGTAATTAGCTATCACAGCCTCGAAGACCGCATCGTGAAATCGTTTTTCCTGACGGAATCGGCTGCCTGCGTTTGCCCTCCCGGCCTGCCGGTGTGCGTGTGCGGGCATACGCCAAGGCTGGAAAGGCTGAACCGCAGGGTTATCAGACCGTCGGCGCATGAGGTAGAAAGCAACCCCCGCAGCCGGAGCGCTAGGCTGCGAGTGGCCAGTCGTTTGTAAGACCGCGTTATAACAGGAAGGAGGCAAGGTGGCGAAAGACACATTCTATACGGCCGTAGACATCGGGACCGACAAGGTCACCTCTGTGGTGGCCCGAGTGGGCAGCGAGGGCGAGCTTAAAGTGATGGGCACGGGAGTCGTGCCATCCGAAGGCGTCCAACGGGGGGGCATCGACAACATCGGAGAGGTCCAAGCCTCCGTCCGGGCATCTTTGGACGAGGCCCAGCGTTATATCGGGAAGGCGGTTGTCACCGGCATTTACGCCAGCGTTGGGGGCACTCACATCTCCTGCCTCAACACGAGGCAAAAGCTCGAGAACCCCGACGAGGTTGGCGACATCAAGGTCCGTCTCTTGGACCGATTGCTGAAGGGTTCCTTCCCGGAGATTCCCCAAGGACAGGAAGTGTTGCACGTGATCCCCATCGGCTATCACGTGGACGGCATGGCCGGCGTTCGCAACCCGGTGGGGCTGTTCGGCAGCCTCGTGGAAGTGGAAGCCCACGTTGTGCTGGGCGATTCCACAGTCCTCAAGAACACGGTCAAAGCCGTCGAAACAGGCAAGACCACGGTAAAGAGCCTCGTATTGCAATCGCTGGCATCTGCCGCGGCCACGCTGACGGGAGACGAGCGTGAAATGGGGGCAGTGCTGGTGGACATCGGCGCCGGTACCACCGACGTCATCATCTACCGGCAAGGCAACCCCTGGTATTCCACGATCATCCCCGTCGGCGGATTCCAAATGACCAAGGACCTGTCAGTGGCGCTGCACTCTTCCCTCCACCTCGCCGAGGGGATCAAGGTCAAGTGGGGCAGTGTACTGCCGGAGTCGCTACCTTTTGACGAAGAGGTGGTGATCCCCGCTTCCCAAGGGGAACCCAGGAACGTAATCTCCAGAAAAGATTTGGCCGAACCGCTTCATGCCCGGATGGTCGAGATTCTGAAAATGATGCTGCTCAAGGTACGGCAGGCCGGACTCCGGGAGATGCCCAACGGCGGTCTGGTGTTCACGGGAGGAGGCGCCGAAATCGATGGACTGGCAGGTCTGGCCCATAAAATGCTGGGTGTGCCTGTGCGCATCGCCCACCCGGAGGGTATTTACGGCTTGCCGGTGCAGCTACGGAAACCGGCCTTCTCAACGGCTGTCGGACTGTTGCTGTGGGGCATCAAGCACCAGGGGGAGGCCCAGCCGTCCTTCTCGGGTGGTAATCGATCGAGGAGAAGCAACAAATCTAGGCGTGGGGGGTTGGGAAAGAAGTACAACGAACGGCAAGAGGTTCGGGTAGGTTGACGGCCGCGGCCCGGCGGCTCACCGGCCGCCATTCCCAACGGGACCATAGGACTAAGAAATTATCTCAAAAGTCCCTTCCCCCTCAGAGGGAAGGTTAGGATGGGGGTGGATCCCGCCGGGTAATTGACGCCAAAACAGATGATTATGACAGGGCGCCATCAGTTTTGAGATAGTTTCTAAATGGTGGACCACTGGCTAAACACTGGAATCTATATCGATGTGAGGTAAGGAATGGTACTGGATAACTCGGCAACCTGGGAACCGATTAATGAGACTGACAAGACCTTTGACATGGTGCAACAAGCCAACGCCGGCGCCCCCAACATCAAGGTGGTGGGCGTAGGAGGAGGAGGCAGCAATGCGGTCAGCCGCATGTACAAGGACAAGCTGCCGGTAGTGGAATATTTCAGTGTCAACACCGACGCCCAGCACCTGTTCCGCTGTGACGTGGCCCATCGTATAGCCATTGGTCAGAACCTGACCCGCGGACTTGGCGCGGGCGCAAACCCTGACCTCGGCCGTCAGGCCGCTGAGGAGAGCCGGAACGAGATCGCCAAAGCCATGGAGGGCGCCGACATGGTGTTCTTGGCCGTGGGTATGGGCGGCGGCACCGGCACCGGGGCCTCCCCCGTGGTGGCCCAGATCGCCAAAGAGACGGGCGCACTGACCGTGGCAGTGGTCAGCAGGCCTTTTTCTTTCGAAGCCAACACCAGGAAGAAGAACGCCGACGAGGGCATCGCGCGGTTGAAAGACAGCGTTGACACCTTGATCGTCATCCCCAATGACCGGCTGCTCCAGTTGAACGACTACGGTGAGCAGTCCTCCTACTCTTGGGAAGACGCCCTCAAGATGGCCGACTCGGTCCTGCAACAAGGCATCCAGGCCATCGCCGAAGTGGTGACCGTACCTGGCGAGATCAACGTCGACTTCGCCGACGTCCGCACCATCCTTAGCAACGCCGGCCCCGCCTGGTTGGCCATCGGCCGGGGCAAGGGCGAGCAACGGGCCATCGACGCTGCCCGCATGGCCACCAAGAGTCCTCTCTTGGACATATCCATGGACGGGGCCAAACGGATCCTGTTTGTCATAACCGGTGGGACCACGCTGACGCTGCAGGAAGTCCAAGACGCCGCCAAGGTCATCCAGGACTTGTCGGACCCCGAGGCCAACATCATCTTCGGCACCTGCCGGGACCCCAAGCTGGAAGAAGAGGTAAAGATCACGATGGTCGCGGCCTCGTTCCCCGTCTTGGCGGAGACCCAGCAGATGCGGGAGCAGGAGCTGGAACGGCTTTTGCAAGAGGTGCCCCCCCAGTCCGAAGAGGAACTGGACGTTCCCAGTTTTCTGAGGCGCCAATCCGGAAACCGGAGCCGTGGTTTTTACCGGTAAACCCGTAGGGGAAGGTAAAGCCTTCGGACCGGGCGGTTGGTATAATCGAGCCCGTTGCAGTAGGACCGTAAGGAAAGAACAGCGCGGTCCGAAGGCCTGTAATTTCGAGTAATGTTCTCGGGAGCCTAAAGCACTAGTCCACTCTATTCCGCAACAACAATAGGCGCCGGGAATCCTTTTTAAACCGCCCTTCCGCAAGGAAGGGCGGTTTTTTCGTGCTTGTGGCATCATCCGGCTCAGGGCCGGGGCCGCCACGGACCGTAACCGGGCCGACCGGTTACGATATTCGAAGGCCATTGACAAAGAAGTGACCGAGAATTACAATCCTGACTACCATAGATAGTAGGATTAGTTAACAATAACTACTATATATGGTGATTAAGATGTATTTAAGAAAAGTTTAAGAAACGGCGCAATATGCAATGCCCCTATTGTTCCTATTCTGACTCCAAGGTCACCGACTCCCGCACGGTGGAGAACGGCATCCGCCGCCGCCGGGAGTGTCAGAGTTGCGAGACCCGTTTCACCACCTACGAACGCGTCCAGGCCGCGCCGTTGATGGTCTCCAAGCAGGACGGCCGCCGCGAGGAATTCAACTCGGAAAAGCTCTCTGCGGGGATCAGAAAGGCATGCGCCAAACGGCCGGTGGGCTCCAACACCATCGAAAAGATGGTCGAGGAGATCGGCAACAGTTTGCAACACCAAGGGAACATTGAAGTTTCTACCTCAACATTGGGATCGATGGTCATGGAAAGGCTCCGGGAGTTGGACCGGGTGGCTTACATCCGGTATGCCAGCGTTTACCGTGACTTCCAAGACATTGAGAGTTTCGAGAAAGTGGTGCGCGACCTGAGGGAAGATGTGCCCCAGCTCCCACTGCTCGACATGCCTCCGGCGCCACCGCGCAGGGCGCGGCGCCGGATTGGGGCGCGGCAGGCCGCCAACGGTTCTGACGGCGCCAATCGATATAAAAACAACGGGCAACGCAACCAACTCCAGAAAGACGCTGCCCCTCCTCAAGGAGACCTTATCTGATGAGTACCAGCCTGCGATACTCCGCCCTGTCACGTATCCTGGACCTGAACACCCGGGTGAGCAACCTGCAGACCCGGATGATGGCCGAACCGGTTTCCGCCACCGGCTCCGGCCGCATCGCCGAGATGCAGGAAGAGATCGAACGGTGGAAGCGCACCAGCCTGGCCGTGTGCTGGCTTGCCGACTCAGAGGACGAAGCAGAAGCCTAGGGTCCCGGCTTCGACATCCAACCCTGGGTCTTCCCGCCAGCTAACTGCCTGTCGGGCTAGACCCTCCCGTCCACCAATCAAGCCCTGCTCCGGCCTCGCTCCGCCAATGAGTACCGGTGGGCGGCGTTGCGCCCCTTCGGCGGCTCTTCCTGAGCGGTTCACCGCCTGCACGGGCTACGATTTCCGGCGGTCTTCAAACGGTCAGGATTGGGCCAACTCGCCTATTGACACCTCAGGCAATGCGACGCTAGACTCCCACCATTGGTGACCCAAAGGGACACGATATACTACATATGGTAGTAGCAGTAGCAGTCAAAGCAACTCTGACTTCCGCGAAAGCCCTGAATGTTGCCTATCGCTGTGAGCAGGCTTTTCATGACAACAGCCGATACCTACATCTAACGGAAGGTATCTGGGAAGCTCTGGACGGACCTGCTTAAAGACTGTCTAAGGGATCTAAATATCTCTCCCTTGCCCGTGAATATATACATAGGACACCGCCATGACCTCCACCCGAGACATCTCCGATAGTTCCAGCCCATCAACCGTAGATCGTCGGCAGCGAGTCACTGAGGCACTACAGTCCGCCGGCATTGCCGGCCGGATCAACGAGCGCTCCAGCCAATTGACCGAAAACGCTGAGGTGGTCCTCCGGCGGCGGTACCTCTCCAAGGACCGGGACGGCAACATCCTGGAAGACGCCGACGGCTTGTTCCGCAGGGTGGCGGTCAATCTGTCCCAAGCGGACCTCAACCACGGCGCATCGGAGGCTGAACGCCAATCCACCGAAGACCGTTTTTACGACGTGATGCGGCGATTGGAGCTACTGCCCAACTCGCCGACTTTGATGAACGCCGGCCGGGAGCTGCAGCAACTGTCGGCCTGTTTCGTGCTGCCTGTTGAAGACTCCCTTGATCAGATCTTCACCAAGGTCAAGCAGACGGCGCTGATCCACAAGAGCGGGGGCGGGACGGGCTTCTCCTTCAGTCGGCTCCGGCCCGAGGGTGACGTTGTCGGCTCCACCGGAGGCGTCGCCAGCGGCCCCGTCAGTTTCATCCGCGCCTTCGATACCGCCACCGACGTGGTGAAGCAGGGCGGTACCCGCCGCGGCGCCAACATGGGCATCCTGCGGGTTGACCACCCCGACATCTTGAGGTTCATCCGGTCCAAGGAAGACGGTCAGACCCTGGTCAACTTCAACATATCGGTAGCGGTCGATTCCAATTTTATGGAACGGGTGAAGGAAGGCCAGGAGTACGATCTGATCAACCCCCGCACGGGCGAGGTTTCCGGACGGCTGAACGCCAAAGAGGTTTTCGACCTGCTGGCTGAAATGGCTTGGAAAACCGGGGACCCGGGGTTGGTTTTCCTGGACCTGATAAACAATGACAACCCCAATCCCCAGTTGGGCGAGATCGAGAGCACCAACCCCTGCGGGGAACAACCGTTGCTGCCCCACGAGTCGTGCAACCTGGCCTCCATCAATCTGGCCCGCATGGTCCGTTACGACGGCGGCGATGTCGTCATCAACTGGGAACGGCTGGATGAGACGGTGGACGTGGCGGTCCATCTGCTGGATAACGTCATCGACATGAACAACTACCCCATCCCTGAGATCGAGGAGATGAGCAAGAAGACCAGGCGCATCGGCTTGGGTGTCATGGGGTTTTCAGACCTGTTGATTCAGTTGGGAATGCGCTACGACTCGAACGAGGCTCTCGAGGCGGCGGACCAGGTGATGGCCTGCATTCAAGACCGGGCCCACCAAGCTTCATCGGAACTGGCCCGGAGACGAGGAGTTTTTCCGGCCTGGCACGGTAGCATTTACAGCCGGAGCGGGCGTCACGGCGAGGCCCGTCCCATGCGGAATTCGGCCCCCACTACCATCGCCCCCACCGGCACGATCAGCATCATCGCCGGCGCTTCCAGCGGCATAGAGCCCTTGTTCGCCCTCAGCTACGTCCGGAACGTCATGGACAATACCCGCCTCATTGAAGGAAATCCCTACTTCGAGGCGGTGGCCAGGAACGAGGGTTTCTATTCCGAGGAACTGATGGAGGACCTCGCCCAGTCCGGCAGCCTGGAACACCTGGACGTTCCCGCCTGGGTGAAAGACGTGTTCCGCACCTCACACGACATCTCTCCCGAGTGGCACGTCAGGATGCAGGGAGCGGTCCAAGGCCACACCGACAATTCGGTTTCCAAGACCATCAACTTCCCCCACGCGGCCACGGTCCGGGACGTCGCCGCCGCCTACATGCTGGCCTACGAACTGAAATGCAAGGGGATAACCGTCTACCGGGACGGCAGCAAGACGGGCCAGGTGTTGAGCACCGGGCAGACCGGGGAGGAAGCCGTAGACGCGCCCCCGGCCGCAGCCCATGCGTCGCCCCGGCAGCGGCCCCCGTCCATCCGCGGCGTCACCGAGCGAGTGCGCACCGGCCACGGCAACATGTACGTGACCGTCAATTTCGACGAGGAAGACAGGCCCTTTGAGGTCTTCGGCAACTTGGGGAAAGCCGGAGGCTGCGACTCAGCCCAACTGGAAGCCATATCCCGGTTGGTATCCCTCGCGTTGCGGTCGGGGATCGACCCCAACGCGGTGCTGGAGCAGTTGCGGGGAATTACCTGCTGCCCGGCTTGGGACGAGGGTACGCTGGTCCGTTCCGGTCCCGACGCCGTGGCTCTGGCGTTGGAGCGCCACGTTCCCGGTGAGTTCCGGGGACGCGGGCAGGCCGGTCCCGACGAGGTCCAGATGAAATTCACTCCCGATGTGGTCAAGAGTTTGAACGGCAACGGACACGCCAACGGTAATCCGCCGGCCCGCAGGTGTCCCGACTGCAACGCCCCGGTAATCTTCCAAGAGGGCTGCCTGATGTGCCTCTCCTGCGGTTGGAACAAGTGCGAATAACCAGGGGGCCGGAGAAAGCAGCAAAATGAGGAGATCGGCAAACTAGTAGAGGGAATCCGTCAAAGGACAAACAAACGAAGGAACAGGGGGCCGGCTGTTGCGGGCGTGTGGTTGTGGAGGTCCGATGGCTGCTGCGGCTATTCGAATCTCACGGGTGGTGTTGACGTACCAGTCGGCCCCTTCCCTAGAGCTCCCGGCATGAACCGCCGGGGGCTCTTTTTCGTTCGGGCTGAACCATACCACAGCGGCAACCGGGGATGGAACCCCGCCCATGCTATAATTCCGGCGGGCTCCCACCACTTCACGACATAACCTCGAACGGCTGATATTCGACGCCGTCCCCTTCCCGGAATGCGGACCGTATCCCGTCAGTTTCCTCCATTTTTGATCGTTCGGAGAAGGCGCCATGAACCAAGCAAACAAACCCGGAATCGCCATAACCATGGGTGATCCCTGCGGCATCGGGCCGGAAGTGGTGGCGAAAGCTTTGGCTGATCCCGGGGTCTACACGTCCTGCCGCCCCATCGTAGTCGGCAGCGTCTTTGCCATGGAGCGGGCCGTCGAACTCACCGGGTCCAGCCTCCGCGTCAACCAACCAGCCGATATCGGCGGGGCCGGCCTCGACTCCGGAGTGATCGACGTGGTCGACATCGGCAATCTGAACCCGGAGGACATCACAGTGGGGGAGATAAATCCCATCTGTGGCAAAGCCGCCATGGAATGGGTGACCAAGGCGGGGAACCTGGCGTTGGACGGGACAGTCGACGCACTGGCGACCGCGCCGCTGAACAAAGAGGCGGCCAGTCTGGCCGGCTACACGTCCATCGGCCACATGGAGCTTCTGCAAGAGCTCTCCGGGGCCAAAATCGTGGCTACGATGTTGATGGCCAAGAACCTGCGGGTGGTGCACCTTACTACCCATCGGTCGCTCCGGGTGGCCTGCGATTACGTGAAAAAAGACCGGATTCTGGACTACCTGCGGCTTACCCACCAGTCGTTCGTCCAATGGGGCTTCGCCAGCCCTTCCATTGCCGCGGCGGCCCTCAATCCCCACGGCAGCGACGGGGGTCTCTTGGGAGACGAGGAAGCCCAAGAGATCGCTCCGGCAGTGTTGGCGGCCCGCGACGAAGGGATAAACGCCGTGGGGCCGATTCCGGCAGACGCGGTGTTCCATCAGGCCGTGGAAAACCGTTACGACGTCGTGTTAGCCATGTACCATGACCAAGGCCATATTCCGGTCAAGGTATACGGCTTCGAAGAAAGCATCACCGCAAACCTGGGCCTGCCATTCGTTCGCACCTCCGTGGACCATGGGACCGCCTTTGACATTGCCGGCAAAGGAGTGGCCAGCCATACCAGCATGTTGGAGTCGGTCCGGCTGGCGGTAGCTCTGGCCAAGGGCAACGGGCTGGCCGATTTCTAGAGGCAGGCGGCCGGCTCGCCCGCAAGGCAGGCAGGTGTAAAACTCTGAGATGGGCTAGCTAGCCCCGATGCCGCACAGTTTTGAACCGTTTGCAGCAGCAGGCCAAGACAGCTCGGCTCCTTGTCTTTAAGGTTGGGCTACTGGCGGGCTTTCCGGCGGCTCTACTCATGGCGAGCAATCGGATCGTTCGCAATAGGACACCGAGGATGTGTCTACCCAAGCCGTATATCGAATTGGATTCGCGCCTACTGGCAACGCAAGCCAGGCCAGCGGTGGCGGAGTTGAGAGGATACATGAGCAACGCTGATGAGACTCGGTTCAGTGAAACGGTTGCAAAACAGTTGGAATCGCACGAAACAGCTCGTGAGTTGTGGCAGCCGATAGCGGAGAATTACGATCAGTATGGACCTGAATCTGCTAGGGAATACCTAGATGCTGAGAGACAACAACTGAAAGACCTCATCCGTAGATTGCTTGAAGAATTTGAACAACAGGGGTGAGCTCGGTGTTAGAGGGATTTCGGATCAAAGCCGTAACAATCGAGGGATTCAAAGGCTTTATGAAGCCAAGGGAAATTGGCCTCGAAGGAGACCATGTCTTTCTTTTGGGGAAAAACGGCAATGGGAAGTCAACCATAATTGAAGCCATCCGATGGGGGCTCTTTGGCTCCGCCAGACGGCCAAACGAAATCGTCGCAAATTGGGACTACACTGGCCGATGCCGTGTTGAGATTAAGCTCTTGAAAGAAGGGAAGTTATGGAATCTTAGGCGGACCTTAATTCGCGGTGCCAGCGGTGGAAGCGACCCGGTATTAACTGATGAAGAAGGCAAAGTCTATCCAGTTGGTGAAATTATGCCTCAACTGGATTCTGTCGATGCGGGTGAGGGTATGCACATAATTTTTGCAGCCCAGTCTTCTCCACTCCGTAGACAACCTGAGGACCTAACGTCATTCGAGAGGACTGTCTTTAACCATTTGGGCTTGAGTCATCCTCGGGCCTTACTTAGTCAGGTAGATAGTTTCTTAGGCGAACAAGAAGCTATTGAGGTTTCTCTAGGCAAGCAAATTACCGACGCACGGAAAGAATTGGACGATCAAATCGCCACCTCTACACAACGACGAAATATTATTCTAAATTCTCCCTCTTGGGATAGCGTCCATCCGCCAACTATGCCAAGGTCGCAAAACAAGGCTCGCCAACTGATTACGGATATCACTCTTGAATCCCCTGATGAATCTCTGGACGGGGCATCTTTGGATGCTCTAATTGATTCAGCACAGACTGATCTGGCAAACAAGAGTAACCAGGGTCAGGACGGTTTGAAAAAAGCACTCGCAGGGATCGAAGAACGAATTAACCGGCTGGATGTGTTTTTCGGCCGTCAGGGGGAAATCGACACAACGCGGTCCGAACTCCAAAAAGTGCGGTCGCAGCTGACTGAAACTTTGGGGAAAATGTCTCTTGAAGACCTCCGCAATGCGGCCAACGAAGCCCGGTCGGAGGCGGATACCGCCCAGTTACGGCGTCGAGTGGTCGAAAGTACGATCTCCCTGCTCGACCGCGCCCAAGGAGAATCGGTCCCTTGCCCAATTTGCGAAATTGTCCATCCTAGACAAGACTTAGAGTCAACCCTTCGGCAGTCCGCGGATGAACTGTCCGACAATTCAAACTCTACCTTGCCCCAATTGGAGAACTCGCTGAGAAAAGCGGAGGAACTAGGAGCCGAAGAATCTAGGATTGGAAAAGAGATGGAGATCCTAAAGCAAGGAGCTAGTGAGGCTAGAAAGTCCCTTGGTGTAGAGGATGTTAAGCAACTGTCGGAGTTGACTACAGCCGGTGAGGTCGATGCAGTAAGGGAGCAACTCCTGGAAAGCAAGTCTTCCCTAAATAGTCAAATTGAAGACCAAGAAACTTGGACCAACGAGAAACAAATACGACTGACCAAATTAAAAAACGAGGATAGATTCCATCAAATACAAAAGACTTTGGTCCGTCTCAACCAGTCGAAGAAACGTCTAGGGCGGGTCGAAGAAGCATACCAAAACCTTGTTTCGTTCGGAGAATCAGTTCGCACGATAAAAGAGGCACTCGGCTCAAGCCTTACTGAACGCCTTGAGAGAGATGTTCTCCGATTGTCAGAGAATCTTTCCCGGGTTTTCGCCTCCTTGACTGAACATCCCAGGTTTGACCGCCTCACTATTGCGAAGAGTCCCTTGCCGAAATTAGAGCTACGGGTGGCAAGTAGCCACGATACTTCGGGTAAAGAATATCCGATCGGGGTTTTGAACGGACAATGTGAAAGCGCATTAGCCCTTGTGCCCCATTTCGCGTTCAGTCAAGCCTCAGATGCCCTCACGGAAGTGTATTTGGTGTTAATGGACGACCCGACAAGAGCCTATGATGAAGAACACATTGCCATCCTGGTTGAACGCCTCTCAGAGTTGGGACGCAACGTACAATTAGTCGTATGTTCCCAAGAAACAACTCGGTTTCAGGAATTGTTACCAAAGCATTTCGATCCGGGTAGCTACCTAATCGTTGAACCTGTAGGCTGGTCGTATCAGGATGGACCAAAACTTAAAATTTATCGATAGCGGAACATGTAATGCTGCTATGGAGTGCATAGAAAGGATGCACTCGAAGTCATCGGCAACCGACTTTGGCTACAAAATTCAGGCACTCGGTGGTCACGTATTGCTGCGGCTCGGCTATCAGGTATCTGCAGTCAAGCAGTCGGGTCATCCTGACATCATCGCTAGTATAGGCGGGATCGAATACAGATTTGAAGTTGAATCGGAGGTAACCAGGCCTCGGCTCCGCAAGCTCACGGCCGCCGATTTCGACAGCCTAGTCAACGTGCCAAACGTCATCGGATACTATGCTTTAGCGATAACCTTCCCCTCGTTGGATATTGGTTCAGGCCTCAAAACTCGTCAACAGGAAGTCTCCCAGCCCGAATATCTTGCTGGAAACCTTGAGTGATAAGGGATTCTCGGCGCAATGGACGACTGCATATTTGGAACTCTTGCATGATTCGTGCAAGCAAATTAGCCTAGGATCCTTCAACGGACTTCGCCGCATGGCCGAGTCAGGAGTTATGCTGTAAGGGCCGTGTCGCCGCTGCCAACGGTTTTGCCAGTCCATGACGACCGCGGGCCATGGGCAGATAGGTGAGGTCGGCGGCCCACACCTGCTTGGGCCGGGTGACCCTGGCTTTCCTCAGCAGGTCCCAGTGCTCCGACGGTCGTCAGGAGTTTTGCGCCGGCCCGCCCGCCAGGGCCTTTTCATTTTCTGAAACAAGTATTCGGATTTACGCAAGGAAGTGGGGAGGTGCGGGGATGATAAGGTTAAGAGAAGCTTTGGATGCGGTGCCGGACCACCGTAGTAGCCAGGGCAGACGCC
>DAOUHF010000027.1:0-1637 GCA_034428795.1 Dehalococcoidia bacterium
CCAGGGCCTCAACGACCTTTACGTACGCTTCTTCCGCATGGCGGAGCGGCGTATCGCGGAGAAGACCGGGCGCGGCGTCGTCTGCTTCATCTCCAACTACTCGTGGCTGGACGGGCTGTCCTTCACCGGAATGCGCGAGCGGTTTCTGGAGGCCTTCGACGCTATCCGCATCGATAATCTCAATGGGGACAAATACAAGACGGGTAAGACCACCCCCGACGGCAAACCCGACCCCAGCATCTTTTCCACGCCGGGCGACCCGGTGGGCATCCAGGTGGGCACCGCCATCGCCACACTGGTCAGGAAAGCCGACCACTCCCCGGCCGAGTCGGTGGGCTTCCGCCAATTGTGGGGCCAAGCCAAGCTGACGGAGCTGGCCGAGACGACGGAAGCGGAATCCGAGGCGCTCTACGACACCGTAGAGCCGTCACTGCCCTTGGGCCTGCCCTTCGCGGAGATTGCTGTTAACCGGGGTTGGAGCGACTGGCCGTCTCTACCCGACCTGTTTCCGACCTCATTTCCAGGTGTTCAGACTAAGCGCGATGCGTTTCTCATAGATATAGAACTCGACAAACTCGAAGCGAGAGTTGGCGAATATTTCAACCGTACCTTCAGCAATGTTGAAATAGGGGTAAAATTCCCCGCCGCAATGAAGAGCTCATCAGGATTTGTGGTTTCCGATGCCGACTCAGTACGGAACTCGTTACTGGCGCGCGGTGGCCCCATCGACGCCAACTTTGTCCGCCACGCTTACAGGCCGGTTGATACAAGATGGCTATATTGGGAGGCAGGACACGGTCTGCTCGGTCGTCCAGTACCAGACTACAAGCCGCACCTGTTCGACAATAACGTCTGGATGGTTGCTCAACACAAGCCACGAAGGGAATGGTCGCCCCCGCAAGTTATCTCGGAAATGGGGTGCCTAGACCTGATAGATAGGGGAGCCACTTGTTTCCCAGCATGGCTCCGATCCGAACAAGCGGATGGCCAACAATCGATGCTGGACGGCGGCGAAGAGCAACGTCGCCCCAACCTGTCGGCGGCGGCGCAACGCTACCTCGAACGGCTGGGGCTGGGTGTGGAGGACCTGTTCCACCACGCCCTGGCGGTATTGCATGACCCAGCCTACCGGGAGGCCAACGCCGGGGCGCTGCGGATGGAGTGGCCCCGAATCCCGCTGCCCGGCTGGCCCGACGGAGACGCCCCCGAGGCCGCCGACGAGTTGCGCACCTCCGAAGCCCGCGGCCGGGAGCTGTCAGCATTGCTGGACCCGGAGACGCCGGTGCCGGGAGTGACGTCCGGCACGCTGCTCCCGGAGTTGGCGGCCATCGCCGTCCCGTCCACCGCCGACGGCCACAACATGGCCGACGATGACTTCGCGCTGACCGCCGGGTGGGGCCACTTCGGCACCGACGACGCCGTGATGCCCGGCACGGGCCGGTCCGTGCCGCGCGACTACAGCGCACTCGAGCACGAGGCCCTGGGTAAAACCGCCGACGTGCTCGGACACAGCACCCTCGACATCCACCTGAACGGCAACGCCCGCTGGAGCGACGTACCCGCCGCCGTCTGGAACTACAAGCTGGGCGGCTACCAGGTCCTCAAAAAGTGGCTCTCCTACCGCGAGCACAAGGTCC
>DAOUHF010000028.1:0-7760 GCA_034428795.1 Dehalococcoidia bacterium
GCAACAGCAACTGCTGGTTGGGATCGTAGGGAAGATAGGTCTTGCTCATCAAGGGCTCCGTGCTGCTGAACTGCGACCATTATATATTCGACCACTCGCCAATCGTGTTTCTCGGACGGGCTGCTAGTCCTTCGGAGAAGCCTTCCTCCACAACATATAGAGAACGACCACTATTACGACAACCGCTAGCAGTAGGACCAGGCGTGCCACGCACCCTCCAAGAACCGGTTGCCACGCCCCGGCTTCGCGGAGACCGAAACGGCATCGGTTGATGATTCCTGTATAAGGCGATCAATCATCCGTCACACCGTTCCGGGCTACCGCGGCCGGTGCATGGGCTTGATTCGGCGTACCGAGGCCAGGCGCTCTTCAGCCAACCGGTCGGCGGCACGGTAGGTGGGTATTTCCTCACGCCGGGCCATGTCGATGACACGCCCGGTGATTTCGTAAATCCGCTCCGTCTTCTCCCGTGCCCGCTCGGGGCTATAGTGGCCGCCCAACTCAGCCTCCACGTTGATGATCCCCCCGCTGTTAACTATGTAATCGGGAGCGTAAACGATGCCGCGCCGGTCGAGTTCCTCGCCGTCGGCATCGGTCAGCAGTTGGTTATTGGCGCCCCCCGCGACCACCCGGCACTTCAGCCTCGGTATGGTGTCGGAATTCAGGACCCCTCCCAGTGCGCAGGGCGAAAAGATGTCGCAGTCGGCATCGTAAATGGCGTCCGGTCCCACCACCTTTATCCCCAACTCCCGGGCCCGGTCCAGGGCGCCGGGATAAACGTCGGTCACGACGAGGCGGGCGTCTTCCTTGAGCAGATGGTGGGCGGTGTTGAAGGCCACTTTCCCGAAACCCTGCATGGCCACCGTCTTGCCGTTAAGCGAATCGGAGCCCCAAGCCGCCCGTGCGCCGGCTTTCATTCCCATGTACAGGCCCAAGCCGGTCATCACGGAGGTGTCGCCGCTGCCGCCCATGGTGGTGGGAAGCCCGACCACGTGATCGGTCTCCTGGTGCACGTACTCCAGGTCCCGCCCCGTGCTTCCCACGTCGGTGGTCGTGAGATAACGTCCGCCCAGGGAATCGACAAACCGCCCGAAGGCCCGCAGCATCCCCTCGCTTTTTTGGGTGTGGGAGTCGGCGATAATAACCGCCTTGCCGCCGCCCAAAGGCAGGTCCGCGGCCGCCGACTTGTAGGTCATGGCGCGGGACAGCCGCAGGGCGTCCCACAGCGCTTCCTGTTCCGACTCATAGGGCCAGATGCGTGTGCCGCCGCAGGCTGGTCCCAACGTTGTGTCGTGAATGGCGATGATGGCCTTGAGGCCCGTACCTGGGTCCGACATCATCACCAGTTGTTCGTGGCCTTCGGCGGCCATTTGGCCAAGGATTTCCATCGGCGAGGCCTCCAATTCAGTCCGGGCGGGAAGATCGCCGCCACCCGGCCGTTTGTTGATACAGGCGCCCGGTTTCCGAAAGATTACTTGCTCCCATAACTATTATATACAACACCACCACCGGATAGACCGACGGGTAGACCACCGGATAGACCGATTTCGCTGGCGGCGGAAAACGCCGTGACCGCGTGGGGAGAGAGGTGCTACAATCCGCCCTGCAATTCCCAATAACATCAATTCCCACTCTACCCGCCGGGAGGAAATGCCGCTCGGTGCGGCGCCGCCTCCACCGGCCGGAGGATTCAGATGCCCCCTCAGCAATACTCCAGCCCGCCGGCGACCACCATCGACCCGGACAAGAGCTACACCGCGACCATCAAAACCAGCAAGGGATCGATGACCCTGGAGCTATTCGCCTCCGATGCGCCGCTTACCGTCAATAACTTCGTGTTCCTGGCCAGGGAGGGGTTTTACGAAAACGGCCAGTTCCACCGGGTGATCAAGGACTTCATGATTCAGGGGGGATGCCCCCAGGGCAACGGCACCGGCGGCCCGGGCTACCGGTTTCAGGACGAGCCGGTCACCAAGAGCTACGTAAAGGGTACCCTGGCCATGGCCAACGCCGGCCCAAACACCAACGGCAGTCAATTCTTCATCGTCCACGGCGCCAACACAGGCCTTCCTCCCAACTACACCATCTTCGGCATGCTGACCGCCGGCGAGGACGTGCTGAACGCTCTGGCCGAATCGCCGGTGACGCGTGGGAGAGGCGGCGAAGCCTCCACTCCCGCAGAGCCGCTGGGAATCGAAAACGTGGAAATTACCGAGGAATAGTTCCCCGGTCACGTTCGAGCCTGCGAGAACCGGAAGCTCCCCGCCCTCCGGAGCATCGGCCGGAGCCTAAACCGAAACAATAGCCCTCGTTAGTGACCCGGAAGTGACCCGGACGCTTGGCAAGGCGGCGCGGAGCTACGGTTGGGAGCGCGCACGGACCTCCTCCAGCCAGAGGCGGTACACGAGGTTTTTGGGAACATCGTAGGCTGCGGCCGTCCGGGACACGGCGTCTTTCGCCCGGACCCCCGCGCCGCGAAGCTCCACCAGGTTCTCGCGTATTGCCTCTCGCGTTGCCTCTACCGGGGCGGAGCTCTCGGAGGGTCCGGCATCGGTGGCCGCCGTAGCGGCGGATACGACCATCACGAACTCCCCCCGCGGGTTGGCGAAGTGCTCCAGTGCCTGGAGCGCCGTGCCCCGGAATATCTCTTCGTAAAGCTTGGTGAGTTCCCGGCACACCGCCAATGGGCGGTCGCCGAACGCCCGGTGCAAGTCCTCCAAAGTCGCGCGCAGCCGGTGAGGGGCTTCGAATATCACCAAAGTTTGCCCATGAGAGGCATAGGGTTGCAACGCTTTCTGGCGTTCCTTGCGGCGGCGGGGCAGGAACCCGAGGAACACAAAAGCGTCCCCGGAAAATCCCGAAGCGGACAGACCGGTGGTGACCGCCGACGGCCCCGGCACCGTCTCGACTTTCCATCCCGCCGAGGAGGCTTCAACCACCAACTCCCGCCCCGGGTCGCTCACTCCCGGCATCCCGGCATCGCTGACCAGGGCCACGTCCTGCTCTTCCAACATTCCCATAATCCGGGGCAGCTTCTGTTGGCTGTTGTGTTCGTGGAAGCTGGTGACCCTGGTCCGCAGTCCCAGATGATTCAATAGGCGACGGGCCACGCGGGTGTCTTCGGCAGCCACCAACCCCACTTCCCCCAGGATGCGGGCGGCGCGGAGGGAGAGGTCCTCAAGGTTCCCGATGGGAGTGCCTACTATGTAGAGTGTGCCCAATATTTCACCGTAGAGGACAAAGAGACGACAAAACTATGAGACGACAGAACTATATTTTGAATCGGTTGGCATATCGTATATCATAAAAATATCGCTAACACGCCGGAGTCGGCCCGAAATGACAATTTGCCTAGCCTTGGTGTGCGAAGACGGAAAAAGCCTCGTCGCCGTCGCCGACCGCATGGTCAGCGATGCATCCCTATCCTTAGAATTTGAGCAGCGAACGCGCAAAATCGAGCGGATTGGCGACAGATTCGCCGCGATGGCCGCCGGGGACGCACTAAGGCATACCAACCTGATCCGTGATGCCAGCGAAGAAATATCTAATCTTAACCAACCTGGGGTCCGGGAGGTTGCGGCAGCAGTTGAAAAGTGCTTTATTCAGCACCGGCAGGCTCTAGCCGAAAAAATAGTGTTGCAGCGGATTGGACTGGACTTTGCCGCCTTCCTGGATCAGCAACAAAATCTGCTGGATTCTCTTGTTTTAGGGTTATCGTCTGAATATGGGTCGATTGAGCTTGAGGTAGAACTCCTGATGGTAGGAGTAGACCCATCCGGTGCCCACCTCTACGAGATTTCCGATCCGGGAACCGCCGAATGCTTTGATTCCATCGGTTATGCAGTCATCGGCAGCGGGCAACCCCACGCCGAGGGGTTTTTGACCGAGGCTGACTACTCCCCTGAAGTTTCCTTAAATCGCGGGATTTGGTTGGCCTACGTCGCCAAGCGGCGTAGCGAGCGGGCGCCGGGGGTGGGCAGCCGCTTCACGGATATCCTGGTAATCGGCCCGGACGACAGAACAAGGTTTCTGAACCGGGCAAATATGGAACGCTTGGATACCATCTACTCGGAGTACCTTCATCAACTGGGGAAAGCCTCCCAATCAGTGGAACGATCGGTCAACGAAATGTCTCTGGAATCTGAATAAACTGAAGGAGGTGAACCGAATGGCCGGAAAACAAAAGCCGGCAAGATATCCTCCCATTGAGCTGGACCCCATCAAATTGCGAACACAGCTTGCCCTGCTGAAGCTGAAGGTGGGCAAGCTCCCTTGGGTTTCGAAAGCCAAGCCGCACCGCCGGCCGCGCTAGAAGCCGCCATGCGCAATCCGCGCCGAAAAATCAGGAGGGAAGCATGGCGAAATTGACCGGGGCACATCTTTTCATACGTTGTTTGAAGCTGGAAGGCATCGAAAAAATATTCACCATCGTGGGTGACACCATTCTTCCATTGGTCGATGCGGCTGAGGATGAGGGAATCCAGTTCATTGACACCCGCCACGAGGGGGCGGCGCTGCACATGGCCGACGGCTACGCTCGAATCACCGGCCGGACGGCCGTGGGCATGTTCACCGGAGGCCCCGGCTTCTCCAACGCCATCTCGGCCCTTCCGGCCATCTACACCTCCGAGAGTCCAGTGGTGTTCGTCGCCGGATGCGCCGAGCTTCCTGAAAAGGGGATGACGGCGTTCCAGGAGATCGACCAAGTGGGAATGGCGGCGCCGGTCACCAAGGGCTCATGGATGATTCACGACCGCAAGAGGATCCCGGAGTTCGTGGCCACCGCCTTCCGCACCGCCACCACCGGCCGCCCCGGCCCGGTGCACCTGACGCTTCCCCTGGACCTGCAGGACCAGGAGGTGAGCGAGGAAGAGTTGCCCCAATACATGCCCCGGGAATACCGCCCCACTGGCCGGCCCCAAGGGGACCCGGTATTGATCGAGGAGGCGGCGGCGCTGTTGAAGGGAGCGAAACGCCCGGTCATCGTGGCGGGCAACCCCGCCCGGTACTCGGTGGCGCCGGAGCAGCTACAGGCCCTCGCCGAGTCCGGCGGCATCCCGGTGTTTACCGTGGAGCAGGCGAGGGGATTACTGGACGACGAGCATCCCCTGTGTTTCGGCTATGCCGACGGAGCGCTCAATCCCACGGCGCGGCGCTTTCGGGAAGCCGACGTCGTTCTGCTGCTGGGCAAGCGTATGGACCACCGCTACCGCTACGGCGGAGTCTTCCCGGCCGACGCGAAAATCATCCAGGCCGACCCTTCGCCGGCCGAGATCGGCAGGAACCGGGGTGTCGCGGTGGGAATACAGGGGGACTTGGGAGCCGTTACGGAGCAACTAACGGCGGCTATCGGCGGGGCCAAAAGCGACGTCGCCGCTTGGGTCAGCCAGTTGGAACAGGACCGGAACAACTGGGACCAGGAGCTCCGCTCCAAGGCCACTGCGGAGGAACCCCTCCACCCGCTGGACGTCTACACCAACCTGGAACAGCACCTGGACGACGACACGGTGATAATCATGGACGGCGGCGACTACGTCCAGTGGGGCCGAGCGTTCCTCAAGGCCCGCCGGCCTGGGCGGTTCATGCGCTTGGGCCCGCTCAGTCACCTGGGCGCCGGAATACCCTACGGCATGGCGGCCAAAGCCGCATACCCGGAGAGCAAGGTCTTGGTGTTCATCGGCGACGGGGCCTTCGGCTTCTACGCCATGGAGTACGACACCTGCATCCGGCACAACCTGCCCATCACCACTGTAATGGGCAACGATTCCACTTGGGGCATCGACAAGACGTTCCAGCTTGCCTACTACAACCGCGCCGTTGGGACCGACTTGAGGACGATCCGGTACGACAGGATGGTGGACGCCATCGGCGGCTACACCGAATACGTGGAAGCAGCCCACGAGGTGGGGCCGGCGGTGGGTCGGGCCCTGGCCTCGGGACAGCCGTCACTGGTTAACGTGACCGTGAGGTCGGGCGCCAGCCCATTGGCGGAAGCCATGATCACCCGGCGGACGGGCCGGTAGCCCTGCTCGTCAACTGCGCATGGGGTGCACGGGGCGCATGGATCACGGGCAACCCGTTACGTATTCCGTCTGCACATTACAGACCGAGCGACCGTTTTAGTATTCGCATCACAGTCGCACAGGACTATTCCAACCGGTGCTGATCTGTATGTCATATGCGAATATGTTTGACTCCCTATAATAGTATTGACAAATAAAACCGGTAGCCGTATTGTGAGGCGCAAGGCAACAAACCCGTGCCCGGCTTATATATATTTTGGGAGGGTAAAGAATGTTAAAGATAGGCCACGAAGTAGTACGGCCAGGCAAGTACCAGGGTGATGCAACCGTCACCATCCCGGTGCCGGAAGAATTGGAAACGGTGCCGGGGATTCCTCTGGAGAACCGCGAAGTCGACTGGTATGCCAGGGAATATCCCCTGGAGACCATGAACATCACCGAGAGGGCCTCCCGGGACTGGGCCAACACCATTCGCGACCAGCACGTTGAAATGCGGGAGATCCGCAAAGAGCACGACAAGCTCAACCGTCCGCTGATTCTGGCCGCCCGCTTGACCGGCGAACAAGAACCGACGGCGGAGCCCACCGGTGAGGACGTTACCGAGGCGATCAAGAGCAAGGCCCGCGAATTGGGCTACATTGAAGTGGGCATCACCGCCTACGACCACCGGTACACCTACCAGAGCAAGAAGGACTGGGTGAAGTTCCCCCACGCCATCTGCCTGGCTTACGAGCAGGACTTCGAGCCCACCCAGACGATCCCCAGCATCGACGCCGAGATCGTCCACTCCAGCACCTACCGCACCGAAGGCGCGGCCGGTCTGGAACTCTCCAAGTTCATCCAGAGCTTGGGCTACCGGGCCCAGGTTCACAGCCCCAATGACAACACCGGCCCCTACATCCCCATGTTCGTAAAGGCCGGCCTTGGCTCCCTGGGCGCCTGCGGTTACCTGCTCACCCCTCACGTCGGCTCCCGCTGCCGGCTCATGATCATCACCACCGATGCCAACGTCGGCCACGATGAGCCTGTCGATTACGGCATCCACGCTTTCTGCCAGGTCTGCCAGGTCTGCGTCAACCGCTGCCCGGGCCGCGCCCTGATGCGCGACAAGGTCTGGTGGAGGGGCATCGAAAAGAACAAGTTGTACTTCAAGCGCTGCCGGCCCGTAATGGCCCGCTACCTGGGCTGCGGCGTCTGCATGAAGGTCTGCCCCATCCAGAAGTACGGGATGGCCACGGTGATGGAGCACTACGCCGTGACCGGCCAGGTGCTGGGCAAGGGCACCCACGACCTGGAAGGCTACGAGCTTGAGGGCAAGGGCTACTTCGGCCCCGGCGAACTTCCGGTCTTCGACCGCGAGTTCTTCTCCTCCATGCCTCACGGCGACACCGAAGAGTGGGCGTTCGACAGCTTCAAACAGAAGGCCCTGGACGCCGGCGGCGTCATCAGCGACGATCTCATACAGGAGCTACGGGAAGAGGTCGCCCGCGGTCTGTCTCAGAGCCGCGACAACCTCGATATGATGGAGGAAGAGGACTACATCTAGGTAGCCCCAACTTCCATCTTCCCCACCGGGAACGGGAAAACAACAGGCCTCCGGCATGCCGGAGGCCTGTTGTTGTTTACCTGGCCGCGTCTGCTTCCTAATTACCTGTGGAGCAGCATAGGGCCGCCTGTGGCGCAGCATAGGGCCGCCTGTGGCGCAGCATAGGGCCGCCTGTGGCGCAGCATAGGGCC
>DAOUHF010000029.1:0-3744 GCA_034428795.1 Dehalococcoidia bacterium
CGAGAAAATCGGCTCGACTATGACGATGCCAGGCGGTTCGTTTGGGCCGCTGGAACTGATGCAGCCCTCCGGAGACGACATGATGGTTACCTTCATGGTCGGCGACCGGATGTCGTCCTTCACCTACGACTGGATGAGCGGTGGTTTGGAAAACAAAATGATTACCGCGAACCTGGCTGACGACGCCGGAGCCATGGGCCGGCCCGGCATGGACGGCGCGGCCGGCGCTGCAGGCGTCGCCGGGTCGAAAGGCGATCCGGGAGCCCCCGGTGAGCAGGGCGCGCCTGGCGCGCAAGGCCCAGCGGGTGAACCCGGTGCTGCCGCCGTCGATGGCGCTGCAGGCACCCAAGGCCCCCAGGGTCCCGTCGGTGGAGCTGGAAGCGCTGGTTCCATGGGCATCATTGCGCTCATCGTGGCCATCGTGGCTGCGGTAATCGGCGTGATCGCCATCATCATGGGTCGGCGTCAAACAGCCTAACCGCTGCAGACCAGACCTGAAGCCCCCGCCGATTCAGGTCGGCGGGGGCTTTTTTGTTAAAACACCTACCCTACCGGTAAGACCGACTCGGTGCGTTCGTCGGGAAGCTCTACCTCAAAGCCCTCAGCGGCACGTCATATAATGAGTTAGGCTGCCGAAGCAACGGGCAGCGACATCATATTTGCTTGGACCATATCACCCAGGGGGCATCACTGTGCGCACACCCAATGTCTCTTCAACGTTCCGTCACTCCACAACCGCGTTGGTCAAGCGTATGACTTGGTTGCCGGTGACCGTGGCCGTCCTAATAATGGTGTTGCTGCTGAACGGCGCGAGTATTGCTCGGGCACAGGACGACTGCGCATTCGACAGGGTCGATGCAGGTGGAGAAACTCAGCCCGGGGCTACGTTTGATCTGTTGCTTGAGTTCTCCGGGGACTGCCGGCCGGTAAGCGATATTACCATTATCTTGCACGAAGCCATTGGGGTCCCATCCCGAGTTGAAGCTTCCGACGTCAGAATATTCGCCCCAGGGCGTTTTTATCCGGAATATGTCGATAATGGCGAGACGGATGACGGTGACCATGAACTGATCATAGCTGGCTGCGGCAGTTGGAAACGGTCCGTATCCAGTGATGAGACCGTGGATTGCTCCGAGGACGTATCTGTCCGGCGCATCCGCATAGACGACCTCACGCTGCCCGACCAGCCTGCCGACGGGGACGATCGTTATACGGTAACTGTCGAATGGGAAGGGCTCCCGCCGAACCCCAAAGAGATCTTTGTAGCCGCGACGTTGGAAGTGGACGGCGATGACCAGAACGGCTACGGCGAAACCGTCACGTTCAAGGGCTCCGGTTTTACCGATGACCTCACAATTAACGTTTACGTCAGCCCGGGCAGCGGTAGCGAATCCTGCGAGAATGTTGACGATTGGAGAGATATCGGTGACGCGACGGTGGACCGTCGAGGCCGGTTCACTGTAGAAGCGGAAATCACCCAGTCTGCCTTTCCCAACGCCGGAAAATACCGCGTTTGCGTGGTAGATGGAGCGGGCGTTACTAACGGCACGTCTATTTTCATAGAGGTACAACCCGGTGTCGAGCTGGCCGGCGGCGCGGACCGCGAGTTCACCCCCGGCGAGGAGGTTATCCTGCGGCTGATCGGCGGCAGGAACCAGAGCGTAGATTCTGTTCTGGTTCGCGGGCGGCCACTTAGTCGCAATCGCGGCGAGTGGCAACAATCCGGCGGCAGTCTCTTTGTTACGCTGCCGGTCGACGCCTCCGGGATAATCACCATCCTCGTAAATTTCGGAAACACTGGCGGGAGCGCCAGCGTTAACATTAAGCTGGCAGACATCAGCCTCAGCGTCTCCGGCTATAACGAACGCACCGGTGTCGGCCTGGGGCAAACGGTGGTGGTGCGGGCCAACAATCTGGGCGGAGCGTCCGAGGTGGACCGCGTGACCCTGGGCGGTGTTGAGCTGACGTTCCTGGAAGGCAACGACTCGGTTGAAAAGATAAACGTTACCCGGAACGGCCAATTCATCGCCACGGCGCTGGTGGCCGACCCCAATGACAACCACCTGTCCCTTATCCGCAAGCTGCTGGACGACAGCGACGGCGAGGCGGAACTGGAAATTGAGACTGACAACGGAATTACCGCCAGTGCCGAGGTGAAACTGGCCGTACCGACCATCACCGTAATCTGCCCCAATGGGCGGCCCTGCGACGACGATAACAACGTAGTGAACCGGGGCGACACCCTGATTATCCGGGGCGAAAACTTCCCGCCCGACCGCCATTATTACGACGCGCCGAAGATTGAGGTAATCATCAACGGACGGGACCGCAACATTGACCATACCGCGAGCACGTCTTGGGAGTACCGACACGAAATCCCGCGGCGGTCTGACGCCGGAGAAAGGCTGGACATCGACGTCACCATTGACGGCTACTCGCTGCGGGAAATTATTGACGTGGAATTGCGGGAGCTGCGCATCGCTTACGCCGAGCTGGAGGTTGCGCCGGAGACCGTCAGGATCCGCACTCCGATTACCGTGCAAGTAACCGGTTTGGAAGGGTTCATCAGAGGCTATGCCATCCGAGTCCGGAACGGGCCATTCCTGGAATTTGACGGTCGCACCGTGTTCACATCACTTGGTTCCGGCGAGTTCACCGGCAGTTCAGTGGTGCCGGAAGGTTTCCACGAAGAGGAAATTGCTGGCAACAGGACTAAGGAAATTCGCTTGGAGTTGTACAAAGACGGGGACCGGGTGACCGGTGTCAATCCGGTAATCGTAACGCTCTTGCCGGGTTACCAACCCCTACCGACCCGTGTACCGACCAACACCCCGTTGCCCACCGCGACGCCGGAACCGACCGCGACGCCACAACCGACGGCCACGCCGGTACCTACCGATACGCCGGTGCCGCCGACCTCCACTCCGGAACCCACACCGACGCCGGTGCCTACCGATACGCCGGTTCCTCCGCCTACCATTGATCGTACGGCCATTACCTCTACCGTCGCGGCGGCGGTGGTGGGAACGACGGAAACTTTTATCCGTGACCGTCCCGTACCCGAGGTCGAACCGGATCGGGGCGGCCTGGGTGGCTTGGCCGTCACCCTCATAGTGCTCGTGATAGTCGTCGTGCTGGCAGTGGTCGGAGCAGTGATCGCCCTAGTGATACGGCGCCGTGGTACGGGCGGCGGCGGTGGTCCGGCCGAGCAAGAATAAAGTAGAGGCGAGTGTAACCAGTTGTCACCGGCTGGGTCATCCCACCTGGATGCTCCTGCATGAAGGGGAAAGCATCTTGAGTACGGGCGATTACCCGATGTGGGATGACCCAGCGGCGCGCCGGAAGGCGATGGATTGGGTGGGGGCCTTCGCCGGGCATGAATTCCCCAGGATGAACGAGGTAATTGTGAAGCGCCTTCAGGAGTACGAAACCCAGCAGACGAGCGCATCCGCCGTCTAGTTGCAGAAACCTCCCCACCTAAAGGTAGCGCAGGGCCGACCCGGCGGACTCGCCGCGGGTGTAGCGGCCGACCATGCCGCCGCCCTGCTTCCAGCGGTCCTGGCGTTCGATCTCGTGGGTGGGCGCGCCGTTCTGGGCCATGCCCACGCACCCGCTGTGGCCGGTGAGGAACTCCCAATCGGCCAGGACGGCGGCCTTGGCGATCACCTTCGCCCGGCGGGCGATCTGCGATGCCGACGGTCTGAACATCCTGAGGAAACCGGCAATGGTCGGCCATTTGAACGC
>DAOUHF010000030.1:0-1807 GCA_034428795.1 Dehalococcoidia bacterium
TTGGGCGAACTCTGTACCGGGTAGCTGGGGCCGCAGCGACCAGGGCCTTCTCGGGGGTGAAGTAGTCGGGCACCTTGACGGGTTTTCGTGCCATGGTCACCGCCGAACTGAGGGGGTATCCGCAACCAGGTCTACCCGCCGAGGCCCTCCAGGGACGACGGCCCCAGCGTCAGCGGGATGATCGAAGGTCCGGTTGGTTGCGGAAATCCGGCATTTCCGCAACCTGGGCTTCTCTGGTTTGTCGGGTGACCTGCTAGCTTGTCTGAGACCACATCTCGAGCGTAGCCCAAATGCCTCGGGCGTCTTCCCTGCTCATCGGTACGGTATCTGGGAAGCTTCATCGAAGATGACCACGTCAAACAGGTCCGCATCGGCCGGTATCAACTCAGCCACCAGCAGGGGGGACATGGCCCAACACGGGCGAATCGCGGTCAGCACGTTGGGAGCCTGCTGGAAGAGCCGCCGTATGGGCAGGTGCCGAGTCCTCTTGGCTGCCTCCCGGTTCACCAGATTGGTCTCCTCCGGGTGGGCATTCATCACCTCGATGCCGGCTTCGGCGGCGGAACGCTTGATGCGTCCCGGCGTAATATCGAGATGCCGGTGGTCAAGCTCGATGAACTCCTTTTGCCGGCGGTTGTGGACCGCTTCAGTAAAAACCGCCAGGCGAGGGTCGCCGAAAACCACGTCCTCCCAAACAGCCTTGAGCCAGGACTGCTCAATGGCCTCGGCGGCGTTCTCCGGCGGCACCCCGGCGCCCACCGACCTGAGGAGATCGCCGAACCCCGCATCCACCAGGCGGGACTTCAGCTCCCGAATCCTGCCCAGGCTCGCCGCCACGCTCTCCTGGGAAGCCAGCTCGGCCAGCCGGTGCTGAAGATCGGCGCCAGTTTCCTGGAGCGGGTCCCCGGGAGAGAAGATATCCTCGGCCTTTCCGAGCAGTCCGGCCAGGGAAGTCACCGCGGTCAGCGCTGCTCCGAGCCCTTCCGGCGCTCTGGGGAAGCCGCCGGGTTCTGACCATCGATGGCGTTCGTCAAGGTGGGCTGCCCCCGCGGGCTTCTAAATAGGCTCTGACCAGCGGCCCCAGCGGGTCTGGTTTCGGGGCGTCCGGGAACATGTTTCCGTACTGGTCGGCTAACGACAGCAGGTCCGATACCGTCATAGGGTCCGCATCAACAGGGACGGCCATAAGAGTGACCGGAGCATCCCCTGGGCACCAAGCCCACCGAGGATGGCCGAGATCATCGCTGCAAAGACCGTCCAACTCGCTGCGGGATTGGGCGAGGGCTTGGATTGGGCAATGCCCGGCGGCGATCCAGGCGGCCAGGGCCGGCAGCGTGACGGGGTGGACGGCGACTTCGGAGATCCACTCCGGTTGGGCCAGGTAGGCATCCAGGGCTGCAGAGTCGGCTGCCCATTGGGCAGCCGACCAGATCCTCCCGGGTTGGTACGGCATCGCCTCCGCCGGCGGCACTTCGCCAGCATCGAGCCTGCGCTGGAACTCGGCGGCGGCATCGGTCCACATCGCCTCGGAGCCGTGTACGGCGGATTCCCAGATGTCTAGGGGGTCCACCTCCTCGGCAGCCTGTCTCCCCCCAGAGCCGTAGCGCACTCCCAGCATTTTTTCAATGCTTGGTCTTCTGTATCCCGGCCACAGCATATGCAGACACAGGGAGCAGGAATATGTTCCTCGAGGGCCACGTCCACAATCAGGCGGCCCATTTCGGAGTCTGCGGTGTGCGTCTCGAGCTCAGCATCTGCCGGAGCGGTGGTCAGCAGGCGGAGCCCTGGATATGCGGACAGCAATCGC
>DAOUHF010000031.1:0-5028 GCA_034428795.1 Dehalococcoidia bacterium
TCAACCGGATGAGCGCCCAAGCCATCCGGTATCTCTGGTCCACGGATTCCAAAGTGTCATGGAGCCCATGGCGGCAATGGCTGCCGCGGCGTCGATCATCGCTGTGGCGGGCGGACAATCCGAGGGTTAACGGGCGGCTGCCTGGGTGAACTCATCGGCAAGAGACTGGGGCAGGGGTACCCGCCACAGTGGGGTTCCCCGGTCGTCGTGATCGAAGGGGACCAGGACAACCCTCACCGGGTCTGGCCGGCTGATAACCACACTGAGGTTGCCGCAGGTCAGTCTTTCAACCCCGGCCGCGTCGGTCCCGACGTCGACACGACCATCGCCGGACTGGAACCCCACTGGGGCGGTCCGGCGGATGCGCCGCGTCAAGGGGAACCAGCAACACGGGCAGCTCAGGGTTGACGGAGCCGTTCCCGGTCTTCTCCCTGCCGTCGCTGCTGTTGGTCAGGGTTATCTCGTGCAGCCCCGGGTCAAAGGCGAAGCAGGCCAGGGTGCCTTCCCAGACGAACTGCCCTCCGCCCTGCGGGATGGCGCCCATAAGCCCGGTGTGCCTGGGGCTGCCGGGAACGCAGATCCTGTCGGGATGAACGAGAAGGTAGTTGCCGCTCTCGAGCTCCGGTTCGCGTGTGCCCGGCCTGGGGTTCAGCTATCACCATCTTGTTCTCTCCTTTCTTGGTTGTTTCTTGGTTGTTGATTTCCCGGTTTCGCCTGGTGCCGGGGTTACTCCTCCCGGGTCAGGGTCTCTGAACCTTTGCCCTTGCGCTTGCCCCTGACGGCCGAGTGCCATGCCCTCCGTAGTGCATCATGTGTGTAGCCCCCTGAGTTGGCCTTCTTGTCCATCCGGAGCAAGAGTAGCCGCGCCTCGAGTGCCACCTGGTCGTCGCTCTTGTCCATGGTCCCTCCCCATTTTGGTTTATGGTCTGGCCGTTTCTGGTTGATGATGCGGCGGTTCTTCTCGGGTTGTCCCGCCCCCCTGTGGGGTTCACCCCTCCTCTTCCTTCCTGGGGACTTTGGTACGGGTATGGTCATGCCCCGGACCTGGCCTCCCTTTTCGGGTCATCCCGCCCTGGTTTCGCCCATTTCGCCGGATTCCTTCATCTCAGGATCCCCGTAGAGGGGCCTGGAATTCCCGAGCTGGCCCCCAGACCCTGCGGGGCAGCAATCCTCCGGTCCCTTTTGCCGGCCTGGCCATCACCGGGGCCGGGTTCGCCATCCGGCCCTCTCGCCGACGTCAGTGGGCCTGCAGTCAAAGCAGAGGAAAGCAATGGGAGAACCGCGAGTCGATAACCTTGCTGCAGTCCTCCTCTGCGCACACTGTTTTCTCTACCACCGGGGGCGCCGACAAGATCAAGATCATCTCTGCCATGCTCTTGGGTCGCGGCGCTTCCGCCTGGCAGGGATGCCCAGGGTCAGCGCGGGGATCTTGTCTTCCACGTCGCCGGGCGCGCCGGGCGCCCACTTGCTCAGGGCCAGCGGGCCTTGTGATAGGCTCATCGTCCGCATCCTTTTCACCGGGGTTCGGACGCGCCAACGTCCTGCCCTTTGAAGATTGCCCCGCAACTTGCCGGTTGCGGGGTCTTTGTTTTGCCCTCAGTGGCCCAGGCGCCCCAGCTCTTTCTTGCTGGCGTACACCGGGCGGCGCCAGTTCGGGTCAAGGTCCTTGATCTGCTGGAATGTCAGTGGCCTGTACACGGGTCGGGTCCGCGTTCTCTTCTTGATTCTGCGTCTCGTTGGTCTCGGTTTCCTGGGCCGGGTCCCCGGCTCAGTGTCCAACTTCGGTGTAGGGGAATACCCACCGCCCACGGTGCTTTATCATCCCCTCGTGGTCCGTTCCCTTGCCGGGGATTCTTCCCGCCTTGACGGGCGCTGGCGCTGGCGCCGCAGGCTCGCGCGGGGTCTCCACAGTCTCTCCGGTATCCCCGTTCCCCGCTACGGGGGCGGTCTCTTCCCTTTCCTGCGGCGCCGGCTCTGGGGCGCCCTGGGGTGTTTCCCCGGGGAAGGCGTCCTGGAAGTCATCAAACGGGTCCCAGGGGGCGCTCTGTGGCTCCTGGGCGGGTTCGTTGGCCTCCTGCCTGGCGGTCTCACGGGGCTTCTGCCATTCTGGGGGCGCCGCTGCCGGTTTCCCTTCTGCCTTGCTCCGGGCGTCCAGGATGGCTCCCCTGAGCCAGTCCCTCGAAACCACCGGGATGGCGGTGTCCGGGTCGGTGTTGAACATGGGCTTTTCCCAGCGGAGCAGCACCAGGCGTTTCATCCCCGCGGGGAACATCTCGACTACGGCCGCGCCGCCGATGTCGGGATCCCCGTTGCGCGGGTACCGGACCTCAGTGCCGGTCACCGCCACCTCCCTGAGGAAGGTGGCATCCTCACGTACCACGCAATGGAACCCGTTCCCCGATGAGGATGCGAAAAGGGGCGCGCCGGCCTGGGCCAGCGTCTCTGCCAGGGCGTCTCTGAAGGCCCGGCCCACGCCGTTGACGTCGAGATCCGGGTGATAGTCCAGGTCGATGAGCATGGTGTCCAGCGGGCTGTGGTTGTCCTCATCCCCGCCCAGGGATAGCACAGGGAGTATCCCGGCGATGTGGGGGCGGTGATTCACCCAGGCCGTGGTAACTTCCAGGTTTTCCCAGGCTATGACCCGGACAGGGATGCGCTTGGGCTTTGTGCCTGGCGGCGCCCACGCCGGTACCTTGAGGGTCTGCATCCCGTCGCCCCCGAACCTGGCAACCACCATCCCCCCGTCCTTGGCGGCAAGAGACTGGCGGAAACACCAGGGCGGGCGCCCTCCCGAGCTTTTTTGCTGCCAAGGTTTCTTGGCCCCGCGCCCGACGGCCCAGACTTTCATCTCTTGCAGGTCCTTCAGGGTCAGGGTGTCCGGCCCCTGGGTGCCGAACCTCCGGATGCGAGAGACTTTCCGGCGCGTCGCTGCGCCTGCGGGGCGTGGGGGCGGGCGGTGTCCGGGTATTTCCAGGGCGCCGTATTTGTACCTCAGGGGGCCGGGTTCCTCGGTCCGTTCGTTGTCGTCGGCGTCATCAGCGTCATCCCAGGCGGGCCAGCGGACCTGCAGGCCCCGCCCCAATTTATCCTCGATTCTTTCGACCATCCCCCTGGCAGCCCCCGGGCCGCCCTCGCCTTTGATACAGCCCCAGCAGTCGAGGGACAGGCCGCCAATGAAGTTGCCGTCGATGTCGACAGCATCGCCGAACTGGAAGCTGTCGCCGTGTCCGGGAACGTGGCTGGTATGGCACGGGGCGTCAGCCGAGTAGGTGTACGGGTATCTCCCGAGGGGCAGCACGTTCTCCAGGCACTGGGCCAGGGTGGCTGCGGTGCTTATCCGGGGAAGGCGTGAGCGCTGGGCGAATGTCAGGGGCGGCTTGTTCGTTGCGTTCTCTGTCATCGTTACCACCCCCTCCCTGACGCATGCGCCGTCCCCTGGGCGGTCAGTGCGTAGCGGGTTTCCTTGCCGGGGGATGGCGCCGCAGAGAGAAGACCCTTAGCTACCAGGTCTTCGAGAAGGCGGTTGTACTGGGACTTCGAGACGTCCATCCCGGGGTAGTCGGCCTGCACCTGGGACCGGGTTTCGGCGCCCTTGTTCACTGCGACCAGAATCAGTCCCTGGACCCAGGCGGTGCTCTTCGATATGTCCTTCTCTGCCACGTTGCCGGCCCCCTTGGCCTCCAGCTTGGCTATTCCCTCGTCGAACATCAGGGTTCCCAGGGCGGGCATCAGGTGGTCGTCGACCCGGGTTGTGAACCCCAAGGTGCGGTTGCCCTTGTTGTCCACCTTCAGCTGGCACAAGACGTCGAATGCGGCTGACAGGGCGCTGGAACCCAGTACTGCCTGCGCGCCGGTGCCGTCGGTCTTCCTGGAGTGGTGGGTGGACACTGCGGCGGCGCCTATGTCCCTCAGGCCGTCCGCAAGGCGGTGGAGGTGTTCCATCTGGCGGTTGGTGGACGAGTAGTCGTTGCCGCTTTCCCCGGCCTCCATCGGATAGAACATGCCCAGCGTGTCGATAACGAGCAGCTGGGGCGGGTCGTCTGTCTCGCGGCAAAGGGTCAGGAGAGCGTCGGTCAACTGGGCCGGGTTCAGCCCCTGGCAGTCTTTGGCCAGAAGTACTCCCCGGCGGTCAGTGGGGTTCGTATCCCCGGCGGCGACCATCTGAGACCGGATGGCCTCGGGTCTCATCTCGGAAAGCAGCAGGGTCCGGATGGGCTGGACCTCGTGGCCCAGGAACTCGCCGCCCATGCTGAGAGCTCTGAGCATCGCGGCCAGCAGCGTCGACTTCCCGGACTTGGGCGGCCCGTACAGGAGGGTCAGCAGGCCAATGGCTATCATGCCAGGGACGTGCCACTGGATCGGCGGCAAGTGCAGGTAGCTGTACGGGTCCTGGACCCGGTCTGCCAGGGAGGGCAGAGTCTCCGGATTCTCACCGTCCTGGGCGTCAGCGTACCACCCGTTCCCCTGCTGAGGAATGTAGTCAAAAGGCATCTCGGAAAAGGGGGCCGGGGGGGTGGCGCGGGGGGTGGCGCAGAAACCCCCTACGGGGGTTTTGGGGGGGGCACTCTGATGGCCGTTTTCTGACCCTGTTCCAAGACCCCCCTCACTGGTACCCACTGGCGCCAAGGGGCGCCAGGATACGGGGTCGGTGGTTGGTTGAGTTTCGGGGGGTGAGGCGGGGGTTTCTGAGATTTCGGGGATATCGGAAGGCGTGGCAATGCCCTGGGTGGTGTCTGACGGGGAGTCTGGATCTGGGGAGGGGGAGATCGGTGCCGGGGGCGTGGTGCCGGGATCTTCAACCGGCTTGGCGTCTGCTGCCGGGCACGGCGGTTCCGTGGGCGGTTCGGTGCCGTTCCTGGGGGCGTCGCAGGGGAGAAACCCCCGCAGGTCTTCGGGTTCCCGGTAGTCATCGGGGGTGGGGTGTCCGTTGGTGCCGGGGGGTGTCTGGGGACCACAGTTGGTCGTACTCATATGTGGAGAGAACCTCGTGAACGTCAGCTGGCGTCACACAGCTGCTGAAACGAAGTA
>DAOUHF010000032.1:0-1528 GCA_034428795.1 Dehalococcoidia bacterium
TACTGCGCATGACACCCAAGTGGTGCAGTTCGTGACCAAACAACGGTTTGAGTTTATCCGGACTACTACCGTAAACCGCCTCAGTTCGTGGAGCAAGCCGATCCATAACCCTCCTGTTGGGGAAGAGTAGAACGGTTGCCAGACGGTCGAATACGGCATTTTCAAACGGATACCCTACCCCGGAAGAAACATACTTGACCAGCAGACGGCGACCTGAGTGCTATAAGTACCGCAGTGCCGACCCAGCGGACTCGCCGCGGGTGTAACGGCCGACCATGCCGCCGCCCTGTTTCCAGCGACCCTGGCGCTCTATCTCATGGGTGGGGGCGCCGTTCTGGGCCATGCGGCGGGCCATGCCCACCCGCCCGCTGTGGCCGCTGAAGAACTCCCAATTCTCTAACCCCGCGGCCCTGGCGATCGCCTTGACTCGCCGGGCGATCTGGGACTCCGACAGCCCGAACACCCTCTCTTTGCCACCGACTCCCGACGGCCGGATGGCGGAAAGCGCGGCCATAGCAGCCGGTGTGATGGCCACCACCGCGCCCTGGGCCTCCGCGTCGGTCTTGGAGCGGACCACGGTGATGCGGCCGGAGCCGTCGTCCCAGCGCTGCACGTCGCCCCAGGTCAGCGCCGCCGCCTCGGAACGCCTCAGACCCGCGTCGGAGAGAACGACCACCAGGGCCACGTCAAACTTCCCCCTTTCCGCAGCCTGCTCCGGCGTCTCGATGCCGCGGCCACGCTTGCGGGGCTGGAAGGCGGTGAGTCGGATCACGGCGAGGACGTCGGCGGTCAGGGCCCCGGACTGGCGCTGGGGCCGGGAAAGTCTACGTCCCCATCCGAGAGAACGGGGAGGGCGTACTCCATTCAACTGTCAGCAGACGCAAATTGTAAACCCCTTTAGCGTTGATGTATGGGCGCCGGTCCCTGGTCATCGACCTGATCGGGCCTCGATCCGTTCGATCAGGCCCTCGTGTTCGAGTACGTCCAGTAGACACCCGGAGCAAAGAATCCGGTCGTCCCTGCGAAACATCTTGATCCGCTGGCGGTAGCAGCGTCGGCACGTTGTGGGTACGCCCCTGGCCCGGACGATCTCGAGGCAGTCGTTGCAGGCGAGTTCGGGGTGCGCCACCGCGACCTGGAAGAAGTTAGATTGGGAGCCGATCTGGGAACCTTGGACCTCTTTGCCACAGAGTCCCAGCCGTCCCTCGGGAGTGTTCCCGCCCGGAAGATGGACCGGCCAGCTGATGTAGGGCTCCATCGGCGGAAAGTCGATATGTTCTTCGTTGGCCATCACCCCTCCGTAATTGCAGTGCCTAATCAGATATTATGTCGGAAATGACATAGTGTCAATACCTTCACAACATACGCGCATAGCCGACAAGTGTGCATATTTCGCCCGGATTTGTCCCGCGTCAACTATATTTGCCGGTTGGCGTCAATCAGTTTTGCCGGTTCACCTCCTCGGCCTGGACGCGTTGCTGGGCAGCGTTGGTCCGGTAGCTGGGGACGTCAAACTCCAGGATGACGG
>DAOUHF010000033.1:0-7826 GCA_034428795.1 Dehalococcoidia bacterium
GCGGGGGCGGGGGCGTACCGTCAGGAGTTCATGTTGCCGTCCTGGTAGGATGGTCCATCCCCGTCTCTGCGGGGCCTGCAACGACTGCCCGGACGAAGCGATATCTGAAGCCGGTCCATCCCCGGATGAGCGGGGCGGGCGATTCCGGTTTGGTACTCAGTGATGCGGAGCCGGTGGCTTTTCCTGGTGTTGAGGGGGTTGTTGGATTTCCAGGCGGCATCGGGTGGGGGCAGATTGGTGTTGGGGTCCTGTGGGGAGCCGCGGGTGTTACCCCGGGGTGTGTAGCTAGGAGAGGGGATAGATGGTTACTGGGCCGCCTTCGAGGACATCCAGGGTGACTCGGTTGCCGAGTAGGAGTTCCATGCCCAGAAGAGGCTCGCTGTCGGCCTCGACCACCTCGATGATTCGGGGCTCGCCGTGCCACATCATTGTGGTGTAATAGGTTGTCAATCTGACCCTGTCTCCGGTGGCTGTGATGGCAAGCCTGCTGCTTTCTTCGGATAGCTCCAATCTCTGAATGGTGATGGCGGGTAGTGCGATTCGTCCGTTGAATCCAGTGTCCAGTGCGACTTCTATGGGACGTGGCTGGCCGCTAGGGGTCATAATTTCAACAGTGAGCCAAGCCTGCAAGTCCCCGTTGACCCTGCCGGTCAGCAATCTTCCTCCGGCAGCCTGTGCCCACCGAAGCTGATGGATGCTTTGTAGCCGATCTTAATGGTAAAGAAGAGGACTTCTGGGTGCCGTTCTCGCAGTCTTTGTGAAGCGACGATAGCTTGGTCGGCGATCTCATAGTCGCCGCTTTCCGGTTCTAGGACCAGCAGGCGTCCCTTCTGCTTCGGATACACCAGCGGTCGAATCTTGTCGCGGTAGACGGCCATGCTGTTCTCGGCATGTTGGTCGAGATTGGTGGTGGCAGATTTGGCGTTGGTCATTTCAGGTTCCTTCGCTTTGGGTGAGCAGATTATACCCTTTTGAGACTTCTGTTGAGGCGGCGCAGCCCGGCCTTTGTTTGACTGTCCATCCTGCCGTTGAGGTCAGATCCGCCCTGCTGCATTTGGGCCGGGCTCATGGCTGGGTTGCAGGCGGACCGGGTGTACTCCCGCCCTTTCGGCGAGGGCATGCGGCTTTGCACAATGAATCCTTTTTAATTCCGATTCATTGTCAGAATGTGTTTTGATTCGGGGAGTCAGGTATGCATTCGGTGGAGAGTGACGTCGCCGGTCGTCTGCTTTGTTGTCAGACTTTGGCTTCCCGTCGGGCATGCTCTTGCAGTGTCTTCTCCGCCAGAGCGAGCCACTTTGTTCCGCCGGTGTCTCCGTCCTCGCCCGTCTGGGCCTTGAACCAGTTGATGGTGTCACGGTCGAGGGTGATGGTGACATGCTCGAGCAGCCCGGCCTTGAGGGCAGCTTGTCTTTCCTTAGCCCACATGGCGAACTCAGGGGATAGTTGTTCACTGGTCCTGGAGTTGGCCCAGTCCTCGTCGGTCCACTCCGCCTCGTCGGGGTTCTCGGCGATCTGCTTGGCTATCTCTGCCTCTTCCTCGGGGGTGTTGCGCACGAGCCTAGGCCTGTTCGCGTTCATATCGTGCTATCTCCCTGTCGTTAGCTTTCCTGAGGCTAATTATTCTGGTGTACGGATCTCGGCGTGTCCAGACCAAGTGGTGGAGCCGGTCGTCGAGCATTGCCAGCGCGGCATATCTAGTCTCGTCTCCCCGTTCCTGTCGACGGTAGGTGGCGGTGTGCCAGTCTATCCGGGTCAACTGCTCGATCTGAAGTTCCGGCGGCAGCTTGCCGGTGCCGGTCGATGTACTCGGTGTAGGGGTCCAGCTTCGATCCCCGTGGCGGCCGCGGCTTGGGAACCATCGCCTCCGGCGAGTTCAGATACCTGAGCACCGTGTTGCGGGCAAGGCCCAAGTCCCGGGCAATCGCCCGGGCCGAACGGCCCCGACCATGCATCTCGTAAATCTCTTTCACGTCCCCACCTCTTAGCAATCCTTGCAGGCACCTCCGCCAAGTGTACGGCGATGATGCCCCAGCTATCGAGGTGGCTCAATTCCAGTCCGTTATTTCTGGCTCAGTTTAAGTCCGTTATTAACACGGTATGCCCTCCATCCTTAGTTGCCCTGCCAGAGACCCGCTTCATTGCGCACGAATGGGTCCCAATCCTCCTGGGCCCTGACCAGATACGGCTCAGCCAGTTCGCATCCCAGCTGGCGCAGCGACCGGAGAGCGGCCAGCCTCACTGATCCCGCCTCGTCCCGCAGAGCTTCAAGGAGAGCATTCTCCGCTTCTTTGTCTCCCAGCGCACCCAAAGCCTCAGCGGCTGCCCTACGCACCATCCATCCGTCGTCATTCAGTACCCGCAACAGCGCCGGCATGGCTTCCCGGCGGACATCGTCCCCGTAGCCGGCTCCCAGCTCTCCCAGTCCCTTGGCAGCTGCTTCCCGCACGTTCCGTTGTTCGTCTCCGAGTGCCTCCAGAAGGGCCGGCAGGGCCTCCGGGCCTCCCAGTATCCCCAGCACCTGGGCGGCCTTGCTCCTCCGCCAGGTCTCAGGCGCTCGCAGGTCCTGCAGTTCCTCCGGGACCCCGTGCCTGCTGCCCAGTTGCCTCAGGGCCCGGGCCGGGGCTATGGCGGTCATGGAGGAACCCCTGAGCTTGGCGAGCAGGTGAGGAATGGCCTGGGTGGCACCCATCCGCCCCAGCGCCTCGGCCGCATAGGACTGCATGATCGAGTCGGGATCGTTCAGTGCACGGATCAGCCCGGGCGCAGCCTCCGCACCGCCCATGTCCCCGAGGAGTCTGATTGTCGCGGACCGGCCATTCTCGCCACCTGTGTCCAGAATTTCGAGCAGGCCGGGCACCGCCCTGAGGTCATTGAGCTTCCTCAGTGCCCGTGCGGCCTCTGACACGAGCATGGCGTCATGGTGGGTCAGTGCTGAAACCAGCCCATTCACGGCCTGCTCGCCGCCCAGTTCGCCCAGGGATCGGGCGGCCTCACAGCGTACTGCAGCCTCGTAGCGACCGAGCGCCTCGATCAAGGCAGGGACAGCCCGCTGGTCCTTCAGCTGCCCCAGCGACCGGGCGGCCTTCGTTTGCACCGCAGGGTTCCACCGCCCCAGTGCCCCGATAAGCGGCGGCACGGAGTGTTCATCTCCCAGGGTTCCCAGGGCCTCCGCCGCCACCTCGAGCAGGGGGTTGTCCCCGTCGTTGAGGGCCCCGGTAAAGGCCGGGACCGCCTCCTTGGCCCTCATCTCCCACAGCGCCCATCCCGACCGTGCCCGGACGGTTTCGTCAGGGTCGGACAGCGCCCTCACCAACTGCGGTACCGCGCCATTTTCTTTCAATTTTCCCAGTGACCGGACCGTCTCCTGTCTCACAAGCGCGCTTTCATCGTCAACCAGTGGGATAAGCGCGGGACCGGCGCCGGAGTCTCCGGTTTCACCAAGGGCCCAGGCCGCACCGGCTCGCACGCCCTCATATTCGTCAGCCAGCAGCGGCCTCAGTTCCGGCACTGCTGCCGTGGCGCCCATTTTCCCGAGAGAGCGGGCGGCGCTGGCCCGGGTGGCTCCGTCGGGGTCCGACAGTGCAGCGACCAGGCCCGTCACAGCGACGGCATCTCGCAGGTTCCCCAGCGTTTCCGCGGCCGCAAGGCGGGCTGGCGGGTAGTCTGACTTCAGTGCCTCCGTGAGGTACGGCAGCACCTCGGATTCGCCGGCGATGCCCAGCATCTGCGCGGCGTACCCTCGCACCACCGCATCTTCATGGGACAGGGCCGGAATGAAGTGTTCATTTCCGTGTTCCGACATGGTTGAGTCATACCTCCTCTGAATATGCGTGAAGACTAGAGCCCCGTTGCCGGGCCAGTGCCACCGGATTGCCCAATAAGTCGCGAGACGGCGAAGTCGGCGATGAGCTGCGGTGCAGCCGCATCGAACCCCACCACGTCCAGCATCCCGCCGTCGTTGGGGTCGGCGATGGTGAAACCGTTGGACACCATGGCCACCACCACCAGCTTGGCCGCCAGGCCCGTCGCCTCTCGGTACTTCCGGAGAGCCTCTGCCGGGTGGATCCCGCCTGCCCAGGTCTCGCTGTCGGTGAGCACCACGAAGCAGTCCACCGGAATGCCCCTGCTCAGGGCGTCCAGCATTGGCAGGGCGCAGTCGGTACCTCCGAAGGGCAGTGCCTGGGTCTTGTGCACCGCGTCGGCAAGGCTGTCTTGGGCACTGATGTCCAGGGGGACCATTTCGGCCCTCCGCCAGTTACCGGTGTACCTCCTCCTGAAGCTGGCTATGCCCGCAAAGTGCCCGGCGTTGCCCTGGTCTCCACTGGCGAAGGACGCCAGGTAGTGGTTGGGCTCCCGCCGCGCCACCGCCATGGCCATGGCCGCCGCGGCCATCCGGGGCGTCAGCCCCGGCACGCCGGCCACATCTCCATGGCCCATGGAGCCCGACACGTCGATGCCCAGGTAGAGCCTGCTTCCGGTCTGCGGCGCTTGGGCGAAGGACCGCTCGAAAGCGGCATCCAACGCGTCCACTACCTGCGACACTGGCTCCCACGTGTGTTGACCCCTGACTCCCTTGCCGCTGCGGTAGGTCAGCAGGGCCGACAGCACCCCAATGGGATGGACCCGCCCCCGCTCGGTGCCGATGCGTGCCAGCACCTCGCAGGCGCGCGCCGACTCCATGGGACTGATCACCTCCAGCCGGGTCATGGTTGCCAGGTTGCGGATGAAGGCCGTGACCGGCATGTCCTCGGAGAGGGCCTGCCACACCTCCTTCCGGTCCATCATCTCCGCCGGCACCATCTCCCAGGACATCCGGTGCTCCCGGATGAGACCGGCCAGCGTGTCCGCGTCGGCGGTCTTGGCCCGCTCGAAGGCGTGCACCAGCCGGAGGTCCGGGTCCTTCGACGGAAGCGTCCCCTGGGTCACCCATGCGAAGAGTTCGTTCAGCGGACCCTCGGCTTTGGCGTGGACCTTGCGCAAAAGGTCCCGGTGAGTCCAGCCGTAGCGATTGCGGTACTTGACTGTCTGGTAGACGGCGTCAGTCACCGGACGAGCAGCGTACCAGGTGGCGATGGCCCGGCGCAGCCCACGGCCCCAGCCCCGCATGGAATCGGCGTAGCCCGCGAACTCGTGCAGGTGGCTGCCGGTGCGGGCCACCCGGGGCAATGCCTGGAAGGCCTGCGCCCTGGTCTCATCGTTGCCGTGGGCGACAGCCAGGGCCAGGGCGAAAAGGGCCGGGCCCACCCTTGGAGCGCGGCGCTCCTCGCTGACGCCAACGATCTCCCGCACGGCGGCCGGGCCGTCGGTCTCGATGCAGCGGCGGACGGCCTGAGCATTCTCCAAGGTCAGCTTCCTCTCGGAGGTGTAGTAGCTGCCGCCCTCGGAGCCCAGGACCAGGAAACGGCGCAGGCGGGCGAAGTCGTCCACCGGGTAGGCATAACCGCCGGCGCTGTTGGCTACCATGCCCCCCAGCGGTTCGGACTGCGGCACGGGGGACTCTATGACGCGGTTCAGGTAGGTCATTTCAGTTTCCTCCCCTCGGAGAGTTGGGAATAAAAAAGACCCTGGCGGATGAATTGGCGCCGGTGGTTACTCCCGATAACCCACCGGCATCGACCCGCCAGGGTCTCTGCGTTCAACGGATGTCCGTTGCTTTTATGCCGGTGACGGCTCCTTGAGGGATTTGGGCAAATACGTTCGACCCAAGGGAGCCGGTGATGCTGGCGCGCACGTGATATTGGCAGCGCAATACCAACCGCCGTGCTGACTGGCGGGATTGAGCTGGCCGTATCCGGTTGTCCTCAGCGTGTTGCTGACGATCATCATCGTGAAATCACCGGTTTTCTGGCGTTGGCCCCGGGCAGATGAGTTGCGCTAGCGGGATCGTTGCAATAGATAACCCACCGGCATCGACCCGCCCAGGCCAATTCATGGCTCCAAAGGTTCTGCAGGAGCAGATAAAGCTGTACCGGACGGATAAGGTGTACCGGCGGTCCGACCCCGAAGGGCCGCGGGGATCGAACCCGCTCAGCAGTTGCCTGCTTGAACCAATAACCCGCCAGTTTCGACCCGTCCGGTCGCTTTCACTGTCGCCGAGTGGCACCGGGTAACTTGGATTACGAATTACGTATCAGCGTATCACCCCTTTTTCCGGGAGACAAGGGACCAATGTCGGAATGGCTGGATGCCAAAAAGCGTCCAGGGCCAGCTAATGGACCGGTTTTGCGACGCCCCACAGCCGCGGGTGGAGAAGCGGGCTACCTGCCCGTGCGTTCCTGGCAGGGCGAGATCCGGCCTCAGCCGTAGCCCGGTTGGAGCCCGCGCCCGGGCGGATGTCGCGGTGATGTCCAGGTACGCGGGCGGCTGCCGTCCAACTGGAGCGCCTTGGGGCGGTCGGAGACGGGCGTTCATAACCCCCCGCGGCGAGCCTCCTTCGGCGTCGTTGCTGCACGATAAGGGTGATTATCGGGCATAGCAAAAGCAACGCCGCAGGGGTGGGTTTCGGGCCTCTTCCGGGGTCCTCGTGTGGCACCTGACGGCTCCCCACAATGAGCAAGCGCGTCCTCGTTGGCTGGCCGGTAAACGCCGTTTCCCGGGGAACGGCATTGCCGGTCTCGTGCCCCGACCAGACGCAGAGGAGCTGTTGATCCGAGGCCCTCAAGAACCCGGGCGCCTTTAGCTTGCCACTTTCTCTCGCCGTCTGTCGAAGCGATGGTTGAAGGCCTTGCCCTGACGTCCACGGCCCACGCGCCGCAATAAGGGTCAGCGAACGAAACCCGGGCCGTCATCATCCCTGGACCTCAGCGGTCTTGACGATCTTCAGCGGGTTCAGTTGCTTCCGACATCTCGACTGTCGCGGGTCTGGCCCAGGCGCAGGTCGGAGCGGCTCAGCGAGAGGGCCTCGGAAACCCTGAGGCCGGTCCTGAGCATGATCCTGAAGGCCATGCGGGTGGGGTAGCTCGGCGCGGCGGCGACCAAGGCGTCGGCCTATCCGGGAGTGAAGTAGCGTCGGACGAGCCGCACGCCTCCTGAGTACCTCCGGACCGCTCATACCTGCCCCTGAAGCATCCCCGTGCCGGTTCCCGGCCTGGTTCTTTGTCACCGTGCTGGTGGAACACTTTCTCTCCGCCGCGGTGGTCCAAAATGCCGCCGCCCTTGACACCTGCCTGACCATGGCCCGGGGGTTCCTGCACCTTCTGGCCGTCATGGACTGGCACAGCCGGTACGTGGTGGCTTGGCGATTGTCCAACACTCTGGAGATCAACTTTTGTACCCAGGACTAGACGAGGCCCCCGCCAAGGAAGGGCCGACGTATTCAACACCGACCAAGGAAGCCAGGTCACCAGCTGCGAGTTCACCTAAACCAATGCCAAGGTGGAATCCACATAGACCCTTACGCGAATCCTTGCATGTTTCAACTGGGCTCTGGTCTAGTCCATTTGTTGCAGCACCTCTCCGGATAATTCCGTGATCTTGGCTATCTTAATGAGGACGGCGACACCCAGACGTTCAGGGTCCCGGTCCAGTTCGGCTTGGACGCAACGATCCATGACTTCTTGGCGAATGGGACCGTCTTCGTGGACGGTTGCCTTGCCGTGGAACCGCCACCTCACCCGGTCGTCGGCGTGGGCGTAGTAAACGACGACCTGCGGGTTCTCGGCAACGTTGCCGAAAGCCGACCGCTTGGCACGCTCCCAATAGGCCAGCGTATCTCTGTCGAAGGCCATCACGCTTCCCTTGGGGCTTATCTGGGGTTCGCCGTCCTTGGAGGCCGTGCCCACCAGGCAGGAATATCCGTCGGCTAAAGCGCTGTCCAACCGCGA
>DAOUHF010000034.1:0-1844 GCA_034428795.1 Dehalococcoidia bacterium
CAGCGGGGGCCGCAGCCGCACATGTTCCAGGGGTACGCCGGAGCCGGAGTCGGCCGCCTGCTGCAACGCCCCTCTGAAGTCGTCGAAGTTTTCGATGACACGGTTGATCAGGTCCTGGGGGGAGGTGTGCCTTATGCCGGACACCGCGTCGCTCACGTCTACCACGGTGCCGTCTCCAATAACTCCCAGTTTGAAGTCGTCGAAGAATGCCAGTTTCATTGTCTTTTACTCCTCTTTTTTCTCTACGATCGGTGGTCTGTGCTGAACCCCTTGCCAAATATTAAACGTTGGAATTATTCGTTTCCTCTTTTTCGCCTAACAATGGGGTCTGGATATGGACTGATATTAGTGTAGCTGTAGGATCGTATCATTAGATTATCGGGGTGGGCTAGCGAGCCGGCGCCGGGTTGTCGATGCCCTTGGTCAGGTAGTTCCTGGCAAGGGGGGCGAGCCGGTCCAAAGACCACCGTTCCTCGCCGTTGAAGATGGACCGTTCCGGGCGTGGCTGGGACATCAGCGACACAATGCCGCCGTAGACCAGGAAGATCTGCCCGTTGACGTGGGCGGCGTAGTCGCTGGCGAGAAATACGGTGAAGGGCGCCACGTCGTCGGGGTTGGCCGACTCCAAGTCGTCCTCGCCCTCGATGGCTGCCACGCCCTGGGCCGCCCGGATCTGGCTGGCGGCGCTGGGGATGTCCGACGTCATGCGGGTGTTGGCCCGGGGTGCGATGGAGTTAGCCGTCACGCCGTATCGTCCCATATCACGGGCCACAACCTTGGTGAAGCCGGCGATGCCCGACTTGGCTGCGCCGTAGTTGGCCTGGCCGGAGTTGCCGATGAGGCCGGACTCCGAACTGAATGTGATGATGCGGCCGGACCGCTGCTGGCGGAACAGGATGCTGGCGTGTTTGACCACGGTGAAGGTGCCCTTCAGGTGCACCTGAATCACCGAGTCCCACTCTTCTTCCGTCATGTTGAACAGCATCCGGTCTCTGAGAATGCCCGCGCAGGTGACGACGATATCCAGCTTGCCGAAGCTGTCCAGGGCCGTTTGCACGATGGCCTCGCCGCCTTCCATGGTGGCAACGGACTCGTAGCAGGTGGCTGCCTCGCCGCCGTTGGCGCGTATCTCATTCACAACGCCGTCGGCGATGGCGATGGAACCGCCGGAGCCGTCGAGTTCGGTGCCGGGGTCGACGATGACGACCTTAGCGCCTTCCTGGGCCATGAGAATGGCGATGCCTCGACCGATTCCCCGGCCGGAACCGGTTACTATTGCGACCTTGCCTTCTAGAACTCCCGGCATATCCTCTCCTACTTGTTCAGACGTGATATGAAACTACCGCTAACTACCATACAAAGTACGAGGGGAAAGTGCAATTATTTTTGACTTGGACGGAGGGCGGGCGGTTCGCGAACCGCTCCTACGGATGGGGAGAAGATGGGTCCCCGCAGTCGCGAGGACACGGGAGGGGCGGCGCTAGGCTTCTCTGCTGGGAAGCTCGACGGTGGCCCAGCCGGGAGTGAAGCGCCGGCCCTGCTCGTCCTCCACCCAGACGTCGCAGTCCAGCAAGCGCCGCCCCTCCGAGTTGTACTTCTTGGTGACAACGCCGCCGCAGGTGAGGGCGATGCCCGGTTCGTCCATGCCCCGATACTGGCAACCGAGTTTGCGAAGCGTCCCGTTGGGGCCGATCCAGTCCGTCAGCATCTGCCCGAGGAAGGCGCTCTTCAACGCGCCGTGAAGGATGACGCCGGACAAGCCTGTGCTCTTGGCGAAGTCCTTGTCGTAGTGAATCTCGTAGAAGTCGCCGGAAACCCCGGCGTAGCGCACCAGTTGGCGGGTA
>DAOUHF010000035.1:0-67713 GCA_034428795.1 Dehalococcoidia bacterium
TCCAAAGAAGCAAAACAGGCCATAATCGATGCGCCCTCCCCTTTCATCATCACCACCACCCCGTACTTAACCGATTTCCTCCATTTTATACAATTCTAAGGTTCTGATTAAGACGCGATTGCCCTGGGCCGGTGGCCGGGCCGGTGACAATTCCGTGTGATTTGGTTACAGTCCGCCCAGGCCTCAGTACCCGTGGAGACTGCCTGTGGGGACTCATTGTCGGTAGCAGCCCGGAATGCCGCGCGGGCCACAGCCGCCGGTTTGGCGGCGGCCTCAGGGAAGGTTAAGGAGGAAGTTCAAGAATGAAACGTTGGTTTCTCACTCCAATCGGTCTTCTACTTGCCTGCACCATACTGGGAGCCGGACTGTTGATGGCCTGCGGCGGCGCGGATGAACCCGAAGCGGCGCCGACCAGTGCTCCGCAGACCCAACCAACGGCCGCTTCCGCAGCTACTCAGGCCCCGGTCGCCACGGCGGCGCCCACCGCCGTACCGCCAACCTCGGCCCCGGCCATGATGGGACCAACAGGCACTTTGAACATCGGGTTCAAGGAACTTGGCCCCTACAGCACCAGCAACCGTCTGACGGAAAGCACCGTGTGGCTCTACGTGGGGACCGCCAGCCACGAATCGGCGCTGCGGATCACGCCGCAAGGGACGATCGCCGGCAAATTGATGGAGGAATGGAGCGTCAACGATGCCGGAACCGTCTGGACCTTCAAACTGAACGAGGGTGTGCAGTTCCACAAGGGATGGGGTGAGGTGACCGCCGACGATTACATATTCGCGACGAATGACCACGTCGGCCAAGGCAGCATCTCGTCGCTGCTGGGAACGGTCAAACGGATTTTCCACGCCGAGGGCGGCGGAACGACCAAGGTTGACCAGTACACGATCCAAGTCGACACCGTGACTCCCCAGTTCGATATGTTGAGCTTCGGCACGGCCGTGCCGACCACCAACATGGTGGTCAGCAAAAAGCAGTTTGAGGAAGAAGGCGAAGCAGTAGCCAAGTTCTCCGGCGTAGGCACCGGCGCTTGGGAATTCATCGAATCGGTAACGGGACAGTCTTGGAGTTTCAAGGCCGTGGAAGACCATTATCGGAAGACCCCGGAATTCGCCGAACTGGTGATGTGGGAAATCCCGGAGGAAGCCACCCGCGTCGCCAACTTCCAGACCGGGAAGTTGGACAGCTTCCAAATGGCGTTGGACTCCAAGGCCGCCATAGACCAGACCGAGGACATCCGGTATATGTCGGTGCCCAACGGCGCCACCGAACACTTGGGCTTTTACGGCAACTGGTACGTTGGCGTCGGCACCGACGCTCAGCGGGAGGGGTACGATCCGAGTCTGCCCTGGGTCTCCGGCAATCCCGACATCAATTCGCCGGAGTGGGAGCAGGCCCGCAAAGTCAGGGAAGCCCTCTCAATCGCCATCGACCGGGACCTGATCGTCGAAACCCTCCTCGGAGGAGAAGGGGCGGCCCAGCCGCTATGGACCTGGGAGAACCAGATCCATCGGCTGGATCCGGACCTCCGGAGGATCGAATTCGACCCGGAGCGGGCCAAGCAGTTGCTGGAGGAGGCCGGGTACGGCGACGGCTTCTCCATAACCCTTACTCCCAGCATTCGGGGAGTCCCGGCTGAGGTCGAAGCTTGCGAGGCCATCTCCGAGATGTGGGAAGAGATCGGCCTCAATACCACCATCAACAGGGTCCCTTACCTGAGCATCGGCCCCCAGATTCAGGCCAGGACCTACAACCAAGCCAGTTGCCACGGGACCGACGGCCGTATTGACCCACTGGACCTTTACCCGGTCATCTTCGGCAGCGCCTCCGGCTGGTCGTCAGGCGCCGACCACCCCATTCTGGACCAGTTGATTGACGACGCCCTTGCGCAAATAGACGAAGAAGGGCACTTCGAAGCCATGAACAAAGCCGCCAGATTCGTTTACGAGAACGTGCTGGAAACGGGGCTTTATAGTGTCAACATCCTGTGGCCCTTGGGTCCGAAAGTCGACTCTTGGGCCGATGACCTGGAATACGGCGCCACCAGGGCCTTCGGGGCGTACGAATTCGCGCGGCATCGTACTCAATAAAGAGGCCGCCCTCCCCCCTTCCTGACCTTCCCCCCAGTGCGCCGGGGGGAAGGCACTGCTGTCAGTGACGTACGCGCGGACTTCTCCCCTCCTCCGCCCACGGGGGAGGGTTAGGGCGGGGGCGTATTCTCACGGGTGAGGACAATCCCCTCCTCCGCGCACGGGGGAGGGTTAGGGCGGGGGCGCCGCCGCGCTTCAGTTTGACAGCCCCGTTGCCGTCTTTTATAATAAACCGTTTTCGCGACCGTCCCCGGCAACCCGTGTGCCCGTCATAAGCAACGTAATCGAGGGAACCCTCCCAGAATGCAACGATTCCTAGTACGCCGCCTACTGATAACGATCGTCACCCTGTTCGCGGTTTCGATCATAATCTTCGTCATGGCCCGTATCTCGGGCGACCCGCGCACCATGATGCTGGGGGACTTCTTCACCCAGGAGCAGTACGACCTGGTAGGGGTGAAGCTGGGCTTGGACAAGTCGTATTTCGAACAGTACTGGGTTTTCATCAAGGACTTGGTGCGGGGCGATTTCGGGCAGTCCATTAAAGAAGGCCGGCCAGCCCGTGACGTCATTGGGCAACGATTTCTGGCCACCTTTGAGCTGGGGGGAGCGGCGTTCATCTTCTCAATGATCGTTGGAGTGCCCCTGGGCATATTGTCGTCGATACGAAGGGGCGGTGTGATGGACACCGTCGGCAAGATGGTTGCCCTGATCGGCCAATCGGCGCCAGGGTTCTGGCTTGGAATCATGCTGATCTTCCTCTTCGCCGTGAGGCTGGATATGGTCCCGCCGTCAGGCCGCCAGGAGTGGAACAGCATCTTCCTTCCGGCCATCACCCTGGGGTGGTTCTTCGTGGCGGCGAACATGCGGCTGGTGCGCTCCGCGATGCTGGACGTCCTTGACTCAGAGTACATCAAGCTGGCCCGGGCCAAGGGAGTATCCACAACCAGCCTCATCTGGAAGCATGCGTTGCGTAACGCCATGATTCCGCCCCTGACCTTCGCCGGAGTGACCCTGGGCAACCTGGTGGCCGGTTCCATAACCACCGAGTTGGTGTTCGCCTGGCCCGGGTTGGGACTGCTGGCGATCCAGTCCACTCTCGTGTCCGACTACCCGGTTTTGCAGGGAGTGGTCATCATGTTCACCCTGCTGTACGTGGCGGCCGCCTTCTTGGTGGATGTCACGTACGCTTACATCGACCCCAGAATTCGATACGGATAAAGGCGCTGGTATAACGTGGCAGCAGACCTGGTAATCGGCCGTTCTTACAATCCCATCGCTAGGATCTCCGGAGCGTTGCAGACCGTCCGCCGTTTGCCCATCATCCCCATGTTCCTGCTGGGCGGGGTAATCTTCCTGGGCATCTTCGCCAACGTGGTGGCGCCCCACGACCCAACCGACGGCAATCTGCGCGAAAGGCTTCTACCTCCCGTCTGGGGCGGTCCCAGGATCGCCGAGAAGCTCGTCGTAGAGGTGCCGGTGAGCGGACAATTGCTGTACCAGGTCACGCTGGAAGAGGCCCAAGGCCAGGACCCCAACATCCAGATGGGCGAAACCATCCTGATGGAGACGGGTTCCGGCACCCGGGCCGCCGGCAGCACCAGGTTCCTGTTGGGCACCGACGTGCTGGGACGGGATATCCTGAGCCGCATTATTTTCGGCGCCCGCATATCCCTCATCGTGGCCGCGGTTACCCTGGGGGTTGGCGGCGGAATCGGCGTGGCCGTAGGGTTGCTGTCCGGCTACTACGGCGGTTGGATGGATGAGCTATTGATGCGGCTGGTGGACATCATCCTCTCATTGCCGCTCATTCTGGTGGCCTTGGTGCTGGTGGTAGCCGTCGGCCAGTCCTTTGAAATGATCATCGTGGTGCTGGCACTATGGATTTGGCCCAGGTTCGCCCGTATGGTCCGAGGGGAAGTCCTGCAGTTGAAAACGCTGGACTACGTGGCGCTCGCCCGGGTTTCCGGCGCCTCGACCGTCAGAATCCTTTTTGTGCATCTATTCCCCGGGACCATCAACACGCTGATAGTCGTGGCCACGTTGCAGGTGGGCATTGTTATCCTGGTCGAAGCCACCCTGAGCTTCCTGGGAGCCGGGGTACCGCCCCCGGACCCGGCCTGGGGATCGATGGTGGCCGACGGCAGGGACCGGTTGGTGGACGCCTGGTGGGTGGCAACCATGCCCGGGGTCGCCATCCTGATAACCGTGATGTCTCTAAACCTGTTCGGAGACTGGCTGAGGGACACGCTGGATCCCAAGCTTCGCCAGATGGAGTAATCCCACGGCTGCAAGCATCCGGGTCACGCCCTCCTCAGCACGGTACACGCTTGCGATCCTTCGTTCACGGTGTCCGGCCATGAGCGGGAGCACCGGTTACGGCATCCGGGCCGGCCCGCCGCAAGCGCCGATTCGGGCGGCCGGACGGACCCGACCCGTTACTTGAACCGGGGCATTACTTCCTCAGCCAGCAACCGCAGAGAGTTCTTGACGCGGTCATAGGGGACCTGGCCGCCGTAGTTGACCTCCATGACCACGCCGGTAGCGCCGAAGTTCTCCTGAAAATACCGGAAACGTTCGGCCACTTCGTCCGGCGTCCCAAAGACGACACGGTCCCGCAGCACGTCTTCGTAAGGAATGGAAGCGGACTGCCGCAGTCGCTCCGCAACCTCCTCGCTGGCCGCCGATTTGCTGAGTTCCGTGGCCGCGTAACGGATTGCCGCCATGGCGCTGGCCTCCGGTTCTCCGTGAGCCTTCCCGGTGGTCTCGGCCACGTAGACCGGCACCCGTACAGCGATGTCGGGGGGCCCGGCGTGGCCGGACTTCGACAACCCTTCGATGTACATCGCGACCCTCTCTTTCAAACTGGCGGCCGGGGTGTTGGCGCTGATGAAGATGGGGTGGCCCATCTTGCCGACGAGAGGGAAGGTCTCCTCCCCGGCCACGGCCACCCGGACCGGCGGGTAGGGCGACTGGTAAGGCCGGGGAACCACCGTAACGTCGTGAAACGAATGGTACTCGCCCTCGTGGGAGAAGCTGTCGCTCTGCCAGGCTTTCATGATGATATCCAGCGCCTCCAGGAACCGGGGACGGCTCTCGGCGTAGGGTACGTTGTAGCCTTGGTAGTAACGGGTCAGGCCGCTGCGGCCGATGCCGAAGTCGAAGCGGCCTTTGCTGATGTGGTCCACGGTGGCGGCTTCTTCCGCCACCCGCAACGGATTGGTGAGAGGAAGCACCTGCACCGCCAGGCCCACGCGTATCCGTTGGGTCCGGGCAGCGATGGCGCTGGCAATGATCATGGGAGACGCCAACACAGCCCGCTCGGGGCTGAAGTGGTGCTCAGCCAGCCACACCGTATCGAAGCCCATCTCCTCGGCTTCCATGATCTGGGCAAAGGACTCGTCGAAGGCCTGGGCCTGGCTGTTCCCGCCGCGAACGTGAAAATCGGTAAACATTCCAAAGTTCATGTCATTCTCCGTACGCCGTTCTTCCGGCGGTGCTTGTTTGGTCCCCGAATCAGGCTGCGTTCAATTGTCGTTCGACGCCGCGAGCGCCCTCGCGCCGTTCTTCCGCCCGCCGCTCACGGGCAGCTTACCGCTGGAAGGGAGCCGCAACACTCCGGCTAAGAAATGATAGGCGGCGTAGGTCTCCAGGCCGAAGGGAAGGTACCCTCCGTAACCCAACAGCGGCATCTCGAATATGTAGACGAAATCGAAGAAACCGATATCGTACACCCAGCTCACCGAGGCGCTGTTCCACATCTCCCAGAACCAACCGGTGAGCAGTGCGCCCAATGTGATGGCGACGAAGATGCGCCAGTCGCCCCGGCGGACTTGGCCGATTATGCTGGGCCGTCCTTGAAAGTAGTTAATCGGATCAAGAATAAGGAAAAGGAACACCCAGGTCATCGGGTAGAAATAGACCGGCCATAACAGCAGCGCGGCCAGGCACAGGAACCCCAGCAAGACCACGCCGTATAACTGCGTCCGGGATAACGCCAGGCGGGGACCGCGGGCGAACCGGCGGACGAATCCGAGGCTCCCTATGATTTCGGCGCTTTCGAAGATGGCCGGAACGACTATGGAAAAGTGCAGGGAGGTGATCAGCAAGCCCACGGCCTGGGGGTACTGGCGGTCTCCGATGTAACGCCAATTCTGGGTGGCCTGGTTAATCCATTCGAAGGACCACCAATATGGGATGGCGATGATGAACATACCCAACACCGCGAGCGGACAGCGAACCAGCAGCGAAGAACCGGTCCGGCGAAGGACGAGGCTGTCCATCACCAGGATATAACCCAGCCAGAGGGGGAAGAAGGAATGACGGGCCAAGGGTTCGACGTCAAAGATGGACGCCGGCCAGAATACGGCGATCACCAGCAGTCCGGCCAACCCGCGGTAGGGGAGCAAGAAGCGTGGGAGGGGTTCGGTCCGCCAGGGGACCCTCCGCTGGGGCAGGCGCTCGTCCTGCACCACCATGATCCCGTAGAGGGACTCCCTAACGTCCAGCTTACTCAGCAAAATTCAGGCTTCTCGAACCAGGATTGCAGTCCGGGGACTTCCCGCCAGCGGTTTTTTGCCCAGAGGTGTCCTAAAAGGGGTTGCATTTCAGGCCCGCCGGCGCCGCGGCAGCATTACTCAGGGGGAGTGCTGGCGTGCCAGGGGGTGTTCTGCTCGTAGGCGTGTCCGGCCCGCAGCACCGTCTCTTCATCAAAGGGCCGCCCGGCGATCTGGAGCCCTATCGGCAACCCGTCGGCAGTGAAACCGCAGGGAACGGAAAGGGCGGGCACATTGGCCAGACTGAAGGCGGTAGTCAGCAGGTAGGGCGTGCGGTAGGAGTTTTCTTTCCCCTGGACCAACGGGTCCGGCTCGATCAACTGGGCCGCGACTCCGGCGGTGGGCGACAGCAACAGGTCGACGTCGGCCAAGGCTTCCGCGATTTCGTCGCGCAGCAACGTGCGCAAGCTCAGGGCCTTGTAGTAGGCCTGCGCCGGCAGGACTGTGCCAACCATGTAGCCAACACGGTTGTCGTGCCCAATCTCTTGGGGCCGGTTGCGCACCAAGTCAGCGTAGGTGATGGGGGCCTCCACCCGGATGCCGGTGGAAATCGTACCCGCGTGGGCGGCCAGCGGAACCGACACCTCCTTTACCGTGGCGCCCAGTTCGCCTAACGCGTTGGCCGCGGCCAAGACCGATTCCCTGATCTCCTCATCCGTTACGTCGGTGTAAACCAACTCCCGTACCACGCCGAACCTGAGTCCTTCCACGCTGCCGGTGAGGGCCGCCCGGAAGTCGGGGACCGGCGCGTTGCGCGTAATGCGGTCCTTGGGGTCGTACCCGGCGATGGCCTGTATGGTGATGGCACAGTCCTCCACCGTCCGGCTCAAGGGGCCGATGGTGTCCATGGAGCGGACGCCGGGCATCACGCCGTAGCGGCTCACCAGGCCCCAGGTGGGCCTGAGGCCGGCCAGGCCGCACCAAGCGGCCGGGAAGCGTACCGAACCACCGGTGTCCTCTCCCAGGGACGTGGCGCACATGAACGCGGCGGTGGACGCTCCGGAACCGCTGCTGGAACCGCCGGTGGAGCGCTCCAGGTTCCAGGGATTGCGGGGAGGATCAAACTGATGGGACAGGCCCGAAGTGGCGAACTCTGTCATGTTCAGCTTCCCCAACAGGACCGCCCCGGCTTCATTCAACCGGGAAATGACCGTGGCGTCGTTTTCCGGAATGAAATCGTTGAACACCGGGGAGCCGCCGGTGGTGCGGATCCCCTTGGTGTAAATCTGGTCCTTTACGGCGTAGGGGACTCCGTGGAGCGGACCCCGGTACTGCCCTTGGGCGATTTCCCGCTCGGCTGCCCGTGCCGCCTCCAGCGCTTGGTCGCGGAGGATGGTGAGGTATGCTCCGATCTGGCCGTTCTTGGAGTCGATGCGGTCAAGGTAGGCTTCCGTGGCCTCGACCGGCGAGACCTGCCGGGTCCGGAGCAAGTCGGAAAGCTCGGCAACGCTCAAAAACGGAATCCGGGCTTTATCCATCCGATCCACTCCCTACGTCCGTTTCGGCGTCGCCGCGCCAGCCCAAAATTTTCAGGACAGGCCGGACCCTGGCAGGCCAATAGAATCATAGGGGCGGCGCCGACTCCGGTCAACATCGGTCCCATCTTGGGCCCGGTCATTCACCGATCATTCACAGGGTCATTCAATATAGCATCCAGGGCAACCACAAGGGCCGGGAAGGGAGGCGGGCATACGGGCCCTACTCCGTCTCCCCGGCGAAAGCCGGGGTCCACGTCCCCTCCACGCTTCGGCCATCTCAGTAGTTGACCGCCGTCTGAAGTCGACGCGCTGTCCTTGGGGGTTGGGGAGCAGCGTAGGTTCCGGCTTTCGCCGGAATGACGGGTGAGGGGGGCGGCGTACGGGAAAGGAGGCGGCATACGGGCACCGGGGAAGGGACGTGGGTTCCGGCTGTCGCCGGAAAGACGGGGGGGAGGCGGGCGGAATGACGGGAGGGGAGGCGGCATACGGGCGCCGGGGAAGCGACGTGGGCCGGCGGTCCGGGCGCAGGAGACCGCAGGCCTTTCCATGCCCACTATAATAGGGTTTACGCCGGACGGATTCCGGCGCCCGTCCGACAGCTCAATGACCCGGAGAATATTCGAAATGAACGAATCCACACTCAAGGTGGAAGGCGCCCGCTACATCATTACCGTGGACCCCCAACGAAGAATCATCAAGGACGGCACGATGTTGGTCCAAGGCCAGCGCATCGTCCAAATCGGCAAGAGGGATGAATTGGCCGAGGTTTCCGCCGACCGGGTCATCGATGCCCAAGGGATGGTGGTAACCCCCGGATTCTGCAACGGTCACCTCCACGTGAGCTACGCCCACGCCACCCGGGGGATTTTCCCCGACGATTTGGGGCCGGATTACCTGCCCAACGTTTTCAAGTTGCAGGGGTCCATGACCGCCGAGGAAGAGTATTACACCTCCCTGCTGGGGATTACCGAATTACTCAAGTACGGCACGACCTGCTTCCTGGACCCCGGCAGCACCAAGCACGTCGACGAATGCCTGAGGGCCTACGAGGAATCGGGGTGCCGCATCATCACCGGGACCCACGTGGCCGACCGGCCCAACCCCATCAACCTCCCCGAAACGTCCACCTCCGATGCCGTGGCGGCCATGGAGAGGGCCATCCTGGAGTACGACGGCAAGCTCGATGGGAGAGTCCGCGCGTGGGCGATGCCATTCGCTCCCGGGTATTCGACCCCCGCATTGCTTCAGGAGGCCAAGCGTTTGGCCGACTCCCATAACACCGGACTCACGCTGCATTTCTACAACTCCGACTCCTACGTGAATTCGTGCCTGGAAGACCACGGGTCGCGGCCCACCCAATACCTGGAGAGCATAGGCGTCCTGGGCCCCAACGTCCTGTTGTCTCACACTATCGGCGTCGACATGAGCGAGGTCGAAATCATGGCCCGCACCGGGACCAAGGCGGTGGTCGTCCCCACGGCGGCGCTGAAGGGCGGCTATGGAATGACCCGCAAGGGCCTGCTGCCGGAGATGCTGAAACGGGAAATGACCGTGGGCCTCGGTACCGACGCCGGCAACAACTCAAACTTGATCGAGACCAACCGGTCCATGTACCTGATCGCGGTGCTTTACAAAGACGCCCGGCAGGCCACCAACGTAATAGCCGCCGAAACCGCCCTGGAAATGGCGACCATCGAAGGCGCCAGGGCATTGGGTCTGGACGCGGATATTGGCTCCCTGGAGCCCGGCAAGAAGGCCGACTTCGTCCTCTACGAAACCAACCGGGCCGAATGGGGCACACTGTTCAATCCGGTTAACAATTTGGTCTACAATGCCGACGGCCGCAGCGTCCACACCGTGGTGATTGACGGCCGCGTTGTGGTGGAAGACCACGTCCCTCAATTTGTGGACGAAGAGGCGCTCATCGCCAGGGTGCAGGCCATCGGGGAGAGTATGCTGGCGAGGACGGGCGTCTCCTTCCCCCCGCGGTGGCCTGTCGTATAACCGGCCACTGACCACTATCCACCGGCCACCGGCCTGGAGTCTGAGTGACGCCCGGCAGCATCCAACCCATCGCGTCCCGGCCGTAGGTTACGCTTAGCCTCGCGCCGGCAAATACTCGCGGTACCATTCCAGCGTATGTTTCATCACCTCGCTGAACGCCGGTTCTGCGTATACTTCGTAGTGGCCAAACCCCTTCAATGTCACCAGCTTCTTCGGCTCTCCGGCATGGGCGTATAGCTGCTCCGACTCTTCCGGCGGGACCAGACGGTCGTCGCTGCTGGTGATGAACAGGATGGGCCGAGGGGATATCCGGCCCACGATCCACTCGGGGTTGAACCCGAGGGTATCGTCGACGTACTCCAAGGGAATGGTCCCGACGGCCGCCGGGTTCTTGGCCCGGGCCGCAGCTGCCAGAGCGGCTGACTGCCGGTCCGGCAGCAGGATGTCGCCGCGCTCCACCATCTCCGACTTCCCGGTAAGCGCACGCTGTGTGCGGTCCTCCGCCGAGCGTTCCAGGAGGTCGAACCATTCGTCCATCCGCCGGACTCGGCTCATCCAGCGGGCGCCATGGCCGATTCCGACGACGCTGACGACGCACTTGGCCCGTGGATCGATGGCCCCGACCCAAGAGACCGTGGCCCCGCCGTAGCTGGTGCCGTAGATCCCGATACGCTCTTCGTCCACTTCGGGCTGGACCCCCAGGAAAGTCATAGCCGCCTGAACGTCGGCTACCCTGCTGTATGGGGCGAGGCGGTGAGGGCTCTTGCCCTCGCTTTCCCCCCAGCCTTTGTAATCAAATGTCATAACGACGTAGCCGGCCTCGTTCAAGACACGGGCGTTATCCGGCAGGTAAAGGTCCTTGACGCCGGTGTAGCCGTGGCACAGCAACACCCCGGCACGCCGTTCGCCGGGCGCCAGGCTGTCGGGAGTGTAAACGTCACCGCAGAGCTTGAAACCCTCGCTGTAGAATTCAACCGCACGTTTCATCAGCCCCGTCTCCTGTGTGTACAGATCCAATCCCGGTCCAATCCCGGTGTTCTCTATGATCGACGCCTTATTTTAACCCTTATTTGAATCACAGGGGACGCAGAGAGCACAGAGGTCCGTTTCAGGCCAGCCCGGTTGACCGGGCGCTGAGCTCCCACAGCCGGGCCGCCAGCGTTTCGTCGTGGGAAGCCGCCGAAGACCGGACGGCCTGCTTGTCTTCGAAGTACTGACCGCTGACCCCTTCGATTTCGGGAGACGACGCCAGGTAGACGGGCGTCTCAGCGCCCTGCTCCACGTCGATTCCACGGAACCCCAGCAGGTAGTTGAGCGTACGGCCCACGATTCCGTTGTTGGCCATGATGTTGGTGTAGACCAGACCGGGGTGCAGGGCGTTGGCGGTGACGCCGGTCCCATCGAGCCTGCGGGCCAACTCGTTGGTGAAGAGCAGGTTGCAGAGCTTGGAACGGGCGTAGGCCCGGTACCCCAGGTACAGCCGGGGGTCCCGCAGCGCCTCCGGATTCATTCTGCCGGCGTTTCGGTGGGAGCTGGACGACACGTTGACCACCCGCGCCCCAGGGGTGGCGGTCAGCAGGTCGACGAGCAGGTTGGTCAGGAGGAAATAGGCCAGGTGGTTGACCGCGAAGGTCATCTCGATGCCGTCTACGGTGCGCCTTTTCCGAAAGTTGATGGCGCCGGCGTTGTTCACCAGAACGTCCAAACGCGGGAACCGGCCGGTGATTTCTTCGGCCAGCCGACGGACCTCCTGCTGGGAGGAGAGGTCGGCCACCAGGAAGTCCACTGAGGGATTGCCGGTCTGTTCTCGAATCACGCTTACGGCAGCCTGGCACCGGGCTGCATTGCGCCCGCCGACTATCACCTCGGCCCCGATGGCGGCCAGCTCCCGGGCGGTGACGTACCCGATGCCGGCCGTGGCCCCGGTTATCAGACAGGTCTTGCCTGCCATCGGGCCCGATATTTCAGGTCGATTCGCCATTTGACCCCGCTCGCTGGACTAACCCTTAGAATGTTACTCGATTCAGCCCGCCCGGTCATGCCAGGGAACCTCTGAACAAGCTATGGTCATTGAGGCGAAAGCCGAAATCTCGGAGGAGAGCTTAACGACCCCCATCCTAACCTTCCCCCATCGGGGGGAAGGGACTTGTTCAGATGTTCCCGAGGACGGCCGGAGATGCTGCCGTTGTCCCGATCTCGTGAGGCATCTAGAATTCCGGCAGAGCGGGCCGTCGACGGTCCCGCCGCGACGCTATTGGAGGAACCATGTCCATCACATTCGGTTGCAGCCTGGGTGTCGAAGACTATTGGGACGTGCCGGAGTTCGCCCGCCGCGCCGAGGACATGGGGTTTAAGAGAATTGCCATGGGCGAGCACGTTATGGACGGCAACCCGCCCCGCCCCACTCTGCTCAATATTCCGGCGATGGCGGCGGCGGCCGGGGCCACGCGAACCCTCAGGGTAATGACCGGCATCGTGATTGTGCCGCTGTACCACCCGGTGGTGCTGTCCAAGCTGGTAACCAGCCTCGACTGCGTCTCCAACGGACGCCTGGACTTCGGCATCGGCATCAGCGGCCAGCGGGGCACCAAAGTGGAGTTCGACGCCCTTGGGATTTCGACCCGCACCCGGGGCCGGCGCACCAACGAGATGCTGGAGGTGATGCGGCGGCTCTGGACCGAAGACCACGTCAACCACCACGGCGATTTCTTCGACTTCGAGGACGTGACGCTGCTGCCCAAGCCGGTGCAAAAGCCCTACCCGCCCATCTGGGTATCGGGCCGCAGCGAAGCCGCCATGCGGCGGGCCGCGCTGTTGGGCGACGGCTGGTACCCCTACCTGTTCACCGTCCGGCGTATCCGGGCCAGCAATGAGACGATACGACAGTACGCCGCCGATGCCGGACGCGACCTTGCGGCGTTCCACTGGGGGCTGAACCAGCCCACCGCGATATCGAACGACAGGGACGAGGCTGTCGGCATGGCCGTTTTCAACGTGGGAGAGCGGTACGTGACCGCGGAGCGGAGCGCCGAAGACATCGCCCGGGCCCTGTGCATCGCCGGGACACCGGACGAGTGCGCAAAGGCAGTGGAAGCCCGCATCGAGGCGGGGGTCGAGCACGTTAACCTGGGCTTCCTGGCCCCGGACCCGGACAGCCTCTACCGCCAGATGGAGCTCTTCGCTGCCGGCGTCATGCCGCGTTTCGTCTCTTAGACCCCGGGCGTTGGACCCCCGGCGTTTAATTTCTCCCCGCGCGGGGTTAGAATTGCGGCTGTGCCCGGGCTCACCAATTGCACGATCAGGAGGCGTTAGCCATGCCAGATTCGACATCTATCAAGGTCGAAACCAACCTTCCGGCGACTATGAGAGACGGTGTGGTCCTCTATGCCGACGTATACCGGCCGGACGGCCCCGGCCCCTTCCCGACGGTGCTCCAACGCACTCCCTACGATAAGTCGGGACCCTTGGCAACCCAGATGCTGGACCCCCTGAAGGTCGCCCAAAACGGGTTCGCGCTGGTCATCCAGGACACCCGCGGACGCTTCACCTCCGAGGGGGAGTTCTACTGTTTCGTGGACGACATTGAAGACGGCTACGACTCGGTGGAGTGGGCGGCCTCCCAGCCTTGGTCCAACGGCAGGATCGGCATGGTCGGCGCTTCATACGTCGGCGCGACCCAGTGGCTGGCCGCCACCACCCGGCCGCCCCACCTGGTGACCCTGGTCCCCAACGTCACAGCTTCCAACTACCACGACGGCTGGACCTATCAGGGCGGCGCTTTCGAGCTGGCGTTCAACGTGTCATGGACTCTCAACCAGCTCGCGCTCGCCAACTTCCCGACCCAGTCAAAAGCCAAGGGTATTCCACAAGACCGCCAATCCGGCCTGCTCAAGGCAGTTGACGGCATGACCGACGCCTACCGGTCGCTGCCTCTCCAGGACCTGCCCTACCTGAAGGACGGCCTGGCTCCCTATTACTACGATTGGCTCGCCCATCCCGACTTCGACGACTACTGGAAGAAGCTGTGCATCGAAGACCAGCATTCCAACATTACCACGCCCGCCCTGCACATCGGCGGATGGTACGACATCTTCCTGGGCGGCACCATCCGTAATTTCCTGGGCATGCGGAAATCGGGGGCCACAGAGGACGCCCGGCGCGGCCAGAAGCTGATAATCGGTCCTTGGGAGCACAGCTCCCGGGGCGGCAGCATGGTCGGCAGCCACTACTTCGGCGTCGCGGCGGACGCCAACGCCCTGGGACTGGACGACATACACCTAAGGTGGTACGACTACTGGCTGAACGGAGTGGACAACGGCATCCTGAGCGAACCCCCGGTGAAGATTTTCGTCATGGGGGACGACGTTTGGCGCGACGAGCAGGACTGGCCTTTGGCCCGTGCTCAAGACACCAGGTTCTTCCTGCATAGCGGCGGCAAGGCCAACTCCCGCCACGGCGACGGCAGCCTGGGCGTGGAGGGTCCCGGAGACGAGCCGGCCGACGTTTTCCTCTACAACCCGGCGGACCCCGTGCCGACCGTGGGCGGGGCGCTCTGTTGCAATCCCTATTTTGCCGCCAACGGCGCTTTCGACCAGAACGACATCGAGTCCAGGGCCGACGTCCTGGTCTATTCCACCCCGCCCCTCGAACGAGAGGTGGAGGTTACCGGACCGGTCACGGTCACCCTCTGGGCGGCCACCTCGGCCACCGACACCGACTTCACCGCCAAGCTGGTGGACGTGTGCGAAGACGGCTGCGCCCGCAACCTCACCGACGGGATCATCCGGGCCCGCTACCGCAACTCCATGTCCCACCCGGAACCCGTAGAGCCCGGAACGCCCGTTTGCTACACCATCGACCTCTGGGCCACCAGCAACGTGTTCAAAGCGGGACACCGCATCCGCTTGGAGATCTCCAGCAGCAACTTCCCGCGGTTTGACCGCAACACCAACACCGGCAACCTGATAGCGGCCGACAGCGATCTCAAACCCGCTCTCCAGACGGTGCTGCACGCGGGACAGCACGCGTCCTGCGTCACGCTGCCCATCGTGCCCCGGTAACAGTGTCCCCTCCCCTTGGCAGGGGGAGGGTCAGGGAGGGGGTCGTCCCCTCCTCGCGTTTTCCTTCTCCAACTACAGCAGGGCGGGGCGGGGTGCCCCCTTCCTAACCTTCCCCCTCCGGGGGGAAGGGACTTACAATCTTCCCTTCTCCTTGGGGAGAAGGGACTTACAATCTTCCCTTCTCCTTGGGGAGAAGGCCAGGATGAGGGGATATGCCCCACGAGTCGATTCCGGACCCTTCGGCCCCAGCGGACCCGCTCCGGGACTGGTACCGCGACACCATCTGGGGCCGGCGCCTTGACGACGACGACGCCCTCTTCGAGGTGATGAGCCTTCAGGTCTTCCAGGCCGGGCTCACCTGGAAGATGGTGCTGGACAAGCGGGACGGGTTCAGGGACGCCTTCGCCGGCTGGAAAATCGACCTGGTGGCGGCCTTGGGACCCTTGGAGGTCGAGGGGCTGCGGGAGCACACAGGCATCATCCGCAACCGGCTCAAGATCGAGGCTGTCGTGGAGAACGCGCGGCGGATACAGGGGTTGCAGCGCGACCACGGCAGCTTTTGCCGGTGGTTCTACGAGGTGCTGCCCGGCTCGGACTATCCTTCGCTGCAGAAAGAGTTGCGGGGCCTCTTCAAGTTCATGGGCCCGGAAATCTCCCGTATGTGGCTCATGGCCGCCGGCCGCATCACCCGGGAAGAAGGCGACAAGTACCGGCCCAACGCCGGTTGAGCCAATTATCGGGAGAGACCGCCTGACGGACTGCGGTTGACCAGCGAGGCCAGTAGTTCCTTCGATGCCCCGGTGATATCGTCCACTGCCCTTTGGAACGCCGCGACGTTGGCTTGGGAAGGGTGGCGGTAGCCGCTGATCGTACGAACGAACTGCCGGGCCGCTTCCCGGATTTCCAGTTCCGATGGCTCCCCGTCGTTTTGCCGCAGTACCTTGATGCTTCGGCACATCTGAAGCTCCCTGTCGACCGGGTTGAGCAGCTAGCGCACTCTGACGTACTTGGTCGCTATGCCGGAAGACCCGCCGGCCATTGCTCCGCTTACCAGGTAGATATCGCCGCGGGCGTCCGGCCAAATCTGGTGGCTGCGCGGGGTGGTCCAACTGGCCAATATGTTGCTTGACTCATCCCGGACGGTCAGCAGGTTCCGCGCGGCCTCGTTGCTCTCCCGTTCCGCCAGGTAGTAATGGCCGTCCCGCCCAATATGGAAGTCGGTTGGGAGCTGGACGTTGCTCCACTGGGAGACGAACTCGCCTTCCAGATCGAATATCTGGATGCGGTTATTCTTCCGGTCGCAAACGTATACTAGCCCATCGTCGCTTACCCAGAGGCTGTGCGGCGAGAAGAACGCGCCGGGCCCGTCCCCGCCGGGCCGTCCCCACGAAGCTATCAACCGGCCATCGGAGGAAAACCGGTGCACCCGGCAATTGCGGTAGCCGTCGGAGGCGTACAGGTCTCCCGACGGCGACGGTGACAAGCGGGTTGGGCGGTTGAACGGGCCGCCAGCCCGTGGCACCACACCCTCGTCTTCAAAGCAACCGGTGTCGGACGGCTGGCCCCGGTTGCCTATTTCCAACAACACTTCCCCTTCTACCGAGAGCTTGAGCGCCACGTGGTCGCCCCGGTCGGCCAGGTAGATAACGTCGTCGGGCCCGATGTACATGGTATGCGGCTCAACGATGTAGCCTGTTCCCCACGAGTCCAGAAACCGGCCGTCACGGTCGAACACCAAGACCGGCGGGTCTTGTTGCTGCTGGCAGACGTAGACTCGTTCTTGGGAGTCCGCAACTACCCCTGTCACCACGCCGGGGCTCCACCCCTCAGGCAACGCCCCCCATGAGTCGTGGACGTCGAACCGAAGATCACCTGCTTCTATCGTCGCCATGGAAGTCACCCCCGTCCGATATAGGGTATCGTCGTCGCCATTGGAATCACCCCCGTCCGATATAGGGCGTCTTCGTCGCCATGGAAATCACCCCCGTCCGATATAGGGCATCTTCGTCGCCATGATGGTCATGAACTGAATATTGGTGTCCAGCGGAAGGTTCGCGATGTAGACGATGGACTCCGCGACGTGGTTGACGTCGAACCTCGGTTCCGTAGCGACCTGACCGTGGGCTTGCAGGACGCCGGTTTCCATGGCCGCCGTCATATCGGTGTCGGCGTTGCCGATGTCGATCTGGCTGCAGGCGATGTTGTACTTCCGGCCGTCGAGCGACGTGGACTTGGTGAGTCCGGTTACGGCGTGCTTGGTGGACGTATAGGGGGCGCTGTTGGGCCGGGGCACGTAGGCCGAGATGGAGCCGTTGTTGATAACGCGCCCGCCCATCGGTTCCTGCCCCTTCATGACCTTGAAGGCTTCCTGGGTGCAGAGGAACGTACCGGTCAGGTTGGTGTCCACAACCCGCTGCCACTGCTCGAAGGTCAGGTCCTCCATGTTGGCCGGCGGCGTGCCGACGCCGGCGTTATTGAACAGCACGTCCAGCCGGCCGAAGGCTTCGACAGTCTTGGCGAACAGGGCTTGAACATCCTCGGGCCGTCCGACGTCGGTGGGCACGGCCAGGGCGCGTTCCCGGCATTCTTCCGCCTCGGCCAAAGTCGACTCCAGCGACTCGATGCGGCGGCCGGCCACGGCCACGGAGTAACCGTCCCGCAACAGGGCCAAGGCGGCGTGTTTGCCGACTCCGGTGCCGGCGCCGGTGACAATGGCGACTCTGCCGTTGGAACTCATCAGCTAAACCTCAGATATTACCCCGGATATGGATCCGGGCTATAGATGTGGCGCTCGAAACGCCGACGGTGGCGTACCCCGATAATATGCCGACTGCTCCGGTCAATCAATAGACCGGCAATAGACCGGCAATAGACCGGCGATAACCGGGCGTTCGCGGGCTCTCCAGGAGCCTGTCTGAGCAACAACGTTCTAAACGATAATCGTCTTCAGCGGAGCGAGTCATTCCGAATGTGGACACAATAGTGTGATAGCCACCAGGTCCAGGCGGCTTGGGTTTTTCGTGGCCAGACCGGTTGTATTCGTAGCCGGTCCAATCGATCAGATATCGGTCTTGGTAATCGGGTAGATTCCTTGTTTCAATTCAATTCCATTTGGATGGAGGCAAAAAGTTGCAGTGACCGCGCTTGTGAGTCTATATTTTCTATACAGGCGCGAACCGGATCATCAGGCTCATGCTGAATTCACGAAGGCGGCTAGCTGAAAGGAGATGCGATGGATTTTTACAAGGCTGAATACATCTGGATAGACGGGACGGAGCCGGTGTCCAAGCTCCGGTCCAAGGGCAATGTTATCCCCAATGGGCATGAACCTCCGATATGGGGTTTCGACGGCTCAAGCACGAACCAGGCCGTCGGGACTTATTCCGACTGTGTATTGAGACCGGTTTACAGTTGCGCGGACCCGATTCGCGGAGATGACAACAGGCTGGTGATGTGTGAGGTTTTGCTGCCTGACATGACGCCTCACCCCTCCAACACCAGGGCGGCGTGTGCCGCCGCGGCGGAAAAATACGCCGATTTCGACACTTGGTTCGGTATTGAGCAGGAATACACTTTCTTCGACGGGACCAAGCCGTTGGGATGGCCTTCCAACGGCTTTCCCGCGCCGCAGGGCGGGTACTACTGCGGAGTGGGATCGGACGAGGTCTTTGGCCGTCCCGTGGTAGAAGCCCACCTGGACGCCTGTCTCCGGGCAGGGCTGATGATTGCCGGCATCAACGGGGAAGTAATGCCGGCCCAGTGGGAGTTCCAGATCGGCCCGGTGGGCACTCCTGAAGTAGCCGACCAACTATGGATCGCCCGGTGGCTCCTGTACCGCATTGGAGAGGATATCCATATCGGGGAGGACGGCAGAGGAGTCAGCGCAACGCTCGACCCCAAACCAGTCCAGGGTGACTGGAACGGCGCCGGCGCCCACTGTAACTTCTCGACCATGCAGATGCGCGCCAGCTACGAGCCCTGCGTGGCCGCCGCCGTGGCCCTCGGGACCAACCACGACGAGCACATTGCCAACTATGGCCATCGAATCGAAGAACGCTTGACCGGTCTCCACGAGACCTGCTCCTACAGGGAATTCAGGTATGGAGTGTCGGACAGGGGGGCGTCCGTTCGAATCCCCTGGCAGGTCCATCGGGACGGCAAAGGGTATGTTGAGGACAGGCGGCCCAACGCCAATTGCGACCCGTACAAGGTGACCCGGCTGATCCTGAACACCGTATGCGGGGCAGCTTCGTCCTAGCCGACCGTTTGACAGGCCGCCAGCTTCTCCCGCGGAGATAATCCGGATGCAGGCGACACAGACACGGACGCACAGACACGGACACACAGATACGGATGTATCGAGGGAACCTCTGAACAAGTTATGATCATTGAGGCGAAAGCCGAAATCTCGGAGGAGAGCTTAACGGTATTAGCTATCAAATGAGCGTCGGCGCCCCCATCCTAACCTTCCCCCATCGGGGGGAAGGGACTTGTTCGGATGTTTCCCTGCTTCTTGAAGGCGGAGCCGGCCAGAGTCGGCCCGCCCGGAAGGCGATAGAGCGAGGGGAGCTAGCCGGGGAGGATGCCTTCTCCGACGAAGAGGACCTGGGCTTCTTCCAGGGTCAGGTCGGCTGCGGGCAGAATCAGGTCTGATTCCACCAGTTCGTCTACCGGCACCGGCGTGCCGTGCTCCCGGATCAAGGCCAGCATCCGGCCCAGCAGTTCGCTGAAGCCGGCGCGGTCACCGGCTTCCACCGCCTCCACCAATTCGTTGTCGACGTCGTTGAGCGGGTCGATGTAGGCGCCGGGCAGATTGAACTGCCCCTCGGTTGCGATTCGGACGATCATGACCAACTCCCTGGATGCTAATGGGTGCGCTACTGGCCGTTTTTCGAGGACGCGCCGGACTTGAGCGCGGCCAGTTCGCTCTCCACGTTCTGCTCCGACGTGAGCTTATCCAGCTCCCGGCTGATGTCGTCCTTGGTGCTCCCGGTGAAATCGTCCAGCACGCCGATGGCGGCCAGTTCGTCGATGGCGCCGGCGCGGGCGCGCATCTGGTCGGTCTTGTTCTCCGCCCGCTCCACCGCCAGGCTGATGTCCCCCATCTCTTCCGAGACGCCCGACAGGGCCGCGCCGATGCGCACCTGGGCTTGGGCGGCAGTGTACTGCGCCTTGATGACCTCTTTCTTGGTCTTGAACGCTTCCACCTTGGCCTGGAGCCGCCGCTCCGCGACGGTCAGCTTCTCCTGCTCCAACTCCATACCCTCGATCTGGTCGTCCAAGCCCTGAAGCTCGATCGTGGATGCCTGCTTGCGCTGCAGGGCCAGCCGGGCAAGGTCTTCCCGTTCCGCCTCCATGGCCTGACGCGCCTGCGAGTCCAGCTTGGCGATGTTTTCCCGGACCACGGTCGCCTGCTGTTGAATACGCCGCTTGGCGGTGACCATCTCGACGACGCCGCGCTTGACGTTGCGCAGCATCTCCAGCTGCTTCTCGTAGGAATAATCCAGGGTCTCCCGGGGGTCCTCGGCCTGGTCCAGGATGCGGTTCATCTTGGACTTAACGATGGTGGACATACGCGATAGCATTCCCATTTTCAACCTCCTCTGTTTCTGCTATTGATGAGGCTCACCAAGCCGATTATGATTACGACGATGCCGATTACGGCGATGATCCAGCCGAGTATGTTAAGCAGGCTCGCGAAAAAGTCGGACTGAACGAGGAGTCCAACCACCAGCAAAATAATCCCAACGACTATCCAGCCACCCTTTAGGCCCATCCTCGAATTCTCCCTTGTCAGTCTGCAAATCGACCAGCGTCAAGTTTACCACGGCCCGGCAATTCAGACCCGTCATTCCCGCGAAAACGGGAATCCAGGAAGGATAGCCCGCTTCACTGATTGGCTGTACAATTCTGAGCGTATGCTGCGTTCGATTTTTGGCAGAAAAAAGCGGAAGCGGGACTCATCCGCCCCTCCGTCACGCGAGGATAGCATCAGGGACGCCCGGGTCGGCGACGTAGTGTCGATCGCCGGGTTCCGCCTGGAGTACGAAGATGTCTATTTTTACGTGGAGAGAATCCACCGGTACTCCAGCCACGGCGAAACGTGGCATGAGATGGTGTGTACCGACGGCCAGCACCAGGTTTGGGTCGATTGGGTGGACGGCCACGATCTGGTCGTCACCGCCACCGACAACCCGGACCCGTCGGGCTTGGCCAGCGTGGGTCTGACCGAAGAGACGTTGGTCGAGCTGGACGAGGAGAACTCCATCGATAACCACATCGAGGTCGAAGGGGAAGTCTACCGCTACCGGAACAGCTCCGAAACGCTCTTCTACCAGGACGGCCGCGGGCCGGGCCAGGGCTTCTATTCCTGGGACTTCATCCGAGAGCAGGGGGACCGGGTGATGTCGGTGGCCAAGTGGGAAGGCAGGCCCTTCGAAGTAGCCTTCAGCGAGGTCATTCCGCCGGAGAACATCACCCTTTACCCCGGAGACCGTGGTTTAGAAAACCCCAGCCGCCCCAGCGAGCAGGAATACCGATGATTGACTCCTTCGTAGACACGTTGCAGGCATTCCCCCGCGGGCTGGTGTTCGTCGCCGTCGGGCTGGCGGTGCTTGTGCTCGGCAAGCTGGCCAGAGACGTAACGACACGCTACAGCATCGATCAGGAAGTCACCAAGAAGCAGAACCTGGCGGTGGCCCTGCGATTGAGCGGCTACTTCGCGGGGCTGGTGCTGGTGCTTCTGGGAGCGCTGTACCAACCGTTACTGCTGCCGGGCGAAGGCGGGCTAGGCTTCGACCGGGACTACTGGCTGGAGGTGCTCCGGGTCTTCCTGTACGCCCTGGCCGGCATCGTGGCGCTGAACCTGGTGCGGCCCCTGATGGACCGGGCGATCCTGTACAAGTTCCGTGTCGACGACGAAATAGTCGAGGGGCAAAACGTGGGGACCGCCGCCGCCGAGTTCGGGCTGTACATCGCGACCGGCCTGCTGATTGCCGGCGCCGTAGCCGGCGAAGGGGCGGGTTCGGAGCTGACGTCGGCCTTGGTGACGTTGGCGTTCCTCGGCATGGGGCTGGTGTTCCTGGTGGCGTACGCGGTCTTCTACCAGTTCACCACACCCTACGACATCCACTCGGAAATCGAAGGCAACAACAACGCGGTCGGCATCGCCTTTGGCGGCAACCTGATTGCCATCGGCCTGGTGATGTTCAAGGCGGTGTTCGGCGACTTCGTCGGCTGGGGAGAGAGCATCGCCGCGTTTCTGACCTTGGGAGTAATCGGGTTTGCCCTGCTCTACGTGCTCCGGGTGCTCATCGACCGGTTGCTGCTGCCCACCGTCCGGGTTTCCAGCGCTTTGGCCGAGGGCCGGAACACCGGCGTCGCCTTTGTAGAGGGCTCCGTGGTAATTGCTTCCGCCCTGATACTGTTCATGGCGATTTAGGATTGGGGCGGGTTGCTCCAGACTTGCCGTAGCACCCTTCTCTCGGCCGCCAACTGCCGGGACTGATCGTTCTTCTCTTCCAGGTAGCTGTACCCGCTCTCGACGATCCTGGCGATAAGTTCGTCATCGAGGTCGAACCTGTTGACCGCCGGCTCCAGCAGCCGGTCGAAGAAATCGTCATCCTCGATCAGGCCGGTCCATTCGCCCGAGAAGGCGTCCAGGCTGCCGTCGTAGAGGCGCAGCAGGAACACCGTCCTCACGGGGTCCAGCCCCTCGTACTCGTAGACTTGGGGCCGCAGGTCCACCCCGCGGCCCCGGCCGAAGCAGACGTCCTCGGCCTCGTCGTCGAAGTCGGCGTCCTTGAAGTGGTCGTAGGCGTCGATGTAGTCTTCGGTTTCCCGCAGCAGCGTGCCGATAAGTTCCCGGCCCCCTTCGGTGATCGTGAACGCGCCGGTCTCCTCCCACGCCTCTTCTGGGAACTCGACCAGGCCCTTGCGTTGCAGTCCAGTGGCCCCGGGAGCCGTCGCCGTGATTCCGCACTGGAATTTGTCGAGGAAATAGAGGACGGTCAACTCCCTGAGCCAGGCCAACAACCCACCTTTGCTATGCCAGAACCCTTGGCGCACGGCGTATTCCAGGGCGCTGTACTGTTGTTCGATCCGCAGGTTGGGACAGACCGGTCCCGCCAGATCCAATGCCGTGCCGCCATCGGTAGACACGGCCAGAGCGCAGAGGCCCTTTCGCCACTGGGCGACGGCGTCGAGAATCACGTCGTAGATGTCCTGCAGGTCCGGGTTGGTCCCCGCGTCCAGCATGGACTCCACGTCGCATTGCTGCTGCGGGTCTGCGGGGAACACCAGGTCAAGGAGGCGTCCTACGGTCTCATCGGCATAGTCCGGGGGCAGCCCGACAAGGAGACAGTCGGCCGGGTCCATTCCGGCGAGGGACACCCTGAGCTCGAAAGGCGCTGGCGGGCGCATCAGAAGCGGCGGCGGTCCCGGACGGACATTGCCCCGCCGCCGCCATAGCCACCGGAGCTGCGCGAAGAGCGGAAGGCCCCGGAACGGCCGCGGCTCACGGAACTGCTGGACTTGAACGCCCCGCTGGTCCTCTGGGTCTGCTGGTAGGTCGTGCGGTTGGAGCTTACGTTGCCTTTCGATTGCTGGTAGCGGGAACCGGCGAAGGACGACTGCTTGCTGCTGTATGAGTTGTTGCGTTGCACCTGGCCGTTGTAATTGGAGCTTTGCCGGTAGGTGGTGCGCTGGTTGCGCATCCCGGGGCCTCTTCCCACCGGCGTGTTGTAGTAATAACCGCGCGGCGATATAGCCGAGATGAGCATGTAAGTGAACAGGAAGTCCCCGGCGCCGAAGTGGCTGTTGTAGTAGCCGTTGCCGTGGTAGCCCCGCATGTCGTATTCATCTTTGTCGTCTTTTACGATGGAGAAGAGCTGGTCGTCGGTCATGTCGTCGATCTCGTAGTTGCCGTTCAGATCTTCCCATCCTTCGAGGGTCAACCCGCCGCCGTCCTGGCTGGCCCGTACGAGCACCAGTCCGTCGCCTTCGTATATCTCGTTGACGCGGTCCTCGAAGTCAGTCGCGCTCTTTGAGTCCTTGAACGCCTGCTGAACGTCGTCCAGGTTTATCCTGCCTGCCGCTCCGTCGGTGGCGGCCCAGTCCTCGTAGGACGGTCCCGTTCCGCAGGCGGCGATCAGGGGCGCCGCGGCGACTATGCCGCCAAGGGAGATGGCCGTGCCCAGCTTGAACCTTCTCAACTCGTTCACTCCTTCGCCGCCGCCATCAGCGCGCGGGCATCCTCATGCACTCGGACCGGGGCGCTGACACGGGGATGAAAACGGTCTACGGGGAAAGTCAGCAACTGCGACAGGTACTCCGTCTCCACCCGCTCCAGGAACTCATCCCATGCCCGGAAGCTCTCCCGGACGTAGGCTGCCACGGCGGACTTGTGGCTCTTGTAGGAGAGCGTCTGGTTCAAGATGGAGCCCTGAAGGTCGCTGAGGTGGCCCTTCCATTGCTCGTCGCAGGTATTCAAGTAGAGGAGAACGGCTAGGTGATTGAAATTGGAGGACCCGACTTCCCTCTCCAACTCGTCCAGCCGGTCCAGGAACAGCCGGCCCAACTGCGCCGGAAGCAGCGTCAGGTCGCAGCCCCAAAGGGCCGAGCAATCGACCTGATAGTCCAGCCGCAGTTCGTCGGCAAACCGGACGAACCTGGCGGGGTAATGTTCCGGGGTCACTTCCGCGAAATAATCGGCGCTGAGGCGGCCCGCCAGGCTCCGCGCCAACTCGAGGCTCCGTTCCAACTCGAGGCCCGGTCCCAACTCGAGGCCCCGTCCCTTGAACGCTGGCGAACCCATTGCCTCGCGCCGGTGGCGGTAAAAGAGGTCGGTCTGCCGGTCGATCACTGCGGTATAGTCGCTCAACAGACTGCGTTGCTCCTCGGCTTCTCTCTCAAAGACCCTCTGCACCGACCGGACGTGGGCATCGACCGCCGGTCCAGCGAAGTACGTTCGCCCGGCTGAGTCGGTATTGCGGCACTGGACTAGCTTCAGAATGCCGTCGGCGTAGAGGTTGAGGAGGCGGTCCTCCAGGCTCAACAGCCCCTGGGCGACGCCGAAATTACCCTGCCGGCCGCTCCGGCCGCTCAGTTGGAGGTCGATGCGCGGAGAGTAGTTGGTCTCCGTGCCGATAACCCGCAGTCCCGAGGGGAAGTCCGGCCTGTCCCGCTCCGGCAGCAGGGCCCACTGCCCGGCTATCCGGTCGTCCAGGCCGGGTTCCAGCAGTATATCGGTGCCCCGGCCGGCCATGTTGGTCGCCACGGTTACCGCGCCGAACGCGCCGGCCTCCCGGACGGTTCGAGCCTCTTCATCGGAGTGGACCGCGTTCAGCAGGTTGTGGGAAATGCCGCGCTCCGTCAGGAGTCCGCTCAAGGCCTGCGAGTCCTCGACGCTCAGGGTTCCCACCAAGACCGGCTGGCCAATGCGGTGGGCCGCGGCCACCTCGTCCACGATGGCCAGGGCCTTGTCCCGCTTGTTGAGATACACCCGGCAGCCCAGGTCGGCCCGTTTCAGGGGGCGGGCCGGGAGAAGCTCCACGACCTTGAGCCCGTAACGCTGCCTGAACTCGTCGGCGGAGGAGGCGGCCGTCCCGGTCATGCCGGATATCCACCGGTACCGCGTGATGAATCCTTCGACCGAAATCTGCCCCAGGGTTTCCGTCTCGGGGCGGGGTGTAATACCTTCCGCGGCTTCCACCGCCGACTGCAGCCCATGCTGGTAAACGCAGTCCGCCTTGGGCCTGCCGGTGGCCCGGTCGATTAGCACTATGCGCCCCTCGGTGACCAGGTAGTCCACGTCGCGGTGCAGGAGGAGGCAGGCCCGCAGCATCTGGTGTACCTGGTTGCCCAGCTCATACTGCCGGGCCAGCCGCCGTCGCACCTCCCGCGCACGCCTTCTGCGTTCGCCGGCGGCGAGATGCCCGTGGGTCTCCAAGGCCTCCAGTTGCTCTTCGAGCGGACGCCCGTCGTAGAAAGGGCCCAACTGCCGCACCAATATTTCCCGGCCCTCGTCGGTCAGCGTGACATAACGCTTGTCGGGCGCAATTACGTAAAGCAGGCCGGAAGCCAGGCCGGCGCGGTCCAGTTCGGCCACCAGGCTGGCCTGCTTGAGCGCCCCCGGCTGTTCGGCCAAGAGCCGCTTCAATTCCGGGTTGTCCGGTTCAGCCAGCAACAGCCGGGCCATGAGCCGGGTCCTCTCGCCGGCGCTTCCGGCCCACCGGGCCAGTTGACCGGCGATGCCTTGGGCAACCTCGCGCTGCCGGTCGATGAGACGGGAGACGGCCTTCCGGACCTTGACTACCGGGGCCCGGCCCCCGACGCGACCGCCGGAGATAATCATGGGAGTGAAGGCTTCGTCAATGAGGGCGTGGTCCACCTCGTCAATGATCACCGCTTCCAGCTTTCCCTGCACCAACTCGTCGCCGACGGTCTTGAGGTTGTCCCGGAGAAAATCGAACCCGAACTCCCGCATCGCGCCGTAGACGACGTCCTTCCCGTAGCTCTGCCGCCGCTCGTCGTCCTCCATGTAGCCCAGCACCGGGCTGACGCCGATGCCCAGGGAGCGGTAGACCGGCCCAAGCAGTTCGGCGTCCCTGGAAGCCAGATAATCGTTGGCGGTCACGACGTGGACGGCCCTTCCCAGCAACGCGTGGGCCACCGCCGGGAAGGCCGCGGCGACGGTCTTGCCCTCCCCGGCGGCGAGTTGGGCGATGCTTCCATCGAAGAGATGCGCCCCGGCAAGCAACTGCTCGTCCGTAGGCCGGATGCCGAGCTGCCTGGTTACCGCTTCGGCTGTGATGCCGAAGGCTTGGGCCAGGAGGTCTTCGAGGAGGTCTTCGGTGTGCGACTGGCGCGCCTCGTACTTGAGGCGCATCAAGTCCGCTCTCAGGCCGCCGTTCTCGTGACCGGAGAAGTCAAGGCGGCGCGCCTTCGCCAGTATGCTTTGGGGCCGGTCTTTTGAAGTCATGACGACGACAGCATCCGGAGGCTTCCTATCCGATCCTTTCTTGCCCGATCCTTTCCCGCAGGCCAGGCCAAGAATACCTGCTGGAGCTAATGTACACCAGAAGGTCGCCCGCGGTCAGGAATATGTCTCCAAACTTCAGGTACGCCTGCCGGTCGCGGATCATCCCAACGAGGTTGATATCCTGTTCAAGCAGCCTTGCGGCGACTTGAGTGTAGCCAAGGGGGCCGCCGCCGGCCTCAAAAGAGGGCGCGGACTCGACCTTCGTGCTGGCCAGCGTACCCTCTACCAGATTGCTGGTCATGGCCTGCGTGAGTAAGGTGACTCCGGGGTCCTGGGACTCCTGGATCAGAAGGTTGGTGGCCATGCGAAGGGTATACACCAGCGTGGTGTCGGGAGAGCCGGAGAAGAGACGCCGGTGATTCGGCGACATACATTCGGCGACGGTCCGGATACCGGGGTTGAGGCTGGCGATGACGGTGGCGGCGGCGGCAACCACGCTGTCGCTGTTGGGGTCGTCGTAGTTCGTGCTCAGGATAATAGCCTGGATGGCCTCGTCGACGCCGGCCCTGCGATAGGTCTCCTCGTCCAGGGGCGAACCGCGGACGAAGGACACGTTGGGATGGTCAAACGGCAGGGTGTTCACCGTGTCGGTAATAATGACGAACTCGGTCCCGCGGTGCCCCCGGTCGGCCAGGAACTCGTCGACAACCTGGCGGACTCTGGTCTCGTTGGGGAAGTTTACGATCAGCAGGTGGCCCTTGGCATTCACGGTCGCCATTCCGGTCTGCTCCTTCATGCGCAGGTCCAGGACCCAGTCCACCAGGATCCCCGCCGTGGTGGTGAAGGCCACCAGCCCGACCAGGACGATGAACACTACCGTGCCGATGCGGGCGCCGGCGGCCGACGCCGACAGGTCGCCGTACCCGATCGTGCTGATGGATATTACGCTGTACCACAGGCTGTCGCCGATGGTCAGGTCGGGCTGAACGCTCCGCTCGAAAACGAAGAAGGTCAGGGCGTTGCCGGCGATGCTTCCTCCCAGCACGACCAGTATAGCCAGAAGGCCCAGCTCCCGTCTGCGGCGCGCCCGGCGCATGATTCTTACTAGAGAAAGGTACATACGGCGGCGTTCTCTATCGGTTGGCTGAACGGAACGAGGCTGTCAACTCCCCAGCTTCATAATGACGAGCCCCGCTTCGTGGCCCGGGCCGTCGCACTCGTTGAGCCGGGCCAGCAGATGCTCTTCGGCCTCCAGGATTCTCTGGCTGACCACCGGCTCGGCCTGTGAGAATTCGACGCCGAGCGGCGAGTCCAGGTCCCACCGCTCGGTGACGGAACATTCCAGACCAGCCCGGCGGCTCGCCGCCTCATACTCGCGGCGGACTCTGCCGAACTCCTGCTCGCTGCGGTAGGGAATGGGGATGACGTAATAATCGCTGGAAAGGTACAGTCCCAACTCGTTGTCGAACACCTGCATCAGGTCGGTATAGGGCATCCAGCCCTCCAGGGCGAAAAAGAAGTTCTCCGGGATGTCCTGTGGCGCGCGGTGGTAGTAGAAGTCTTCCTCGGCCTCGATCATCTTGATCTTTACGGGCGTCTTGTCTTCGCAACCCAGGAGGCGCTCGGCCTCCGGGCCCCGTAGAAACAGGAAGGGAATGTTGCCGTTGGTGGCGTCTACCAGCACCGGCTCCCCGCCGATATCATACAGCAGGGCGGTATGCTGCCAGAACCGGGTGTACCGCCGGGAGAAACGGAAGTCGAAGGTTACCAGAAGCTCTCGCAGCTTCTCCGCCGGCAGCGTTCCGGAGGCGTTGGGTCCGGCGACGAGGTACTCGGATTCGAGGCCGTAATGGTCGGTAAGGAACTTCAGCGCCTGCACCTTTTCCGAGCAGATCGCCCCGGCGCCCTCCATAATGTTGTCGATGGTCTCGTCCCCTGACTTGTAGACCAGCTTCCTGCCGACGAACCGGGAGTAGTTCTCGAATTGGGCGTTCCAGACCCTCTGGGCCAACGCCTCCAGCAGCTTGAGGCCCAACCCGGACGACGCGCCTTCGAGAATCCGCCCGGCTTCCGAGGGTCCGAAACGGTCCGTCAGCGTCTGATGCACAAAGGCGGAGTATTTCGCGTCGTCTCGCTGCCACTTGCGGGCGTGGAAGCCCGGCCAGTTCCGATGGTAGGCGCCGTTGGTGCGGTCGATGTTGATGTCAATGACAGGGACCGGCCGCCCCCCGATCAGCACCGGGTGACGGGCGGGAATTCCGTCCAGTCCGATGTGCCGGTCCAGGTCTTTGAAAGTCATCTCCGGGACCAGGTCCAGGAGACGGCCGCTGTCGGAGCAGAGGTACAGCAGGTCCTGCAGGGCGTACAGGGCGCCGGCGGAGTCCGGGGTAATCCGGCCCTCCCGCAGCATCCGGTCTACGGGGGCGTGCTTGACATACCGGTCCAGCAAGTACCTCAAGGGCCGGGACCCCTCGCCGGCGTCGATCCGGAGGGCGCACTTTCTGGTGGAGACCAAGTCGGAGAACTGGAGTATCAAGTCACCGGACGGCATGGGGCCCGGCCCCCCAGCGGGCGGCGAAGTGGTCGTAGGTGAACCGGCTCTTCAAGACCGGCGCGCCGGAAGGCGGCAGCGCGTAGACCGAAGGGAGTCCGATTCCGTTGAAGGAATGGGCCTTGGTCATGGTGTACGAACCGGCGTTGTTGAAGAACACCCTGTCCCCCACACCCAAGACGCGCTCGAACCGGTAGGAGCCGAACAGGTCTCCGGCCAGGCAGGTGCTTCCCGCCAGCAGGTATTCGTGGGCTGCGTCGTCGTCGTGTCCGATCACGTCGGGCCGGAAGCCGTACTCGAGCACCTCGGGCATATGGTTCACCGTGGTGTCCAGCACTGCTATTTGCTTGCCGTCGCTGGGGAACACGTCCAGCACCGTGGACACGATGTATCCGGCGGAGCGCACCAGGGCGGAGCCGGGTTCGAAGAACACGTCCAGCCGCGGCCCGGAGGCTCCGGCCTGTCGCCTGAGGAGGCTCACCGCCTCGATGAACGGCCTGTAGTCCGAGTCTTCGTCAAAAAGATACCCGCCGCCGAGGTTGATCCACCGGAGGCGCGCCAGCACCGGCGCGGCTTGAGCACAGACCAGCTTTACCGTTTCCAGCAGCTCCGTGAAATCGGTGGAGTCGCAGTTTGAATGGAACAGGACGCCCGTCAGCCCGTCGAACCGCTCCGGTTCCCGGTCGAACGCCGCAACCATGTCCAGCAGGGGGACGCCCAGCTTCGAGTGGGGCCGGCAGGGGTCGTAGCGTTCGTCGTCGGCAAAGGACATCTGAGGATTCACGCGCAGCCCGCAACTCGCCATGCCTTTGATACGGTCCCGGTACCGGTCCCACTGGCCCAGTGAATTGAAGGAGACGAAGTCGCACAAGCCGCCGATCTCGTCGATTTCGCTTTCCTTGACGCCCGGCGTGGTAAGGTGGACCGCCCCACGGTGGCCGTTGGGCCGGTCTTTGAGGGAGGCCTGGGCCAAGCGCGCCTCAAAGAGCGAACTTACTGAGAACCCGTCAAGTTCCGGGGCCATCAGCTTGAGGGCGTCCAGGACCGAGAAGGACTTGATGGCAAACAGGAGCCGGCAATCTCCGTCCCGGCGCAGCTTCCGTCCGACTTGAAGCAGACGCCGGATAGCCGTCTCGTCGTAAACGAAGGCCGGCGTGTCGACGGCGTCAAGCCCGGCCGGATACATGCCCAGCCCTCTCGGCCGTCACTTGCCGGATGGGACGGCGGACGGCCCCGGGGTCGATACCCGCCCGCATCGCCGCCATGACGCCGGCTGCCTCCCAGTAATTGTCAACCAGATGGAACTGACCGGCCCGCCACGGCAGTTGTGACAGGTCGTTCCTCATCAGGTTCTCGTTCTCCCGCACCGCGATGACCGGGATGCCCTGCTCCAGCGCCGCCGCGGTGGGCAGCCCCAGGCAGCCGTCGGGAATCACCAGGCAGGAAACGTCCTCCACGGACAGGACGTGGGGCGCGCCCATTTCGGCAGGCTCGGTGACTATCCTGGGACTTCGCTGCAGCCCCTTCAGCACCGACTGCAGGAAGGTGAGCGAGATGGCTTCGGCGGCCAGCCGGGGATCGACGACGCCCGTGTCAACCTCCATCGCGGCTTGGGACTCCAGCATTGGCGAGTGGGCCGAGGGCACGTCGTAGATGCTGGAGATGGTATGGGTCAGCATGGATTCGACTCCACCCCAAGGGTTGACCATGCTGCCGTCGCTGCCGAAATAGTCGCCGTGGTAATGGAAGGGAACGGTGATGACCGAGGACATCGCCACCGCGTCGTATTCCCCCCGGTGTTGGTCCAGCACGTCCACGACGCGGCTCAGGCCCTCCACCTCCCCCGCCGCCCGCGCCGAGCCGGTGTACTGCGACCTCATGATCAGCGGCGGGTCCAGCTCTATCACCTTGGGGCACGTCAGGCCGTAAGACGCACGGGCCGCGTTGACGGCGTTGACCGCCATCGCCGGAAAGAGCGGGTCGGGATGGGAGCTGATCAGCGCCAGAACCCGGTTGCTTCTGACCGGCTGCAGGCCCGCCGTGCCCATCAGCAGGCGCGAAATGACGCTTCCCTCGACGTAGAGGCCGTTTTCGGGCAGCTCGTTTATGTCGGAGGCGTTGACCACGTTCGGATGAGTGACCAGCCGGTCGCAGATGGAAGCCAGCAGGCGGGCGACCGGCGTCGCGTCCCCGGCGTGGCCTCCGATGGCGGCCCCAATGCCGGTCGGGACCAGCAATACCGCGTTGAAGCTCCCGGTGTTCTCCGTCCGGCGTTGGCGGTACCGGAACATCAGCCCGCTGGGGAAACGCCGGCCATTTTCCAGACCCTCTTCCCGGACGGTGGTAACCTCGCAGCGGCAGGCGGCGCCGTCCGACTCGGTTACGACGAACCTGACCGGCGCGAGGCCCTCGGGCAGACACGCCATAGTCTGCCCGGCCCACCAATCGAGGACGGTGACGCCTGGGGGCGCGGCGGGAATGTCCAGCGTGATTTCCGACAAGAACACTGTTGGTTTCGTCTCCGGCGGAACTGCCAGTAGATTATAACCCCTGCCATCTACTCCCGTGATTCCAGTTTGCAATTGAGACTCCCAAGATCGCCGGCGTATCGGAAACGCCGGACTTGACATGGGCCCTGATGGCGCCGACCATCCGTGAGTTGCCGCCGGAGGTTATCGACGACACGTTGGGCTTAATGGTGAAGCACCAGGACGACATTGAGGTAGTGAGTGTCGGGCCTCTTGGTGCAAAGAGAAGCAACTGATGGTCAATCCCGGGAAAGCTCTAAACGTAGCCGTCATTGGCGCCGGCATCCTGGGCGCCGCCATCGCCTGGTGTCTGGCGCAGCGCGGCGTCCGCGTCGCCCTCATCGACAAGGGCGAGCCTGGGCACGGCGCGTCAAGCCACAGCTTTGCCTGGATCAATGCCGGGGCGAAAGAGCCCATCGGGTATCACAACCTGAACCGCCGCTCCCTGGAGATGTGGCCCCGTTTCGCCGCCGGCATCGGCGATCACGGAGACCCGGACAGCGTCGGCCTCCGTTGGGGCGGCAAGGTTTCTTGGCAGTCCGACCCGGTGGCCGCCGAGGGGTTGGCGGCCCGGGTGCGGCAACTCCAGTCCTGGGGCTACCCCACCCGTCTGATCGACGCCGACGAGCTGAAGCGTCTGGAACCGGCGCTGGACGTTGGCCCGGTGGCCGCCGCCGAGTACAGTCCCAACGAAGGACAGGTGGAGCCGCAAATGGTGGTCGATGCGTGCCTCCGTCGCCTTTGGGAAATGGGTTGTGAGATTCATGCCGGCACGGAAGTCAATGGATTCGAGCGGTATGATGACGGCCGGATCCACGGCCTGGCAACCTCCTCGGGCTCCAGGGGTGTGGATGCAGTGGTCATTGCCGCGGGCGCCGCAACCACTCGCCTGGCGGCCTTGGCCGGCGTCAACGTGCCCCAAGCGGAAAGTCCCGGCGTGGTGATACGAACAAACCCACTGCCGCCCTTGCTCCACAACGTGCCGGTGGTGTACGCGCCGGCGTTGGGCAGTGGCCGCCGGGAGATTCATTTGCGACAGTGCGCCGACGGCCGCCTGATGATCGGCGAAGGCGACCAGGAAAGTCTGGCCGAAGACGACACCCAGGCCCACGCCGACGACCTGCTGGCCAGGGCATGCCGCTATCTGCCGGGACTCATCGGTGCGCAGGCCGTTCCGGTGCCGGTGGGCTGGCGTCCTATGCCCCTGGACGGCTATCCGGTGATGGGGTTTGCGTCCGAGGCGCCCAACCTGTACCTGGCCCTCACCCACAGCGGCGTTACTCTGGCTCCGGCGTTGAGTCAACTGGCCGCCCAGGAAATCTGCGACGGGACGCCGGCAGACGCGGTGCTGGGGCCCTATCGCCCGCAACGGTTCGCCGGTCTGACAGAGGAGGAAGCGGCGGCGGCCGCGCACCCCCGCGCCGCCAAAATACGCTGACCCGCAAAGCAGCCCCGCCCCCAACTCGACGGGACTCCAGCCGATTCTGCTTGGGAACATCTGAACAAGTCCCTTCCCCCCGATGGGGGAAGGTTAGGATGGTTCCATAGCTCGAATGGGTAGGACGCGCCGTCTCGGCTGGTCAGGATGGGCTTGGAACTCATCTGCGGCATCCACTTTGAAGAAGTGGTTGTCTGCTTCCGGCGGTGTTAGGATGCTAACGTCTCCGGCTTGACCAACGGGCGGGGACGCACCGATAAAATTGGAGGATCAGCCCATGTCGGGGAAAGGCTTGGATTACTCTACTCTCTTCAACAGGGACCTCCCTCCTCCTCCTTCGGCTCCGTGGGAAGGTCACCCGAAATACAACTTCATCGGTGGTCACAGCGACCCCGATTTGGTGCCCACGGAAGCGTTCATCGAGTCCGCCGCCAATGTATTCCGGGGAGACCCGAGAAACATCTCCATGTATAACTTCGACGGCGGCCCGCAGGGTATTGTCCCGCTGCGCCGGTTTCTGGTTGACAAACTTGCGGCCCACCGGGGGATCAATACAACGATTGACGAAGTTCTGATTACTTCAGGGTCCGGCCTTGCGATCGAGTTGATTAACGAAATCCTGTTGGAGGAGGGCGATACCGTAATCGTAGAAGCGTTCAGCTTCTCCGGCGCCTTGGGCAATCTGAGACGCCGCAAGGTCAAGATGATCGGTGTCGAGGTAGACCACGACGGCATGCGCATGGACCAGTTGGCCCGGGTACTCGAAGACCTGCGGGCCAGGGGAGTGCGTCCCAAGTATATCTATACGATTCCGACTCTCCAGAACCCCACTGGCGCCGTGATGACCATGGAGCGCCGGTGGCGGATGCTGGAACTGAGCGAAGAATACGGAGTCCCGATATTCGAAGACGAATGCTACGCTGACCTCATATTTGAAGGCGAATATGAGAACGCGATTCGGTCGTTGGATGACACCAACCGGGTGCTGCACATAGGCTCTTTTTCAAAAACCCTGGGGCCCGGCACACGGCTTGGATACGTTGTGGCGCCGTGGGAGGTGATGAGCCGGTTGCTGTCCCGCAAGAATGACGCCGGCACCGGCGTTATGGACCAGATGATTGTGGGCGACTATTTCACCAACCACTATGAAGAACACATCCAGGAAGTGCGTTCGGCTTTGAGACGCAAATGCGAGGTGCTCGGCAGCGCCCTCCGTGAGTCGTTCGGACCGAATATCGATTTTGAAATGCCCCGTGGCGGGATGTACTTGTGGGTCAAGCTCCCTTCGGGAGTTGATTCCCGCAAATTAGCCATGCCGGCGCTCCGGGAAGGCGTCGCCTTCAACCCGGGACCGGACTGGTCCGCCGACCCGGAGGAAGCCGCCAACTACATCCGACTTTGCTTTGCTCTCCCCTCCGAAAATGAAATATGGGAAGGGATCGAAAAACTCGCGGACGTGTTCCGGAGGGAGGGCGCGCTGCCCGGCTAAAATCCCCCCGGAGACTGGCAATCTGGAACTGAATATTGGCCATTGGCGGACGGCCGTTGGCCAACCGGAGGCGTCTTGGCTATTACGGAATTGGAAATCACCAATCGCACCAGTTTCGCGTCCGGCGAGCGCTTCGGCGAAGTGGGCGCGTATGAGCTTCTGGAAGGCACGGCCCGCTACGCGGTGGAACCGCTGCACGCCCGGAATCGGGAGATTACGGACCTGGACCTGGCGCCCCGCAATTCCGCCGGCAGGGTGGAGTTTTCGGCAGACTTCGCCATGCTCCAGCCGGTGAACATCGACAGAGGCAACCGCCGCATCCTGTTCGACGTGGTGAACCGGGGCCGGAAGACCGCCCTGACAATGAACAGCGTCCCCATCGCTACTGACCCCATCGCGCCCCTGGAAGCGGGCAACGGCTACCTGATGCGCCGGGGCTACACGGTGGTCTGGGGCGGCTGGCAGGCCGACGTGCCGCCCACTCCCGGACTCATCGGACTTCAGGGACCGGAAGCCATCGGGCCCCAAGGGCCCTTGACCGGCAAGATTCTCTGCCAGTTCCAGTGCAACGAACCCACCCATCTGTTCCTGCTCGCAGACCGGCAGCACCTGCCCAATCCCGCCGCCGACCCTGAAGAAGCGGAGGCCGCCCTGACGGTGCGAGACCTGCCCAACAGTCCCGCCACGCCCGTTGACCGGGGCCAGTGGTCCTTCGTCCGGGTCGAGGATGAGGACGTGGAGCCGCGGCACAGCCACGTCTACATGCCCTCCGGGTTCGAGCCGGGAAAGATTTACCAGTTGGTCTACACCACAACCGGCAGCCGGATCGTGGGACTGGGGTTCGCTGCGATGCGGGATGCGGTCTCCTTCCTGAAATATGCCCCGGCCTCGGCGGGAAACCCCTGCGCCGGGGCTGTCGACTACGCCTACGCCATGGGCCGTTCCCAGAGCGGACGCTTCCTGCGCCAGTACATCCACGTCGGCATCAACGAGGACGAAGAGGACCGGACGGCCCTGGACGGGATCATCCCTCACGTGGCGGGCGGGATGCGCGGCGAATTCAACCTGCGCTTCGGACAGCCCTCCAAGGACGTCTGTTACATCATCCCGGAGATGTTCCCCTTCACCGACACCTCGCAGACAGACCCGGTGACCGGCGCCCAGGGTTCCCTGCTAGACGCCATGGAGCGGCGGGGCAAGGCGCCCAAAATCATGTTCACCAACACCTCCGCCGAGTACTGGCGTGGTGATGCCGCACTGATCCACACCGACCTTGAGAGCCTGACCGACGCTGCGGAGTCGCCGTCGGTCCGCCGCTACCACTTCGCCGGTTGCCAGCACGGCTCGGGCGAGTTTCCTCCGTTGGAATTCCGTGCGAGTGACGGGATCAAGGGACAGCTTCCCCTCAACAGCGTGGACTACGCTCCCCTGTTGCGGGCCGCGCTGGATAACCTGGACCGCTGGGTCACTACGGGCGAAGAGCCTCCCGCCAGCCGTCATCCCAGCCTGAACGACGGCACGGCGGTGGAGTCCCATTCGCTGCTGGAACGATTCGCCCAACTCCCGCGCGTGCGGGTCCCGGGCCACACCACCAGGGCGATCAGGCTGGACTACGGCCCGGAGTCGCACCTGGGGCGCACCACCAAGTTGCCCGCCGACGAGGGAGCGGAGTTCCCGGCGCTGGTGGCCGACCTTGACGAGTCCTTCAACGAGCGGGCCGGCATCCGCCTGCCGGACCTGACGGTCCCGGTGGCCACCTACACCGGCTGGAACCTGCGCGACGAGAGCATCGGCAACCCCGGCCTATTGATCGGCATCACCGGCGGCCTTGCCGGATGGACCCTCCCTCTGCCCGCTACCGAAGCCGGGCGCGAGTCCGCCGGCGACCCGCGAACATCCATCGAGGAACGCTACGCCAACCGTGAGGACTACCTGGAGCAGGTGACCCGCGCCGCAATGGACCTGGTGGCCGAGGGCTACCTGCTGGAGGAAGACGTGCCCGAAGTGGTTGACCTGGCGGGGCGGAAGTACGATTACTTTGCGGGAGACGGCGGGGAGCGCTGAATTTGCCCGGAATTGGGGTAATGCAGGCGTGGCCGCTGCCGTCCCCATCCGCCGCAGCTCCGGCAGCGTTGCCTCACCGGTGGTCTAATTGACTGATGGCGGGCCCCCTTGAGAAACATCTGTCATACCGGCGCCGCTGCCGGGCGTGACATCTGCCGCGCGATAAAGCCCTTCATCAACTCGATGGCCCGTTCGGATTCAGGCCCGGGCGTGTTTCCGAACTGGTGGGGCATCCCTGGGAACAACTCCAGCTCTATGTGGCCTCCGGCGGCCCGGTACGCGGCCTCGAACTTATGGGGAATGAACAGGGGGATGTTGGAGTCATTGGTCCCCTGGATGATTATCGCAGGAGGCAGTTCCACTGCCTCCCCTCGGTCCAGGGCCTCCTGGGGGTTTCCTTCGTGGAGGCTCTCGTGGTCCTGAAAATAGGACTCCGTGGGGCCTATAAACTGTTCTTTGCCAGTTTCGCGGGCCCAGGTGTATCTGGCGTGAGGATCGAGGACGGGCCAGCAACACAGCATGAATCGCAGTGAAGCGTCCAAGTCCTCTCCTCCGGGGAGCGGCAGCGCCGCATAGCGGGGGTCCTTGGGGCGCATGCCGTTCAGCGCCACGGTGTGGCCACCGCTGGAACAGCCCATTGCGCCCACCGATGCCGGTTCGATCTTGAACTCACCGGCTTGGGCCTTCATCCAGCGGGTGGCGTAGTTCGCGTCGACGATCTGGGCCGGGTAGGGGTGTTGCGGGGCCAACCTGAAGTCCACGGCGACGACTACTATGCCGCTGGCCGCCAGGGCCAGGTTCATGTGACGGTCACTGGAACGATCGTTCAGGAACCATCTGCCGCCGTGAACGTCGAGCAGACCCGGGAAGGGCCCTTCGCCCTGGGGCCGGTAGATGGTTGCTTCCAGGCCGCCGCCGCTTTGGTGTTCCAAGTAGACCCGATCGATCATCTCGACGTCGAATCGGGCTGCCGGGTTGTATCCAACGGTGGTCATGGTCTCTCCTTCACAATTTACGGGCGCTCATTTCCAGAGAATGTATGGGGCTTCGGCCAGCGGACCAGAGGTCCGGACCAAGGCTATTGTCCATAATCCTAACATCGATTCTGGACCTGTTCCGGACCCGTTATCGAGGGGCAGGTCAACAAAATCGCTGTCTGCGACCTCCGGATACCGTGGCAGCAGTGCGTCAAGGTATCGTCGGGAAAGGTATCGTCGGGGGAGGCAGGAACTGATAGACTATCTTCAAGGTGCCCACCGTGGTCCCTTTCTCTCCGCCAGGTACAAGTTAGATCTCCTCCAGCGCCAAAACCCACCTGACTTCTACCTGAAGTCCACCTGAACGACGACGTATGACGCAGGAACTGGGACGAATAAACCGGCCCTCGGCCGCGCAGTACCAGGGGCGGAGAAAGCTATTGCTGGTCCCTCTGGTATACGGACCGCCGTCCGATGATCAGGAAGCCGCCGCCGTTCTGCAGAACTACTGGGAGCAGGTGCAGACCCAGGTGGCGGCCTTGGAAACGGCCTTGGGGTCCCTACAACACATTTACCACGAGAGCCTGACCGTCGGCGGCGACGAGGGCCTGGAACAACTGGGGGCCACCGATCAACGCAGCCACCGGTTCATTCGTGACAAATGCGAGGCCGGGGCAGCACTCGAAGCCACGGAGGACCTGGACGCCCTGTTGGAAACCCTGGACCTGCAACGGTGCATGATGATTCCGCTGGCCAGCCCTGCGGTGGCCGCAAGGCTCCAGGAATGGTACGCGGAGAGCAACCGGCGGCGGTACGAGCACATCGCCGGCCGGATCGACGGCACCCTGGAGGAAGACGCGGTCGGCTTGCTGATGATCAGCGACCGCCACCAGGTGCAGTTCCCTGGCGACATTGAGGTATTCTACGTCGCGCCGCCGGCCTTGGACGACTTCCGCCGGTGGATGCAAAACTGGCTGGCCCGCCAGCAGAACAGTCCACCGCCCGCCGGTTTCGAAGCCGGCGACGGCTATCCGGTCGACTCCGGCGACCCTCCCGACTCCGGCGACCCTCCCGACTCCGGCGACCCTCCCGACTCCGGCGACCCTCCCGACCCCGGCGACGAAGACCCCTAGGGAACATCTGAACAAGTCCCTTCCCCCCGATGGGGGAAGGTTAGGATGGGGGCCGTTAAGCTCTCCTCCGAGATTTCGGCGTTCGCCTCAATGACCGGCAGGGCCGGGAATTGCGACGGGTCCGTTTTCCATTGACACCCCAGGATAGCCAAACACATACTTATAATCGTTCAAGCTGCGGTCAATTGGCAATCGGGGCAAGAGGTGCCTGATGGAACGGGAAGTATTCTTTTTCACCGAAATGGGCTACACCGACTATTCCCAGGACAAAGCCAGAGACCTCGGTTATAACAACCTGATGTTCCCCAACGAGTACTTCAGTCCCGAGAAGGCCAAAGACCTCTACGGCATGTATTTCGAAGAGTTGCAATACTGCACCGAGGCGGGCTTCGACGGCGTCATGATCAACGAGCACCACAACAACCCGTTGTGCATGATGCCCTCCGTCAACGTCATCGGTTCGGTCCTGGCCAGCACCACGACCAAGGGGAAGATAGTGTTTCTTGGCAACGTGCTGCCTATCCACGACAACCCCCTGAGGGTGGCCGAAGAAGTGGCTATGATCGACATCCTCTCCGGCGGCAGGGTGGTCTGCGGTTTCGTCCGGGGCATTGGGCAAGAGAGCATGGCCACCAACACCAACCCGGTTTACAACCGGGAGCGCTTCGACGAGGCGCACAACGTCATTGTTAAAGCATGGACCACTCCCGGCCCCTTCCGGTACGAGGGCAAGCACTACCACTACCGGGTGGTGAACCCCTGGGTGATGCCTTTGCAGAAACCACACCCACCCATCTGGATTCCCGGTGTCGCCTCCCCGGAATCCGTGATCTGGGCGGCCCGGCACAGATACCCCTACGTGGCTCTGGCACCTCCCTTGCAGTTGTTGTCCGACATCTTTGACCTGTACCAGAGAACGGCGGAGGAGGACGGTTGGACCCCCACCGCCGCCAACCGGGGCTACGCCGTGCGGGTAAACGTCGCCGACTCCGACGAGAAGGCCTACGAAGAAGGGAAGAACTTCTACTGGCAGTTGGGAACGTCGTTTGGGGTGACCCCCCAGCACTGGCTGGCCCCGCCCGGCTACCTGACTCGCGCCGCCGCCGGCGGCGCCCGGGAGCAGGCCCGGCGTGCCGTGCAGACCGTTGTTCCCGGCGGACCGGCCCTGCCCTACGAGGACGCCCAAGAGACCTGTCAGATTGTGACCGGGAACCCTGATACGGTGATCAAAAAGCTAAAGCGCCTGATCGACGTCATCGACCCCGGCTACCTCATCTTCTGGGGCCGGGAGGGCCCCATGTCCCACGACGTAGCCATGAGGAGCATCGACCTCATGGCCCAGGAAGTTATCCCCGCCGTCAAAGAGTACGAAGCGCAGCGGGAATGAGGGCGGCGACCGCCTACGACCCTTGTACGTGGCTGCGGCCGGGTCGCTCGGCTGCCCGTTCGTGACGGGGGACCGGAGGCCCAGCCGCGCCAATGGGCCGACCTGCGAGATAATAGCCTCACCGGAAACTTACGAACAGGAAACTTACGAACAGGAAACTTACGAACAGGAGCAACCATGCCAGAGAAGCTGCAACAAGGCGACCGCATTCCGAACGTCGTGCTGAATTTGCTGGACGGCGGCACACTGACCCTGCCGGACGACGCCCCCAGCCGCTACACCGCGATCTTGTTCTACCGGGGGCACTGGTGACCCTACTGCCTGCGGCAGTTGGCCGCTTGGGAGGAAGCCAAGGCCGGGTTGGACGAGCTCGGGCTCACCATCATCGCCGTCAGCGCCGACAGCCGGGAGCAGGCCCAGGAAGTGAAGGACAAGGGTCTCAGCTTCCCGGTGGCATATGGCGCCACTAAAGAAGATGGCGACCGGATCGGCGCGTGGTGGTCCGACGACCGCGGCGGGTACATCCAACCGTCGGAGTTCCTGCTTGGCCGGGGCGGGGTGGTGTTGGGAGCGATGTACGCGTCGGGCCCCATCGGACGCATGGCCCCGGAGGAAGCGACCCGGGCCATAAAAACCAGGGAGAACCGGCGGCGCGAAGAGGAAGGACATTCTTGACCACCAACCGGCAGCTCGTCGATATGATGGCGCACGTCTGGCGTTCAATCGACGGCCTGTGCTCCTCGCTCAGCGAACCGGAATGGAAGACCCCCACCGACTGCCCCGGCTGGACGGTACAGGACCAGGTCGCCCATCTGGGCGGCGCGGAGTCCCGGATACTGGGCAACCCCGCCCCCGGCCACACTCCGGGCGAGACCGGCCACGTCAAGAGCGAAGGCGGGTTGAGCAACGAAGTGTTGGTCGACTGGCGCAGGTCCTGGACCGGCCGGCAGGTCCTCGACGAGTTCCGGGAGCTCACCGGGCAACGGGTAACCGCGCTGCGTTCGATGACCGGCGAAGAGTTCGCGGCCGAGACCCAAACCCCATTGGGCCCGGCCCCGGTCTCGGAGTTCATCAGCATCCGGATCATGGACGCCTGGGTGCACGAGCAGGACATGCGTCGAGCGCTGGGGCGTCCGGGCGAGATGGAGGGACCGGCGGCGGCGCACTCGTTGGGCCGGATCATTCGCGCCATGCCCTTCGTGGTGGCGCGGCGGGCCCAGGCGCCGGACGGCGCAACCGTGGTCTTCGACATTGCGGGTCCCGCCGGCCGGGTCTTGCCGGTGTTGGTCGAGGGCAATCGGGGCAGAGAGGCCGAAGAGGCTCCTGCCGAACCCATGGTCCGAATAAGCCTCGACACCGAGACTTTCGGCTGTTTGGGCTGCGGCCGTTGGGACCCCGAGGAGATGCTGCGGTCCGGCAGGGCGCTGGTCCAGGGAGACGTTGCCCTCGGCGAGGCCATCGTCCGCCAGATGAACATTATGCCTTGAGACCGAAAACCCGGCCCCATCGCGAATTGGATATTTCGTATTCGAAATATCAGGCTACCAACAGCATCAAAAGTCTATATACTGGCGCCGACACATCCTAGCGCTGGCGCCCCCATCCTAACCTTCCCCATCGGGGGGAAGGGACTTGTTTAGATGTTCCCTGGTAACGTCAAACTCCGGGCCTATTCTTCAAGCCGCCGGTATACATGCTTGTAAACCGCCTGCCCTTTCACTATAGCTGGGTCGTTATAGGAATTCTGGCGACCGTCCAGGTTTTCGCCATTTCTATTGCCATGGCAGCCGGGATCATGGTCCCACCGTTGAACGACCCGGAAGGCGATTTCCGGTGGGGGGAATTTACCATCAGCGCCGGCATCGCCTCCTACTTCTTTTTCGGCGCTGTCTACGCCCCCATGACCGGGTGGCTGGGCGACCGTTACGGTTCCCGCAAGATGCTGCTGGCTGCCGGCGTCATGTTCCTGGTCAGCATGATCCTCATGAGCCAGGTGAGAGAGGTCTGGCACTTCTTCCTGTTCTTCGGGGTCCTGATGTCCCTGACCGAGTCGTTGGCCATGGTGCCGCTGATGGCAGCGGCAGGCGATTGGTTCCGCCGCCGCTTGGGGCTGGGAGTGGGCATCCTCTGGGCCGCCGGCGGCGTCGGCACGGCAATCCTGGCACCGGTCATCGGCTACCTCATCGACGACGTAGGGTGGGAAGGTATGTTCATGATCGTCGGCTTGGTGGGCGGGATAACGATGTTGGTTTTGGTGCCGTTCATGCGCAACCAGCCGGCGGACCTGGGCATCGAGCCCTATGGCACCAGACCCGGGGATGCGCGGCTGGTCAGGCTGAGCGAAGATCTCAAGCGGCTGCGTCTGAAAGTGTTCAACCGGCACACCCGGCGTACCCGGCCCTTCTGGAACTTGCCCTTGGTGCATGGGATGGGCTGCGCCGGACACGCAATCATCTTGATTTTCGTCATCCCCCTGGCCTACGAGCGCGGGGTGTTCTCGAGCCTGGCGGAGGCGGGCATCATTCTCACGCTTCTCTCCCTGGTCAGCATCGTGAGCCGTTTCGTCACGCCGATACTGGCGGAATCGTACGGTACGCGGCGCATGATGGCGTTGAGCCTCTCGATTCAGGGGATCACCGTGCTCATGCTGTTCTGGGCGCAAGACGCGTGGGTCTTTTATCTGTTCGCCGCCAGCTTTGGATTGGGGTTTGGGGGGGAGTGGACCGGCTACCTTATCATCAACCGCCAGTACTATGGCGAAGGGCCCATGGGCACCATCTATGGCTGGCAGACCACTGGAGCGCTGCTGGGCCACGCCACCGCCACGGTCTTGGCCGGCCTCGTCATCTTCGCCACCGGGTCCTACAACCTTGTCATGGCGCTGTCCATCGCCTTCAGCCTCGGCGGCGTTCTGGTGATAGCGCTGCTGGACGACACGTCGCACGTGCTGATACCCAATTGGGAAGCCGACCTGCCCGCGGAAGCCTAGGCTCCTACCGCGAGACCGCGCCCGGCGCCGGCCGCCGGGCTTTCCTTTTTGGGGCCCGGTTGGTGGTCGTAGTCACCCCTCGCGCTCCAGGAACTCCCTCACGAACGCCGTGGCCGGCCCCTTGTCGTACACGCTGTTGAGCAGCACCACGTTGCGGTAGGAGTCCCCTTGGAAGAATCGTTCGTAGAGTATCTGCCGCGACCCGAAGGCGCTGCAGCTTGCGTCCCAGGCCAGCCGGAATAGCCTGACCCGTTCCCCGGCGGATGCGGTATCGGTCTCCAGGTAACGTTCGATCTCGCTGGCCAGCGGACCGGACAAATCCGCCTCGGCCGGCAGCGCCATCAAACTGCTCGACCCCATCAGCTGCAGTATTTCGCCCATCCTGGGGTACATCCGGATGAACAGGTGGCGGGCGATCATCAACGGCGTTTCGGCCGGGCACATCACCCCCCACTCGTCGAGCCACGCGTCCGCTTCCGCCGCCCGGAGCAGCGCCTTGGTAGTCTCCAGGTTCTCGATGATCTCCGCGGTCATCTGGAGTACCTGCGGCTGCTGGGATGAGCCCAGGGTTTCCTGCATCAGGTTGGCGAGACCCAGCATGAACTCGCACTTGACCACGTTCTTGGTTACGACCTGATGGCCGGAATGCAGGTATTGGTGAGTCCGGCGCGACATGTTGTTGCACCGTTCCGGGTCCCCCAGCAGGAACACACGCTCCCACGGCACGAACACGTCGTCGAAGAACGCGAGGGCGTCCATCTCTTCGAAGCGCGAGCCGAGGGGATGATCGAAGTGGGAGCGGCCCTGGTCGAAGCTCTCCCGGCATTGAAACTTCAACCCCGGCGCATCGCAGGGCAGGGCAAACGCGAATGAGGCGCGGCCCCCGTTCCCGGTGGTCCCTGGGCCGGTGGGCAGGCGGTGGGAACGGGCCGGGTACACCGCGATCTCGTCGGCGATGGGCAGCGTGGCCAACACCCGGGCCCCATTCACGACGATCCCCGCGTCTGTCTCCTTCGTCACGGACAGGGCGACGTCGGTGTGGTCGGCCAATGGAGCAGACTCTTGGGGCGCCCTGTTTCGCTGCAGGTTGACCAGGGTGTGGGTGAGCACCAGGTCGTTCTCCCGGACGTGCTCGTAATAGTCCTGGATGTTCTTCTTGAATTCGGGCCGGTCCTCACCGAAATAGTCGCCCGCGGCGGCCATCGCCATCATGCTTACGTTCAGGAAGTCCGGGGTCCGTCCCATCATGCCGCAACTCACCCTCGCCCAGTGGGTCATCATGCGGTGGCGGGCATCGAGGTCCTCCGTGGTCTTGGGGGTAATGAACGAAAGGCCCACGTCGTCGCCGGTGGTGGGGGAACGGTAGGTCATCTCTTGGCCCACCGACGGGTCGTGCTGCAGGTCGTACAGGGCGGCGATGGTCCCGATACCGCCCGTCAGGCCGGTGTGGGTGGTTGGGTCGGCCACCTTCTTTCCGTTCATGTACAGGGCCGGCGGCCGTTCTTTGAGCCGCTTGATATATTCCCCGCCCGTCCTGGCTGGCATTGTTGGCGCTCCCGGAATTAGAATATGGGGTGCTGAATTTAGAATGCGGAGTTAAGAATTTTGAACGCAGTGCCCGGATTCCCTCATTCCTGACTCTTAATTCCGCATTCAAACGCGGAGGTCCGAATCGTGTCCGAAGCCCCCAGCCGGGTCGATTATAGCCCAATTATCGAGCGGCCCCCCATCAGGTGGCCGGACGGCGCCAGGGTGGCGCTGTGGATCGCCCCCAACATCGAGCACTACGAATACATGCCCGATTACGATGGCGTAAGGGACCCGTGGCCCCGTACCCCATACCCCGACGTCCAGCAATACTCGTATCGGGACTACGGCAACCGGGTGGGTTTCTGGCGCATGATCGAAGTATTGGACAAATACGACGTCAAGTGCTGCGTTTCACTGAACCTGGCAGTCCTGGAGCATTACCCGGAAATCGCCGAAGCCATGGTGGAACGCGACTACGATTTCATGAGCCACGGCATATACAATACTCGATACCTCAACACGTACACCGAGGAGCAGGAGAGGGAGTTCTATCGAGACTCCATCGAGACCTTGCGGAGGCACACCGGCAAGACCCTGAAGGGCATGCTGGGTCCGGCCATATCCGGCACCGACCGGACGCCCGACTTGATGGCCGAGGCCGGGCTGATCTACCATACCGACTGGATCCACGACGACCAACCGGTGCCGATAAGGGTGAAGTCGGGCAAGTTGGTCTCTGTCCCTTATTCCTTCGAATTGAACGACGTTCCGGTGTTCCGCAGCAATTTCGAGGGCGAATATTTTGCCCGGATCTGCAAGGCCCAGTTCGACCAACTATACGCCGAGGGCGCCGATAGCGGCCGGGTGATGTGCATCGCTCTGCATCCCTTTCTCATCGGCCAGCCCCACCGTATCAACTACCTTGACGAAATCCTGGGCTATATCATGTCCCACGAGGGCGTTTGGCAGACCACCGCCGACGAAATCGCGGAATACTACATTGCGAACCATTACGATGAGGTCGTGGCCCATTCCCGGCAGTACCGGCCGGCGTAGGGCCGTCCCAGTAGTCCCTTCCCAGCAGTCCCTTCTTCTTGGGAAGAGAGGACTTTATCCCCGGCGGACGCGATTAACGAACGACACAAGGGGGAATGCGATGCCGGCTGAACGCCGTCCCGGAATGGACCACGAACATTACCAATGGTCCCCGATCAACCGGAGACCGCTTCTGCGCTGGCCCGGCGGCAGCCGGGTGGCCCTGTCCGTGATCGTTACGTTGGAGAAAATGGAGTGGGAGCCCCCCGCGGACAGTTTCACCGTTTCTTTGGCCGGCGGCATCGCCGACCGCCCCTTTCCCGATTACGCTCGGGTATCCCACCGGGAGTACGGACACCGGGTGGGGATCTTCCGAGTGTTGGACGTTTTGGAAAAGCACGGGATCCGGCCCACCGTGGCCATGGACGTGATGACGGCGGAAGCCAATCCCTACCTCGTAGACCACTGTCTCCAACGGGGGGCCGAGATCATCGGCCACGGCATCTCGGTGAGCCGAATGATTACCGGCAGAATGACGGAGGAGCAGGAACGCGAATATATCGACTCCAGCATCGAGGGCATCAGGCGGGCCACCGGGCTCCAGCCCAAGGGCTGGCTGGGCCCGGAATACGGCGAGTCGCCCCGTACCCCCGGCATCTTGGCGGCCGCCGGTGTAAGCTATGTGTGCGACTGGGTCAACGACGAGCAGCCATACGCGTTGAATCCCGAGGAGGGAGAGCTGTTCGCCCTGCCCCTCATGTGGGAGATGGATGACATCCACGCCCTCTGGGACCGCAAGGTGCCCATCGACCGCTATGCCGGGCTGCTGGAGGAGAGCTTCGACACCCTGTACCGGGAGTCCGCTGAAACGGGCAGCCTGATGGCGTTCAACCTGCATCCCTGGGTCATGGGCCAGCCCTTCCGAATCGGGTTCCTGGACCAAGCCCTGGGCCGTATGGTCCGCCGGAAGGGCGTGTGGGCGGCCACCGGCTCCGAGATTATCGATTGGTTCAAAGCCAACCCGCCGGTCCACCGGGCTTAACCGGGCGCCGGGGGAGCGGGCAACGCCGGCCGGGATGGGGTGTTCCCATAGCTAAATCCCCTTGACACTCAAAATGGGTTGTGATACTTTTCCCGATGGTTTCCGGCCCCTTGGGTCTCGCGGAGGAACAAGGGGATTGGTGCATTATATGGCCCAGGCTGCGGCCAGCCACCGGACGGCTCACTGACGAACTCATATGTTTGATGACCCCAAAGCACTAACCAGCGCCGACTGGCAGAGCATCCACTTCTTCCTGCAGTGGTTTTGGATATATTTCCCGCTGGTTGTAATGTTCGCTGTGACCATGTTGACTGCTCACGCCTTGATACCCTCGTTGGTCATCACTGGGCACCTGTCGGCCAGCGCCAACCGGCTCAGGTTACCGTTGAATCTCTTCGCCCTGCTCGTCTTGGCGGCGGCGGTGGTGATCCTGGTTTTGGGAATCAACCAAACGCTGGACGTTAGGAATTTCTGGGACCGGCTGTTGATCTAACCGGTGGGCGGCCCGGCCGCGGCCTTGCCGATGATGCGGTCGCACGGAAGTCTTTGTTCGCAACATGAACCATGAGGTTGACCAGCGCAAGATGAACGAGACCTGCCAGGAATGATGCCCCGAGGTAAAATGCTGCCATTGATGATGGCAGGGGGAATCGTAACCGTCATCATCGGGTTCATCCTGGTAGTGCTGTTCATTTCGTGGTTTTCCAACCCGCCATTCGGTTTGGGCAACGCCGGCGCTCAACCAATTGCCTTCCCCCACTCGGTCCACGTGGCGGAAAACAACATTCAGTGCGAATTCTGTCACCGCAACGTGACCCGCGGAGCGGCGGCTACCGTACCCGCCGTGGAGATGTGCGTCTTTTGTCACAAGGACATCGACGGGGATACGGAAACAGCCCAGGCCGAGATCAACAAGGTCCGGCAGAGTTTCGAGCAAGGGGAGCCCATTAACTGGGAACGAGTGCACCGGATGCCCGACCACGTGCGGTTCATCCACGAAGCCCACATCCGGTTCTTTACCAGCAACGATCTGGAGGCGCCCCGTTTCGACATCGACGGCGACGAGGTCACCCGGGCCCTGGATGTCCAGGAGACCTGCGCCATCTGCCACGGCGATATTCCGAATGCCGAGGTCGTCAAGCCCAAGGCGGGCCAGTCTCTCAAAATGGGCACCTGCCTCGACTGCCACCGCGTGAACAACGTCCCTACGGATTGCACGATCTGCCACAAGTGAAATTGCTGGACTAGAAATTGCTGGACTAATGAAGCTTACTCGTAGAAATTTCTTGACTTGGGCCGGACTATCGGCAATGGGCGCCGTCGCCTGTGAGGGCTTCGGCATACGCGAAGGCGAGCTCGACATCCAGAGCCCGGTCAGCCTTCCCGAGGACCTGGTTAGGGGGAAGGACAACTGGTACGCGAGCCTGTGCCGCAATTGCCCTTCCTGCGAGGGGATCGTGGTACGGGTGATGGAGGGCAGGGCCAAAAAGATACAGGGCAATCCCTACTATCCGACCAACCAGGGAAAGAGCCACGCCCGGTGCGAGGCCGGCCTGCAATCGCTGTACCATCCCGACCGGGTGCCCGCTCCAATGGTGCGCAGCGGCGCCCGGGGCTCCGGCCAGTACACTCCCATCAATTGGCAGCCGGAAGCCATGGACCGTCTGCGGTCCGAGCTGGCCGCCAGGGCCCCCCAATCGGTTATTATCACCGAGCCTCTGCGGGGTCACATGGGCCTGCTGGTGGGCCGGTTCGCGGAGGCCATCGGCAGCGAGCACCTGGGATTCGAGGCCGTCGACAACAACACGTACCGGACCGCGGTCAAGAACGTTTACGATCAGGACCTTCTGCCCGATTTCGATGTGGAAAACACGAATTTCCTGTTGTCCTTCGGCGCGGATTTCCTCTCGACCTGGGTCTCACCGACCCGCTGGAACCGGGGTTACGGGGAATTTCGCCAAGGGCACGGCCGGGCCTCCTCCGGTCTGAAACGAGGGACCCTTTATCAGGTCGATTCCCGCTTCTCCATGACCGCGGCCAATGCCGACAAATGGGTCCCCATAAGGCCGGGATGGGATGGCCAACTGGCCATGAGCCTGGCCCAGGTAATCGTCTCGGAAGGACTGCAGGCCCCTGGCGTCGACACCGATGCCCTGCTGGGCGGGGAATCGGGGCGCCAGTTGCTGGAAAACTTCCGGCCCGAGGTCACGGCTCCCCTCATCGGCCTGACGCGGGAAAGAGCGGGCGGCGACCCTGTCGAGTTCATTAAACGCCTCGCCCGGGAGTTCGCCGGGAACCACCCCAGTCTGGCCATAGGCGGAGGCTCCGCCGGGGCCAGCAATAACGGCTTGTTCAACCTGGAAGCCATATACGCCCTTAACCACCTCGTCGGCAGCGTAGGGGTCCAGGGAGGGGTGAAATTCAATCCCGGCAGTCCTTGGGATGACGTACCCGCCGGGTCGCGCCCAGGCGGCCTGGAAGACTGGTCCCGGATCGCCGACCAGATACGAAGCGGCGAAACGCGGCTGTTGATGCTCCATAACGCCGATCCGGTTCACGGCACGCCCGATTCACTGCGGCTGTATGACGCCATCACCCAAGCCGACGACCTGGTCGTAGTCAGCTTCTCGCCGTTCTTCGACGACACCAGCGGCTTGGCCGACCTGGTCCTGCCCGACCGGGTCTACCTGGAGGATTGGGGAGACGATATCCCCGAACCGGGGCCCGGCTACCAGGTGGTCGGCTTTCAACAGCCGGTGGTCAACCCGTTGTACGACCTGGACCCCCGGAGCTTCCCGGACATACTCCTCACGATGGGACTGGAATTGGGCAGAGAGTCCCTGCTCCCCTGGCCGGACTACGGCGCCATGTTGAGGGACGCTTCCGACGAGCTATTCGAAATGGGCCGCGGCTCCGTAACGGCAGCCGACGCCGAAGAGTTCTGGACGGCCCTGCTCCAACGCGGCGGCTGGTGGGACGAAGCCGCGACCGGACCATCCCCGGCCTCGCCCCAAGCCGGGCTGTTGAGGCGCATTGTGGAGGCGGCATCCAACCCGGAATACTCCGGCGTCGGCGAAGGGGCCGGCAACTACCACCTGGTTCCCTTCTCTCACAACACCCTGCAGGATGGCGTTCACGCCCACCTGCCCTGGCTGCAGGCCGCGCCCGACCCGCTTAGCACGGTGACCTGGCAGACCTGGGTGGAGATGCACGACGTCACCGCCGCCGCCCTGGGCGTCCGCGAGGGAGACATCGTTCGGATCGAATCGTCGCGGGAATCCATCCGCGCCGTGGTCTACCCGACCCCGGCGGTCCCTCCCGACGTGATCTCGATGCCCTTTGGCGGAGGCCGCCGGCAGGGCTCGCCCTATGCCACCGACAGGCTGGGCATCGAAAGCTCCAACGTCATGGACGTTCTGGAACCCGTCCGGGTTACGGGCACCGGGTCACTGGCCTGGGCGGCCACCCGGGTGCGGGTGACTAGTACCGGAGAAAGCGTTAATATCTCCAAGTTGGAAGGCAACGTCAGGGCCGTGGAGATCGGCATCACCCCGGCGGAAGAAATTATCAAGACGATCCACCCGGACAACGTCTAGCCTGCCGGGCGGTCGATTAATGTCCACCCAGGCTGAGTTATAGGCTGAGTTAGAGGAATAGGCTGATAGATGGTAACTAACCGGACTAACCACAAGTGGGGAATGGTTGTCGACCTGGACCGGTGCACCGGCTGCCAGTCGTGCGTCGTCGCCTGTCAAGCGGAGAACAACCTGCCCATCAACACCAAAGAGTTCTTCCAGCAACGGCGGGCTTACGAATGGATCCGCATCGAGCGTTACTGGGAGGGAGACTTCCCTGACGTAAAGGCCCGGTTCATACCTATCATGTGCCAGCACTGCGAGAACGCGCCGTGCGAACCGGTGTGCCCCGTCTACGCCACCTACCACAACGACGAGGGCATGAACGTCCAGGTCTACAACCGGTGCGTCGGCACCAGGTACTGCGCCAACAACTGTCCTTACCAGGTGCGGTTTTTCAACTGGTGGGAGCCGACTTGGCCGGACCGCCTCAGGAACCACCTGAACCCGGACGTCACCGTCCGCAGCCGGGGCTTGATGGAGCGTTGCTCCTTCTGCGTACAGCGCGTCCGCCGGGGTGAGATCAGGGTGGAACGCCAAGGCCGGGAGCCCCTGAGCGGTGAAAGGATCGAACCGTCGGACCGTTACCTCAACTACCAGCGGATGAAGGAAGGGAATTTCCTGCCGGCCTGTGTTCAGGCCTGCCCTACCAACGCGTTGATGTTCGGCGACCAGATGGATGACACCGGCCCGGTCTACGAACATTTCCGCGAGGCCAACGAACAGTACGACGCCCGGCATCACGGAGAGCACGTCGACGAAGAGCACACCCGGGTGTACCGGTTGCTGGAAGAGATGGCTACGAAGCCCAACGTGATCTACCTGAAGAAGGTGGAAAAGTTCCCCGTCGGCGGCAACGGCTGAAAGCATGGCAGCAACCGACAACGAACATCTGCACCACGGTGCAGTTCACGACGAGAGCCACGGGGGTATCTCCGGCGGCCACCACCCCGGCATGTGGGTTTTCCCCGACCCCCGGGTGATGACCCGCGACATGGCCGGCAAGATTGCCGCCATGCCGGCGATCTTCGTCATCCCCTTCATCCTCTCGTTCATCCTGCTGGCGTTGGGGGTGATAGGGTTCGTGGCCCGGGCAATCGGCGACGGATTCGACGACCGGGGGGCATGGGGCTACTACATGGCCTCCTTCTCCTTCGTTTTCATGGTGACCAGCGCCGCGCCGATCGCCGCCATCGCCTTCCGGTTCACCAAGAGCCACTGGCGGCGGCCCATGTCCCGGTTGTCGGAGTTGTTCGCGGTGGTCGGCATCTTCAACGTGATCGCCTTCATCCCCATGATGTTCGTGCTGCCGCCCATCGCCAATCCCGGCGGACACGTCGAGCACCAGTTGGACGTCCGCAGGACCATATGGTTCGAGGGTCCCATCGGCGCGCCACATGCCTGGGACCTGCTCGGAGTGGTCTTCCTGGCGGTGACCGCGTTGGTCATCTTGTGGATTTCCGCAATGCCTGACATGGCGGAGGGCCGGGTCACGGCCACCGGCATCCGGCGTTGGATCTACCGGAGGCTGGCGGGCCACTGGTACGGCACCAAGCGGCAATGGAACGCTCAGAAGGCGGGCCTTGCCATGCTGGGCGCGTTCTACTTCATGCTCCTGATCTACGTGCACTTCATCATCAGTTCCGACTACGCCCAGAGCATGATTCCGGGTTGGAAGGACTCCATTTTCCCCGTCTTCTACAGCCTCACCGGCCTTCAGGTGGCCTTGGGGGTGGTCCTGGTCATCATGTACATCCTCCGCCGGTGGGGAGGCTACCAGGAATACCTGGGACGTTCGCCCTTCTGGTCGGCCAGCAAGGTGCAATTGGGACTGACCCTGCTCTGGGCCTACCACCTGTTCGCATTCTTCATCACCTACTGGTACGGCCGGTTGGTAGTGGAGCAGAACATCATCAAATATCTGTTCGTTCAGTCCTACGGGGGGGTGTTCGTCGCCAACCTGATGCTGAGCTTCGTAATCCCCTTCGCCATTCTGCTTTGGAACCCGTTCCGCCGCAGTGCCTGGGGACCGGCGCTGGCGGGGCTCTCGGCGGCGGCGGGGGCGCTGATGTTCAACATCCGTGTCTTCGTCGGTGCGTCCAACTCGGGCGACATCTACGCCCATTTTTTGAATACGGTGCCCCCGGCGGTGTACCCTGACATTTTCGACATCTTCCTGGTTGTCGGCGGCATCGGCGGAGCTGTGTTCTTCTACATGCTGGCCACCAAGCTGTTGCCGGTAATGTCGGTCTGGGAAGTGAAGGAAGGCGCGTTGTACCAGCGCATGGGACGGTTCATGCGCGGCGAATACCTGGTCTTGGCCAAGCCGGAGTAAGCGATTACGAATTAAGCAATACGAATTGAGAGTCGGGAAAATACCGATTCGCAATTCGTAACTGCTGATTCGTAATTGAAATTAGCGGAGCATCGATGCAGGAAGGTAGGCCGCTAGCGGCCAGACAAATTAACGGAGAGCTACTGCGGTCGATCCTGAACTCGCCGAAGTGGTTCCCCATTACGGTGACCATCCTGGCCCTCATTGTGCTGGGAGGGTTCAGCGCGGCGGGTCTGCTGGTCAACAAGGGCTTCGGTGTAACGGGCCTGAACCGTCCGGTGATGTGGGGCTTCTTCATCACCAACTTCGTCTTCTGGATCGGCATCAGCCACGCCGGGGTGATGCTCTCCGCCATCCTGCGCCTGTCCAAGGCCGAATGGCGCCGTCCGGCCACCAGGGCCGCCGAGATTTTGACGGTCTTCTCCCTGATGACGGCAATGATGATGCCGCTGATTCACACCGGGCGTCCCTGGCGCACGATTTATTGGATTTACACCATCCCCTTCGCACCCTACGACTACGCCCGGGGCATCTGGCCCAACGTGCGTTCCCCGCTGGTCTGGGACCCCAGCGCGGTCTACACTTACCTGACCTCCAGCATCCTGTTCGTGCTTGTCGCCCTGATCCCCGACTTCGCGGTGCTCCGGGACCGCACCACCGGCCTCAACAGCCGGATTTACGGGTTGCTGGCCATGGGCTGGCAGGGAAACCCCCGCCAGTGGAAGCTGCAGATTATCGCCGGGGTGCTGCTGTCGGCGCTGATCCTGCCGGTGTTCGTCTCAGTGCACAGTATCGTCTCCTGGGACTTCGGTATGGCGGTGTCGGTCAAGTCGTGGCACTCCACCATCTTCGCCCCATATTTCGTGGTGGGCGCGGTGCACTCCGGCGTCTCCGCCGTAGCCTTCGTGATGATCATCCTGCGCTATATCTACGGCTGGCAGAATTACATTCGCCACGAGCATATCGACGCCTTGGGACGGCTGCTCATCGTGGTGGCGACCGGATGGTTCTACTTCTTCGTGATGGAAGTCATCTTCGGCTTCTACGGGAGAGAGGCTGACGAAATCGCCGTCCGCGACCTCCAGTTCTTACAAACCCCCTGGAACATCTGGATGATGGTGTTCGTATTCGCCACCTACTTCCTGCCTGTGGCCCTGTGGCTGCCCCGGATGTTCCGGCGGAACCTGTGGATAATGTCGACGGCCTGCATCTCTGTAAACATCGGGATGTGGCTGGAGCGATTTATCATCATCGTGCCCGGCCTCCAGAACAAACAGGTGTTCACTTTTTCCTGGTACTCGGTCTATGCCCCCAGCGCGGTGGAGTGGACCATCATCGGCGCCACGTTCGCGCTGGTTTCCATTTTGATGCTGGTTATCGCCCGCGTGGCGCCGCTGATACCTCTGTACGACGTCAAGGAGGCTGAGATCCTCCGCACCGATATCAAGATCGGCCGGGTGACCATTCCGGCGGTAGTTAGAGAGGACTAGGCTTAACTATGTATTTCGAGGGAACGGGAAATGGCTAAACGACCCATCCTGGGGCTGTTTGAAGATGCCAATTACGCCGCCGAGGCCGGCGACGCCCTGCAAAGGGCTGGCATCGAACCCACCGAGTACGACTTCCTGACCGACGCTCCTTACCCCGAGGGGGCGTTCGGCGAGAGGCACGAAGCTCATCGCCTCTATATCTTCCCGCTGTGCGGGGCCTTGGTGGGGCTGACCATCGGCATCCTGCTGACGTCGATGACACAGATGGCCTACCCGTTGGTTCAGGCCGGCAAGCCCATCTTGTCCCTGCCGCCCATGGCCGTGGTCACCTACGAGAGCACGATGCTCACGGCCATTATCTTCACCATTATCGGGATTATCTTCGAGTCGAGGTTGCCCAGCTTCAAGAAGGGACTCTACGACACCCGGATCACCGAGGGGTACATCGGGGTACTGGTGAACGCCGAGGAGGAGCAGCACACCCAGTTGGCGGGCCTGCTCACCCAGGCCGGGGCGATAGACGTGGTGCGGGAAAGCGGGAGCCGGTAGACCAGTGCCAGTCATACAGCAAGCCAAAGCGATATCCTGGTTGCCCCGGGGCGGACGCCGCCAACCGTGTCGTTTGAAGGCCCTGCTACTGGGGCTGGGTCTGCTGGCCGCGCTGGCGGCCTCAGGCTGCACCTCGGGCGCCTACCCGGTGGACATCTTCTACGAGATGCACTACCAGCAATCGTACAAGTCTCACGAGCCGCCGCGGCTGGGCGGGGTGGAAAACGCGGTCGCTTTCTTCCCGGGACCGGTGTCCACCATGGGGGACACCGGCAATTCCGGCCCGCACCTGTTCAAGGTGAACTGCCAGATGTGCCACGGCGCGGGCGCCAAGGGCGACGGGCCGGTGCTGACCAAGCTGATCAACGAATACGGTTATCAAACGTTGATAACCCCCGACCTTACCACCTTGGAGCCCGAGGCCATTGAGCCGTTCTTGCGCAACACGACGCGCCCCTTCGGGCCGACGTCGGTGATGCCGCCCTTCGGCAAGCTGCTCAGCTCCGAAGAGCGATGGGCCATTGCGGAGTACGTCGGCACCCTTCCCAAGTAGGGTGTTTCTTGATTGGGTGAAATCCAACCCACGCAGTGACGACTCCCACCCTCGGCTTTGTTCCAAAATCCTCATTCCTGAGCCGATACTGGAACAGAGGCCCCCTCTGTTCCAGTATTCCGGGCGCTTCGCTCCTGCGGTTGTATGATTGTGCCATGGCCCATAGAATGTAACGGGGGAGTTGCCTCCGGTCGATCCAACCAAGTGCTACGCGATGGTCGTCAGGCAGACAACAAAGCACCCGCGAGATTAGATGGAGTTGAACAATGGACGCGATGAACACTGATCGTGTCGCCTGCATCAACACCGAAGGCTACACAGTCTCTCTGGTGCTGAATGCTATCTACGAAACCCTGCCCGATGATGTTGCTGCGAAGCACAAGCTGGTCCGCGTCGTCGACGAATCAGGAGAGGACTACCTGTATCCCGAGTCCTACTTTGTTCCTGCCGAAGTGTTTGAGAAAGCGCCAGATCGGGAGTTCCACACACACGCCTGATTGGCTGGCCGGACACATCCAAAGCCGCGACATGGCCCGCAATTCCCAAGAAACGAGGGTTCCCGGCCCAAAATCCTTGATTCTCTTAGCACCACACACACCGGGGCCGGGTATGAGTTATCCCGAAATTATCGGTGATATAGAGCGAAGCGAAACCATAGCAAGAGGCTCCTCAGTCAGGAACCGCCATCGTTTGACTGAGCAGTACGGGGAGCACCGGCGGGGACAGTGGCGGAAGATGAAAGGCTGGGTCGGCCTTGTCTAAAGGGCCGAGACGTGGTGAGACTCGAGTATTGGAACAGAAACGCGATTACTGGAACAGCGGACGATTTTGGAACAAAGCCACCCTCTCCTTGGCCAAGGGGAGGGGACACTGAATTTCCGACTATGCCAGGTTGGGTCATGGCCCGCACTCCTTCCCGAACTCCTTCCCGAGCTCCTTCGGTGAAGTCTTGGACCGCCGTGTTGGTCGGCCTTTTCGCCTGCCTGCTCATCGCCTCACCCGCTTCCGCCCAGTCCCCGTATTCCGAGAAAGAGGCCCAGGCCATCGACCGGATGTTGATGTGTCCGGTCTGCCCGGCCGAAACCATCGACCAGGCACAGGTCGAAATCTCCTTCCAGATGCGGGCGGTGGTGCGGGAGATGCTGGCAGAGGGCCGCTCCCGGCAGGAAATCCTGGACTTCTTTGTCGAGCGCTACGGCCCGGATATCTTGGCGGCTCCTCCCAAGTCAGGCGCAAACCTTCTGGCATGGGTTCTGCCCATCGCCGGTGTGGCTGCCGGGCTGGTGGGCGCTTATTTTGTCATACGCTCCATGACCGCCCGTAACCGCGGCCGCGGGACTCCGGGGAACAGTCCCGTCGCCGGCCATGATCCTCATCTGGGGCCCTACCTGGAAATGGTGGACCGGCGGCTGGCGGCAGAACGCATCTCCGGAGCAACTACGGCCCGCCGGCCCTCGGTTGCCCCAGGGGACGAAGAGTCTGATGCCCTGTAAGGGTTCAAAGGCCGAAGTGTCCAATTGCCGAAGGGGTCGATGGCCGAAGTGTCAAATGGCCGAAGTGTTCAATTGCCGAAGGGGTCGATGGCTGAAGTGTCTAATGGCTGAAGTGTCTAATGGGTGAAGTAGGCGCCATCAGCCTCTGGATTGCCCTCGCCCTGACGGCCTACTCCACCGTCGGATCTTTCGCGGGCCGGTGGCGGGGGGCCCCGGCCTTGGTCGAGAGCGCGCAATCGGCGCTATACGCGGCGCTGGTGGCCCTGTTCATCGCCACCCTGAGCCTGGTCGTTTCCTTTATCAGCCGGGACTTCGAGATTGCCTACGTCGCCCAACACAGCGACATAGCTATGCCGGACCGGTTTACCTGGGTAGCCTTCTACGCCGGCAACGAAGGCTCGTTGCTCTTCATCGCCATGGTGCTCTCGATAATGTCCGCCATAGCCGTCTGGCGGGCGCCCGAAAAGACTCGCGACAGCCTGCCCTATACCACCGGCGTGCTGATGCTGGTGCTGACCTTCTTCGTGGCCGTCACCGCCGTGATGGCAAACCCCTTTGAGAAGCTTCCTTTCGTGCCGCCGGACGGCGAGGGAATCAACCCTCTGTTGACCCACTTCGGCATGTTCGTACATCCGCCGGCGCTGATGTCGGGGCTCGTGGGCATCACCATCCCCTTCGCCTTCGCCATGGGGTCGTTATTGGCCCGGAAGACCGGCGACGAGTGGGTTGACGCGGGCCGCTCCTGGGGCATCGTGACCTGGGCGTTGCTGGCCGGCGGCCTGTTGCTGGGTTCGTGGTGGGCCTACACCATCCTGGGCTGGGGGGGCTACTGGTTCTGGGACCCCGTCGAAAACGCCGCTTTCATGCCTTGGCTGGCGTTGACCGCCTTCGTTCACTCCATCATGGTGCAGAAGCGCCGCGGCATGTTCCGTATGTGGAACATCGCCCTGATCAACGTGGCCTTCGGGCTGGCGCTGTACGGGATGTTCATGAACCGCGGCGGTTCCGTCCCGTCGGTGCATTCCTTTGGCGCGTCCAGCCTGGGCTGGGTGTTCCTGACCTTCCTCTGCGTCGGGGTGGTGGTCCCGTTCGCTGTCTTCTTCTGGCGCTATTCCTTGCTCAAGAGCGCCCGGAACCTGGACTCCATGCTGTCGAGGGAAGCCGCCTTCCTGGTCAACAACCTGCTGCTGTTGGCCATAGCCTTCGTCACCCTTTGGGGCACCGTGTATCCGTTAATCTCCCGTTTGATCAACGGCGAGGAGATAACGGTGGCCCGGCCCTTCTACGACCAGGTCAACGGCCCCTTGATGCTGGGCCTGGTGTTCCTGATGGGGGTCGGGCCTTTGCTGCCCTGGCGGAAAGCCAACCTGGCCAGCGTGCGCCGGGCGTTGACGGTCCCCGTGGTTGCCGCCGCGGCCGTCGTCATCGTCCTGGCGGTCCTCGGGCTTCAAAAAGAGTATGCCCTGGCAGGTTTCGGGCTGGCCGTCTTTGTTGGCGCCGGAATATTGATGGAATGGTACCGGGGCGTGCGTGCCCGGAGCCGCAACTCGGGAGAGAACTACGCTTGGGCGTTCCTGAGGTTGGTCTGGGCGAACCGTCCCCGGTACGGCGGGTATATCGTTCACCTCTCCGTCGTGATGGTGGTCTTGGGGATTGTCGGCACGTCCTTCTTCAACACCCAGCAGGACGTCGTCTTGTCGCCCGGCGAACGAACGGTGGTCGACGACTACGAACTCGTGTACTTGGGCACGGTCGAAACGCCCTTGGGCAACCGTACCGAGTTTTCCTCGACGGTGGAGGTCTACCGGGACGGGCAATTGCTGGACACCATCAGGCCGAACCGGGCCTTCTACCCCAATTTCAACATGGCCTCAACCCGGGCCGCCATCCGGTCGACTCCGGTGGAGGACTTGTACGTGGTCCCCAGCGAAAACCGGGCCGACGGCAGTGTTGGGTTGAGGATTCTGGTGAATCCGCTCATTTGGTGGATGTGGGTAGCCGGTCCGGTCATGCTTTTGGGCACCCTGGTGGCCCTGTGGCCGGAGCCGAGCCGGGTTGCCGCCCCGGCTGTATCGCGGTCTCCGGTGGCCGGCCCCAGCCCAACTGCTGTTTGACGCCGGAGGTCCCGTTCCGTTCCCCAAGGCTCATATACCGCCTCGCCTGTTAAACTGTCCTGCAACCAAACCGGCCAAACCGGTCCTGCCGGCAAGGGCCTGGCGATAAAACGGGTCTCGTGGACGGCGAAACAATACTCTCCATAATTCTGGGCGTGGGGCTCGCAGCCTTCAGCGTGATATTGGTGGGCTACTCCTTTCTTCGGAAAAGCGGCCGGGAAAGCACGGTACAGGCGGCCCATTCGTCTCTTGAGGGGTCGCCGGTACCGGAGGCGGTGGAGGGTCCCGGCATAGACTCGGTGTTCGAAGCCATCAACACCCTGGAGTTGGAGTACCAACTCGGCAATATTCCGGAGGCCCAGTACCAGGAACAGTTGGAGGCCTACCGCATTGAAGCGGCCGCCGCTCTGAAGACCATGCTGGAGAGCGGCAACGCCGGGCCTGCCTGGGCCTTGGAGCGGGAAGTGCTGGAGGCCGGGGCGTCGGTCCGCCAAACGTCCCCTCGGTGTCCCGAGTGCGGCAGTCCCCTGCCCAGGTATGACGATACGTGCCCGGAATGCGGCGTAGAGGTCGCTCCCGGTCGTCCGGCCCGTAGTCCGGCTCGTGGTGCTCGGGATGATCGCGACACTCCGGTGAGCGGTTGAGCTTGGCAGCGGCTTCCTCGTTGCTCTTGGCGTTGCTCTTGGCGTTGCTCTTGATGGCGGCATTGGTTGCAATCAGCCCCGGTCGAATCGACGCCCAATCGGCGGAAGAGTTCTCTATCAACGGCCGCGTGGTAAACGGCACGGAGGGGGCCGAGTTGCCGGGGCAGCTATTGGTGTTGATGTTGGTGACGGGCGCCGACGGGTCGTTGAGCGGGACCGGCCAGGCGGTCGCCGGAGCGGACGGACGTTTCACTCTGGAGAACGTGAAGTCGGTGGACGGCGGCAATTACACCCTGAGCGTGGACTACGGCGGCGTGTTCTATACCTCCACATTGGCGATGGACGATCTGCCGGATGAAGTCACCCTGACAGTGCATGAACCCACTCAGGACTACACGTTGGTCGGGGTGGAACGCCAGGTGATGGTCCTGGCGGCTATCGACTCCGGCAGCCGGATGATCAACGCCATCGAATTCATCCGAGTTGAAAACGCTTCGGACCTCACCCTGATGCCCGACCTTACGCTACCGGCCCAGATCAGCTTCCTCCGGTTCGCCCTGCCGCCCAACGCGTCGGAGGTGAACGTCCAGTCCAGTCTTCGGGGCGGCGACGTGATATCCATCGGCACCGGATTCGCCCTGACTGCGGCGGTGCCTCCCGGAAATCACAGCGTCGATTTCTCGTACTCCTTCCCGTATGAAGGCAGCGAGATGTCCTACCGGCAGAGCCTGCCCCAAGGGGCCGGGGTCTTCCAGGTGCTGGTCCCGGAACGCTTTGGTGAAATCTCCGTGCCGGGGTTAATGCCGGTGGACTCAATCGACATTCAAGGCTCCCGCTACCGGGCTTGGGAAGGCCGTGATATCGCGCCAGGGCAGGGACTGGAGCTGGAGCTGGCCAATCTGCCTCAGCCCGGTTTAGCAGCGCGTATCGGACAAACTGTAACTGTGGGGACCTTCTGGCAGATCGCCATCCCCAGCGCGTTGGGCGCCGCGCTGGCCGCCCTGCTGGCGCTGGGGTTGGTGGGCCGCTCCGGCCATGTCCCCGCCAGCGCGACGGCGCCAGATGGGGACGTTGTTCCCATAGACGGTCTCGACGGCGGCGGACGGGCGTCCCTGGTCCTGGAGATAGCGGAACTGGACGAACGACGGCGCCAAGGCGGTATACCGGAAGACCAATACCAACGTCGACGGCGGGAGCTGGTGGCCCGAATTCTGAACGGCGGAGAGGAGGAACACCGGGAACCAACCGGGCTGTGACCGGCGGTTCCCGGCGATTTGCCATCCGGGATGGGACGACTTCACTTCGGCAAGCGGACATTGATCATCGTCGGGGCCGGCATACCGGTCTTGGCGTTGCTGGCGTTGCTGGCTTGGGCGTCGGCCCGCTCCGGGGGTAACCCCGGGGGGCTGGCGGTCAACGCCGAATTCGGTCCGGCCAGAGTGGACCAGGAAGTGGCGGCGGACTTCGATTTGGAGCTATTCTCCGGCGGCTACATCAGGCTGTCCGATCTGCGGGGTCAGGTCGTTATGCTGGACTTCTGGGCTTCGTGGTGCCCGCCATGCCGGGAGGAGGCTCCGGTCTTGAACCAGGTCTACGACGAGTACCGGGACCGGGGAGTGGAATTCGTCGGCGTGGACATCTGGGACGAGCTAGAGGGAGCCCAGCGCTTCTTGGCCGAGGAGGGGCAGGTCTATCCCAGCGGCCCCGACACCGCGGGAGCAATCGTCATCGATTACGGTGTGCGCGGCATTCCCGAGAAATTTTTCATCGACCGAAACGGAATGGTTGCCAAGAAGTTCGTTGGGCCAATGGACGGTGAGTTCCTGCGTGACACCTTGAACGAGCTGTTGAGCCGAAACTGACGACCCATCCGGACCGCGTTATTCTATCTTTCAAGGCCCGGATTTCAGGCCCGGATTTCAGGCCCGGATTTCAGGCCCGGACTTCAGGCCCGGACTTCAGGCCCGGATTTCAGGCCCGGATTTCAGGCCCGAATTTTCCGGGACCCGGCGGAGAACGAGACGATGACCGACGAACCTACAGCCATAGCAGTGGACTGGGGCGGCACCTGGAACCGGACCGCCGTGATAAACCGCCAGGGGGATGTCCTGTGGCAGAACCGTTTGCCTAACCCCGCGAGCGGTTCCCAGAAGGACTACCTGGACTTGGCGGCCGGCTTGTTTCGCGAAGCCTTCGCGGCAGCCAAGGGGAGTGTGGCCGGCATCGGTGTGGCCGTGGCGGGGCCGGTGGAGCCGACCTCGGGCATTCTCTACCAACCGCCCAACCTGATGGCGTTGGACGGCCTCTCTTTGAAAGCGCTCTGGCGCGAAGCCTACGACTGCCCCGTGTGGATCGGCAATGACGCCGATCTGGCGGCCCTTGGCGAGTTCCGATTCGGGGCGGGACGGGACGCCGTCCAGCGGGGCGAGACGGTGAATACCCTGTTTTACATCACGGTCAGCACCGGCATCGGGGGAGGCGTGGTCTATCGGGGGCAGGTCTACCTGGGCGCGAACGGCCTGGCCGTCGAGGTGGGTCACACGACGGTCGACGCGACGGCGGGCGCTCTCCGTTGCAACTGCGGCAACACGGGCTGTATGGAGGCGCTGGCTTCGGGCTCCGGAATCGCCAGGAACGCACTGGGCTTGCTGGCCGCCGGGGAGCACCCTGACTCAGTCCTGACCCGCGAGGACGAGGTCACCTCGGAACGGGTGTTCGCCGGGGCTGCTCGGGGCGATGCCCTGTGCCGGCAGGTCATGGAACAGGCGATACACGGTCTGGTGGTGGGGTTGACCAACGCCGTCCATCTCTTCAACCCGGACCTCATCGTAATCGGCGGCGGAGTCACCGGCGGCCTGGTGGAATACGGCCTGTTGCCCCGCATCCATCAGGGCATTCTCGACCGGTCCATGAGCGAGTTGCACAAGGAATTTCGGCTGACGCCTTCGCGCCTGGGAGACGCCGCCGGTCTGTCCGGCGCGGCCGCCCTGGTGTGGAGCCAGTTGGAGGGGCCGGACGCCTGAAGCGCCTCTACGCCCTGGCACGGCTCTAAACGATGTAGCGGCCCCCCATAACGTTCAAGCGATCGCCGGTAATGTAGGCCGACTCGTCAGAGGCGAAGAAAAGGCAGGCGTTGGCAATGTCGGCCACGGTGGCCTGACGGCCCATGGGCAGGCTCTGCAGGTGCGAAGACGAATCGCGGTCCACTGTTCCCTGGAACTCCGGATACCATTCCGGGTGCTCCCTGCTGGTGTCCGTCGACCCTGGATTGACCATGTTGGCCCGTACGTTGTGCGGCGCCATCTCGGCGGCTATCGCCCGGATGAGGCCCAGCAGGCCGGTCTTGGCCGCGGTTACCGCCGCCGTGTCCGGCCGGCCGGTCACCGCGGACTGGCCGCCCAGCGCGATTATGCTTCCGCTTCTCCGTGCCACCATGCCGGGCAGCACCGCCTTGCACAGATAGAACGCGGAGTCGAGGTTCACTCCCATTACGTGGTCCCATTCGTCGTCGGAGACCTCGAGCACCGGCTTGTGAGGCCGGATGGCCACGTTGGACACCAGGATGTCTATCTTCCCCAAGGCTGTGACGCCTTCGGACACCATTCGGTACACGGCCGGAGCGTCGGAAACGTCGCAGATTGCCGTTTGAGTCCGCACTCCGAGCTCCCGGCACGCGGCCGCCACATCCTCCAGCTCGGCCTGGCTGCTGCGGGTGTTGAGCACCAGGTCCGCCCCTTCCCGGGCGAAGGTCAGGGCTACCTCTCTGCCAATGTTGCGGCTGGCGCCGGTAATCAGGGCGGTCTTGCCTTCGAGTCGCATTTCGGTCTACCTTTTCTCGTTGATGGCCTTGATGACGGCGTGAATTGTAACACCGCGGACGGCGGAGTCGACGGTGTGCTGAAGTTCTATCCCTTCCGAATGGGCAAGAATCCAAAGACGGATTACGCTATCGTCCAAGTCAAGGGCGGGAGCGTCACCGCCGACCCGGTGCGAGCCCTCAAGACGACGATGGACCGCTTCGGTGCAAAAGCAGGTGTCATGGTATGCTTCAATCGCTATATGCGGACAGTGGAGAACCAACGCGCCAGGGCGACATTCAGGAACGATATTGTTACCTACCCGGTGATTCAGGGATTGAGCATAGAGGACTTGCTGGCGGACAAGTGCCCGAACCTGCCCCTGTACGGCTACCATCCTCAGGGCGGGAGAATCAGTAATCAAGCCGAGTTATTGGCCCGGTAACAGAAGGCCCGATGATGGCACCGAAGGGGAAGGAACGGGGTCGCCCGGTCGAGAACAAGCTACCGCCCCGGATAGACGCTACGCCGGAGGAATTGGCCGAGACGTTTTTCCGGTTTCCGATGGGGCAGAAGGCGGAAGAGGGGCGGGAATATCGGTGCGGGGAGTGCGGCCAAGAGGTCAACTATCCCACCGTCCTGGACCGGAAAGAGAGGTGTTCAAATTGCGCTAAGGCCGTGGCCTAGGCAGCCGGTTCTCGTTCGAGTAACCCTGACGAATACGGGCGTAGCGGTTCCGTTGCCTATAGGTCGCATCACATTGAGTAGATATGGTGGCGGCAAATCTGTGCAGGGTAATTCCGCTGGAGCGCAACCTCCACTCCAGCGGAACTAAAAAGCGTTGGGAAAGCCTCATCCAGCGTTCTGGCCCGGAATTTTACCACCGTGCCGTGCTAGGCCAGCGCAGGGCTACGAACGGCATAAGAGAGGCCCACCAATCGACTTTTACGTGATGCGACCTACAGGCAAAACGGAACCCAGTCCTCTGGTACTTGCACAGGATTGTATATAATTCCCAATCAAATGACCCCCGGGGCCTTGGCCGCCTTCTTGACCCTCGATTGCCCAAGTGACAGAATTGGCTTGCCGCCCCGGATCGGCCTTCCGGCCCGGCTGCGTTAATAAACCCGCGAAACGGAACCCGCGAAACGGGCTCCAATTCTTCTTGAGGTGTTTAGACGATGAAATGGTGCCGATACACCGCGTCCGGTCCCACTTCCTTCGGCATTATCGACGGCGACACGGTCACCGAGGTCTCGGGCAGCCCCTTCGACGCATATTCCAGGACCGGCAACACCCACAAGTTGTCGGAGGTCCAGCTCGAAGTCCCGGTAATCCCGCCGACCTTCTATGCCGCCGGAATCAATTACCCCGAACATGTGACATGGGCCGCCCATATGCGGGGCGAGGAACCCAATCTGCCCAAGAAGGCTGACGTCGGCTACCGTGCCGTGAACGCCCTGGTGCCCGACGGCCACGACATAATTGTTCCCGCCGACGCCACTGAAGAGCTCCAGTACGAGGGTGAGCTGGTGGTTGTCATCGGGAAAGAGTGCCGGAACGTGAGCGAAGCCGAGGCCCTGGACTACGTGCTGGGCTACACCATAGGCAACGACGTGAGCGAGCGGGCCTGGCAGCGGGGTGACCGCACCATGTGGCGGGCCAAGAACACCGACACGTTCAAGCCCATGGGGCCGTGGATCGTCACCGGCCTCAATCCCGACGACCTCCACGTCATCATACGAGTCAGCGGCCGCGTGGTAGGCGAGTACGACGTCGCGGCGGCCCTCTTCGGCGTCCGCACCTACATCAGCGAGATGAGCAAGTACCTTACGCTGGTCCCGGGCGATATCCTCTGGATGGGCACCGAAGGCGCGACCGAAAACATGAAGGACGGGGACGTCTGCGAGATCGAGATCAGCGATATCGGCACCCTGACCAACAAAGTGAAGTGGCTGAGCTAGTCCCGCCTGCGGTCAGGTAACACTATTGCCGGTCTCGGCGGCCCACGCCTGCAGTCCCCGGCGGAAAGCCAGGGCGCCCATTGGCATGATCACGCACTGCAGAGCTTCCAGTATTTCTGTGGGCGTGGCCCCTGACTGGAGCGCCACGCGGACATGGGCCTGTATCTGCTCGACGTCGGCCCGGAGCGCCGCTTCCACGGCTACCTGCAGCAGCTCCTTGGTCTTGCGGTCCAGCGTCCGCTCGCCGGTGTAGGTGGCCTGGATGAACTGGTTGTACTTCTCGGCCCACTCCATGTCTACGTCGGCCATGATCCGATGCATCTCCAGGGTGTAGCCCCGGTCCTGTGCGGTGCGTTGTACGAACTCCGCTGCTGAGTCGGTGGACATTTCTCTACTCCTAAAGCTCTTGGGTTATGAGGCTCTTGGGTTATGGCCCCGGTCTGCCTGTGGGGCCGGGGCGGCAGTGTTGACTACAGTTCGTAGTGACGCCGTGCCGCCGCCTGCCTGGGATTGTTCTGCTGGAACTGGTCCGGGTGTGCGCCGCGGGCCACGGACAGGTAATAGGTGAAGATCTGCAGCGGCATGACGTAGACCAACGGGCTCCAGAACTCCGGGACCGCCGGCAGAGCGAAGTTCAGCGTCGTGAGGTCCGACAGCAGGGCGTCTCCGGTCTGCACCAGTCCCCAGACCGGCGCGCCCACCTCGGCGGCCGCTCGGGTCACATTCAACGCCCGCTCATAGCCGGGCCCCGGTGGCGAAATCAGGGTGACGAGGCATTTTTCGTCCACCGAGCAGAAGGGGCCGTGGAGCAGTTGCTCTATTTGCAGCCCCTCGCTGTCGCAGGTGCTGGTCTCCTTGATCTTGAGCGCCACCTCGTAGGCGTTGCCGGTATTCGGCCCCCACCCGGCGCAGATGAAGCGCTCCCTGCTCTGGAAACGCCGGACGGCCTGTTGCACCTCGGCCTGGCGGGCCAACACCTGAGAGGCGGCCACCGGCACGTCTTCCAACTGCGCTCTTAGATGGGCCACGTCCCCGCTCTCGTCGGTCCACGACCCCAGCGCAGCCGCCAGCATGGCCAGCACCATGAGGGCGGACGTGTAGCTAACGGTGAAGGCGGAAGAACGCTCCTGCTCCACGGTGGTGAATTGGGCGTCGGCCACGGTGATCCGGGGGCCGGGGTCGGTGGAAGTGATTGCCGCCGTGTACGCCCCCCTGCTCCTGGCGGTCTCCAAGGCCAGAAAAGAGTAGGTCTTGGTGCCCCGGTGGCTGATCACGATAACAGCGTCGTCGCCGTCCAGGGCAGGTGGGTAGGAACAAAATTCGAAGGAATGCCAGGCCTCGACCGACAGGGCGGCGCGGGCGAACTTCTTGAACCAGTGGCGGGCAATCAGCGCGGCGTGCCAGGAGGTGCCGATACCCACCAGGTGGACCCGCTTCTTCCGGGCCAGTTCGGCCGCGACGGGCTGCACCTGGCTGGCGTGCTTGCGCAGCATTTCCTCCATGGCCTGTGGTTGCCGCATGATGGCGTCGTACATGAAGTAGGGGTGCCCCAAGCGTACTTCCTGCTGTGTCATCTGCTCTCCTCCACCTTTGGTCCAAGCCTTGATCCAAGAGGATGTATTCTCAAACGCCTTGGCCAAACAGTCAAATACTGGGGCCATCCCAAGAATCCACCCAGGGCAATCGCGTCTTAACCGAGGAGGACTTTGAGAAGGTAGTCCTCGCGCCAGCCGGCTTGCAGGCGTTTGCCTTGGATGCCGACTTTGAGGCTGGTCTCCTTCTTGAGCAAGTTGTGGGAAATC
>DAOUHF010000036.1:0-3275 GCA_034428795.1 Dehalococcoidia bacterium
GCATCAAGTAGCTCTGGTCTCGCTCGCAGCGCAAAAGGTTATAAGCCATAGTATCGTGCCTGCCAGTTGTTTCTATCAGCTTACTGCTTCACCAACCCCCCGGGAAGAGGGTTTATGGGACACGCTCTCGGCTCCCTTTTGATAAAAGGGAGCCCAGGTCCGGCCCCCGTCCACTGACCCCGCCGGACAAACCCGGAACCATCCTCTGGGCCCCGGCGGCCCGGGCGCGGCCCCCCGGGGATCGCTCCAGAACGCCCGTAAACCGGCCTTTCAGCCTCTCAGGGTAATCCCTGACTACCTCAAACCCTCGCAACGGCCCGTAAACCCGGCCACACGGCCATCCACGGGCATTCTGTGGGGAGGGCCGGGCCCATGAAACACCTGCGGCAGGAACCCGTAGACCACCGGCTCACGGTCAAAACCGAGTGCGGCGTCCGGGCGGTCATTCTCCTGACCACGGACAAAACCCCGCGGGCAGACTGCATTCCCTGCCTGCAGGCGGTGAGGTACAACCCCAACCCCAACCCCAACCCACAACGGCAAACGGAGACGCTAACAAGAAAGGAGCCAGAAATGTCCAATACCATGGCGGAATCCTTCTGCGAAGAATACCTGATGACCGGGACGGAACTCGGCCAAGACTACACCGACTGGCGGGATGGAGACATCTTCACCGGCTCGCACCGGCTGAGCCAGGCCAGCGCCCTCAGCCTGTTCCATCCGGTGGAGGAGGAGGACCACCTGCTGATCGTCACCGTGTTCCGGGGCCGGTCGTGGATCGTCCAACAAGAACCCACGGGCGGCGCCCCGCCCATGGTGCGAACCTGGGAGGACGAACACCGCATCCTGGACCTCATCCACCGGATGCTGGAGGCCGGGCTGGCCCCCGCCTTCAAGGACATCCTCAGGCGGCACCGATGGAAACAACGGCAGAAACAACGGCGGAAACAACGGCGGGACGGCGCCCGCGAAGGAGAATATCTCCACGAGTGCGCCGTCTGCCGCGCCCGGATGCACGTCCACCTGGACAGATGGGGCCGCATCGCCCGGGTCCGGGTACGGCTGCCCGCCGCAAGGGAGTGCCATTACCAGGGCGGCGGGAACGCCGTCACCCCCGCCACCGGAGCCGAGTTCTACGGACAAGAACCCCTGCGCCTCACCCGGGAACAATTGGACACGCGGGAGAAACAGGAAAGCCAGGCAGCGCCGCCGGAACAGGCCCCCGGGCCCCCAGCCCACCGGAGATCCAAAACGCAGAAGGAGCAGGAAAATGCCTGAAGTCATGACGATCCAGGAAGCAATCGAGAAGGTCCGGGAGGCAGTATGCCTCCCGGACCTGAACCCCTTCCGGGAATACTGGCAGAAAGACGACCGGTACTCCCTGATAGCCCGGCTGTTCCACGCGCTATCCTCGGAGAACGTCCATCCTTACGCCCTGCCCGACGCCTGGGGCCGAATGATGGGAGCCAACCGCGCTCACCTGGTAATCATGCTCCGGGAAGCCGGGGCCGGACACGACCCCTTCGGCGACGCGGAGTGGTCCTCCACCCCAGCCCAGGTCTGGGAGAACCTCGCCCGGGTAGAACAACTCCCCACCCTGAACGGTGCGGACCTCTCCGGGGTCGACTTCAAATGGGCCGACCTGGGCTGGGCCAACCTGTCCAACGCGGACCTGACCGGGACCGACCTCAGATGGGCCAACCTGACGGGCGTCAACCTGACGGGCGCCAACCTGTCCAACACCGACCTCAGATGGACCAGCCTCATGGACGCCGACCTGTCCAACGCGGACCTGAGAGGAGCCATCATCGGCCGGACGAACCTGACCGGGACGGACCTGACCGGGGCCAACGTGACCGAGGTCCCCCTGCACTACGCCTATCTGGGCGACCAGACCAAGTTGGACGGAGCCATCGGGCTGGAACTCTAGCCCAAGGGAAACCCGACAGACGGGAAGCAAGGGCTCGTCAAGAGCACGGAGCAACAAAGGACAGGGCGCGGATCCCGGAAAAGGTCCTCGGGACCGCGACAACCCCCGCCGTCGTATGCAGCCGGATCGAGGAACATCCCCACGACCTGTCCGCGAGGGAGAACGTCGCAGGTGGCCCTTCTGCCCCAATAGAGGCGCGGGCCCCGGCTTCAAGGCCGTGCCCAGCCTCCTACTTCGCCCCTCACCCCGCTGCTCCCGCCCCCGCGCCGCGGGCGCCGGCGCGCCCGGACTTGCGGAACCCGTGCAGCCCAACCCGCCGGCTCACGCATCCCCCATCCCCGGGCCGGAGGCGTTGAAAGACTTCCAGGCTGCCACCTCCGCCGGAATGACAGCTCCAACGCCGGGGTAGACCCACGCTTCCAGAAACCAGCCCAACCGCTCCCAGAAGCTAAACCACCAAGCCCAGAAACGTCCGAGAACCGCCCGCTCCCGTCATCTCGTACCCCAGACTCAACAGCAGCGCCAACGGCAACAGCCGGACAAGGTCCCGCCGGACGAACAACCGCAGGGGCTCAAAGAACGCCCGGCTCATGCCGCACCCAACTCCTCCAGCATCCCACCAGTCTCGCCCCCCTCACGGCTTGTCATCATCGTCACCGCCGGCGCCGCCTTCCACCAACTCCCTCACCTCCACGTACCGCACCAAATCCGGCATCCCTTCACCCTCCGGCGCACCCTTACTATCCAGCAGCGTCCGGGGCGGACCCGCCTCGGGCAATACCGCCATGATCAGGTCCGCCTCCTCCAGCATCCGCCGCACCAGCTCCTTGCCGCCCAGACGCCTCCGCCCCACCAACCAGTTGAACACCCCGCGAATTCCCCCGAACTCCTTCTCCTGTTCCTGCTCCACCCATAACAAACGCGCTATCCGCCGCTTGATCTCCCGCAGCCGCCGGTCCACGTCCCACTCCATCCCCGAATCTGGCAACGTGTCGTCGAAGAACGAGATGAGCGCCAGCTCGATCTTCGCCACCAACCCCACCAACCCCAGCATCGCCACCTGACCCTGGTACCTCATCCCCAACCGGTGCTGCATCATCTGCGCCAAACGGTGCATCCGCCGCAGCGCCAGACGCCGCTCCTCCAGGTTCTCCGCCCAGCTCCGGCTCCGACTCGATACCCCCGCCGCCGGCAAATCCTCCTCCAAGGCCACCGCAGGCTCCTCCAAATCCACCCCACCGACATCCGACAGCGGCAACTCCTCATCCCACCACTCCACCGTCATCCCCATCGACTCCCCCAGCGCGTTCAGCCGCTCCAACACGCCGCCCTCCAACGGCGCCGC
>DAOUHF010000037.1:0-2305 GCA_034428795.1 Dehalococcoidia bacterium
AATGCCGCCGGTTGCTCACTTCCCCTCAACTCTGAACAGTTTCTCTTGTCCACTAGAGGTTGCAGACAGTCAGCAAAGTATTGTTCAAGCTGACTCTGACGTATGAAGTCGACGGCGAATGTGCCCTACAACGCGACCACCAGTTCTAAGGTTTGTAATTTCCAAAGGAAGTCCGGAAACGACGCTCTACTGACACCCTGTGCAGATAACCCCGGTCCTTCCCTACCCTCCGGCCCGGGGCAACAAGCCCCCACAAGTCGGTAGTAGGCAGTACCTTCGAGTATGAATTCCACCTGCCGATGCCCGTCAACTCGGCCTATCAGCCCAAGCCAGAGCCCAAGCACAAGCCCAAGAAGACCCGCAAAGCCATCAGAGGGGCCAGGTTATGCGCCAACGCCGCCTGGCTGGCCCCTTTGATGGCGCGGCCTGGGTGAGCGGATAGTGACCACCAAGACCCTCCGGCGGCGGTTCTTCGCTCTGGTGGGACGGATCACCCGCTCGGCGCGCCGCCTTACCCTGCATCTTCCCCGGCGCTGGCCTTGGGAGGAGCAGTTCAGCCGCGCCCTCGCCCGGCTGCAAGCGATTCCACTCCCGGCCTGACGCCGCCCGTCCGCCACTGACCCAACGCCCCCGCAAACTCGCGCCATCCCGGTCCGCGAGCGCCTCTCGCCGTGTCCTATCCTGCCCTTTCTCTCACCACAGCCACTGTAGGCCGCCATCGGTGCCCCCAAAGCGCCTGCAGATCACCCTCCAACCTCCCGTCTACCCGAATTCGAGCCCGGAACATCGCGCCTGTAGCTCCCTCACCCCCCTTCCGCTGTCCTCACGCCGTCCATCCGTGCCCATCGGTGGATTCGGGTTTAGGTGGCTATGGCCACTGGTTAGGGTCATAGGTATCAGGCGGGGTAACCCGGGTATAATGCCCACCCCCGCCTGTCTGTCGCCGTCTATCCCCGCGCCCCTGGCGATTGCGCGCGGGGGCCGCGCGGTCTCCTTTTCACGCAGGGCCCCCCGCGCTGCCGCGTGTGCGGCCCTGGGCGTGACCCCGCCGCGCCGGTGGACGGGTTCACGTCCTCGTGGGTTGCCCCGCTCCTCGCCAGGTTATGCCCGTTCCCGAAGAGTTCTCCCGGAGGGCCGTCGGTCTACAGCTCGCCGATGGGTGGGGTCGAAACTTTGTGTCCGGTGCGAGGTCTCCCCGCGTTTGTTGATGCATGTGGCTCTCTTTGCGTTCATGGCCGCAACTCACCGGTCGGACCCGGCCCGCAGAGGGGTCAAATCCTGTTCCGGCCAACTCGCTCCTTGTGGGGCTCGATCCAGTGAAACAGGTACTGGTTGGCGTAACCTGCGTACTCTCCGAAATACCCCCGGGCCCACTCCGCCACCCGGTACTGCTGCGCTTCGGTCATGGTTCGGCGGCTCCGTACCCTCTCCGCCAACCTTTCCGGCATCGCCGCCAGATCGCACTGGACCAGGGCTCGCTGCATCCACCGGTCCACCGGAAACGCATCCAGCTTTTCCAGGGACATCAGTGCCACGCAACCGGCGATCTTGGGGCCGATGCCCCGGTAACTGTCCAGCAGCGTGACGGCTTCCCTGCCGGAGACTTCGGGGTCAGAGGTCCGGTACAACAGCAACGGGTCGTGGTACAGGTGAATAGCCATCAGAAAGATATTGTGAGACCTGGAGGACAGGCCCAGGTTCAGATCGTCCAATGTCTTTAGTCCCGCATCAACAATTTGGACGGGGTCGGGAAAGACGTGGCGTTCATCCCCGTCGAGGTAGACCTTGCGGCGGCTCAGTTGGGCTATTTTCTCGACGCAGTTCCTGATGCCGCGTATGCTGTTGGTCCCGGAGCACAGGTAGGAGACCAGGCATTCCCATCTATTCTGGCGCAGCAGCCTCAGTCCCGGGTACCGCCCAATGGCCCTGGCGACTGCCGGGCGCTGGCCCAATTGGCCGTAGATTTCCCCAATGTCGTCGCCGAGGCGGAAGTGGTCCTCCAGGAGGGGGTCCAGGTCCACATCGTCCCGTTCTCCGTCCCTGCCGCCCACCCGGTACTCCAATCCATCGTGGGTCTGCCGGAGATGCACCAGGTATTCCCCCAGCACGCCGGAGTACCAGCCTCCTCCGTTCCGTCGCCCCGTGGCGGGCGGGTCGGCCCAGTCCCGTTGGCGGACGCCTTCGTCCCCCACTCTTCGCCAGCGGAAGGCCTGTCCCATTTCCAGGCTCAGGGCCAGGTCGAAGGGCTGCCGGATCGTCATCCTGCGGTTCATGTCGCCCCAGCTCCCGTTCTTGATGTCCCCAG
>DAOUHF010000038.1:0-10070 GCA_034428795.1 Dehalococcoidia bacterium
GACCGTGAACATTTGCGTAACAACGGCTTCCCGAACCAGACCGGGGGGAGCTGAGACAAGGAGGAACATGGCCAAAAGAACCTCTCTGCTGGGACGGTCCAGGCCCAGCGAAAGGCTGACCAGGGAGGAGATCGCCGTACTCGACAAGGTGACCCTGCCTCCCGAGCCGCCGGCGAAGCCGCCTGGGAAGAATGGTGGTGGTCCACAACGGATGGTCCCCAAGGACCTGCTGACGTTTCGCTGGAGCCTCGAATGCCCTGGTTGCGGTTTCAAGGTCACCGGCGATGGTCAACCTCAGACCGGGCAACGTCTGGCGAGGTGCGGCCGCTGCAAAGAGGTCCTCGTCCTGGGCGGCGGGTGATGGTTCGCCAATGGCCACCGGGGTGTTTCGGAACCTCGTTTGGAATTGGCAAGAGCAGGATGGACATTAAACCCCTGTCTGCCGCCCATCCGTGGGTTAAGAAGCCTTATTCCCCAGCGTGGATGCAGGGGTTCCACGGCCTGAACGTCTGCACCTCGTTGACCCCCACCGACGAACACCGCAAATCTCTGTTACCTCTGCTCCAGCCACCCGTCGATGTCCAGACCAGTGAGCCGGCAGGCGTGGAGCACTATCTGCGCTGAGGCCCTGGCATCTTCGGCCGCATCGTGATGCCGGAAAGAAATGCCCAGATTTCCTGCAACGTTCGCCAGGTTCCAGCCCCGGCGCCGGTATCTTTCCGGCCAGGAACGGCGGGCAATCAAGGCGCTGTCCAGCCAGGGAGTACGGATGGGTTGGAGGCCGTACCGGGCCATTGCCCCGTCGAGGGACGCCCGGTCAAACCCTGTGTGGCTGACCAGGGGTCGGCCTTCCAACAGGCGGCGCAACCTGGACTCCAACTGAGGCAGGGTGGCGCTGTCCTTTGTCGTATCTTCGCCAATTCCGTGAATGCCGATATTCACGGGGCTGAACGGTTGTTCAGGGTTGACCAGGAATGACAGTACCCTTTTGATTTCACCGTTGCTGACCTGGACAATCCCGATCTGGCAAATGCTGGCAGCGCTCGAGTTCGCCGTCTCGACATCTATGGCGTTGAACGTCAGGTTGGGCATACCTTCTTGTATCTTTTACCTTTCCGGCATCCGATGGCGCCAGATGTTCGATTTACCAATGCCGGTTTTGGCGCGTGCCCCAGTTTTGCCTACAACCGGGCCAGATGCAAGGACTGCTTAACTCGGCAGCGCCAAAAAGCGGCAAAGCATGACAATTGACAGAGGATTGATATATGACTGTTCAGGAAACGATGCCGGCCTACACCCTGCGGCATTGGGCAAAATCGGACCGGGGAGACCAGGGGCGGATTCACCTGTTGGAGCACCACCTAGCTGACGTCGGCGCCTGCTTTGAGGCGCTGCTGGTCCAGCCAACCATCCGGCAAAGGCTGGCCCGCACCACGGGCCTCGCTGACCTGGACGATGCAACCGTGGCTCGGCTGTGCGTTTTCGCCGCCCTTCACGACATTGGCAAGGTGAACGTCGGCTTCCAGACCCAGATATGGCGGCGCGAAGATTTGCCGGGCGGGCGGCGGCCTGCATCCTTTCAACGGGTTGGCCACACCTCGGACCTGGTGCCGGTCCTGCTTGGCGAGGACAACGTGACCAGCGATTGGTTCCTGGATGCGCTGGGATGGGACGAGCTTTTGGGTTGGGACTCGGATGACGGGCAGACCGTTTGTGCCCTGTTCGCAGCCGCGGGTTCCCACCACGGCGAGCCCTTGAATCTGCATGACTCGAAGTCGCCCAACCCGGAAGTCTGGCGTCCATTTGCTGGCCTGGACCCGGAGCAGAACGTCCGGAACATCGGAAATCTGGTGCGCCGTTGGTTCCCCCATGCCTTCATTGCTGATGCGCCGCCGCTGCCCTCCACGCCGGCCTTCCAGCACATGTTTCTGGGTCTCTGCACCCTGGCCGATTGGATTGGTTCCGACGAGGGCTGGTTCGAGTTCGTCGACGCTCCGGACGACGATTACATAAGCAAAATCCGGCCCAAGGCAGCCCGGGCAGTCAAGGAAGTCGGTATGGACCTAGCCGAGCAAAGGTCCGCTTTCCGTGCCGTCCCCGACTTCGGGGCTCTGTTCGACATTCCGGGCAACCCGCAGCCGCATGCCATCCAACGGCAAACCGCCCTGGAGACTCCGCTGGATGAGCCGGTGGTGGTTATAGAATCCGAAACCGGCTCCGGCAAGACCGAGGCCGCCCTGTGGCGGTTCGCCCGAATGTACCAAGAAGGTCTGGTCGACGGGCTTTACTTTGCGCTGCCCACCCGCTCGGCTGCCAGCCAACTTCACCAACGGGTCAACCGGTTCATATCCAACCTGTTCCCCGACGGCCCCAAGCCCGAACCCGTCCTGGCCGTTCCGAGTTATCTCAAGGCTGGGGACTTCACCGGCCGACACCTGAGCCGGTACGAAGTCTGGTGGGAAGACCACGCCGGACACGACGCGGGGAGAAAGTTCTGGGCCGCCGAGTCGGCCAAGCGGTTCCTGGCCGCTCAGATCGCCGTCGGCACCGTGGACCAAGCAATGATGGGCGCGCTGAAGGTGCGCCATGCCCACATGCGGACCGCCTGCCTGGCCCGCAACCTGCTGGTGGTTGATGAAGTCCACGCCTCGGACACCTATATGCGGGCCATCATTGAAGCCCTACTCGACGCCCACACCGGCGCCGGCGGTTACGCGCTACTCATGTCAGCCACCCTGGGGTCGGCGGCCCGGCAAAGCCTGTTGTTCCGCGGCCCCCGCCGGGCGTTCCAGACCATCCTCTCGCCGGACGAAGCCGAAGTAGTCCCGTACCCGGCGGTCATAACCGCCGGAGCATCCGGCGAGTCGGTGTCCGGGGTGGCGGCCAATGCTGGAGAGAAGCGCGTCACGGTAGTCGCCGCTCCTGTGATGCGGGACTTCACAGACGTTGGCCAGCGGGCGTTGGCGGCGGCCCGTCAGGGAGCCAAGGTGCTGGTGATTCGCAACACCGTCAACTACGCAGTAGAAACCCAGCAAGCGTTGCTGGAAGAGGCCGCATCTGCTGAAGACAAGGCGCTCCTGTTCGCCTGCCGGGGCGTCCCGACCTTGCATCACGGCAGGTTTGCCGCCGAGGACCGGAAGTTGCTGGACGGCACTGTCGAGGAGCAGGTGGGGCGGAACCGGGACGAGGGCGGACGGGTGGTCGTCGGCACCCAAACCTTGGAGCAATCTCTGGACATCGACGCCGACCTTCTCATCACTGACCTTTGCCCCATGGACGTGCTTCTCCAACGCATCGGGCGTCTCCACCGGCACGACCGCCCCCTTGGACGCCCCGCCGCTTTCAAGGCCGCGACCTGCGTCGTGCTCACTCCCGAAGGGGAAGACCTGTCGCCGTTCCTGACGCCCGGCTCCAAGCGCAACGGTCTCGGCCCCGGCGGTTACGTCTACGAAGACCTGCGGATTCTGGAGGCCACTCGGCGGCTGGTAGCGCAATTTTCCGAGAGCGGGGAACCGTGGAACATCCCGGCGATGAACCGGATGCTGGTGGAGCGGGCAACACACCCCCACGCGCTGCAAGCCCTGGTGGACGTCATGGGGGAACGATGGGCGGAGCATGGCAAGAGCGTGCAGGGGGTGACGATTGCGGAGGGCCTCACCGCCCGCGGCGCCATCATTCGGAGGGACTGCTCATTCCTGGAGCGGGACGTGGCTTTCGGTTCAGTGGAAGAGCGCATCCGCACCCGGCTGGGAGACGAGGGCGTGACGGTGACGTTCCAGCAGTCGCCGGTCAGCCCTTTCAACCCGGAGTTGGAGATTCCCCAACTGTCCGTTCCCTACCACCTGTCCCGGGGCCTGAACCCGGAAGAGCCGGTAAGCACCACCCCAACCGGCCAAGGTTTCGAGTTCGCCGTGCAAGACGCCAGGTTCCAGTATGACCCTCTAGGGCTCCGGCGGGTGTAGTTGCCGCCCGGCAATCAATTGCCGGGCGGCAAAACCCCGCGTGTGCGGGGGAACTTGGACATGGCGCCTAGCGCTCCAACTCGGTCTATCCCCATTATAAGTTGGGGGTCCTGATCCGGATTAACAGCAATCCGGAACGGTATTATAACAGTTGGAGCGCAAAGCGTGCATGCAAGGTTGACAATCTGCTGCGTTAGCATTATTGTGCCGCTAGTGCCTTTGCAGGGCTGCCACCCCGCAAAGGCATGAACTCCCCCCGTATAAGCACTTTGCATACATCATCGGAGGTATTCGGTAATGAGGTTAACATTCCCCAAAAGGCCTGGCAATCGAATTAACTTGGGCTGCGACCATTCCCCTCACCCGGCGATTGGTACATGTGATCGGTGTGCCCATCTGGTGTGCAGCCGATGTAGTCATCCGGTGACCCCCAGGAGACGTGGGCATGCCGTCTGCTATCCATGCTTGTGATCCATAGATGTGTCAGTGACCATTTCGCTGACACTTGCCCATTGCGCGAGTGGTGGGGCTTCTCTGAAGTTACCTGTGTTAATCCCCTCGCCATTCGCCATTATTCTCGACTCGGAGAGACCGACGCCATGCTCAACATCCTAACCGAACCCGTAATCCGCTTCGACTGGGCCGGGGGAACTGGGACCGAGGCAACCCTGCCCGAAATCTACGGCGAATTGATGGCCGACTCGGTGAGCGCCTTCCCGGCGTTGCGGCCCCACCAGCGCCACGCCTGGCACGCATTCCTGGTGCAGTTGGGCGCTATGGCAATGCACCGGGCCGGCGCCGACGCACCACCGGAAACCGCTGGGCAGTGGCTACCCCTGCTCCGGGGCCTCACGCCGGGCTACCCTGACGACGAACCGTGGCATCTGGTGGTGGACGACATCACCAAGCCCGCCTTCATGCAGCCCCCGGCCCGGTCATCCGAGCGTGAGAAGGATTACCAAAACGAGGTCGCCACGCCCGACGAACTGGATATGCTGGTCACGTCCAAGAACCACGACCTGAAGTCCTCCGTTGCCGCCCAAGCCGGCGCTGACGACTGGCTTTTTGCCCTGATCACCCTGCAAACGATGGAAGGATTCGGCGGGGCCGGTAACTACGGCGTGTCCCGGATGAACGGCGGTCTAGGAAATCGCCCCGCTTTCACCCTAGCTCCGCCGGGCGGGCCCGGGGCTCACCTGCGGCGGGATGTCATCTTTCTGCTGGAGCATCAGGACTCCCTTCTCGACCAGTACCCGATGCAGCCCGGCGGCATCGGCTTGCTATGGACTGTACCTTGGGACGGTGAAAAATCCGAGGCCCTTCTCCCGAGTCAACTGGACCCCTTCTTTATCGAAGTGTGCCGCCGCATCCGACTGCGCTGCGCCGACGCTGGAAATGTATCTGCGGTCAGAACCAGTTCCAAAGGGGCCCGCATGGAGTCCAAGGAGTTGAACGGCAGGATCGGCGATCCCTGGACGCCCATAAGCGTCAAGGACAACAAGTCCCTTACCCTGGCCAGCGGTGGGTTCACCTACAACCGCGTGGTGGATTACCTGACTTCCGGCGACTGGCAGCAGCCCATTTTGCTGGAAGCCACGCAACAGGAGCAGGAAACCCAACTTGTCGCCCGTGCAATGGTCCGTGGACAGGGCAAGACCGAAGGTTACTACGAGCGCATAATTCCGTTGCGGCAACGCACAGTTCGCGCCTTTGGCAGGGCTGGAGGCGTTCAGGAGTTGGGAGACTTGGCCCGGGCCCGGATTGACAAGATACGGACGGTCCAACGCATTCTCAGCCACGCGATTCAGGTGTTCATCGCCCGGGGCAATGACGACAATCTCAGCCCTGAAGGCCGCAGGCTGGCACGGCCTTGGCTGGGCCGGTTGGACGAGATAGTCGATGCGCGTTTCTTTGAAGACCTGCAGGATGAGTTTGGGATTGACGACCAAAACGAACGCCGCGACGAGAGCCTGGAGTGGCAGGGGTGGCTGGTGGATGAAGCCCGGGAGGTTCTGCACTCCGCAGAGGACTCGCTGCCCTGCCCCGCCATCCACCGCTACCGCGCCCGGGCCCGGGCCGACGGCCTGTTCGAGGGACGGATACGGGGCAATGGCGGCATCCCGGAGATATTCGCCACCGCCGGCGCCGAAGAGTGAGAACATGACAACCACCCAAACGGACGAAACCCCGACCGGTCCCAACGTCGACGATACCGCCAACCGTGACTACCCGGAGACCTCCTGGGCTTCCAACGCGGTGACGCTGGCCGGACTCATCGCCTCGGAAAACTTTGCCCGGGGCGACCTGGCCCAACTGCGCCGCATGGACCCCGACAGCCCCGACGCCTCAGCTTTCTGGCGTCTCATGGCCCGGCAAGACTTATTCCGAAACGCGGAGACCGAAGCGAAGTGGGCGCTCATCATTAACGGCATCGCGTTGATGACGCCAACCGGCAATGGGGACGGCAACTCCCGCACCGTCCACGACGGTTACATCCCGGTCGGCAGGGCGCTGTTTCAAGGGGGAGACGCCCAGCGGACAACAGGATTTTACAGCGAGACCCGGTTCAGCCGTTTGATGACATCCCGGGGGCCGATGCTCCGGATTTTGCTGCGCCGGATGTTCCGAATGCTGGCATCCGCCGGCGTGTCCTTCAACTGGCGGGAAATGGCTGCGTTCATCTTGAGTGACGGCTATGACGATGAAGCCGCCGAGCAATCCCGCCGCCGCATCGCCCGAGCCTATTTCCAGGCCGAGCGCCGCCAGTCCCAGACATCCCACGAATAGGATCATTCACAAGGAGAGTTGCGATGACAACCCCCAGATTCCTGCAAATCCATACCCTGCATTCCTACCCGGCGGCGCTGCTCAATCGGGACGACAGCGGCCTGGCCAAGCGTATGCCCTTCGGCGGCGCCGTCCGCACCCGCATTTCTTCCCAGTGTCTCAAGCGTCACTGGCGGGTTGCCAAGGATGCGCTCTCGCTGGCCAGCATCGAGGGCAGCACGTCGGCCCTACGCTCGCGCAACATCGTTGAACGAAAAGTGATGGCCCCCTTGAAGGAAGGGGACAGATTCGGTGATGAAGTCCTTAAAGCGGTGGAAGATGCCTTCAACATCGGCGTGTACGGTAGGAGCGGCACATCGGAGACCGGACGCCAAGCCCTACTGTTGGGCCTGCCCGAAGTGGAACACCTGCACCAGAGGGCCGCCGCCATCTGCGCCGAACATTCCGGCGACGCCAAGGCTGCGGGAGAAGCGGCAACCGCTCTGTTCAACGCCCGCCGGGGCGAGGGCAACAATTTTCGGGCGCTTCTAGACACGGCCCGCCTCCCAGCTGGGCTGGAGGGCGCCCTCTTCGGCCGCATGGTGACGTCCGACCCTGGCGCCAACATTGAGGCTGCCATCCACGTCTCGCACGCCTTCACCGTCCACGGAGAGGAGAGCGAGAGCGACTATTTCTCGGTGGTGGACGACTTGCAGCGCGACGATGAGGACGCCGGCGCCGCCCACATCGGTGACATGGAGCTGACAGCCGGGCTGTTCTACGGTTACGTGGTCGTGGACGTGCCAGGACTGGTTTCCAACTTGGAAGGCTGTCATGCCGAAGACTGGCAGACCGCCGACCGGGACCTGGCCGCACGGGTGGTTGAGCACCTTCTGCATCTGATTGCCACCGTCACCCCCGGCGCCAAGCTCGGGTCCACCGCGCCCTACGCCTGCGCCGATCTTACCCTGGTTGAGGCCGGCAGCCGGCAGCCCCGCAGTATGGCCAACGCTTTTCGAGACCCTGTTAAGGCGCAGGTTGCCGCCGCCGCAGAGCGGCTGTCCGGGCATCTGGGCAAGATGGACAAATGCTACGGCGCAAAGGAAATCCGCCGAGTGGCATCTGTCGAAGAATGCGACATTCCCCACACGGAGGGAATCTGCTTTGACGACCTGGCATCCTGGGCAGCGCAGGCGGTCCGGGACGGGGAGGTGAATAACTGATGGAGCACCTGATCCTGGGTCTGGAATCCCCGCTGATGGCCTTCGGCGGAGAGACCATCGACAACCTGGGCGTCATCCGGTGGTTCCCGTCGGCGTCCATGCTGACCGGCCTGCTGGCCAACGCCCTGGGCTGGCGGCGAATCGAGCGCGAGCGTCACCAGCAGCTGCAGAACCGGTTGGTGTTCGCCGCCCGCATCGACCGGGAGCCGGCGGGCGGGGTGCGCATGACCGACTTCCAGACCGCCGCCATCAACAACACCGAGCAAAGTTGGACTACGCGGGGCCTCCCTGAGGGACGCGGCGGCGGCACCTATCAGAACCATCTTCGTTACCGGGACTACTTCGCCGATATGCGCGCGACCGTCGCCCTACGCCTGGAACCGTCGGACGATGAGCCTACCCTGGAGAACCTGTGCGATGCCCTGGAAAACCCGGCCCGCCCCCTGTTCATCGGACGCAAGCCGTGTCTGCCCTCGGCGCCGCTGTACCAGGGCCGAATCGACGCCGGCTCCGTGCTGGCAGCCCTTTTGGACTTGTCCATTGAACATGTCCGAGACCCGGTGGAAACGGTACGGTTGATGTGGCCCGGAGCCGAAGAGGATGACCGCGTACAACCTGACCACTCCCACATGCTGACCGACCAGCGCAACTGGGTTTCGGGACTGCATGGGGGCGGGCGATTGGTCCACGAGGGGACATGTTCCAGATCTGAATTTCCTGGCTTCACGGACAAATCTGCCCCGGCGGAGGATGGCCCATGACGACCGATGTTTCAACTCCGGCGGACACGACCGCGCCGGCGCCGCTGCAAATGCTGCGCGCCGAGGTTAACGTGCGGGAGTTCCAGCGATGGGCCGGTATGAGACGTTTGCAGGATTCCGACCACGCGATGCACTGTCTGCTCAAGGAGACCTTCGGCGAACTGGCTCCGCAACCCTTTCGCCTGATTGTCCCCCAGGGCGGCAGCCGGGCGTGCCTGTACGGCTACGGACGGGCATCCGCCGGAGATTTACAGGAAGCTGCCAACACCTTCGCCGACCCGCAGCAGTTGCGGGCGCTGCCTCCGTCCATCATCGACAGCAAGCCAATGCCGTTGGAATGGAAGCCCGGCAAGCGGCTGGGCTTTGAGTTGCGGGTGCGTCCGGTACTCAGGAAAGGCGGCAGGTCTGCCAGGCCAGGCGCCGAGCAGGATGTCTTTCAGGTCCAGGCCGAGACGTATCCCAAGAGAGAAATGCCGCACAGCAGGGAGGAAGTGTACGCCGGTTGGCTGTCGGGCAAGCTCAACGATGATCAGGGGGTCAGTTTGGACTCGTCCCAGACCAAGCTGGTGTCCTTTCAACGGACACGCTCGTTTCGCAAGCTGCACGCCCGCTACGTCGAAGGTCCGGATGCGGTGATGCGAGGGGTCCTGACCATCACCGCCCCGGGCGCATTCGCCCAACTGCTGGCCCGGGGCGTGGGCCGTCACCGGGCCTACGGCTACGGGATGTTGCTGCTCAGGCCACCGGGAAAACCGACTGGCCCATAGCCTTCGGGTGTTGGGCCGCGCACCTTAACAACTGAAAATAACCGGATGCAATGCCTGCCCCGGACGAATGGGGTCCGTCCGGGGCAGGCAGACCACAAGTGAGGGGGAAAGAGATGCTCAGAGGACGCCTTGGACTGGAGACCGCAAGGATTCCCCACGCCGACCGCCACGGCCTGCTGTGGCTGTCCCGCGGGGCGCTTACCGTGCGCGACGGTACCCTGCGGTTCGAGCGTCAGGGACCGCCGGGGGACGGCACCGCACTGGAGAGTGGGGAGTACGGCATCCCCTTCCAGTCACTGTCAATGATTTTGCTGGGACCCGGCTCGACGGTCAGCCACGACGCCCTGCGGCTGATGGCCCGCCACGGCACCGCGTTGATCGCCGTGGGTGAGGATGGTGTCCGGTGTTACACTGCCCCGCCGCTGATGCCCGACACGTCGGACGTTGCGAGGCGGCAGATGCGGGCCTGGGGCGACCCGACCGGAAGCCGCATCACCATTGCCCGCAAGATGTACGCCCTGCGGTTGGGTGAAGTGCTGCCCCAGCAGGACATTTCGGCCCTGCGCGGCGTGGAAGGCTCCCGTATGAGAC
>DAOUHF010000039.1:0-1550 GCA_034428795.1 Dehalococcoidia bacterium
GCACGATGCCGGGTTCGGCACGGCCCACGGCGTCGTCCCCATCGTCCCCGCCGCCGTGATCTACGACCTGGGCGTCGGCAACCCGCGGGTCCGGCCCGACAAGGCCATGGGCTATCGCGCATGCAAGGCTGCCACTGAAGGGCCCGTGCCTACCGGCCAGGTCGGCGCCGGAACCGGCGCCACGGTGGGCAAGGCTCCGGGCCTGCGCGCCGCAGACGGCGGCATCGGCTCGGCCTGCATCAGGCTGCCCGGCGGCGCATCGGTGGGCGCCTTGGTGGTGGTGAATTCCGTTGGCAACGTCGTTGATCCCGCCACCGGGAAGACCGTGGCCGGCGCCCGGGATGAGGCGTCCGGCCGTATGGCCGACGTGACGCCGAGCTTACGGGAGGGCCATCCGCCAAGGATGCCCGGAACCAACACCACCATCGGCGTCATCGCCACGGACGCGGCCCTGTCTTCGGTGGAGGCCAATACGGTGGCCGCCATGGCCCACGATGGCATCGCCCGCGCCATCCGCCCCTCCCATACGCTCTATGACGGCGATACCCTGTTCGCCCTCTCCACCGGCAAACGAAGGGCCGACGTCAACGCCGTGGGTGTCGTAGCCGCTGAAGTGGTATCCCAGGCCATTCTCAACGCGGTTCGGAGATAGACAGGGCTTGGCGAGGATCCCCTTGGGTCCCAGGTTTGCCGTGGTGCCCACCCAATCGTCATTCCGGGCTTGACCCGGAATCCAGGGGCGGCGGGGTCCGCTGTCTCTGGGGGTTGACATCTGGTAAACATGTAAGCATGCTTATCACATGTCCAAGATGATTCAGCTACGGAATGTCCCCGATGAGCTTCATCGGGTCCTCAAGTCAAGGGCCGCGTTGGCCGGGAAGTCACTGTCCGACTATCTGATTGCGGAAATTCGGTGTCACACCGAGTATCCGACCGTAGAAGAGTTACGTCAGCGCCTCCGAACCCGAACGCCGGTTCGCCCTACCGTTCCGCCGGCCCAAATGATCCGGGAGGAACGAGATAGCCGGTGATTGTTGCCGACGCTTCCGCAGTCCTTGAATTGCTCCTGGAGAGCAGGGCCGGGTCGAATATTGAGAGGCGGCTTCTTCAACCAGGAGAGTTCGTTCATGCGCCGCATCTGCTTGACCTTGAGATAGCGCAAGCCCTCAGACGGTACGTGTTGGCCGGAGAACTGTCAGCGCAACGGGGGAAGCAGGCGCTTACCGACCTGGCTGATCTTCCGATTATTCGGTACCCGCACGATCTCTTTCTGTCACGCATTTGGGCGCTTCGTCACAATGTCACCGCTTACGATGCCGTCTACTTGGCTCTGGCAGAGTCGCTTCCGGCCCCACTGGTCACCTGTGACGCCCGATTGGCCGCTGCACCCGGTCACCGGGCCGCGATAGAGCTCGTCCGGACCAATCCGGCATAAGTAGCTTGAGCGGTAGGCACTCTATCTGATAAGTAGATTACATGCGCCCGTAGTGAAAAGGACATCACGAGGGTCTCCGGAACCCTAAGTCCAGGTTCGATTCCTGGCGGGCGCA
>DAOUHF010000040.1:0-4350 GCA_034428795.1 Dehalococcoidia bacterium
TCTAGCGACGCCATGATGCAGCATTTTGTAGCTGTTATCGCTGATTTTGTACTTCACCCTGGGTATGGGTATCCCCTGGCTATCGGTGAGGTCCGGGTCCAGGACAACCTGGTTGGTTTCCTCGGGCAGGTCCTCGGACAATATGACGAAGTTTGCGTTGTGTCCATATCGCTTGCGGAACTCCCGGTGATGCCCGGCCCCCCACGCAACCCGGCCGCCGGCTGGCCCGCCGTTGGCGATCGACACGGGGCCTGAGAAGCCCCTGACGCCCAGCATGCTGTAGCCCCGTACAAAGTCTCGTCCGGGGGGTCGGTCTCGTAGAACTCATGGCTTCGAATCGTAGTGTGATGGGGCCCCTTTTGGGTGTCCAGTTCCTCGTCGAAAATTCCGGTGACCAACGCCGACGGGTGCAGCATCAGGTTCTTACCCAATAGCCCGCTGGTATTGGCCAAGCCGTCGGGGAAGAACCTGGACTTGGAGTTGAGCAACAACCGGGGCGTCCCAATCCCGTTGCATCCAACGACCACCACCCGGGCCCGTTGCTCGTGTACCACGCCGTTGGAGTCATAGTAGACCGCTCCCCGGGCCAGCCCGGCCTGGTCCACCGTTATCTCCCGGACTCGGGTTTGGGTCTTGAGAGTAGCGCCCATCCGAATGGCTTTGGGCCAGTAGGTCACGTCGGCGCTGGCTTTGGCCCTGGGAATGCACCCCAGGTCACAGGGCCCGCAATAGTTGCAGCCGCCGCGCCCGTCGTACGCTCTGGATGCTATCGCGTTTTCCGAACTCCACCAGTGCCAGCCCAGTTTTTCGAACCCACTGATCAGGGTTTCACCAAATTCGCCTATCCCCAGCGGCGGCATGGGAAATTCGGGCCTGGGAGGATTGGCCGGGTCCCCGTTGACTCCGGAGAGCCCCATAACCCGGTCGCTGATATCGTAGTAAGGTTCGAGGTCCCGGTACTCAATAGGCCAATCGTGCCCCACACCGTCCAGCGTGCGTACCCGGAAGTCAGAGGGATGGAACCGGGGCGAATGTGCGCCCCAGTGGACCGTGCTGCCTCCCACCGCGTTATACATCAAAGGAACGAGGTCCGATTCTTCGTTGTTAACGCCGTAGTCTTCGGGAAGCCGCCGGTAATTGGGGTCGGGGTTCCAGTCGGTTTGACGGTGAATTTCGTAGTCCAGGTCTTTGGTGGCGTAGGTGGAGGGATCTACCCAGCCGCCCTGCTCGAGGCAGACCACGTTGATACCGGCCTCGCTGAGGCGCCAGGTTAGGGCCGCCCCTGAAACGCCTGCGCCAATAACGAGGACATCCGCGACGTTGTCGGTACTTGGCACGTCGACCTCCTTGGTCGTTACCGGGTCGTTAGCGGGCCGTTAGTGGGCCGTTAGTGGGCCGTTAGCGATCAACAAACAACCCGGCCGCCTCCGCCAACCGCAATTATAGCGGTCATGGCGTCGTCAGACCCAGCGGCGGCCTGGTCTTGAAGAACCGCGCGCGTCTCCCGGGAACGCGAGCCTGTTTTGTGGCCGCTGTTTTGTGCCCGCTGTTACGTCCTGGAAAACGGCCGGGTGGTGCATGACGGCACCCCCCAGTCGGTCTTGGACACCGACCTAATGACCCAGGTCTTCTTGGGCAGAGTCGAGTCTGGCCCCTCTTGATTCTCCGCCCGGACCAGTTTCCCCGGCCGCCCTGAGCCTGTCGAAGGGACGTTCCAGCTCTTCGTTTTTTCGCAGCCTGACCGGACATTGCCTTGGCGCGCGGTGATAGCATGTGGCGGACACGGACCTGATCGAGGTGTGACTGTTGGCTACGGAATACGCGAACGAGAACGTCCGCTACGAACCGGATGAGAAGCCTCCACACCCGGTGGCCATCGGCTCAGGCTTTCAGGCAGCCATGGTCATCGCGGCGCCGGTGGTCCTAACGGTGGTCATCGTGGCCCGGATCGCCGGGGGCAGGCCGAGAGCTACATATCCTGGGCCGTCTTTGCGGCGCTGCTGATCAGCGGAGCCACAACAATCCTCCAGGCCGTCCGCATCGGGCGAATCGGGGCCGGGCACGTGCTCATCATGGGCACGTCGGGGGCTTTCATCGCTGTCTGCGTCGCGGCCTTGGTGGCGGGCGGCCCGTCCACGATGGCGAGCCTGATCGTCGTATCGTCGCTGTTTCAGTTGGCGCTGGTGGCGCGGCTCTCGCTGCTGCGCCGAATATTCACGCCGGTCGTCTCCGGCACGGTGATCATGTTGATAGCGGCCACGGTCATGCCGCTTGTATTCGATACGATGAAAAACGTACCCGAAGGCACGTCGTCGGCCGCCGCACCCGCAGCGACCGTGGCTACCATCGTTACCGTCGCGGCCCTCCTGTTGCGCGCACCGGCGGCATGGCGGCTATGGTCGCCGGTCATCGGTATAGTAGTGGGCTGCGCGGTGGCGGCGCCCTTCGGCCTGTACGACACTCAACAGATACTGGCCGCTCCCTGGGTCGGCGTTCCCTTCGGCTCCTGGCCGGGATTCGACCTGACGCCGAATGCTGCGTTCTGGGCGCTCCTGCCGGCGTTTGTTGTCGTTACCCTGGTGGGGGCCATTGAGACCATCGGCGACGGAATAGCCATTCAACGGGTTTCCCAACGCCAGCCCCGGGCCACGGACTTCCGTTTGGTCCAAGGCGCCCTCAACGCCGACCGCGTGGGCAATCTGCTCTCCGGTTTGGCCGGTACGGTGCCCAACACGACCTACTCATCCAGTATCTCCCTGGCCGAAGTCACAGGAATCGCGGCACGAAGAGTGGGTGTCGTTATCGGTGTTATCTTCATTGCGCTGGCATTCTTCCCCAAAGTTACGGCCTTGGTGATCGCCATACCCGCCCCGGTGGCAGCCGCCTACGTCACGGTTCTTCTGGGGCTGCTCTTCGTGCAGGGCATGAGGATCGTCATCCAGGACGGTGTCGATCACCGCAAGGCGGTCGTCGCGGGACTGTCGTTCTGGTTCGGCGCGGCCTTCCAGAACAGGTGGATCTTTCCCGACCTGCTGGGAGAGGGATTCCTGGGAGTGCTGCTGGGCAACGGCATGACCTCAGGCGCGATCGTCGCGATCATAATGATGGTGTTCATGGAGCTGACCAGCCTGCGGCGCAGGCGCATGACGGCTGCCTTGGACATCGCCGCCCTGCCGGAACTGGAGGAATTCCTTCGCGGGCTCGCGTCGAAGGCGGGATGGAACGCGGAATCTACCGAACGTCTGGTCTTGGTGGGAGAGGAGACCCTGTCGAGCCTGTTATCGGAAGAAGACGGTGACTCACCGGTGAGTCAAGCGCGGCGGCTGGCGGTAACCGCCCGAACCGGGAGCGGCGGCGCGGAGTTGGAGTTCCTGTCGGCGCACGAGGGGGAGAATATCGAGGACCGGCTGGCCTACATGGCGGAGACGCCGGACATACGGGACGGTCGGGAAATATCGTTCCGCCTGTTGCGTCACTACGCGTCGTCGGTCCGCCATCAGAAGTATCACGGCGTAGACATCGTTACGGTGAACGTCGAGGGACCGCGTTAACGCCTCCCGGCCGCGCCACGGCCCCGGCCACACCAGAAAGTGTGCAATAGTCGCCGGAATTGTGCGAATGACGCAACAGGTTGAGCATGTTATGGTGAATGCGCGGCCTTGAGGGCGCAAGCCGGCAGGGCCCGCCAGCGGTAAAGTCAGCCTCGACCCTTCGTCTCTATCGCAGCCGAAGGACAGCCGGGCTGGAGCCGTCATAGCGGTCCGGGAGACATCGTCCGCCGCCGCTCCCCGCCGGACGAACGGGGATGGGGGCCGAATTTCTCCTGTGGGGCCGCCGGGGAAGGGTGGGGAGTGCGTACGCATCGTAGTAGAGCGCTTGTCGGAGGAATTGCACTGCTGGGCCTCATCGCCCTTGCCGTCCTGTTGGCGGCCCTCGCGTTCCGTCCTTTATCGCTTCAAACGGCTCAGGCCCAAGCCAACAGCTCGCCGGAGTTCGCGTCTGAAGCGACCGGCCGCACCGTGGAGGAGAACACGCTTCCGAACACCAACGTCGGCGCCCCGGCGCCCGAGGACCCCCCCCCTGCAGTGGAAGTCGACGGCGCCGACGACAACGACGTGGGGGACGGCGACAACGATGTGGTGGACGACGGCGCCGGCGGCGGCGGCGAGGCCAACCAGGCCCCGGTGTTCACCGAAGGCGACCGGACGGAGCGGACGGTGACCGAACAGGCCGCCAAGGGCGCCAATATCGGCGCTCCGCTCACAGCCACCGACGCCGACGGCGATCCGCTTACATACACCCGCGGAGGCGTCGACGCGGCATTCTTCGCCATCGACAACGCTTCCGGGC
>DAOUHF010000041.1:0-1722 GCA_034428795.1 Dehalococcoidia bacterium
TAGAACCACCGGCAGAAGCCGCCGTGCCCGTCGCCGAGAGTCTGCGCCCGGCGGGCGTTTTCGATCACCGCCTCGATCTTAAGACGGTTGCGGACGATTCCGCCGTCCTGGCGCAATCGCTCCACATCATCGGGCCCGAGGGCAGCTACAGCGTCGATCTTCCAACCGGCAAACGCGTTTCGGAAGGCGTCCCGCTTGTCCAGGATCATCTTCCAGGTCAAGCCGGCCTGGAAGACCTGCAGACTCATCACCTCGAACAGCACGTCATCGTCGGTGGCCCGACGGCCCCAGATTTCGTTGACATACCAGTCCCGCAGGGGGTCCGGCGGAGCAGCGGGGTCGTGGATCGATTCGTGAGGCATCGGCATCTCCGTTATTTTCTGGTCCAGGGTTCGGCCTGAAGGAGGCCCCTCACCCTGACCTTCTCTCTTTGGGCCAGTGAATTGACTGGATGTTCGCTGGCCGCGTGCGCAGGTGCCTACGCGGTGTACTAGCGCGGCACGATGGGCAGGGTGACGTGGGACGGGTGGGCCGAGTCGTGCAGGATGGTCTGGAGGGCAGGCCTCAATTCGGTGTCGGCCGCGATGATCCCGCCGGTGTTGGGGTTACGGTCGAAGCGGGGGAAGTTGCTGCTGGACACCTCCAGCCGGACCTTGTGCCCCACCTTGAACACGTTGCTGGTGGCCCACAGGTCGATGGTATAGCAGTAGGCCCGCCCCGGCTCCACCAGCGATGGGCTCGACATGGACTCCCGGTAGCGGGCCCGAATAATGCCGTCGGTCAGGTTGCGGGCGCAGCCGTCCTCGCAAACGTCCACCAGCTTGGCAGTGAAATCGGTGTCGGTGGCCGAAGTGGCGGCCCACAGCGTGACGGTGACCGGTCCGGTGACCTCCACGTCCCGATCCAACGTGGGGGTAGAGTACACCAGCACGTCGGGACGTGCTTCGATCTCGTTCTGGTCGAAGGCGCCGTTGGCGGCGAAGTACGGGTTGCAGCAGAGCGGTCCGCCTCGCGTCGGCGCCGGGTTGGCCGGGTTGTAAAGGAAAATATCGGGCGGCTCGTCGGCCGGCGACACCGGACTGAGGCCGCCGTCGCCGCGCAGAGTGTTGGAGTTGCCGCCGCTGTGCAGGTAGTAGCTGGTGGCCTGGGCGCGGGCCAGCGGCCACTCATTTTCGTCACGCCAGACGTCGTCGCCCATCACGAAGATCTTGACCGGCGGCTCATCCAGCAGCCCGGTATCCTGGCCATTCAGCCAGTGCCGGAACCAGCGCAGGTGAATCTCGTCGAGACCCAGGGCCATGGCGTCGGCGGCCACGCCGAAGTAGTGGTCGCCGGCCATGCTGCCGCCCCGCGACCCGTGCTGCCAGGGTCCGATGATGAGCTTCTGGCCACGTCGGGCGTCCTCGGTGGCCCCCTTCTTCTGCATGCCCAGGAAGTTTCGGATGGTGCCTCCCAGGAAGATGTCGTACCAGCCGCCAATGTTCAGCGCCGGTACGTTGATGTTGGAATGCTGGTCCTCGATGCACAGCTTTTTCCAGTAGTCGTCGTAGCTGGGATGCTCCAACCAGTCGAAAAAGTAGTCGGCCAGACCGCCCTCGAGGTGGGGGAAGTCGTTCAGGGGCAGGTGCTTGAAGGCATCGCTCATGCCGTCGACGGCCTTGAGCAGCTCGGCGCTGCGCGCCTGCGGGATGCTCTTGATGGCCGAGTGGGTCTTGAAGTTGG
>DAOUHF010000042.1:0-1565 GCA_034428795.1 Dehalococcoidia bacterium
TGCGGGCCAACGGCTTGCCACGGCCGGATGTTTCAATCAGAGCGGAGCGTTCGGATTGGGTCAGTTCGACTTTGTATTTGGAGACAGGCATGTCAGGTACGGCCTCGCTAAAGGATTTTACTCAAGCCTGCCTGATCTTCTTTATGATTGTAAGACTTTCTGGAAACGGTACTAGTGGTGCGAAATATTTGAAATGATGAGCAATTTCATTGACGGGATTACTTGGCAAGGATTGGATTGCGAACCTCGCTTCAAAAGCAGTCCATCATTTCAAAGCAGTTGGACTACTAGATGAGAACGCCACGACTTTTCCTGGGAATCTTTGCCCTGGCACTGCTTCTGCCGTTGCTGCTGCTGGCCTGCGGCGGCTCCGATGAGCCGGCGGATGGGCGATCATCGGAACGGGCCACCGCCGGGCCCACAACGGAAGTTGCCGAACCGTCGCCCACGCCCAAGGCTACCGCCAGACCCCCGCTGGCGCAGACCTCTCCCGAAACGGACAGAGCCGCGCTGGTCGCCCTCTACAACGCCACCGGCGGCCCGAATTGGAGAAGAAACAATAACTGGCTGAGCGACGTGCCGATTAGCGAGTGGGAAGACGTCGGCACTGACGGCAACGGCCGCGTCACCGTACTGTGGCTCCGCGAGAACGAGGTGAGCGGGGAGATACCGCCGGAGTTGGGCAACCTCGCCAACCTGATAGAGCTGTACCTCTACGGGAACCAGTTGAGCGGGGGGATACCGCCGGAGTTGGGCAACCTCGCCAACCTGTCAAAGCTGCGCCTCAGCGGGAACCAGTTGAGCGGGGAGATACCGCCGGAGTTGAGCAACCTCGCCAGGCTGGAAGATATGCACCTCGACGGGAACCAGTTGAGCGGGGGGATACCGCCGGAGTTGGGCAACCTCGCCAACCTGCAATGGCTGTCCCTCTACGGTAACCAGTTGAGCGGGGAGATACCGCCGGAGTTGGGCAACCTCGCCAGCCTGGAAGGGCTGGGCCTCAGCGGGAACCAGTTGAGCGGAGAGATACCGCCGGAGTTGGGCAACCTCGCCAACCTGAGATCGCTGACCCTCGGTGGGAACCAGTTGAGCGGATGCGTGCCAAGCAGCTTGTCGGGCCGGTTGAACATGGAGAATTCGAACCTGGGTGGTCTCCAGTTCTGCCAGTGAGGCCCAGGCTCACCCGGCCTATCGATGAGATAAATTCTCCGCGGAGAGTACAGGAGGCGAGGCCCCGTGTCCTCTGTGCACTCCGCAACGTCCGCCGCCCACCGGGTGCCGAGCCATGTCGGCCCAAGCCCGAGGGCTGCTGGACCGCCCTTCCATTTCGGGAGCGCAGTCCCGGACAGCCAGCACTGCCACCACCCCAAAGGATCGCTGGCTCATACGCCTCATTCCAGCCACTGGGGGTGCGCCCGCGGCCTAGCCTTGGATGTACTTTGCTACCATGAGGCTGCTGGATCAGCGGCCCTGCCGCATGATCGCCGAGTCCAGAACGCCAGACCGGGTCAGACCCACCCGACCGGGTGGCTGGAAACAGCCCTGTTTACAGCCATGGCTGTAAA
>DAOUHF010000043.1:0-110043 GCA_034428795.1 Dehalococcoidia bacterium
CGCAGTTTGTACGCCATAGCCCAGTGGGGGCGGGACCACGGGGTCGCCACCGGGCAACTCCTGGGGTTCCAGCCGGGGAAGACGCCCTGTGTAGCCACTCTCCACCGGGTGTTCAAAGACTTGGATGCGGACGCCTTTGAAGCCGTGTTGCGGGAATGGCTCACCAGTAGCGGGGTAGACCCCGGAGAGGTCCTGTCCCTGGACGGCAAGACTCTGCGGGGGATTCACGGAGAGGAGATAGCCGGAGTGCATCTGGTGTCGGCCTATGCCACCCGGAGCGGGGCGGTGCTGGCCCAGGTAGCCGCGCCGGGCAAGGGGCAGGAGTTGGCGGCAGCCAAGACAGTACTGAGTCAGTTGCCTCTGGAGGACCGGGTAGTGGTGGCGGACGCCCTGTTGACGCAACGGGAAGTATGCCGGCAGATTGTGGCTGGCGGCGGGGATTATCTGTTGCCATTGAAGGATAATCAGCCCGCTTTGCGCCGGGACTTGATGGAAGCTTTTTCCCCCGTTGGAGAGTGAAGGGGACAAGGGGCCGACGGTGTCCCCTTGGCAGGCGCGGGAATGGCGGGCAAGGGGGGCAACGCTGCGGGTGGGGATGGATGCTCCGTCGAAACAGCGTCACGGACGGCGGGAGCGGCGGGAACTGTGGGCCTTGGCCGACCCGGAGCTAAACGGGTATGCGGGCAGCTCCGGGTCGGTAGGGGAAGCCTGGCCGCACCTGCAGCAGGTGTGCCGGCTGGAGCGGCGGCGGACAGTGAAGGGGCGAACTCAGGTGGCGGTGAGTTATGCGATCACCAGTCTCCCCCCAACCGTTGCCGGGGCAGACCGTTTGTTGCAGGTTCTAAGGGAGCATTGGAACATCGAAAACCGGGTGCATTGGGTGCGGGACGTCACCTTTGACGAAGACCGTTCTCAGATAAGGACCGCCGCCGCTCCCCAAGTGATGGCAGCTTTACGCAACCTGACCACCACCTTGGTGCGATGGGCGGGCCATAGCAACATAGCATCCGCCCTACGCCGTCACAATGCTCACCTATCCGAAGCCTTCGCCCTCCTGGGCATTGCCTATACCACCGGAGAATGAAAAGGCCATGGCCCGCAGGGCCTGCCCGTGGAAGATTCATTCCCGAATGTTATAATCGCGCCGAATCGATAGCAGATTGGCGCGGGACAGTTTCCAAGATGAAGCTTGCGTTCATTGGCGGCGGCAAGATGGCCGAAGCCATCATCAACGGAGTTATAACCGGGGGTCTGGCCGCAGGCTCGGACATCGCCGTAGGGGAGCCGGTCCCGGCGCGACGGGACCACCTTACCGGCGCGTTCGGAGTGACAGCCCTGGAGGATAACCTGGAGTCGGCCGGCGCCGCGGACTTGGTGGTGCTCGCGGTCAAACCCCAAGACCTGGGTCAGGTAATGGGCCAACTCAAGGGCCGCCTGGAACCGCGGCAGGCGGCGTTATCCATCGTGGCGGGCGCCAGGATGGATACCCTCACCGGCGGTCTGGAACACCCGTCGGTGGTCCGGGTTATGCCCAACACCCCGGCCCAGATCGGCTGCGGCATGAGTCTTTGGACCTGCTCCAGCGCGGTGGACGGGTCTCTGCGGGCCTTGACCAAGTCGGTGCTGGGCAGTATCGGCGAAGAGATTTACGTCTCCGACGAAAAATACATGGACATGGCCACCGCCTTGAGCGCCAGCGGCCCCGCCTACGTGTTCACCTTCATCGAGGCGATGATCGATGCCGGGGTGTACGTCGGCCTGCCCCGGGACATGGCCCGCACCCTGGTGTTGCAGACAGTTTATGGGAGCACCAGGCTGGTCATGGAAACCGGGGAACATCCGGCACAGTTGAGGGACATGGTAGTCTCGCCGGGCGGCACCACCGCAGAGGCCCTGCGAGTGTTGGAACAGCAGGGTGTCCCCGCCGCAGTGATATCCGCCGTCGACGCCGCCTACAAGAAATCTGTCCAACTCGGTCAGGGGTGATATAGCCGGTGGCCGGTCTCATACAACTGATCATAACGGTTATCACGGTCCTCATCTTTGCCCGGGTGATCATGTCGTTCATCATCCCTGTCGCCGGGGCCCGGCCTCACCCCGTATTGGTCTCAATTAATACCGTGGTGAACCAGTTGACCGAGCCGATTCTGGGGCCGATCCGCCGCGTTTTGCCTTCTTTCGGCGGCCTCGATTTCAGTCCGATGGTGGTGCTGGGCATATTGTGGCTTATCCGGTACAAGGTGGTGCCGGCCCTCTCTATAAGCGGACTGGCTTGACCAGCTAACCGGGCCGGAATAAACTTATGCCATACCGGTTGGGTTCGATCAGCCGGGATAATGGATCAGCACAGGTCTTGTCTGAATGCGGCAACAAGAACTCCTGAAAGGCAACACCGACACCCTGCTCCTGGCCCTGCTGCAGGGCGAGGCGATGTACGGCTACCAGATCGCCAAAGAGGTCAACCAACGCAGCGCCGGTTACCTGGCGTTCAAAGAGGGCACGCTGTACCCGGCGTTGCACCGCCTGGAGCGGGCGAAACTGATCGACGGCCGTTGGGAAGATACGGCCAACAATGTGCGTCGCCGTTATTACCTGATTACCTCCAAGGGCCAGGAGGCCCTGGCCGACCGGCTGAGCGAATGGCAGAAGTTCAGCCAGGCCATGGACGCCATAATGCTACCGGGACCGCCGTAGCGCGGCGTTAGCGGTAACAGATGCCGATGGACGTAACAAACTACCTCTCCTCTCTGGCCAGGCGCCTCCATCTGGATCCCCGGGAGGAGCGGGAAATACTCTTGGAGTTGCAGGGCCACCTGGAAGACAAGGCCGCCGAACTGGAATCTGAGGGTATGGACCGGGACTCGGCCGTTGCCCGGGCCGTGGAAGAGATGGGCAGGCCCGACGCCGTGGCCAGCCATATGTACGCGGTGCACAGTCCGCGAGTATGGCGAGACATTTTGCTGGCGACGGTGCCGCACTTCCTGCTGGCGGCGTTGTTTGCGCTGCACCTCTGGAGCCACTACTTCCTGGTCTCCCTGGTGCTCTTGGGAATTGCTTTCGTAACCTGGCGCAACTGGCGCGCCGGAACCCCCAGCCAGTGGTCCTACAGTTGGATGGGCTACACCTTGGCCGCCCCCGCCTTATCGTGGCTCCTGTCCATTGTCGCGTTGGGGTACGGCGGTTGGACGTTGGTCACAACCGGCCAATTGCCCTTCAACATCGTCTTATTCCTCCTCCTCATTGGGTACGTCCCCTTCTCCATGTGGATCGTGTTGAACGTGGTCTCGAAGGTGGCGCGGCGCGACTGGCTGCTCGTCTCCCTCACCGCCCTCCCCTTCCCGTTCCTGACGTCGTGGGTGTTGTTCCTCAACTGGCAGGGAGGGTTGTGGAGCGACCACGCCGAGCGGATGAAGCAAACGGATACCGCTCAGGCGTTCATTTTCCTGGCCTTGGCAGTTACCACGGCGGTCTTCCTCAAGGTGGGACCGCGGCTCTGGAGAATCGGACTATTGGCCCTGACCACCTCGATCCTCATCGCCGTAACCGCGGCCGCTCTGCCCGTCGACCTGGGAATCTTGGCAGTGCTGCTGATGATGGTCGCCTCCGTGGTGTTCCTGCTGAGCCCGGCTATGTGGGAGACCCAACTCGCCCAACGCCGGCAGAGGGCCGTCCAGGCAGCCGGACAGGCGGATGAAATGAATAATTGGTCCGGGGACGCGACGTAAGTCGGGTCGTGGACCTCAGTCGCCGCCTTCCGCCAGACCTGGTCCGGGGATTGAATATCACCCCGGTCTCCCATGGGTAGGTCATTGGTGACCAGGCACCCGGTGACGGCGTTGACGTCGCCCCTGCGATTGCCGTGTCTTTCGCCGCCCGGCGCCAGTCCATGACCCGCGGCAACGGTGACCCCAGTGCAGCCGGCGCGCCTGACCCAACCGACGCCGCCGACGCCGCTCTGCTGCGAACGGTCTTCGGCGCCGACGCCGCCCGGATGTCCGGCGGAGCCGGGATGCCGCGGCTGTTGGTCTTGGCTGGCCTCCCCGGTTCCGGCAAAAGCTATTTCGCTCGCCGGGTTGTGGAAAAGGCGCCGTTTCTGGTCCTGGAAACGGACCGGTTGCGGAAGGCGCTTACGGGCCGGCCGCGCTACACGAGGGGCGAAAACCGCAGGCTGTTTGCCGCCTGTCACCTGTTGGTGGAGCAAATTTTGGGCTGCGGCGTTCCCGTACTGTTCGATGCTACCAACCTGACCCACCGGTCCCGCCAGCCGTTGTACCGTATCGCGGAGTCGCTCGGCGTGCCGCTGGCGGTGGTGGAGGTCACCGCGCCCAGGGAAACGGTGCGCCGTCGCCTCAGCGCCCGGGAGGCTGGGCTTGACACGGAGTCCAACTCTGACGCAGGCTGGCTGGTCTATTGCCGCATGGTCCCGGCCTGGGAACCGATCTCTCGTGAACACCATACGGTGGACACTTCTACGGACATAACACCGGTCTTGGACCGGATCGGGCGATGGGCCAATCCCCTGCCCCTGCCGTACACCCAGAAGACGGCTCGATCAGAAGACGGCTCAATCTCAAATAGAGGATGCTGAATCATGAAGGTGTCAGTCAAAGCCGCCGACATCACCACCACCCAAACCCCGGCCTTGGTGGTCAACCTGTTCAAAGGCGTCAAGAAGCCCACCGGCGCCACCGGCGCTGTCGACCAAGCCCTTGACGGCGCGATCAGCCAACTCATCGACGACGGCGAGATAAAGGGCAGCGAAGGTGAGACCACCCTGATACACTCCTTGGGCAGAATCGGCCCCGCCCGGGTCGTGGTGGTGGGGCTGGGACCCAAGGACAAGTTCGGTCCCCACGTGGTGCGTCGGGTGTCCGGAGAGGTGCTCCGGTTCCTGCGCCGCCGGGGAATCTCCAGCGCGGTGACCATCGCCCACGGCGCGGGAGCAGGCGGGCTCGAGCCGGAGGAGTCCGGCCAAGCTATTGCGGAGGGTGCGATTCTGGGCCTTTACCAGTTCGGCCGGTACCAGTCCAGGAACGGCGAAAAGGCCACGGAATTCGACGAGCTGATTATTTCCGAGCAGGACGAAGGCCGGCTGCAATCCATCGAAGCCGGTGTTTCCCGCGGCCGCACCATGGCCGAGGGCGCCGTGCTGGCCCGGGATATGGTCAACGAACCCGCCAACGTGATGACCCCGACCTCCATGGCCCAAGCGGCCCGGAGGGTGGCCGATGCCTGCGACCTTTCCATCGAAGTCTTGGACAACCCGCAGATGAAGGAGATGGGAATGGGTGCGTTCATGGGCGTCGCCCAAGGCTCCGAGGAACCGGCCAAGTTGATCGTACTGCGGTACCAGGGCGACCCGGACGACCCCGCCAACAACCTGGGCCTGGTGGGCAAGGGCATCACCTTTGATACCGGCGGCATATCCATCAAGCCAGCCGGCGGGATGGAGGCCATGAAGGGCGACATGGCCGGCGGCGCTTCAGTCATCGCCGCGATGCAGGTCATCGCCGGTCTGAAGCCGAAAATAAACGTTACCGGGATTATCGCGGCTACTGAGAATATGCCCGGCGGTCGCGCCCAACGGCCCGGCGACGTAGTGCGTGCCATGAACGGTAAGACGATCGAGGTAATCAATACCGACGCCGAGGGACGCCTGGTGCTGGCCGACGCCCTCTGTTACGCCCGGGAGCAGGGCATCACCCGGCTGGTGGACGTGGCAACGCTGACCGGCGCCATGGTCACCACCCTGGGCAAGGCCTGCACCGGGGTGATGGGCAACGACGACGACCTTATTCGCCAGACCATCGACGCTGGCATCGAGACCGGCGAGAAGTACTGGGAACTTCCGATGTTCGACGAATACAAGGACCTGATCCGCAGTGACGTGGCGGACATGAAAAACAGCGGCGGACGGCAGGCGGGGTCCATCAGCGCGGCCTTCCTGCTGAAAGAATTCGTGGACGGCGCGGCCTGGGTGCACCTGGACATCGCGGGCACTTCGACCTCGGAAAAGGCCGGCGGGCACTTGGTGAAGGGGGCCACGGGCGTCCCGGTCCGCACCCTCGCCCAGTTGGCGGCCAACCTGGCCGTTGCGAACGCCGAGCGGAAGGCGCGGAACAAGACTGCCGTGAGCTGATACTCCAGCCCCGGCCAAGTCAATTGTTGTATAATCGCCAAACACTAACGTAGAGCGGCCCAAACACTAACGTAGAGCGCCAAACACTAACGTAGCGTGCGCCAAACACTAACGTAGATAGAAGGATGACGAAATGGCACAGGTAGAGGCCTTGGGCCACGTTGGAATCTATGCCGAAGACATCATGAAGCAGCAGGACTTCTACACCCGGGTGATCGGGTTGCAGGTGGCCGATGAAGACTTGGACGGACGGGGTATGACCTTCCTGAGCTCTCACCCCGACCGTGAGCACCACGAGTTTGTGTTGATGAAGGGGCGGGTCATCTCCGATGGCGACAAAGTGATCCAACAGATTTCGTTCATCGTTCCGGGGCTGGACGATCTGAAGGAATATCATGGACGCCTCAAGGACGAGAACGTAGAAATCGATCGCATAGTGAGCCACGGCAACGCCTTTGGTATGTATTTCTTCGATCCGGAGGGCAACCGGATAGAACTCTACTGCAAGACCGGTTTCCCGGTGCCCCAACCCCACGGCGATCCTATCGACCTGGAAGCCTCCAACGAGGAGTTGCTGGAGATCGCCAGGGCCGCCATTCCTTCCAGCTAGCCAGAGGCGCGTCCGCAGGCAGCGGCGCTTTCAGGGCGGGGCGCCTTTCGGGCGGGGCGGCTTCAGGGCGGGGTGATAGATGAGCAACGCCAAAGCGGTCCGGTACGCCGATCTGCCCCGCGCCTACCACGTTATCAAGTGGCGAGTGCTTCTTGCATACGCCATTTTTTATTTGTTCGTTTATCTCGGGCGTTTTAATTTCTGGCCCGTCTCCCCGCTGGTCAAGGAAGACCTGGCGCTGAGCAACCTGGAAATCGGCGTAATTAACGCCATGCTGCTCTGGGGTTTCGGCTTGGGAGACCTGGTCCACGGCCGCTTGGCGGAGAAGTATGGCCTCCGGTTATGGATCCTGCTGGGAGCGGTCCTCACCACGGTCTTCAACTGGATCACCAGCTTCGCCACTTCGACCCTGACCATGGCGATCCCGTGGGGAATCGCCGGGTTTGTCAATGCTGCTTGCTGGGCCCCCGGAATCAGTATGCTCACCCAATGGTGGCCCCGGCGGGACCGGGGTATGGCCATGGGGATATTGGGCACCGCGACGGGCGGCGCAATGCTGCTCATGTGGTGGGTGTCCGGCACCGTGGGAGCCGAGTTCGGCTGGCGGGCCGCTTTCCGCTATCCTCCCCTGATTATCGTAGTGATGGCGATAGGCCTGTATTTTCTAGCCAAAGACCGGCCAGCCGATTCCGGTCTGCCGGAATACGTGGAGGACGACCAGGTATCGGCGGTCCCGGAGGCTCTGGCGCCGGAACGATTGAAAGGTTTCGGTCCGTACCGTGAGTTGTTGTCGGATTCCAGGTTCGTGATGGCCAGCCACGTTAAGGGGCTGGAAAATGTGGTCCGGTACGGGCTCACCACCTGGGTACCGATTTACTATTTCGAAGAAGGCGGATTGTCCATCGGGTCGACCCTCTTGTTGACCGTGCTGCTGCCGCTGGGCTACTTGATCGCCCCGCCGATATCCGGCCTGATTTCGGACCGGCTCCTCCATAGCGCCCGGACGCCCATGGTCATCGCGTCTTGTCTGACCAGCGCCGCGGCGCTGGTGGGCATCGCTTTGGCTCCGCCGGTCAGCGTAAGCCTCGGAGCCGTTCTGCTTCTCGTTGGCGGTATCGCGATGGGGCTGTCCCCCTTGGCCACGATGGCGGCGGATATGGCGGGCCGGCGCATGTCCGGTACAGCCTCCGGTCTGTTGGATGCCCACGGCTACCTTTACGCGGGCGCCCAGGCTTTAATCTTTAGCGTCGTTCTTGATATGGCCGGGAGCCCGTGGCCCATCGTGTTCCTGGCAATGGCCGCAACCCGGATAGTCTCAGCGCTTATGATATCCGTCGTCAGGGTTTAGTCACTGAGATGAGCAGGGACCGAGGCGACAAATGGATGCTCCCGTTCCGTCTCGCCGGTCCGTTGAAGCGGTTCGCGCTCGGATGGGCCCGTCGGCTGTTTATCGTTCTGGTCGTCTTTGTTTCGCTCCTGACACTGTTTATCGTCCTCACCCCGCAGGGCAGGACTGCCTTCCACACCGCCCTGTTCGTTATGCAGGTGATGGAGGTCCCGTTCAAACCCCAGTCCTCGTTTACCGATGAACCGCTCCGGGAGAGGATCACTTACGACCGTCCCGCAGGAGAGGGCAGGGCCGATATATACCGGGTGGACGACGGCAGCACGAGGGCTGGCGTATTGCTGTTCTTGGGCGCCAATGCCGCCGGTCCCGACGACGAGGACGTGGTGAACCTGGGGAACGCGTTGGCGAGGGCGGGGTTTGTGACCATGTTCCACTGGTCTCCCACGATGGCGTTGCAACATAACATCGACCCGTCGGAGCGGGAGAATCTGGTCTGGGCGTTTCAGCGGCTGGTTGAACACGACTCGGTCGATCCGGAACGGGTTGGGATGGGCGGGTTCTGTGTCGGGGCATCCTTCGCCCTGGTCGCGGCGGCCGACGGCAGGGTGCGGGACCAAGTGAAATTCGTCAATGCCTTCGGTCCTTACTTCGACGCTGAGGAATTGCTTCTCCAGGTGGCTGCCCGTTCGAGCCACTATAAGGGTGAGCGCATCCCTTGGGATCCCGACCAACTCACCCTCAAAGTCGTGGCCAACGAGTTGATCGAAACCCTCGAGGACCCAATCGACGTGGAGTCGCTGGCCCGCGTTTATCTGGATGGGCAGCCCGCTGACGCCGCGGCGATGGAGAGCCTTTCGGCCGAGGGGCGAGGAGTATCCCGGTTGCTGGAGGGCGCCACACCGGAGGAGGCCCGCGTTTTGTACGACGCCCTCCCTGCCTGGTTCCGGGAGGATATACGGACCATTTCACCGGCGGACTACGTGGATGACATCTCCGCCCGCCTGCTTGTGATGCACGACCAGGATGATCGGCTGGTGCCTTCGGTCGAATCCCTTCGCCTCTCGGACGCGTTCCAGGGCAGAGGGCAGGTGCGCTATACCGAATTGCTTGCCGTAGACCACGTGCGCCCGACCAGCGGCGACGGCATCTGGGTCTTGGCGAAAGAAGGAGGGAAGCTCTTCATGCACATGTACAGCATCCTGAGGTTCGCGGACTAGAACGCCGGGCGGGCAGGGTCATTTGATTGTCGGACCCCCTCCCCGTCTTTCCGGCCGCAGCCGGAATCCAGACCCCGACCTTGGGTTAGAAGCGTCTTGGGGAACCAAAATCGACGTCGGGTCCTGGGTCCCGGTTGCGACCGGGACGACGGGAGGGGGCGGGTTCAACAATTGAATAACCTGCCGGGCGTGCGTGCGTGTTGCCCTTCAATTGCCGCCGCGCTATCATCAACGGCGTGTGTCGGGGTTGCCGTGACAGTCGTGCAGAAACGGCGCTAACGAATTTCATCCGGAACTTTACCCGCCGCGGGTTATCCTGACGATACACCCGGCCCGGAGAGACTAGATGTACCTTCATCCGCGACTCTTAGCCTTGGCCCAAGACGTCAGATGGCGTATCGTCCTGGCCGCCTTGGTGGGCATGTTGGCGGCCGCTGCCGGGGTTGCCCGGTTGGTGGTTGCGGCCATCATTATCGTCAAGGTAATCCAGGAAGGGGCGGCGTTCTCCACCCTTGCCTGGCCGTTGGCAGTCATGGCGGCCCTCATTGTGGCCCGCGCGGGGTTGCAGTACCTGCAAGAGGTGGTCAGCCACCATACCGCCAGCATCGTGAAGGTGCGGCTGCGGGAGCGGCTCTACCAGCATTCCCTGGACCTGGGACCGGGTTACTTCGACCAGACCCGTACGGGCGATGCTTTGATGTCGCTGGCTGAGGGCGTGGAACGGCTGGAGGCATTCTTCGGCCGCTACCTGCCCCAGATGATCGTCGCGGCGCTGGCCCCGGTAGTCATTTTCGCATTCATGGCTTTGATTGATTTCAGGACCGGCCTGATCTTCCTGGCCTTCGCCCTGGTGACCCTGATCATCCCCAATATTTTCCACCGCTGGAACAGGCGCAGCAGCATGGCGCGGCGTGACGCCTACGGGGCTCTGGGGGCCGACTTCCTGGATGCCGTTCAAGGACTGGCGACGTTGAAGGCCTTCGGTCAAAGCGGGGCCAGAGGCGACCTATTGGCCCGTCGGGCCAGGGAGTTGTTCCGTGCAACCATGGCAGTGCTGGCTGCCAACAGCGCCACCAACGGCCTGACCATCTTCGGCATTTCCGCCGGCGCAGCCGCGGCTTTGGCATGGGGCGCGGTAAGAGTCAGCGACGGCGATTTGGAGCTTCGGCCCCTCCTCATCGTGTTGATGCTGGGTGTGGAGATATTCCGTCCCCTCAGGGAGTTGGTCCAGCTATACCACGACGGAGTGATGGCTATTTCGTCGGCGGAGGGCATTTTCACCATCCTGGATGCCACAGTGGAGGTCGAGGACCCGGCTCGTCGGGCTGGCGGCTCCCGTTCCCCAACCGAGGCCGCGGAGTCTGACGGAGCAGGAACAGCCGGCACGCGCCCGGCCCCGGAAGTGACATTCGACGGAGTCAGCTACGCCTACAGCGGGGGCCGCCGGCCGGCCCTTCACGACCTGTCTTTCACTCTCAACGCCGGGGAGACCCTGGGACTGGTGGGCCCCAGCGGGGCTGGCAAATCCACCGTCGTGTGGCTGATTCTCCGGTTCTTCGACCCCCAGCAGGGCAGGGTGCTTCTGGGCGGCCAGGACATCAAGGAAATCCCCTTGAGTTTGTTGCGGGAACAGGTGGCGGTGGTCACCCAGGACACCTACCTGTTTCACGGTACGGTCGCCGATAACCTTCGCATGGGTAAACCCAATGCCGCGATCGAAGAGCTTGAAGCCGCCGCCCGGACCGCCAACGCCCACGAGTTCATTACCCGCCTGCCTCACGGTTACGATACCGTGGTGGGCGAGCGGGCCGCCCGGCTGTCCGGCGGCCAGAAACAACGGATTGCCATCGCCCGGGCGTTGTTGAAAGATGCGCCGGTCCTGGTGCTTGACGAGGCGCTGTCCAACGTCGACGCCGAAAACGAGGCGGTGATCCAGGAAGGGTTGAACCGGCTCATGTCCGGCCGCACCACGCTGATAATCGCCCATCGGTTGTCCAGCGTCGTAAACGCCGACCGCATCCTGGTGCTGGACGAAGGCCGGCTGGCCGAATCCGGCGGTCACCAACAGCTCGTGGCCACGGGCGGAATATACGCCACGCTGATGGCCCAACAGCACGACCACGGAGCACCTGATCTGCTGGCCCCCGAAGTTGGCAACGGGGCCCACGGCGGCGATGAGCCCACGGCGCATCCCGTTCCGGCCGCTGAAGCATTCATTCCCCAGCCAGCCCATGGAGGGGACGGCCACGGCCACCACCATCATGAAACTGGCGCCGGCCGCAATAACGAGGGCCACGGAGCCGCCCGGCCATTGGGAATACTCACGATATGGCGGCGCCTGCTGGGGTTGGTGGCGCCGTGGCGGAACGAGCTGGCGCTGACGTTCCTGCTGGGTCTGCTCCAGCACGGATCAATCGTCGGAGTCGGGGTCATCAGCGCCCTGCTGGTGGGAAACGTGATCAGCGGCGGCGGCCTCACCCTGCCGCTGGTCCTGCTGGGTGTCTTCGTTCCCCTGGCGGCTTTGTTTACCTGGTTGGAGTCGTGGGCCGCCCACGACCTGGCCTACCGGTTATTGGGCGAGATGCGAGTTGATCTCTACAGGAAACTCGATCCTTTGGCGCCAGCCTACATGGTGCGCCGGCGGTCCGGCGACCTGGTAAGCCTGGTCGGAGGGGACGTGGAGACCGTGGAGTTCTTCTTCGCCCACACCATCACTCCGGCCTTCGTGGCCGTATTGGTCCCCGCAGCGGTGCTGGCGACGCTGGCCATAATTGCCTGGCCGGTAGCCTTGGTGCTGCTGCCCTTCCTGGCGGCGGTGGCCGTGAGCCCGTTCTTCGCCCAGCGCCGGTCGGAGCGTCTTGGCGAGGAGTTGAGGGACCAGTTAGGCGATGTCCATTCCCACATGGTGGATAGCATCCAGGGTATGCGGGAGATTTCGGCGTTCGGTCAAGGGCCGGCCCGTACCGCCGAAATGGTCTCGAACAGTTGGAGATTTGCTCATTGTCAGCTTCGGTTCCTCAAGGAGCGGGCGTTCCAGGTCGGCTTCATCGAATCGATGACGGCCCTCGGTGGCCTGGCCGTGTTGGCGATGGGAGTGTGGATGTTGACGCGGGGCGACATCTCACGTCCTTATTTGATCCTGGCGGTGGTCCTGTCGGTTGCCGCCTTCGCTCCCATTTCCGACATTGCCCGTACCATGAAACAGCTAATGGAAACGCTGGCGGCGTCGCGGCGGTTGTTCTTGGTGCACGACGAGCCGGTGCCGGTGGCGGACGGCCCGGGGGTGAGCCAACACCGGAACGGTTCAGGACCTGCCCCGTCAATAGATTTCGACGGGGTCGCGTTTGCCTACGGTCCCGGTGAACCACAGGCCCTCGAGGGTGTCAGCTTCTCTGTGGCGGCCGGGAATACCGTCGCGTTGGTAGGCCGCTCTGGCGCGGGCAAGACCACCTGCGCCAATCTTATGATGCGTTTCTGGGACCCCGGCGCGGGATCAGTCAGGCTGGGAGGCCACGACGTTCGGGAGTTCGATCTGGACGCCCTCCGGAAACAGATCGCGCTCGTCTCTCAGGACACCTACCTTTTCAACTCCACCGTCGGGGACAATATACGCTTGGGACGTCCGGAAGCCAGCCAAAAGGAAGTGGAGGAGGCGGCCCGGCAGGCCAACGCTCATGATTTCGTCGCCTCTTTCCCCGACGGGTATGACACAATGGTCGGGGAGCGGGGAATGCAGCTCTCCGGAGGCCAACGCCAACGGTTGTCCATCGCCCGGGCCTTGTTGAAGAATGCTCCCGTATTGGTCTTAGACGAGGCCACGTCCCATTTGGACGCAGTCAACGAACGCCAGGTGCGCCAGGCGTTGGAGCGTCTGATGGAGGGACGCACCACCCTCGTCATCGCCCACCGGTTGTCCACAATCCGGGATGCCGACCGCATCGTGGTGCTGGACGGCGGCCACGCCGTGGAGCAGGGCGACCATCGGCAACTGCTGGACCGGAACGGCCTGTACGCCCAGCTTGTCGCAACTCAACTCGTCGGCGATGGCCGCCGCGCCAGACACGACGGCCACGACGGCCACGGGGAGGAACGGCAAGTCCCCTCCGGCCACCCGGCCCATGAAATGGAGGACCGGCCCCGCATACCCGGCGGCAGCGGTCACCACCATCAACATTAGAGAATAATATGCTGCACCCATTACCACACGATAGAACACCCGGCGACCCGGTCGTGGAGATCCACGGCATGAGTTGCGGCTATGAGAAACAGCAGGTACTGACTGGCATCGACCTGCGCATAATGCCTGGCGATTTCGTGGGACTCCTGGGCCCGAGCGGGTCCGGTAAGACGACACTGCTGCGGTCGATGCTGGGGGCCGTGGACGTTTACGATGGAGAGGTACTGGTCAATGGGATGGACGCCACCCGGAAACGGCCCCGGGTGGGTTACGTGCCCCAGATTGAGACCATTGACTGGAACTTCCCGGTGACCGCCCGCGAGGTCGTAATGATGGGGAAGACCATGAGCAACCGGTTGTTCCCCTGGTACCGCAAGGAGGATAAGCAGGTGGCGGAGGAGGTGATGGACCGGCTGGGCATCCTGCACCTCGCGGGCCGCCATATCCGGGAGTTGTCCGGCGGGCAGCAACAACGGGTCTTTCTGGCGCGGGCCTTGGTCAGCAACCCGCGATTGCTGTTGTTGGACGAACCCACGTCGGGCGTCGACATCAAGACTCGGGACGACGTGATGCACCTGCTGCACGATCTGAATCACCAAGGGGTCACCATTGTCATCACCACCCACGAGATAAACGCGGTAGCGGTGCACCTGCCCTGGATTGTGTGTTTGGCGGGCCGGGTTTTGGCCGAAGGTCCGCCCTCCCAAGTAATAACCCCTGAGGTCCTGCGGATGACCTACGGGGCGGAAATGCCCGTGATACACCACGAGGGCATGACCATCGTCGCCGAGAGCCCCCACTTCTTCGGACGCAACGGCAAGCCCGACAGCGGCGGTCCGGTATCCGGCAACGGGGCAAATACCGAGATACACCCCCATGACCACCCTCACGATCACCCGGAAGAAAACCCGGAAGAGCACCCGAAGGAGTACACGAAGGACTACCGGGAAGCAAAATCGGAAGCAGGCGGCCAACGCCCCGCTGAGATCCACCACCACAGCTGATCTTTCCGGCGCCCGCGCCACCCGGGCCGGGACCAAAAAGAAGGACCCCGGCGGAAACGCCGGGGTCCTTGCAATCTCCGGGTACAAGACGGGGGTGGCTGCTATGCTTCGGTCTGCTCCGTCTGGCTCCCCTTCACGGTGATGGTGATGTGGGCCATTGAGGTACCGTCGGGGGCGCCGTGCCAGTGGTTTTCGCCAGCCGGGATGACCACGACGTCACCTCCGTGGACCGTCAGGGCCTCGTCGTCGGTGGCCACCGTGCCGGTCCCCTCGGTTATGACCAGGATCTGGTCTCCCGAGTGCTTGTGAAACTTGTTCCGGGAGCCGGCGTCAAAGGCGACAATGGCGAAGTTGAAATTGTCGCTGTCTTCGGGATCAAGGATGGCCTGGCGCCAAACTTGTGTTCCGGTCATCAGGCCGCCGGTCATCTCTGCTTTGGTCCGCGGGACGTCATTCATGGTGACTTTTTTCATTTGACTTCCTCCTCTGCGCCGCCCCGGTAGGGCGGTCTTTGCGGACACAATCATACAAGCGGCCACGCTCTGAGTCTACGGGGGCATCTTTCGTCGACAGGGGGGCATCCTTCGTCGACAGAAAACGAGGCGGGCTGGTCAACCCAACCCGCGCAACTCCTCCAGTGCTTCGCCTATGGTGCGGGCCAGGGCGCCCGGGCGTTCGGCGAATTCCGGTGTGGGGTACCATTCGTAATCGAAGCTGCGAAGCACGGAACCCTCTATGCTGCACTTCAGGTGGGAGACCACCACCTTGAACCCCAGCTTATCCGTCGCCCGTTCCGCCAGCATCTCCAGCACGGTGTCGGGGCAGCCAAACACCACAAGGAAGCCACCCTGTTTCTGCCCGTCGGTCACCCGGCCCCGGAACACCGGTCCCAGGTGGTCGAATTCGACGATCTTGTATTCCCGCTCCGGTACGCCGTGTTCCGGCCAGCCGATGCTGATCGGGCCGCCCACTTCCCAATGATGCATACGGGCCCACTACCCTGTAACCAGGGCGGGATGGGCGGAGGCCACCGGCTCTCCCTCTTTGAAAACGGCGGTCACGGCCCGCAGGGCCGTGAGGTCCTTCGATGGGTCGCCGTCGACCAACAACAGGTCGGCGGCCTTCCCCGCCACGATCGACCCGGTGGCATCCTGCAGGCGCAGGGCGGCGGCTGTGTTCCGGCTGCCGGCGAGGATGGCATCCATCGGGGGTAGTCCGGCGTCGGCCATGGCCAGAATCTCTCCCTGGAAATCGCCGAACGGGTAGTCTCCCCAGCCGCAATCCGAGCCGCCGGCCAGCTTGACTCCGGCCGCGATCAGCCGGCTGAATTGGGCCATGACCGCTTCCCCCATCCACCGAGACCGGTCCAGCCGGTCCTGTTCGTAGGCCGTTAGAGCACGGACTCTCATGGTTCTCTCCAACGCTGCCCGTGAGGCCCGGCCGATGTGCAACGTGGGGTTCAACCAGGTGTCCGATGCGGCCAGACGGTCAGCCGTCTCCTCGTCGTACCGGTAGGCCCCGTCCGAGTCGTAGAAGGAGCAATGAAGAATCGCGTCGACCCCGGCGTCAATGGCCAGGTTGATTGCGGCGGTGCACCGGCAATGGGCCAGTACCGGCTTGCCCCGGTTATGAGCTTCCTCCACAATTGCCGAGAGTTCCTCCAGGGAGTAGGCGGGGCGGTAGGGGTCGCTGGTCAGGGTGCTGCCTCCGGAGGCGGCGATCTTTATGAAATCCGCCCCGGCTTTGATCAGGGAGCGCACCGTCCGGCGCACACCGTCGATTCCGTCGGCCTCGCCTCCCATGTACCATAGGTGCCCGCCGGTGACGGTGAGGGGCGGTCCGGATACCAGCAGCCGGGGTCCTTCGGCCAAGCCCTGCGCCAGGCCTTCTTTGAGCGCGAACCCGGTGCGCCGCCAAGAGCCGCAATCGCACAGTGAGGTAACGCCCGTGGCCAATGCCGCGGCGGTGTTGCGGGCGGAGCGAAGCAGACGGACGTCGTCGTCGTCCTGGTCGTCAACCTGCTCTCCCGTCCTGCCGTCGCCCGGCATATTGGTGTGGCTATGGCAATCGAACAGCCCCGGAAGAAGGGTGGAACCCGGAAACTCCAGGGTTTCATGCCCTTGGGAGCCGCCGGAGTCCAGCTCTCCTCTTTTCCCCACCCAAGTGATTAGGCCATTCTGTACGGCTATGGCCATGCCTTCTTGGGAGGTCGATTGAACACCGTCGATCAGCTTGCCGGGAAGAATGAATTTCGGAGGTCCTGCAGATTGGGTCACGATCAGTCCTCCCCTGGATTTTGGTCTGGTCCCGTCGATGGACCGGTGAATCGGGGCCAGCGGAAACCGCAGCCGCGATTATAGCCTAACGGCGCCCGATTATAGCCTAACGGCGTCCGACTATAGCCTAACGGCGTTCTTTGAGCATGAGAATGGCAAGGGGGACGGCCGAAGCCGCGATTAACAGCAGCGCCGGTATGGCGGCCCGGGCGAAGAATGCCTCGGAAGCAGCCGACCAGATGGATGTCGCCAGGGTATTGAAGCCGGTTGGACCCAGGATGAGAGTGGCTGGCAACTCCTTCATGGTCAACAGGAACACCAGAGACGCCGCAGCCAACAGCCCTGGCCGGGCGATGGGAAGCGTGACGGAGGCAAGGGCGCTCATCGGGGCCCGGCCCAGCCCCCGCGCGGCCTCCTCCAGGCGCGGGTTGATCTGCAGGAGCGACGTTCGGACGGGCCCGATGGCCGGGGAAAGAAACAGGACTACATAGGCCAAGACCAGCAGCCCGGTCGTTTGGTAAATGGGAAGGGCATAATTGGTGGCGAAGAAGACCAGGGCCAGGGCGATGGCAATACCGGGCAGTGCGAATCCCACGTAACCCAACCGTTCCAGCCCCGCGCTGATAAGGCTGGGGAACCGCACCGAGAGGGCGGCTACCGGTACTGCCGCCCCGGTAGCCGCCAAGGCCGCGAGCGCCGAAATGTACACTGAATTGCCCAGCGCATCCCAGACCAGCGTCAGCGACTCTCCCGCCAGAAATCCCCGCACGACCCAATAGCCGAGAATTGACATGGGCAACGCCAGTCCCAAGGCCAACACCCCGGCGCAAAACAACAATGACGGCCACCGCCACCGGCCCAGACGCACCAGTCCCGGCGGTCGCGACGGCGCCCCCGATATGGAGTAGTAACGGCTTCGGCCCCGTGTGGCCAGTTCCAGCCCCACCCATCCAAGGGCTACGATTACCAACACCAACGACAGTCCCGCCCCCAGGGTGCGGTCGAGGGCCGAGTCGTACTGCACGAAAATGGCCCAGGTGAAGGTCTCGTATTGAAGCAGGGACACGGCCCCGAAGTCGCTCAGAGTGTACAGGCCCACCAGGAGTCCTCCGGCGGAGATGGCCGGCCTCAACAGCGGGCAGATGATCCGGAAGAAGACTCCCCACGGCCCCAACCCCAACCCCCGGGCCGATTCCTCCAAGGCCGGGTCTATGCGTAACAGGCCCGCTCGCAGCGTTATCAGAACATAGGGGTAACTGAGAAAAGTCAGGGTCAACAGCGCGCCGGCAAAACCGTGGATGTCGGGCAGGCGCTCGATGCCGAAAGGGCCGGCCAGAGCCTGCTGGAGCATTCCCCTCGGCCCCAGCGCCACCACCACTATGAACCCGGCCACGTAACTGGGAACCACCAAGGGCAACGGGGTCAACACGGCCCACAGCCTGCGGAACGGCAGGTCGGTGCGTACCGTCAACCAGGCCAGCGGCAGGGCGATCACGATGGACGCGGCCGTAACTGTCACGACCAATAGAAGCGTTCGCCCCAATATCTCTGCGACCCGCTCGCGAAACAACAGCTCCCACAGCTCGCCGCCCCCGCCCAACGCCCGGACTACCAGGTACACCGGCGGCAGGAGTAGCGCGACCCCAACCACCAATGCGGGCGCCATTATCACCAGAGGAGGAACGCCCCTGCTTCCGGCCAAGGCTCTCAGACGATGAACTGGTCCCGAAACTACGCTCACCTCAATGACTCTACCAGCGGGGTTGCGAGGACCCTGCGGGTTATATTTGAGGGCTTGATACTGTGCATCTTAACCAGAGAATTACGTTCGTGCGTACCGCCGGATATTGAATACAACCCCCGGACAGACGCAAGAGCGGAATACGCCGCCCGACTGTATTAGCTTCAGGTATGAGGCCGCGGTCATGGTACGAAGTACGCAATCGGTCAACGGCATCCGGCTCAGGGACGTTCGGATTCCCGGCGACAGGATGGCGGGGAATTTACTGCCAATACATTTAAAAATATGTGTTGACATGCTGGCGGCTAATGCCTACACTACCGGTGGCCCACCGAGGTTGCGTCGGCGGTTAATCTACCACGAACCCGGTGAATCGCGTCAAGAGAAGCTCAATCGAAAGATGGACTCTTTATTCGCAGCTCTGGCCGGATGACGACGGCAACAGTCAACACGAAGGAACTCCCGGACAAGGCCGGACCAACCGGACCGGACCCGATGCGGACCGGCTCCGAATCCGGCGCCGTCGGTTGCGTCTCCTTGACCAAGCGGTTCGGAGGCGTCGTAGCTGTCTCCGGTTTGGAGTTGTCCGTCGGGCCGGGACAGATACTGGCGTTGTTGGGCCCCAGCGGTTGCGGGAAAACCACGGCGCTGCGCCTGATCGCTGGCTTCGAGCAGCCGGACTCCGGCGAGATAGTCATCGGAGGCCGTGTTGTCAGCGACGCCGGCTCTTGGGTGCCGCCGGACAAACGGCGGGTGGGCATGGTCTTCCAGGAAGGCGCTCTTTTCCCGCATCTTACGGTAGGTCAGAACGTAGAATACGGCCTGCCCAAGAGTGTACAGCGCCGGGCTCGAGTAGACGAGGTCCTGGAGTTGGTCGGCCTCTCCGACCTTCGCGACAGGATGCCCCACGAGCTATCCGGCGGCCAGCAGCAGCGGGTCGCGTTGGGACGGGCCTTGGCGCCGCGACCCGACGTACTCCTCTTGGACGAACCCTTCTCCAACCTCGACACGAATCTACGGGAACAGGTCCGCCGGGACGTCCTCGGCATCCTTCGAGCCAGCGGGGCGACGGCAATCTTCGTTACACACGATCAAGAGGAGGCGCTGTTCCTCGGTGACGTCATCGCCGTGATGAACGAGGGCCAAGTGGAGCAGACCGGTTCGCCCCGCGAGATTTTCCACTCGCCGGTAACCAAATTCGTGGCCCAATTCATCGGCGCAGTTGATTTCCTGCCGGCGTCTCAGGACGGCGGCCGGCTCCTCACCGAGATCGGGCCCATCGAGCTGCGCCATCCCGTGTCGTTCCCCGTGCCGGTCAATGAACACTCCGACGACATTGCGGCGGACCACCGTCTTGAAGTCATGGTCCGCCCTGACTGCCTGGAATGCCAGTTGTCTGAAGCAAGCAACGGCGTCATCGTGGACCGGGAGTTCCGAGGGCCGTTCTTCATCTACCGGGTAGAGCTGCCGTCCGGCGCCGTTGTTGGCTGCCTCGGTTCCCACACCGAAGAATTCCCCGTTGGCGCCAGGGTCGAGGTGAAGCTGCGGAACGGTCACTACGGGCAACCCTTCGCCGCCGGCCGGCTGGTTGGCGCCGGTCCCGGCCACTAAACTTCCTGAGCCCGGCGCCCCTCTTACCCTCCCCGTCGCCAGGAGGAGGAAATTTTTTTGCCCATCACTTTGCCCATCGCATGGTTACGATTCCTGAGGGCTCCCATTGTCGATTTGTTATACTCGTCTTGAACCAATCGAAAGGCGGAACATTTCGCCGGACTCGATGTCTACACGCGAGGGCTAGTGCATGCCGAGACCCAGAAAACGGGCAACAAAAGGCCTTGAAGTCGACGCGGAAACGCGCATTGAACGGCTATCCGCAGGAACCGAAAACTACTTGTTATGCCTATATAGACTGTGGGAAGACGACGTAATTCCGACGGTCACCCAGTTGACGGACTCGCTGCGCGAGCTCCCGGAAACCGAGGGGCTGGGCACCTCCGTGCCGTCCGTGGCCGGCATGATCCGCCGCATGGAGAAGGCCAGCCTGGTAGACATCGGCGCCGATAAACGTATTCGCCTCACCGGCTACGGACAGGAGTCGGGAGAGGATATAGCCCGAAGGCACCGGTTGGCCGAGTGGCTCGTCGTCCGGCTTCTGGGAATGGAGTTGCACAAGGCCCACAACGAGGCCCACCGGCTGGAGCACGGAATGTCGACCGATTTCATGGAACGGTTGGTGGAACGGTTGGGCCACCCCAGGCGGTCTCCATTCGGCCGGCCCATCCCCGGCACCGGGGAGCCGAAGATGCCGGAGAATTCGGTGACCCTGGACCAGGCCAAAGCCGGAGAACCCTATGTGGTCGACCGGGTGCCGGAGGAGGACTCGCGGTTGCTGGAATTCCTGGCCGAATGCCTGCTGATCCCGGAACACCCGGTTAAGGTAGCCGGAGCCGCGCCCTACCTGGGGGTGATGGAGGTGGATACGCAGAACGACAGGGTGTCCATCGGCTACACGGTCGCCAGGCAGATCGTGGTCCGGCCCGGCGTCCTCGCGGGCAGTGCGGCCCCGGAATCGTAGGCCGGGATTCCGGCGAAAACCGCAATTGACCGGATCAGGTGGACAATCCCTCTGCGGCTGCGGACTATGCCTCGGCCAGTTGCTCCCTGACTTGGGCCCAACCTTCGGCCATCGTCCGCTCCGGGAAGGCCGGTAGCTCACCCTGCCGGTCGACCCTGACCAGAACGAACACCGGCCCCTCGTCCCGCATCACCTCTTCCAGGCCAATGAGGAAGTCCTCCAGGCGTTCGAACTCGTAGGCCGCGGAATAGCCGGAGCCCTTCGCCATCTGGACCAAGTCCAGGCGGTCGAGCTCCTTGATGGGTACCCCGCCAGTGGACCGGCTGGAAACATCGTCCCAGACGAAATGCACCAGGTTACCGGGTTTCGATTCCCCGATGGTGGCCAGTCCTCCCAGGTTGGTGCGCAGGGTGGAGTCGCAGTCCAAGACCATCACTTTGGATTCGGGCTGGGCCAAGGCGAGCCCCAGTCCGACGGCGGGCGCCCGGTCCATACAGTCCTTGAGGTCGACGTCGAGATCGCGCCGCTCCGATACCGCGCTCCATTCCCGAAGCGCCGCTGAGGTCGAAACCACGAGGGCCGCGCCCCGGTGATAGTTAAGAGCCTTGGTAGCTTCCATTGACGGGATGGCTGGTGAAGGGATGGCTGGAGAGGGAATGGCCGGAGACGGGTCGCCTCCCGAACGGCCTCGATTGGAGGAGACCATCAGCCGCGCCCCTCCCGGTCCTTGGGGTCAGACAGACTTGAGCCGGCCGGGCCGTCTGGGGGTGGCACGGAATCCCGGGAGGGCCAGGGAAAGCGGGGTCGTCCGGAGCCGGCGTTAACTCCCGCTTTGGCCATGGAATACATCGCCGCCAGAATCAAGGCCCCGCCCAAGACTCCCAAGGCGGGGCTGGGGCGTTCGAAAGCTTGGAAAAGCAGCCAGAACCCCAGGATAAAAAGGGCGTAGGCGCACACCCTGGCAAGCAGACCCTTTCCGAGGCCCCGGAACATCATTGCGCCGCAACCACAAGCAGGATTAGGCGGCCCCCAAGGCTTCGGGCAGTTCGCGGATGGCGGTGTGGATCGTGCGGTTGGCCCTCTGGCGGAACTGTACCGGCGTGTTCTCGATCTGGGGCTTGATGGTGAGGTGTACGAAGACCGGTCCCGTAGCGGCCATAACCTCGTCGATACCGGTGGTCAGGTCCTCCAGATTGTCAAAGGAGAAGGTCGCGGCGTACCCCGCCGCCTGGCCCATCATTTCCCAATCGACGCGGCCCGCGCCCGGCACCGGCTGGCCGCCGGTGACCGCGTAGACGCCGTTGTCGAAGAGGACGTGGCACAGGTTTTCCGGGGTCTTGTTGGCCACTGTGACCATGGTGCCCAGGTTCATCAGCAGGCTGCCGTCTCCATCCAGCACCATCACCTTGCGTTCAGGCTGGGCCAAGGCCAGCCCCAGGCCGACCGACGACGCTTTGCCCATGGCGCCGGAAACCGGAAAGTCCAGGGTCTGCTTGGTGGTGAGGCTGGGCAGGCCGAAATTGACGTTGTTGGCGTTCATGGTGGCGATTATGACCGCGTCGCCCCGCTTGCTGTCGATGAGCTTTACCGCAGCGTCGTTGTCTATCATTCTCGTCCTCTTTTGGACCGGGCCCTTTTGGACCAGGTCTCTTTTGGGTCAATCCCGTGCCGTCGAGGCCGGAATAGCCTCGCCGTATCAGGCGCCGAACTCGGTGCCCACCAAGACGGCCACCGGTTTCTGGGTCCGTTCCGCTTCTTCGAAGGCGGTGCTGATCCGGCCGGCGTCTTCGTCCGTCTCGATAAGGTAGTAATTGATTCCCCAAGCGTGGAGGATGTGTTCAATAAACCGGGCGGCGGAGTCGGTGGTGACGCCGTGGCGGCTCCAACCCCGGTAGCCGATCAACATTACGAGCGGCTGGTTGATGTCCAGGCCCAGCCCGCGTATGGAGTCGCCCGATTCGAATATGCCGGTGTTCTGAATCAACACCACCGGGCGTTTGCCGCCGACCCACAGGCCCGCGGCGATAGCCATGGTCTCCCCTTCCCGGCAGACTGGGACGAGGTCCAACGATTCCTCATTGGTCAACAACTGGTACATGAAATTGGTCTCGCTGTCGGGCAGCCAGACCACGTGGGAGATGTTGTTCTTCTTGAGTTCCTCGACAACTGAGGCTGGGTGCAACACTACATCGTGAGTGGTCATCAAGACTCCTTTCAAGGGCTACCGGCCAAGGGCTACCGGCGGCGTGTGAATTCCGGTGGGGAACGCCCCATTATATTCACCGGGCGAAAACCCAGTCAATCGGCTTATGCGGCCCCGCTTATTCGGGTATGACCTCCACCCTGTCTTTCATCTCCTCCCAGCCGGGGTCGCCGGCGGGCGGCGTTCCCCGGAGCGTGAGCCGGACGGAGTTCGAGCCCGGCGCGTCACCGGCCCCGGTTATCGAGCAAGTGAACTCTGTGGGAGCGTTGGCGGCAAAGACGGCGGCCGACCGGCCGGTGGGATTCAAATAGAGTTTCAGCCACTCTTCAAACAAATCGACGTCGGCTTCGTGCCCGGTAGCGGGGCTGGCGCCGGGACCGCAACTGGCCACGACCTCGAAGCCGCGCCGGGCAAGGAAAAGCGGGGCCGGGGCATTCTTGATCAGGTGCAAGCGGGCTTGGCCTTCCCCATGGAGGTACCCCCGTACCAGTTGGCGGGCCGTGTCGATCATCACGTCTGCGGCGGCGGGGGTCAGCGGCTCCGGAATGGGGGTTCTGGCCTTGGGCGACGTGAGGTAATTGTAGTAAGCGTTCAGGACTTCCTGGATGGCTTCTTCCTCGGGTTGGGCCCGAAGCCTCGACGCCGCGCCACGCATGTAATTGGGCAACCTGCCGAACAGCCACTCGAGCATCATCGGGTCCCCGGCGACCCGGTCCGGCAGGGGAAGGTCATAGGCTTGAGGGAACCGGTGCGCCGGTACGCCGCCGGCGTGGTCTTCCGAAACCGGCGTCGCCGCCGCGTCGGCCAGGTAGACCGGCACCAGGATGGGGGGAAGGGGCATGCGGGCGAGGTCTCCCAAGGCAAGCAGGTAATTGGTTCGGGCAACTGCCGCCTCAAGAGGGTCGGCGGTCATCCCGGCGATTCGCCCGGTAACCAGCAGCAACGTGTCGAACTCGTCACTGCCCTGGCCCATCGTCGCGCGGACGGCGGAATCGACCGCGGCCCCCAGCAGAGTCCCCGGCCCGCATGAGGGGTCCAGCACCGATAGTTCCGGGTGTTCGGGAAGCCCCAGGCCGACGTCTACCAGGTATTCGACAACCCATCTGGGCGCCGGGCGGCCCAAGGAGTCTCCCTCGCCTTCGATCAGATGGTAGAGCAGCGGCAACAGTCCAAGGGGCCCATCCGACAGGTCGAAGCCGGCCAGAACGGCGGACATCTCCCGTGCCAGCTCCATGGCATCGGCGTCGTCGGCGAAGCCATGGGACCGCTGGAAGTAAGGCCAGGTAAAGAAGTCCTCTCCGGCGAAGTTCTCCAGCCCCCGCCTCAGGAAATAATCGCCGTTCACGACCTGCCAGAGTTCGCCAACGTCGATAGAACGGCCTGGCGGCTCCAGGAAATGCCGGGCGGCCAACCGGACCAGAAGGGCGAGGTAGGTGTGACGCAGGAAAACGGAAGGACCGGAAGCAGCCTGGGTGGGCACGGCCTCCCGGTAACGCCGCCAATGGTTGTGGCAGGCCGCCACCGGGGGCGCGGCCGAACTCTGGCGGTATATCTCGGAGAGCCGGTCCAGGGCTTTCTCCATGGTGTCGCTTCCCGGCCCGAACGCCGCCAGGAATTCTTCGGACCGGATTAGGGGCCGGAGGGCGGGCCGGTTGCCCGGCTGGCTGCCCAGGCTAGAACTCCGCGTTCTTGGGAGTTCTGGGGAAGGGGATTACGTCGCGTATGTTGGGGACGCCGGTGACGAACTGCACCGTGCGCTCAAACCCCAGGCCGAAACCGGCGTGGGGCACGGTGCCGAAACGGCGGAGGTCCAGGTACCAGCTATAGTGGTCCTCGTCCAACCCCGACTCGTTCATACGCCGCGCCAATACCTCGCGGCGCTCCTCCCGTTGGCTCCCGCCGATGATTTCCCCGATGCGGGGCACCAGCACGTCCAAGGCCCGCACGGTCTGATCATCGTCGTTCAGACGCATGTAGAATGCCTTGATTCCCTTGGGGTAATCTGTGACTATCACCGGCTTTTGCAGCTTTTTCTCGGTCAGGTACCTTTCGTGTTCCGATTGAAGGTCGATTCCCCACTCCACGGGGAACTCGAAGGTCTCCCCCGATTTTTGCAAAAGGTCCACTGCTTCGGTATAGGTGATACGTTCGAAGTCGGAGTCTACTATCCCCCGCAGAGTGGCGATGGTGGTGTCGTCATACCAACGGTTGAAAAACTCCATGTCCTCGGGGCATCGCTCCAGGACGGAGCTGAATATGCTCTTCAGGAAGTTTTCCGCCAACTCGGCCAGCCCATCCAACTCGCAGAAGGCAACCTCGGGCTCGACCATCCAGAATTCGGCCAAGTGCCGGGAGGTATTGGAATTCTCGGCCCGGAAGGTGGGACCAAAGGTGTAAACGTTCGAGAGGGCCAAGGCAAAGATCTCGGCTTCCAATTGGCCGCTCACCGTCAGAAAGGTCGGCTTTCCGAAGAAGTCTTCGGTGAAGTCGACCGCGCCGTCCCGGAGCGGAGGGTTTGCCAAGTCCAACGTCGTAACCCTGAACATGGAGCCGGCGCCCTCGGCGTCGCTGGCAGTGATAATTGGGGCCTGGATGTACTGGAAGCCCTGCTCTTGGAAGAAGGAATGGATGGCGAAGGCCACGGCGTTGCGCACCCGGGCCATGGCCCCAAAGGTGTTGGTCCGGGGGCGGAGGTGGGCGATTTCACGGAGAAATTCCGGAGTATGCCGTTTTTTCTGTAGCGGGTAGGTCTCGGGGTCGGCCTCGCCCACCACCCGCAACGACTGGGCCTGGATCTCGTATTTCTGACCTTGGCCCAGCGACTCCACCACGCTGCCCTCGATGCTAACGCTGCAGCCGGTGGTCAGTCCGTTGGCGGCGGCGTAGTCCGGGTGGGCGTCGTCGAAAACCACCTGCAAGTCGCGGAGGGTCGAACCGTCGTTGATCTGGACGAACGAGACGGACTTGGAGGAACGCCGGGTCTTCACCCAACCTTGGACCAACACATCGCCGGCCGGGTGGTCCAAGGAGAGGATGTTTTTGATGCTCGTGCGCGGCATAATTTCCGTCCTGATTCCGATTTTAACACCATGACGATGGGAAGCCGAAAATTATCGATAATTTATCGCGGCACGCAAGAAAGGGGTCTGGGCTTCCTCCATTTCAGGAAGGCCGGACCGTTCCCACCGGCGTTCCCAGCTGATTCAGGTCGTTGCCTCCACAAGAATTTCAATGCCGCTGGTGTCAGTCGATGCACGGGCGATGTCCAAGTCGTACATTCGCTGGAGGTTCAGCCAGAATTCGGGGGTCATTCCCAAGGCCTGTCCGATTCGTAACGCTGTGTCTGCTGTAATGGACCTGCGGCAGTGCACGATGTCATGGACGCGTACCGGGGGTACACGTATCGCTTTGGCCAGCCGGTACTGGCTGACACCGAGTTCGGCCAATATTTCCGCCAGATGTTCTCCGGGATGTACCGGTGGGGCCACGACCATGGGGTTCCTCCTCAGTGATAGTCGGTGACTTCGAGCTCCATTGCGCCCTGGTCTGTCCAGCGAAAGCACACTCGCCACTGGTCGTTGATGCGAATGCTGTGCTGGCCCGTCCGGTCACCGCGGAGGGCTTCCAGCCGGTGGGACGGCGGCAGCCGCAGGTCATTCAACGCCGTCGCGGCAAGTAGACGTTGCAACCTCATTCGCGCCCGCCGCTGGATGTCTGGCGGCAGGCGGCGGACCGGCTGCCCGTGGAAGAGCCGTTCAGCGTCATTGTCCCTGAACCGATTCACCACGCCATATATTAATGGATATCGTTAATAATGCCAAATATGCCGGTGTTCAAGGAAGCCCCGCATCGATACCCCGGTGACGAGGCGAATGACGACGCCAATGACGCTTTAGAAGCCGCCTTTGACGGGCTGGAAAAGGCAAGGGCTACAACGGCGGTCTCGCTTCGTGCCAACTTGTCGCCTGCTGGTAGGCATGGCCGATGCGCAGCAGCGTTGCATCCGCCAAGTGCGGGCCAATGAGCTGCATCCCCACCGGAAGGCCTTGGGAGAACCCGCAGGGCACCGATAGGCCGGGAAGTCCGGCGATGTTGACCGGCAGGGTGCAAACGTCGGTCTGGTACATTTGCACCGGGTCCGCTGTCTTCTCTCCCAAGCGAAAGGCCACGACTGGCGAGGTGGGAGTCACCAGGGCGTCCACCGTCTCGAAGACGCGGGCAAAGTCTTGGCGGATCAAAGTCCGGACCTGTTGCGCCTTCAGGTAATAGGCGTCGTAGTAACCGGCCGACAACGCATACGTGCCGAGCATGACGCGCCGGGTCACCTCTGGGCCAAAGCCGTACTGGCGGGTGCGTTCCATGGCCTCCCACATGTCGCCGGCGTCCTGATACGATGCCCCGTATTTCACTCCGTCGTACCGTGCCAGGTTGGCCGAACACTCTGCCGGCGCGATGATGTAATAGCAGGCCAGAGCATAACGAGTTGTCGGCAACGACACCTCCTGGACTGACGCCCCAAGGCCTTCCAGGGCCTTGGCCGCAGTCTCGACCGCTTCCCGGACTCCGGGTTCCACTCCTTCTGCGAAGTACTCGGAGGGGACCCCGAGGCGGAGTCCGGCGATCTCGTTTTCGATCCCGGATAGATAGTCCGGCGCCGGTCCGGGAAGGGAGGTCGAATCGCGGGGGTCGTGACCGGCAATGGCGTTCAGCACCAAGGCGCAGTCCTCCACGCTGCGGCCGATGGGGCCGATCTGGTCCAAAGACGAGGCGTAAGCCACCAGGCCGTACCGGCTGACCAGCCCGTAGGAGGGTTTCATGCCCACCACGCCGCACATGGCGGCGGGTTGCCGGACGCTGCCGCCGGTGTCGGAGCCCAGGGCGTAGGTCGCCTCCGCCGCGGCCACGGAGGCCGACCCGCCGCCGCTGCTGCCTCCCGGGACCCGGTCCAAGTCCCAAGGATTGCGGGCCGGGTGAAAGGCCGAGTTCTCGCAGGACGATCCCATGGCGAACTCGTCCATGTTGCCCTTGCCCAGCACCACGGCCCCGCGGTCCAGCAGGCGGGCCACGGCGGTCGAGTCGTACACTGGCACGTAGTCCTCCAGCATCCGGGAGCCGCAGGTCGTTGGAATGCCGCGGGTGCACATCACATCCTTCACCTGCACGGGGATGCCGGTCAGCGGGCCGCCTCCGTTCGAGGACAAGGACCGGTCCGCTTTCTCGGCCTGTTCCATCGCCAGGTCCGGGGTGATGGCCAGAAACGCGCCCACCCGGTCTTCGACAGACTCGATCCGTTCCAGGCAGGCCCTGGTCAGTTCCACTGAGGAGATTTCCCGCCGGGACAAAAGCCGGTGGGCCTCCCGGATGGTGAGCCAGTTGAGGTCAGTCATTCTTCTTGCAGCACCGCCTTCACCCGGAAATAGTCGCCCTCCCGCCGGGGGGCGTTACTCAGCACCTCTTCAGGGTCAAGGGAGTCGCGGGGCGCGTCGTCCCGCATGACTGTCCGCAGATCACCGGCGTTACTGGTGGGTTCGACGCCTTGGGTGTCCAGCTCGTTGAGGATGTCGAATTGCTCCAGAATGTTGGCCAGTTGCTCGGTGAACATCTCGATTTCGGCGTCGGTCAGGCCGATGCGGGCCAGGGTAGCAATATGCACCACTTGAGCGCGGTCCAAGGGCATTATTGTGACCTCGTCTTAAGAGTATTGGGCGGGAGCGCTTGAGGGCTACCGGACCCGGCGGCAATTGTTCGGGCAAATGGCCGGTCAGCGGCCGTGTTCGTGACCCTCGCCTTCACCACGATCATCCTGACGGCCGTGCTCGTGACCCTCGCCTTTATCATGATCATCCTGATGAACGCCCTGACGGCCGTGCTCGCGACCCTCGCCTTCATCGTGATCATCCTGATGATCGTCCTGACGGCCGCTGTGGGGATGTAAGTCTTCCCCGGACGCCGTCTCCGGGTACACGTGGACCGTGGCATTCGACAGGTAGGGGAGGCGGTGCGTCAGGTTATGGTCCACGTCCTGCGCAATGTGGTGGCCGTCGCTCACCGAGATGCGGGGATCAACAGCCACGGTTACCTCGGCGACCAAGCGGTGTCCCAACCAGCGTACCCGCTCTCCCGAAACGCCCCTGACGCCATCGGTGCCGGCCGACACGCTTAGGACCTCGTCGAGCACCTCCGGCTCGGCCCCATCGAGTAACCGGGTAAACACAGGCTTCGCGGTCTGGACTACGATGAACATGATAACGGCCGTGATCACCAACCCGACAATGGGATCGGCCAAGGGATAGCCCAGCCACAATCCGACGCCTCCGAGGAGCACGGCCAGGCTGGTCAAGCCGTCGGCCCGGGAGTGCTGCCCGTCGGCCTCCAGCGCCGCGCTGCCGATTTCACGCCCGACCCTGATTCGGAACCACGCGACTCCTTCATTACCGGCGAATCCCACGACTGCGGCCGCCATCAGGGCCCAGAGGAACTGGATTTCCGGCGGATCGGACAATCTCCTTATCGACTCGTAACCGGCAACGACTCCGGAGACCAGGATGACGAAGACGATCAATAGTCCCGCGAGGTCTTCAACTCGCCCCAGCCCGTAGCTGAAACGCCGGGATGGCGGCCGGCGGGCCAGGGTGAACGCCACCCACAGAGGCACGGCTGTGGCCGCATCCCCTAGATTATGGACGGTGTCGGCCAGCAGCGCGGCGCTGCCGGTGATGACCACCACGCCGACCTGCGCCAACGCCGTGGCCGTCAAAATGGCCAGAGATACCTTGGTGGCCCAAATGCCCCTGTCGCTGGCCAAGACCTCCCGGTCGGCGACGCCGTGCATGTGGCCGCGGCCCGAATGGCCCGCCGTTCCCTCTGGGGAGGCCAAGGCGTTGCCTTTCCTGCGCCGTCGAAGCATGGAAATCCGCGGCAGTCCCATGAGACTAATTTACCACCTAACGGCTCCGGTTGCCGATTATTCCCGGGCGGACCGGCTCACACATCATTCGCAATTCCAGATTAGGCCAGCGTTGGATAGCGGGCGAGGGCCGGAGTAAGATGGACGGCATGCTTGATTCGTTCCTGAATTGGCGGCTGAAAACGCCATTCTATTACGGCTGGCTGGTGTTGGGCATCACCGCGGTCGCGACGTTTGCCGCCAGCGGTGTGAGCCAAGTGGTTATCGGCGGCATCCAGGTATACATAACCGACGATACCGGGTGGAGCGAGAGGACGATCTCCTACGCGGCCACGGCCGGGACCTGGGGCTCCGGCCTGCTGGCCCCATTCATCGGGCGGTTGGCCGACCGGTACGGGCCCAGGTGGTTGATGCCGTCGGGGCTTTTGGCCGCCGGCGCGGGGTTGTTCGTCCTTTCGGGCGCCGACGCCCTATGGCAGTTCTACGGCGCTTACATCCTGTCCCGCGCGATTGCCAATCCGGTGTTGATCGGGCTGGTGCCCGGCACCGCCGCAGTCAACTTCTTCCGCAGGCGGCGCAATGTGGCTCTGGCCCTGGTTTCGACCTTTCGGCCGATTAGCGGCGCCATCAACATCCAGATCATCTCCCTCATCGCGGTGCACCAAGGCTGGAGGGCCGCCTACCGCTACCTGGGCATCCTTTCCCTGCTCCTGATAATCCCCGTGGCGTTGTTTGTTCGGCGCAGGCCTGAGGACATCGGATTGCTCCCCGACGGCGCAACGTCGGAGACCGTTGGCCAGGGAGGAGGCATCGGCCGGCAAAGCGGTGAAGAAAGCGGTGAAGAAAGCGGTGAAGAAAGCTGGACCGCCGGGGAGGCCGTCAGGACCCGCACGTTCTGGCTGATAGTGGCGACCGGCAGCGTTGGGGTCCTGGCCTCCGGCAGCGCCGGGTTCAGCCTGGTCCCCTACCTGGTCCACGAAGTCGGCCTAAGCCCCCAGGCGGCCGCCGGTGTCCTGAGCCTGGGCACGGTGCTCTCCGTCGCCAACCTGGGGTGGGGCTATTTGGCGGACGTGTTCACTCCCCGACGCTGTCTGATAGTGACGATGCTGGGGACGGGGGCGATGCTCGGCTACCTGACGACCGTCGGGTCCCTGCCCGCCGCGCTGGTCTTCGCCCTCATCTGGGGAGTTTTCTCGGGCGCTGTGGGGACGATGGAGAACATGGTGCTGGCCCAATATTACGGGCGCACCTCCTACGGCGCTATCCTGGGGGCCTACGCCCCATTTCAGACAGCGGCCTTGGGGCTGGGTCCGACGTTGGCCGCCACCATGCTGACCGTGACCGGCGATTATCGGGTCCTGTACTTCGCCATGATGTCGGCCCACGCGTTGGCGGCCTTCCTGATGTTTCTGGTAAGGCCGCCAACGCGAATCGGGAATTGAGAATCGGGAATTGAGAATTAGGAATGTGGAATTGGGAGTAAAGAATTCTCAGTCTCTGAATTCCGGGTCCTCTTATCCATGATTCGTAATATCTAATTCATCTCCGAGCCGCCGGACACGCTGATGGAAAGGCCGGTCACGTAGTCGGACTCGGACGACGCCAGGAAGGCGGCCATGCGGGCGATGTCATCCCCTTGGGCGATTCGGCCCATGGGCACCCGAAGGGCGCGCTCCCGGGCCATGTCGGCCCGGAACTCCTCGGAAGACTCACCCTCCGGGGCCAGTGCGGCCGCGATGAAGTCCACTCGCTCGGTATCCACCAGCCCCGGACAGATGGCGTTCACGTTGACGCCGTGCTGGGCCATCTCTTGGGCCATGGCCTGCGTGAACCCCACGATGGCGAACTTGGAGGCGCAATAGGCGGCATAGCGGGCGATGCCCCGTTTTCCCGCCCCCGATGAGATGTTGATGATCTTGCCTCCGCCGGGCCGGGAGACCATGTGCCGGGCCACGGCGCGGGAGCACAGGTAGGTCCCCCGGACGTTGACCCGCATCACCTCGTCGAACGCCTCTTCCTCCAGTTCCACCACCAAGACACGGTCCTTCCCCGGCCGGGAGCCCGCGTTGTTGACGAATATATCTACTCGACCGAAGCGGTCCAGCACCTGCGCCAACATTTGATCGACCTGGCCGCTGTCCGAGACGTCGGAATACAGGTCCATGGCGTTGCGTCCGAGACCCTCGATTTCCTCCACCACGCTCGGCAGTCCCCGCCAACCCTCTTGGCGGTCCTGATGGCGGACGGCTTCGAGGCTGGCCGGTATGTCGGTCACCGCCACGTCGGCGCCCTCTTGGGCCAGCCGCAGCGCGATGGACCGGCCAATACCGTGCCGGCCGCCGGCTCCAGTTACAACAGCGATTTTTCCGTTAAGGTCGTACATCCGAACCCTCCGCATTAGACCGGGCCGCTTGCGTGTAAACCGGGGCCCCGGCCAGCCAAAGAATAACGCCCGGCGGGTGGGCCGGGCAAATGGGCGAATTCGCCGGTCATGGCGCTCAAACACTAATAGCAGCCCAGAGTAGCCGAGCGCAGCCGGGAAAAGAGAGTTGCCACGGAACGGCGCGGCGCCCAGGATCAGGAGCGGCTATCCAGCGCCACCACGGCCTTCCCGCCGACGTACCGCTCTCCGTTGACGCCGGTCATGAGGATGTCGCATTCGATGAGGTTCTCACCGTCGTCCCGGCGCAGGTCGGTCACGGTGGCGGTCAAGGTCAGGGGCGAGTTGTGGGGTATCGGTTGTCGGAACACCACGTCCAAGTCCCGGATTGCATTCGGGCCGGCCCAATCGGTGAGCAACTGGCCCATCATGGCCATGGCCATGATGCCGGGCACAATGAGTCCCGGCATGCCTGAGTCGGTGGCCGCCTGAAGGTCGGTGAACCTGTTGGGTTGGGGGGCGTTCCAGATTTCGCAGAAGCTCGCGACACCGTCGTCGGTAGCCACAGTTTCCACCGGTCCGATTTCGTCTCCCAGCTCTATGTCGTCAAAATAGGGCACGTCGCACTCGAACGCCGTGGTGATTGGAGCCCGGGTGTCACTCGCGCCGGGCGAAAGATTCCTGGACCTCGGCGACCACGTCGCCGTGCTGGTTGCGGAAGGTGGTCTCCCAGACCACGAACACCATGATCCCCGACCGGCCGGTCTTGGCGTAGACGTCTTTGAGGTGGGAGGACGCGGTCAGTTGGTCCCCGGCGTACACGGGCGCAATGGGCTGCACCCGTTGCCCGGCGTGCATCTGGGTGCGGCCGAACGTGACGCCGACGTCAGGCAGGGCCACTTCCCGCACGAAGATGGAACACAGGGTGGGAGGGGCGACCATTCCGCGAAATCCCTGCTCTTGCGCGGCAGACTCCGAGGTGAAGGCAGGGTTGGACTCGCCCAGGCTGCCGTTTACCTGCTGTATCATTTTGGAGGTTACTTCAAAGGGGCCGGCCGTGTGTTCCTTGCCGTGTAACGACCGGTCGTATTCCAGTTCCGTCGCCATGGAATTGTGGCTCCTCGCAGTCGGGGTTTTAGCTCTCGAGGCCGTTGGCTGTGTCAGCCAACCAGACCGGACTGAATTCTTTGGACAGCAGAGCATCGACCAGGCTGCCCTCGTCGGTGATCTTCGCCTCGAATTTCGTGAGAGCGACGGCTATGTGGCTGGTGAGATGGGCGTCGCTGCCGCCGATGCCCGCATAGCCGCGGGCCCGGCATAACTCTTCTGCCCGCTCGTTCTCGCCGGCCCGACTGCCGCCGTTCACCAGTTCGACGATCTCCAGGCCATCGAATTCTTCACCCTCTGCGATGTAGTCGACCAGGCCGATGCGAAAACGCCCCGGATGGGCTGGTATGGCCATTGCGCCGTGCTGACGGGCTGCGGCCATCAACTCCCGCGCGTCGATTCGAACGTCCGAGAAGTCGATATCCTTGGTCAACTCTTGGGAAACGCCGTAGACCAAAAAGTGGCCGAAGCGGGTGTCCAACTCCGAGCCCTTGAGGACCAGAGTGCAGGTCTGGGCCGCCAACTCCGAATAGTCCTTGTCGAAGTCGAACTTCCGGTGTTCGGTAAGAACGATGCCGTCAACGGTGTGGCCGCGTTTCCGAAGCATCTGTACCCATTTTACGTATTGCTCGACGGTGGCCTTGGAATCGTCGGACGACACCGAGTGGCAATGCAGGTCCAAGTACACTACTGAGGGGCTCCTGGTTGAGGCGGCTCTTGGGCGTTTGGCCGCAAACGGCGGCGATTTAAGGCCCTTCTCGGGGGCGTGTGTCCGCCGCGTCGGCTAGAGAGGCTGGAACAATAATAATCGGTGGCTGTCGAATCGGCAACCGTTGCATAGGACGGCGGACGGACCGCCGAGGTCCTACAGCCTCCTTACTCCGGGCAAGGAAGCCATCCTGCGGTCCAACGTAAACGTCTCCATTCCAGACCGCGAATAGTCGTCGGCGATAAGTCTGTCGAACAGGCCCGGGCCGCCGACCGCCTCAAGGGCCTCGACGACGGACAGGCCGTTCAGGGGGGCTACCAGACCGCTGCGAAGCGCATCAAGCAGAGAGGCGCGCGCGTCGGCGCTAGATACTCCGTAGTGATGCTGCACCGCAACGTACGTCTCCCCGACAACCTGGTTTGAGGCGAAGACCTCGACGCCCTGGTCTTCGATCAATGAACGAAGTTCGCTGACGCAGTGCATGAAGTCGTTTTTGGGGTTCCCAGTGATCAATCTGACCAGGACTGAAGTATCAATCCCGAAGCGCTGGGTCATACGGAGCCCCTCGAAATGTCTCGATATCGAACGGCGGATGTCCAAGCGGTATCTTACTGCGCAACATCCCCAGGAGCGAAAAATCAATGCGTCTGGGCCGCAGCATAAATCCGTCGGGTCCTTCGTGAATTTCGAGGTGGTCACCGGGGCCCACTCCCAAGGCGTCCAACACCCGGGCCGGAAACGTGACTTGGCGTTTCGACGTGATTTTGACGATCATGATTGCCTCCTTACCAATATACTAATAGTGGTAAGGCATAGGGGTCAACCCCAGCCACAGGGAAGGAGCGGACGGTTACCCACAACTTACCGGCGATTGTGTATGAAAGCAGGGTTAGACGGCGGAGGACCGCACCGACCTATAAGCCGGGTTCTGTATCCCTTCCACGAAATGCCGACGCGGTCAGGACGGTGACCATCTATCTAGCCTCCCGATTCGCACCGGGACCCGCCGTTGGCGGGACGGCGTTGCCGCCGTGGTCCAGCAGCCAACCCGGGGACGGGCCGGGCGCCCATTGTCCCTCTATTCGGCCTTGCTCCAGGTGGGGTTTGACCGCCGCTGCGTCACCGCAGACGGCCGGACGCTCTTACCGTCCGATTTCACCCTTGCCTCGACTCACGTCGAGGCGGTATGTTTCTGTGCCACTTTCCGTCCCCCGGAGCGGCGGTCCGCCGTCCCGGAAGCCTGGGCGTTACCCAGCACCCTGCCCAGAGGAGCCCGGACTTTCCTCCCCGGCGCCCGTGAGCGCCGCGGCGGCCACCCAGTCTGTACGGCCCTCCGGTTGGCACTCTAGCACAGGGCCCAAAAATGGGTCAACAAGAATGGCCCAATCGGTGGCCGCCGGGGCGGCGGCGGGCCCAATCGATGACCGCCGGGGCGGTGGCGCCTACCGGTTTACGGCGCTTCTATCCCAAGAACAGCAGGCGGCCGCAACTGCTGCAGTTGACCGTTTCGCGTCCGCCGCGGACCTGTTGCTGCAGATGGGTCGGAAGGGCCATCCGGCAGCCCTGGCACAGGCCCCGTTCCACCTTGGCGACCGCCAGGCCCTTCTTGGAGACGCGGAGGGTCTCGTACCGGCGCAGCGATGTCTGGTCGACGGCGGCCATAATCTGCTCCCGTTGCTGCTCGAAACCGGTGCGTTGCTCGGACAATTGCGATACTAATTCGTGCAACTCTCCTTGCCGCGATTCCCAGCGGGCCCGTCGGCCGGAGAGCTCTTGGCCCAGGTCGGCACAGCGGGTCTGCGACTCTTCCAATTGGATGGAAAGCTCCAGGTAAGCCGCCTCTTCCTGCTCCAGGAGATGGCGCACGTTGGCTGCTTCCTGTTGGAGGGCTTCCAGATCGCGGGCGTTGGTCAACGAACCGTCGTAGAGCTGTGTCTCCAGAGTTCCTGACCGCTCCCGGTGGACGGCAGCGTCCAGCCGGTTGTCCTTTTGTCTCTTCTCCACCTCCTGCAGCTTCTCTTCTTCCCCACCCAACGCGGTCTGCAGGCTCTCCAACGACACCTTTGTCTTGAGTTCTACCTCCGCTCCGTCCAGTTGTTTCCGCAACCGGTCCAGTACCAGGTCCAATTCTTGTAACGCATACAACTGTCGAACGCTTGTCATTCCTGTCGCTTTACTCCAAACCGGGAGAAGCTCGGCTCACGATGGACCGCCGGAACGCCCCGGAGACTTGTATCGGTTCTAGAAGAGACTTGTATCGATTCTAGAAATGATGACTATCAATGTCAACATCACGAAAGGCGCTGGGGCCGCTGGAGCCGCTGGAGCGCTTGCGCAGGCCGGAGGGCCTCGGTTTCCTGCCCCGGCACTCCTGCTGTATATTGGACGAACTGTATATTGGGTGCACAATGAGCGTAACCTGGCCCAAAAGCGGACGGGGGTGTGGGGGGACAGGATGAGGATCGTTCATTTTTCCGACTTGCACATCGGCGTCGAGAACTACGGCCGCATTGACCCCGACACCGGCCTTTCCACCAGGTTGGGCGACTTTCTCAGTTCCCTGGACCAAGTCGTCGAGTTCGCCCTGAACGAGAGGGCGGACCTGGTGCTGCTGGCGGGTGATGCCTACAAGGGCCGCGATCCTTCCCAGACCCACCAGCGCGAGCTTGCCAAACGGCTGACGCGGCTATCCCGGGCGGGGATTCCCTGCTTTCTGCTGGTGGGAAATCATGACCTGCCGGCCGTGCGGAGCCGCGCCACCGCCGTCGAAATCTTCCCGACCCTGGATGTGCCCAATATCCACGTCGGCAGCAGTCTCCAGAACTACCTGGTGCCCACGCCATCCGGACCGTTGCAGGTGTTGGCTGTTCCTTGGCCTCGCCGCAGTGAGATGCTGGCCCGGGAAGACGCCCGTGGCCTCACCATCGACCAAGTCCGCGAACGTTTGCAGGACCAAATGACCGCCGGCATCGCCGGGCGGGCGGGGGACCTGGACCCGTCTAAACCGGCCATTCTGGCCGGTCACATGACGGTTGACGGTGCGACCGTGGGCACCGAGAGGTCGATGATGTTGGGCCAAGACCATGTGCTATTGGCCGGCTCCATTGGGCTTCCTCAGTTGGACTACGTCGCGCTCGGGCACATCCACAAACACCAGGTGTTGCGCCAGGGACCGCCCATGGTGGTCTATTCGGGCAGTCTGCAGAGAGTCGATTTCAGCGAGGAGGACGATGACAAGGGTTTCTGCGTGGTCGACTTGGACCCGGCCGCCCCCCAAGGCCACCGCATGACCTCCTTCGAGTTTCATGCTCTGAAGGCCCGCCCGTTCGTGACCGTCGACGTAACGGTGGAACCACAAGAAGCAGACCCCACGGAGGGGGTGCTTCGGGCCATCCGACGGAAGCGCATCGAAGACGCCGTGGTCCGGGTGAGGATAACGGCATCGGCGGAGTCGAACGTACACATACGGGATGCCGACATACGCAAAGAGTTGGAACCGGCCCACTTCATCGCTTCCATCACCCGGAACGTGCCGTCCGAGCGGCGAACGCGGTTGGCCCCAGGCGCCGGGGAGGGCCTGCAGCCGTTGCAGGCCCTGGGCCTGTTTCTGGAAAGCCGCGGTGTCGAAAAGCAACGGGCCGAAAGACTGCTTGCGGCGGCAGAGGAATTGACCGAGGCGGAATTGGCCGGCCGGGAGTAACATGCGGAATCCCCGAGAGGCGGGCACGCCCAAACGGTTCAGGCTGCAGTCGGGCGCATAGTGTGCCAGTCGGTGGCCTGCTCGTAGGCGTGAGCCGCCCGAAAAAGAGTCTCTTCCGAGCCGGGGCGTCCCCCGATTTGCAGCCCCACCGGCAGCCCGCGGTCATCGAACCCGCAGGGAACCGACATCGCCGGGCAACTGGCCAGGTTGAACAACCTGGTCAACAGGAAGGGTAAGCGGGACGCGGTCTCCTTGCTGGTCACGGGTGGGTCGTCTTCCACCGGCTGGGCCGCTCTCCCCGCGGTGGGCAGCACCAGCACGTCGTATTGCTCGAACGCTTCAAGCACCTGCTGGCGAAGCATTGCCCGTAGCTTCTGGGCCTTGTAGTAATGGTGGGCGGACAGCAAGCTCCCGGTCAGCAGGAGAATACGGTCGTCATGACCGTACTCGTTCAGCCGTTCCCGGACCCACTCCTTATGGTTCAGGGCCGGTTCGGCGGCCAGAAGGGCGCCGGACAGCGCCACGGACGCCGAGTACAGGGGGATTTCCACCTCTTCGACTCGCGCCCCCAATTCCCCCAAGACCGAGATGGCCCGGACCACCGTGGCACGGACGGCAGGCTCTACATGGTCCGACTCCATCTGCTCGGCGATTACGCCGACCCGCAGGCCCTCGATGCCGCCGCCAAGGCCTGCCCGGTAATCGGGGACGGGGCGGTCAAAGGTGTAGCGGTCCATGGGGTCGTGCCCCGCGATGGCGCCCAGGGTGATGGCGGCGTCTTCCACCGTCCGGGAGATGGGTCCAACGGTGTCCATGGACCAAACGCCCTGCATCACTCCGTAGCGGCTCACCAACCCCCAGGTGGGCCGGAGTCCCACGAGTCCGCACCAGGCGGCCGGGAAACGGATGGACCCGCCGGTGTCCTCTCCCAGTGACGTGGCGCAGAGGAACGCGCCCGTGGCGGCTCCCGACCCGCTGCTGGAGCCGCCGGCGTAGGTGTTCAGGTCCCAGGGGTTGCGAGGGGTGCTGTAACGGTGGGAGAAGCCGGTGATGGCGAATTCCGTGAGGTTGGTCTTCCCCAGCAGCACCGCCCCCGCCTGCTTGAGGTTGGCGATCACCGTGGCGTCTTCCTCGGGGACGAAATCGGCCAGAATGCGGGACCCGCCGGTGCTCCTCACCCCCGCCGAGTTGAACTGGTCCTTGACGGCCACCGGTACGCCGTGGAGCGGCCCCCGGTGGTTCCCCGCCGCGATTTCCCGCTCTGCCTGCCGGGCGGCTGCCATGGCCAACTCTCGCGTGACGGTCAGATAGGCATTGAACTTGAAGTCCAGGTCGTCAATTCGGTCAAGATAGGCTTCTGTGGCTTCTACGGGAGACACCTCTTTGGACTCAATCAAACGGGAGAGATCGCCGGCGGTGAGGAAGGGCAGGTCGGATTTGTCCATGATTCCTCCGTTCACGAATGAGGGGGTGGCGGCTCAGAAGGAGAATACGCGGGGCCGTGCCCGCAGGGCGGCCGATCCGTCGTCGCCCGAAACAGAGGCAGGTACGGGTGGGGAGAGAGGGGCTGGTGCTAGGCCGGCGGCAGGATGATGGGCAGCGGCTCTACGCTTTCCAGTCCCGGGGGATTGATGCCGTCCAAGGCTTCCAGGAGGGCGTTCAGGCTATACATGACCTCGGTAAGTTCGGGCTCTTCTATCTTGAGGCCCACGGCCTTGCCCATGGACCGGATATCGTCTCTGGTCAGGTCGGCCATGACTACCTCCTTGCTTACCACTGTGGCTGGCCCAATAGTCCTAGATATCGGCCCGCCCGTCAAGCCGGACGCGGGACCATGCCAGCATACGGCGGTAACGACCGCGGCACCCGGGAGCAGGCCGAATTGGGCCGAATGGGGACTGTCCTTGAGGCCCTCGCCGAGGTCGTTTATACTGGCCGCATCAGCCCCGGACCGTTTGCCTATGCCATTTGACTGCCATTTTAGGAACTGCCTCCAATGCCTGATTACAAAGAGACCAAGGTGGACATCGGCCCAGAATCGGCTTTCTCCAAATTTCCCACCCCGGTCGATATCGGCCAGTGGTCATATTTCCTGTCCAAGGGGAAGAAGGGCTACCGGCTTTTGTCCAACGTGTGCCCCCACCAGATGGGAGAAGTGCTGGATTGGGGCGGCGTGTTCATGTGCCCGGATCATGGCTGGCGTTTCGAGTACACCGAAGGCGTTTGCGTCAACGGGCCCAACTCGAAAATGGCCTCTTTCCCGGTAACGGTGGAAAACGGACGTCTCATCGCCGCCGTTCCCGAAGATTAGGCCGTCTCAACCCGGACTACCTCCGGCGCCGAAGCCGCACCGGCGGCCCCGAAGCCGCACCGGCGGCCCCGGAGGGTCCGGCCTCATTGCGGCAAACACGGCAGCCGGCACAGCGCCTAGTGCCGCCTTGTCTACCAGGTCCGCCAGAGTTGCTCAGGAGACGACATGGAGATGACATGGAAAAGAAGGATATCCCGTTTCTGACCGCGACGGAGCTTTCCGGGTTCATACAGTCCGGCCAAGTGTCCCCGGTGGAGGCCGCCGAGGCGTACTTCGACCGCATTGCCGAGGTGGACGGGAAGCTGAACTCCTACATCACCGTCACACGGGAGCACGCTTTGGAGCAGGCTCGCGAAGCTGAGACGGAGATCGCCCGGGGCGGTCACCGCGGTCCCCTCCACGGCGTACCGGTGGCGGTCAAAGACCAGTTCAACACCGCCGGTATCCTGACCACCGGCGGGTCCAGTATATTGTCCGACTTCGTACCCGATGAGGACGCTACGGTGATCGCCAACCTCAAGCAGGCGGGGGCGGTGCTGCTGGGCAAGCTCAACATGAGCGAGTTCGCCATGGCCGAAATCTATCACCACCCCTACGGGACACCGCGGAACCCCTGGGACCTGGAACGCAACCCAGGCACTTCCAGCAGCGGTTCCGGCGCGGCCACGGCGGCCTTCCTGTGCGCCACGTCGCTGGGCGAGGATACAGGGGGGTCGATTCGCGGCCCGGCAAACTTCAGCGGCCTGGTGGGGCTGCGGCCGTCCTTCGGGAGGGTGAGCCGCCACGGGGTGATGGGCGGTTCGTGGTCCATGGACACCGTTGGGCCCATCTCCCGAACGGTTGAGGACGCCGCCATCACACTGGGCGCCATCGCCGGGCACGATCCGAAAGACCCATACACCTGGAACGTTCCGGTCCCCGATTACCGGGCGGCGCTTACGGGGAACATTCGCGAATTGAAAGTCGGCGTGATCGAGGAGCGGATGGATGCCCCGAACTTGCAGCAGGAATTCCGGGACGCCGTGGCCGCGGCGGTCGCGGTGTTGGGCGAATTGGGCGCCAGCGCGGAGGACGTATCCATCCCGTTGATATCCCAAGCCGGAGCCATCAGCATGGCCATAATCGGCGTCGAGTGGTCCAACCTGCACCGCGAGACCTTCGAGACGCATTTTGACGAACTGGACCACAACAACAGGGTGCGATTCCTTACCGGGAGCGCCCTGCCCGCACAGGCTTACTACAAGGCCCAGAAGTTGAGGACGCTGCTCCGCCAGCAGATACTCCAGGCGTTGGAGCAATACGATGTCCTGGTGTTGCCGTCTGGCATTTCCACCGCGCCGCCGGTGGAAAGCGTGCCCGGCATCCAGAGCAAAGAACACGCCGCAACCGGACTGGCCGGGCGGATGAGCTTTACGGGCCCCTTCAACCTGGCCGCCGTGCCAGCGCTTTCGGTTCCTTGCGGGTTCAGTACCGATGGTATGCCCATGGGAATGCAGATCGTAGGACGGCCCTTCGCCGAGGAGACCGTCCTGAGGGTCGCCCACGCTTACGAACAAAATACCGATTGGCACAACCGGCGGGCGCCCATTTAATGCGGAGAGCGCAGAGGATTTTCGCCATCGGAGTTATATTGGCGTTCTCTGGGCGTCCTCCGCGCCCCGGTGTTGAAATACCGTTATTGGGAGGACATCATGGCCGACGACCTAGGCCTGTTTGACGCGATCTACAGCCAGAGGCAGATTACCCGCTACCGGCCGGACCCGGTGCCCGCTGCGGCCATTGACCGAATCATAGAGGCCGCCACCAAAGCCCCAAGCGGCGGCAACGTCCAGCCGTGGCACTTCATCGTCATCACCGACCCGGAAGTCATCGGCAAGGTGGGCGGGCTCTACCGCGACCTGTGGCTGGGCGCCCAAGGGCATACGCCTCCGCCCAACGAGCCGGCTGCCTACACCGCCGCCCGGTACTTGGCCAACCACATGCCGGAGGTACCGGCAATGATTCTGGTCTGCGTCGACCACTCGTTCGGTTACATACAGCGCATCGCCGACGAACCCATCGAGCGGGGCCGCTACGCCTCCTCGGTCTGGCTGGCGATACAGAACTTGTTCCTGGCAGCCCGCGCCCTGGGCCTGGGCACCCGTATCACGACCGTTCACATACGGGAGGAAGCCAAAATCAAGGAATTCCTCGATATCCCCGAGCATGTCGAGACCGTGTGCCTCACACCCTTGGGATATCCAAGAGGCCGATTCGGCCCCACCGACCGGAAACCCGCCGCCTCAGTGACGTCTTATAACCGGTTCGGCAACCAGCGTTAGGGAACATCGAAACGAAGTCCATCAGGCGAACTGAGTCTTCACCCAGCCTTGGTCGAAGGGAGTCCAGAAGTGGGACGTGAGGGTCAGGTGCTGGAACTTCCATTGGCCGTCCACCCGCACGTATTCTTCGTTGTAGTGTGCTGAGCCCCAAATTGCCTGGTCGCCGTCGGCGTAGGTACAGGGTTGGAACAGGTACCAGACGCCGGTGGCGTGGTCGCCGTCCACCTCGATGATGGCGTTCATCACCATGTGTATGGCGAAGGGCAGCCTTTGGGGAGCGACTTGGAAAAACTGCCGTATGGCCTCCCGGCCCTCGTACCGGCCTCGGTCCCGCCCGTCCCACACGGCATCTTCGGTGAAAAGATCGGCGAGGGCGTCGGCGTCGTACCCGTCGTCGCAATACCCGCAATAACGGTGCTTGAGCCGCTTGATATCCTCGATGGCCTCCATTACGCGGACCCTTGTTTCCAGGTCTTCCAGGCTCATAACAGTCCTCCGGTCGATGATTTAGCCGGCGTTTCGGTCCAGATTTCCGGTCCGGCTTAACGGTATTAGCAATCAAATGAGCGCCGGCACCCCCATCCTAACCTTCCCCCATCGGGGGGAAGGGACTTGTTCAGATGTTCCCTTAAGTTGTCGTCCAGCCTCCGTCCACCACCAGAAGGTGACCGGTGGTGGCGCCTGCGGAGGGGCTGGCCAGGTATACGGCGGCCCCAACCAACTCGCTGGGGACCATCCGTCGGCCCAGGAGCATGTGGTGGTCCAGGTCGGTCTGCACTTCCTCCGGGGTCCTGGGGTCGGCGGCCAGCATTCCCGGCGTCTCGGTGGGGCCAGGGCCGATGGCGTTCACTGTGACCCCGTGCCTGGTCCACTCTACGGCTAAGGCACGGGTCAGACCGGCCACTCCGGCCTTGCTGGCGACGTAGGGCGCCCGGTCCGCCATCGCCACCACCGATAGCTGGGAGGCGATGTTGATGATGCGGCCGTAACCCTGGCCGATCATGGGCCGGGCGGCGGCCTGGGCGCAAAAGAACAGCCCTTTCAGGTTGGTATCGACGGTGGCGTCCCATTCGGCCTCCGTGAGCTCCAAGGCCGGTTTCCTGATGCGGATTCCGGCGTTGTTCACCAGTATGTCCAGGCGACCGAAATCCTGGACGATCCGGTCGATGGCCTCGGGGATGCGAGGAACGTCCAGGACATCCAGAGCGTAGGTCGCGGAGCGGACCCCTTCGGCTTCCACCCGGGTCTGGGTGTCCCGGGCCAGTTCTAGGCGCTCGGCCATGTCGGATACGGCGACGTGGGCGCCGGCTTGGGCCAAGCCCACCGCCAAGGCAGCGCCGATTCCGCGGGCCGATCCGGTGACGAGGGCCACCTGTCCTTCCAGGCCGAGTCCGGCATATGGCATTGGTCACTCTCCGTTGGCTCGAGTCCAGGACCGAACACCGTTCCGTAGACCGGTCGTAGCCGGTTTTCGTCTCCGGTCAACCGCAGCCAGGTCGATTGCCGTAGCATAGCACATGGGGTTGGACCTGCGTCCGCTTGCTTCCCGGCTGCCCGCCACCCTAGAATCAACCCGGTCCTTCAATGGAGCAGTGTCGATGGCGGAAGCCGTACAAACGCCGCGAGAACGACGGCAGAACCGGGGATTCATACTCGGCAGCCTGTCCCTTGGTCATGGTATCTCCCACCTGTACGACCAAGGGTTCTCGGTGTTCCTGACCGCAATTGCCCAGTCCCTGGGGCTGACCAACTTCCAGGTGGCCGCGCTGTTGGGGATCAGGCAAGGCGGGTTCGGCGTGGTCAACCTGGGGGGCGGCGTGTTCGTCGACCGGGCCAGGAGCAACTGGGGGCCGATACTCACGTTTTGCATGCTCTGGTCAGCCCTCGCCTTCGTTGCCATTGGCGCTTCCCCCAATCTGACCATATTGATCGTAGCGGTTGCCATGGTATCTATCCCTGGGGCGCTGTGGCACCTTCCGGCCACTGCGGCCCTTTCCCGGCGATTCCCCGACCGCCGCGGTTTCGCCATTTCCATACACGGTTTCGGTTCGAACATCGGGAACGTGCTGGGGCCCCTTTTGGCGGGCGTTCTGCTCAGCTATCTTCTGTGGCGCCACGTTCTCTACCTCTACGCCATTCCGGCAGTGATCATGACCATATTCGTCTGGTGGTCCCTCCGCGAACTTGGAAACGAGGGCGAAGAGGAGAGGGACCAAGGCAGACGGATGGGGGCGCAGCTTCGGGACAGCCTCCGGTTGTTCCGCAACCCCGTTGTCATGGCCCTCACCGCGGCAGCCGCCATTCGCGGTGTGGCCATCGGGGCCATGTTCAACTGGGCCCCGTTCTACCTGGAGAGCACGGAGTTCGGCGGGCTGGGCATGTCCATTTTCCTGACCGGCGTACACATGGCGTTGCTTACCGGAATGGGGGTGGTCTCTACTCCGATACTCGGCTACTTATCGGACCGTTACGGACGGAAGGTGGTTTTGGCGCCCGGCCTGGCCGTCGCCGCGGTCCTGACCTTTTTCGTCGCGGAGGCGGGGGACACCATATTCCTCGCCCTTTTGATGTGCGGTGTGGGTCTCTTCAGCTTTGCACTGCAACAGATCATATTGGCGGCCGTGCTGGACGTGGTGGAGAAGGGCACCGAGGCCACGGCTTCCGGGTTAATCTTCGGGTTCAACGGAGTGCTGGGGTTCGGATCCCCATTCCTGGCTACGCTGATTATCGAACACCTGGGCGGATACGGCTCCATCTTCTACTACGCGGCTATCATGACGGTGGCCGCCTTGGCCTTGGTGCTGGTTGTGCCCTTCCCGGACCACCGGCAGAAATCCCCGCAGCCGGCATAGCTCGTAGCCGGCATAGCTCGTAAGCGAGGCTGTTTGACACTCCCCGCCAGCCGACTTAGAATCCCCAATGCTATCCACCCCGCACGAGGGGGGGTGAGCCGGCGCACCCTGGTAGATCATCGACACCGATTCGGGGACACCGATTCGGGGGACCCTACTCCAGCCGCTGGGATCTATGTGGACCGAGACGGCGTTAAGCGAAAAACTATTTTACCTCCGCCCGACCCCGGCTGGCCGGGGTTTTTCTTTTGCCGGCGTCAGGCGCTGACCCGCGGCGGGAGGGGCCCGTGAACGACACTATCACCGCGGTACCCGGGATCGAAGCCGGCCACTATACCGACTTGGCCAACGGCACCGGTTGTACCGTGGTGCTGTGCCGGGACGGCGCTGCCGGCGGGGTCGACGTTCGGGGAGGTTCTCCAGGGACCAGGGAAACCAACCTTCTGGAACCGGCGCGGCGCGTGGACCGGGTCTTTGCCGTGGTGCTCAGCGGCGGCAGCGCCTTCGGGCTCGACGCCGCCTCGGGGGTCATGGCGTGCCTGGAAGAGCAGGGCATCGGGTTCAAGACAGCCGGGGGGGTTGTAGTTCCAATTGTTTCCTCGGCCATTCTCTACGACCTCGGCGTCATAACCTCCAAGGTGCGTCCGGGCCCGCAAGAGGGCCGGGCCGCCTGCGACGCCGCCGGATCAAGCCCCTTGGCGGAAGGCACGGTGGGCGCGGGGACCGGGGCCACGGTTGCCAAGACCGGGGGATCGGACCGCGCCGTAAAGGGCGGAATCGGGTCAGCGGCCCTTGTTCTGCCATCGGGCCATGTAGTGGGGGCGACGGTGGCCGTTAACGCGATCGGCGGCATCTGGGACTACGTTGACGGCAGCGTGGTGGCCGGCCCCAGAAGGACCGGCGGGGGCTTCGACGATCCGGTGGAAGCGCTGTTCCGGTCCTCGGCTCCCCAGGCATCAGCTCCCCAGGCATCAGGAGAGCACGAAAACACCAGCATCGGAGTCGTTGCCACCGATGCGAGGCTGAACCGGGAAGACGCCAACTACCTGGCCAGAGTCAGCCACGACGGTCTGGCCCTGACCATTCGGCCCTGCCACACGATACGCGACGGCGACACCATGTTCGCCATGGCCACGGGCGGCAATTCGGGGCCGGTGGACATCGCGGTGTTGGGAGCGGCGGCTGTGGAGGTCACGGCCCGCGCCGTCCTCCGCGGAGTCCGGTCGGCCGCCGGACTCGGTGGATTTCCGTCCGCCGCCGAGTGGACCGTAGCCGTCGCCTGACATTCCCGGGGTACAGGTAGAGGAAATGGACATAGTTCGCAGCACGGCGGATATGATGGATGCCTGCCGCCGGGCGGCTCGGCCGCTGGGGTTGGCGCCGACCATGGGCGCCCTTCATGCCGGACACCTGAGCCTCGTCGACCGGTCCCTCGCGGACAACGCCGCCACGGCGGTCTCCATCTTCGTGAACCCCACTCAGTTTGGCGCCGACGAAGACTTGTCTCTATACCCCAGGGACTTGGACGGCGACTTGGAACTCCTGCGCCAACGGGGCGCCGCGCTGGTGTTCGTCCCAGACGTGGCGGAGGTTTATCCGCCGGGGTTCGACACTTGGGTCGACGTGGGACCGGTGGCCGAGAGACTGGAAGGGACAGAACGCCCCGGTCACTTCAGGGGTGTGGCCACCGTCGTGGCTAAATTGTTCAACATCGTCTGCCCCGACCGGGCCTATTTCGGGCAAAAGGACGGCCAGCAGACGGTGGTGGTGCGAAAGCTGGTCCGCGACCTGGACATGGGGCTCGAAATCGTCGTCTGTCCCACCGTTCGTGAGGAGGACGGGCTGGCCATGAGCAGCCGCAACATCCGGCTTACGCCGGAGCAGCGGAGGGCCGCAACTATCATTTACCGGGCGTTGAGTCGTGGTGAAGAGCTATGGGCCAGCGGGGAGACGGACGCTCGCCGGCTGACGGCAGTGGTGGTGGAGGCTCTGGAGTCAGAGCCTTTGTTAGACGCCATCGATTACGTGAGCGTCGCCGATGCCGAAACTCTGGAGGAACTGGCCGCAGTGCCCGGCCGGGCTATGGTGTCCACGGCGGTGCGGATGGGCAGCCTGCGGCTCATCGACAACGTGATGATTGGGGCGCCCGGCCGTTAAGAGCGGTGCGCGGACCAGATCCCCGGTTAACCTTCGCTCAGTTCCCGGACCGCTTCCGTCAAGGCCGGAATCACCCTCTCCCAATCGCCCACCACTCCGTAACGGGCTGCCTTGAAGATGTTGGCCTCGGCGTCTTTGTTGATCGCCACGATCACTTTCGCCCCGGAACATCCGGCCATGTGCTGGCTGGCGCCGGAGATGGCCACCGTGATGTAGAGGTCCGGCGTGATGGTCTTGCCCGTAAGCCCCACCTGGTAGGCGGCTGGCACCCAGCCCGAGTCGACCGCCGCCCGCGACGCCCCGACCGCGCCGCCGAGAAGCCGGGCCAGCCCTTCGAGACCGGCGAAGGGTTCGGGACCGCCCAATCCCCGCCCGCCCGAGATCACCACCCGCGCGTCTTCCAGCTTCACCCCGGCCGCTTCTTCCTTCACCACTTCGATCACCTGGGTCAAGGCCTGGGAGCCGTCCAGTTCCACCGGGAACGACACCACCTGTCCCTGGCGGGATGTATCGGCGTCCAAGGGCTCGTAAGCCTTGGGCCTGATGGCCGCAACCTGGGGAGTGTAGTCGCAACTGACCACGGCGACGGCGTTGCCGCCGTATACCGGCCGGTTGGCCAAAAGCCTTCCCGCCTCCGTGTCGACCGATACTTCGAGACAGTCTTGGGCGAGGCCCACGTCGAGGCGAAACGCCAGGCGCGGCGCCAACTCCCGGCCCTCGTTGGTCCGGGCCATTAGTACGATGCGGGGACTGACGTCGCGGCACAGGGCATCCAGGGCGGCGAGGTACAAATCGACTTGGTAGTTGGCCAGCAGCGGATGATTGACGGCATATACTGTATCGGCCCCGTAGCTGATAGCCTGCTGGGACGGCACGTCCAGCGTGTCTCCCAATAGCCCGATGGAAAGTTCTTCGCCCAAAGCGTCCGCCAGCCCCCGGCCGGCCGCCAGCAGCTCGCGAGACACGGCCGCCAACTCTCCTCCGGAAGTTTCACCGAGCACCAGGACTCCAGTGCCGTTAGCCATCAGGGCCTCCCAGGCAGGCGCGGGTATTGGTTGCGAATCTTGTTACGGGGCGGGGTCCGTCGTGCCGGTCGGGTGATCCGGTCGGGTGACGTGGTACGTCCGGCCTAAATCAGCTTGGCTTCCCGCAGCTTCAGAGCCAAGAGGCGGCCCGCATCGGCGGCGTCCTCCCCCTCGATGAACTCGCATTCCCGGTCGCTTACCGGAACGAATAGCTGCCGCAGGGTCACTCTGGAATCCGATTGAGACTGGTCCAACGCCAAGTCGCCGGCGTCCCAGATGGTGGGCTTCTTTCGGGTGGCGGCCATTATGCCGCGCAGGGTCGGGTAACGGGGCTGGCCGAGTTCGTTGCTCACTGTAACCAGCGTCGGCATACCGGCTTCCACGACCTCGTACCCGTCGGGGATGATGCGCTCCACCCGGACCTTGCCGTCCTGCACCTCGACACTCCGGCCCAGGGTGACGCAGGAAAGCCCTAGAATCTCGGCAACTCCCAAAGGCACTTGGGCGTTGTCCCAGTCTGAGGCCTGCCTGCCGCAGATGATAAGGTCGAACCCACCGAGTTTGCGCACGGCGGCGGCCAACAGTTGGGCGGTCAGGAAGCTGTCGATGGTGTTGTCGAAGGCGTCATCCTGGAGCAACACCAACTCATCGGCTCCCATGGACAACGGCTTCTTCATGACGTCCAGAGCGAAAGTGGTGCCCGAGGAGATCACGGTGACCGTGGCTTCCTGCCCGTCTTTGATGCGCAGGGCGGCCTCGACCGCGTTTTCGTCAAAGCCGTTGACTACGGGCGGAATGCTGGACGGAGGGACGACCTTCTTGGCGTCGCCGTCAATCCGAAAGGCGGCCATCGGCATTTCGGGGTCCAGGACCTGTTTGGCCAGCACGCCTATTCTTATCGCCATGCAGAAACCCCCGGCGAAATTCGTCGGAACCGCAGGAAAACATAACACTGCCTTACAGAGGTGTCAATTGAAACCGCCGCCGGCTCAGGGAAATGCCGGCGGAGGCAAAGAGAAGCCGGGAGCCGGTGATATAATCTAAAACGATAAGGGATGCCCAAGAAATTCGAACTGGGTCGGCCAGGGAGTCTCAATCCGTGAATACAGTCAAGACTGTTTTCCTCATGATGGTGCTGACCGGGCTACTCCTCTTGGTGGGAGCCATCTTCGGAGGTATTCCCGGCCTTGTTATCGCCTTGGTTGTTGCTCTTCTGATGAATTTTGGGGCCTATTGGTTCAGCGACCGGATTGCCCTCGGAATGACCCATTCTCGTCCCATAACGGAAAACGAAGACCCTGAGCTCTATAGCATCGTGAGAGAACAGGCGTCTCTGGCTGAGTTGCCCATGCCCAAGGTCTATGAGATAGAGTCCGACTCGCCCAACGCTTTCGCCACCGGCCGGAGTCCGCAACACGCGGCGGTGGCCGTGACCACCGGCATCCGCCGCATCCTCACCAGGCAGGAACTAGGCGGAGTGCTGGCCCATGAAATGGCCCACGTGGGCAACCGGGATACGCTGATCCTGGCCGTCGTGGCAACGCTCGCCGGAGCCATTTCGATGTTGGCGATGATCGCCCAATTCTCGGCCATCTTCGGTGGTTTCGGGGGCCGGGGCCGTGACGGAGGGAGTATTATCGGCCTGCTCGTCGTGGCCATCGTCATGCCGATTGCCGCCGTTTTGGTGCGGTCGGCCGTCTCCCGGACCCGGGAGTTTCAGGCCGACGCCACCGGCGCCCATACATCCGGCGATCCGATGGCCTTGGCCAGTGCTCTACAGAAGCTGGAACGGGGCGCGGAAGCGAGGCCCCTCAAGGTAGCCGAGGGCGCATCACACCTGTTCATCGTCAACCCCTTGCGGGGCGCCAGCATGGGCAACCTGTTCTCGACCCATCTGCCAATCGCGGAACGAGTGCGGAGATTGACGGAAATGCAAGCGCGGCCGAACTTCTAGGGAGTTTTCTTACACCCTCTCCCTGACGGGCAGGGTGGTCTGGCAGCCATGTCCAAGTTTTATCGGTATGTTGTGCCCTCTCCCTGACGGGCAGGGTGGTCTGTCTATGGAACACTCCTCCACCGGCCCGTCTGCCGGCGCTACATCGGCCAACACCACATCAGGCTGTTTGCTGGCGATCGGCCGGGCCGTTGCCTCATTGGTTCTCGGAGTCATCGTGTTTGTCGGTATGGTCTATTTCGTTGTCCTGACCGGTATTTCCGGCAGGCTGCTGGACACCGACTTCTACACGTCGGTCCTTAACGATTCCGATGCCTACGACCGTTTATACGAGGTGGCGGCTGAGGAAATCCTCGAGCAATCCGAGTCCTCCCTGGTGGGTATCTATATGCCCGACGAGGAAGAACTTTCTGACTTGCTCCGCCAGATCGCGCCGCGCAGCTATGTGCGGTCCCAGGCGGAAAGCAACATCGAACTCACCCTTTTGTATCTGAACGGAGATGCCGATGGGCTCGACCCCAGGATCGAGATGCAGGAGCCTCTGGAGCGAGTGCGTCCGGTACTGATCGACTACATCCAAGGGCGCATCGACGGGCTGGAGGAAGTGAATATCGGGCACGCGGAATGTTCCGTTGCCGCGGTCCGAGAGCTTGCCGAGGGTTACCGCCAACGTTACCTGGAACTCGCCAACGGCGCCGTGCCCACTACCGTCCCTTCCCTTACGTCCCTGGATGGCCTATGCCGCCGGGGGGTTTTTGAGGCGGTCTATGCGGTTCTGGTCAACTTTCAGTCGTCGGAAGGGAGGAGCCTGGATTCCCTGACCGATTCCCGCAATGAGCTCCAGCAGTCCTTCGATGACGCGGATGCCCGCGGCGCGCTGAAGTTAATGGTCGAGGCTCTGGCCGGCCCCGTAATCGATGACGAAATAGAAAACGCAAGAACGGAGCTTGACCTCGACCGGCAGGGCCGGTTGGACTTGATAGGTTTTCTGGCCAAGGAAGACGACGACTTGACCGAAGGTGAAATCCGGACCCAGCTGGCTGACGCCCGGGACCTGATCGGTCGCATCCACGGCATGGGCAGGGTTGTCGCGCTCGTGTTGATTATCGTCGGCAGCGTCGTTATGGGGCTGCTCTATTTCCGAAACACAGCCGGCATGGTGCGCTGGCCCGGCGTGACCCTGCTGTCCGCCGGCCTGGTTTGTCTGATAGCGGGATTGGTGCTGGAGTCCCAGGCGCCTGGAAGCCTCGAAGGCGCCGTGGGACTTGACGCTGGTCTTTCTTCGACCGCCACCAAGTGGATAAACGACATCATTGCGGCTTTCGGGGAACGCCTGTTCACCGGTTTCGCCGGGTCCGCTGCGATCTTCATCGCGATTGGCGCGGTGCTTTTCGTAGCGTCCTTCCTGCTACCCTACCTGAGGGCGCTCAGGCCCGCATCAGAATAGGGCGATGGGATTGACCGGGGAGCCGGTGACGTTCCGGAGGCGTAGCGGGGACTCCATCCATTCCAGTACCTGTGCCTCCGACGGGACTTCCTTCGCCATGTTGTTCCTCTCCTGTCCGTCTCTGATTCGGACTCCAGGGCCCGTCATTGTCCGTAGCTCTAGCCCAACACTGACCCGGCGAACGCCGGGAAGCCGGTGATGAACTCCCTGGCGGAAACGGCGCGCCGCCCCTCGAGCTGCAATCGTTTCAACCCCAACAGTCCGCTGCTTGTGGCCACGGCCACTGGGACGTCTGTCAGCCCGGTTACTACTACTTGACCGGAGATATTGTCCTCCAGCGGTTGGCCGGCCATAGGCTCGGTCTCCAGTAGCTTCAGTCCTTTGCCGTCCCATTGAGTGAACAGGCCCGGCCACGGCGTAAACGCCCGGCGGCGGCGGTCCAGCGTTTCGGCTGGCTGGGCCCAATCGGCCAACCCGTCGTCCCGTTCGAGCTTGCGGGTCGCTGTCGCTTGGGCGGCTTCCTGGGGTGTGGCGGTCAGGCGGCCTTCGACCCACGGCCTCAGGTTCTCCGCCAACAACACGGCGCCCAGGCTGAACAGCGCCTCGGTCAACCCCGCCGTCGTCTCCGAGCCGGTAAGCGCGCGCTCGGCTTGGGCGATTAACGGTCCGGTGTCGAGTCCTTCGTCCAAGAGCATCAGCGTCGTTCCGGTCACGTTGTCGCCGTCGAGAATACAGGTGGCCACCGGAGACGGCCCACGGTGGCGCGGAAGGAGTGACGGGTGCAGGTTCAGGCAGCCGTGGGGCGGGAGGCCCAAGACCGCGGGCGGCAACAGCAAGCCGTAGGCGGCGACGACAATAACTTCGGGCTCTAGGGCCCGCAGCTCGTCTTGGATTTCGGGCAGCCGCAGGCTCCGGGGCTGGAGCACCGGGAATCCCCGCTCCCGGGCATATTGCACAACCGGGGATGAAACGGTCTGCCTGCCGCGGCCGGCGGGCCGGTCGGGCGGACTGACCACTCCGGTGATCGTCACGTCCGGCAGGTCAGCCAGGACTTGCAAGACCGGGACGGCGAATTGGGGAGTACCCATGAAGATCAGGCGCATCGGAGGACCGTTTTGTTCCAAAGTGCTCCATGAACGTCTCTGGGAACGTCTCTGGCTGGGGATCGGTGTTGGTCCGGGCGAATCAAACGAATTTACGATTGGCGAAATTCAACTTGACATTAAAAATGCGAACTTGTTAATATTACTTAACCGCTGTGCGGAAATATGAAAGAGGGAGGTGATAGGAATGGACGATAGTTTAACACGTCGGGGCGATGGTAGGCATCAGTCTGGACACGACGAGGTGATCGGCTCGTAGCTGCACAGCACGAAATCCGATAGCTCGCACGTCGGGCCCAGGCCAATGTCTACCATCGCCCCGAGGAATCCAGGGAACCATCGGGCGAACAAAAACCAGAGTTGGCCGGGCCCGATTCGTTTTGTCTGAGCCAGGCGTTTTTCGAGTAGTCTCAACGGCCGCGATTCGGCCGGGCCGGTTTGACAACGAAATCCCCCCACCGTAAAATCCAGGACGCCCCAGTTGCCGCAACGGTAAACCCGGAGTTGTGATGTTAAGGATTCGGCTGAGCAGAGTCGGAAAGAAAGGCCACCCCTCCTACAGGATAGTGGTCGCGGATGTCGCGGCGCCTCGCGACGGGTCATACCTCGAGTGGATCGGTAACTACGATCCTATGAAAGACCCTCCAGAGGTGACTCTCAAGGAGGACAGGGCGGCCCACTGGTTGAGCGTTGGAGCCCAGCCATCCGACCCCGTGCTCCGGATCCTCGAAAAGAGCGGGGTCATGTCGGGGTCCGGTGCAGTCGCCGTCGCGGTCGAAGCCCCCGCTGTGCTTGAAGCCCCCGCTGCGGTTGAAACCGCAATTGAAGAGAACGGCGAGGACTCCTAGCCGATGAAAGAGTTGATCGAATATATAGCCCGTTCTCTCGCCACCAACCCTGACGCCGTCCAAGTGACCGAATCTATGGAGGACGGCCGGGTGGTTTTCCACCTGGAAGTCGCGCCCGAGGACAAAGGGAAAGTGATCGGCCGGCAGGGTCGCGTGGCTCAAGCGATGCGGGTCATGTTGAGAGTTGCCGCAGTCAAAGACGGCAGCCACGCCGTGCTGGACATCGTATAGCACTCCCTCCGGCGCTTCCTCAACCTTCGAACCCATCGGTTCTCCCCTCTTTGTATGACCGCTGACCGCCCCTCGCCCTCTCCCGGTTGCGTATCCGTAGGTCGGGTGTTGAGCGCACACGGACGGGATGGCGCCGTCAACGTACGCCTGTACAGCGACGTCCCCGAACGGTTCGAGCCGGGCCGCATTCTACTTGTTGAAGGCCGGCCGTTGTGCATTGTCAGCTCCCAAGAGCGCCGGCCCGGCGTCCGAACCATATTGTTCCGAGAGATCACTCGCCGGCGGCAGGCGGAAGAGCTGATGGGCAGTTGGTTGACCATCAGTGAGGAGGACGCTGCTTCAGCCGTGGAAGGCGAGTATTTTCATTATCAACTGCTGGGGATGTCCGTCTACACCGAGGCGGGAGAAGCCTTGGGGACAATAGTGGAAATACTCGAAACGGGAAGCAACGACGTCTACGTGGTGGCCGGGAACAGCCGGGAAGTGCTGGTGCCCGCCACCTCTCAGGTGGTGCTTCAGGTCGATGTTCCGGCACGCCGTATGACTGTTCGATTGCTCGAAGGTATGGTCTAGATTTCTTTGACCATTTCTTCGGCCCGATGCTAAAATCCGAACAACGCCATTCCGGCTCCCATAATTTCCTATTGCAACATGCCCGAAGAGCGAAACCGGCCCGGATTGCGGTCCTTTCTATGGACCCGCCGGTTCGACCGATGGTCCCGGTTGGGCTCCCGGTTTCGGGGATTGCCGGTTTTGGGATTGCAAGGAGGTTTGCGATGTCTGGTCATTCCAAATGGTCGACGATCAAACATCAAAAAGGTGCGGCGGACGCCAAGCGGGGCGCCCTGTTCACCAAGCTCAGCCGTGACCTTACCCTCGCGGTGAGGGATGGCGGCGGCGGCGACCCCGACATGAACTTCCGGTTGCGGCTCGCCTTGGACAAGGCCAGGAGCAACAACATGCCGCAGGACAGCATCGCCCGCGCCGTCAAGCGTGGCGGGGGCGAGGGCGGCGACGGAATGGAAAGCCTGGAAGAGGTGACCTACGAGGGCTACGGGCCCGGTGGCGGCGCGATTCTCCTTCAAGCCGTAACCACCAACCGGAACCGCACGGCCGCCGAGGTGCGTTCCGCCTTCAACCGCAGCGGCGGCAGCCTCGGTGAGTCGGGTTGTGTCGCCTGGAATTTCGAGCTTCGAGGCGCCATCACGGTGGGAATGGCCGACGAGGAGCGGGCCGAAGAGCTGGGCCTGCTGGCCATTGACGCGGGTGCTGAGGACATCCAGATAGACGACGGGATGCTGGAAATTTATACCCCGGTGGACCGGCTTCAAGGAGTGAAGCAGACCATTGAGGAAGAGGGCGTTACCCCGGAGACCTCCCAACTCGCCATGGTGCCCAAATCCACCATCCTTCTGGAAAACAAAGAGGCCGAGCAAACCCTGCGGTTGTTGGACGTCCTTGAGGACTTGGACGACGTGCAGAAAGCGTTCACCAACGCCGATTTCCCCCCGGAGATTCTGGACAAGTACCAAGCTGATGGATAAGGGTCAAAAGGCAAGGTGAGGGCTGATGGGTATGGAGAGGCGTATAACATCACTCGAAGAATTCTCAGTGATCGCCGTGCAGGCGATGCAGGAATTCGACGCGGCGATTCTGCGGTTGGAAGCGGCGAATCGGGAAACGCGGGCCGCGATTGTGCGGCTGGAAGCGGCGAATCTCGAGACGCACGAAGCGGTATTAAGGTCCCACGCAACGGTCCAGAGGTTGATGGAGTTTATCACGGTGATACAAGCCGAAGTGGTCAGGCTCGACAGCCGCATCGACGGAATCGGAGAACCCTGATGCCGACGCCTGAGGTTAACATGGAAACCATTTTAATCCAGTATCGTCAATCGCCTGAGGTTAACATGGAAACCGTCTTAATCCAGTATCGTCAATGAACGTGCTGGGAATCGATCCCGGCACCGTCCGGATGGGTTACGGCGTGGTGGGCCAGGTGTCCCAGTCGGCGCCCCTTTTGGAGGCTGCGGACTACGGGGTCATCTCCCTGCCCGCCGGTATGCCGTTGGAGCAGCGCCTTTACCAACTCCACACCCACGTCCTGAATCTCATCGCCATCTTTCACCCCGAAGCCGTCGCCGTGGAGCAGCCTTTTGTCGGACGCGGGGAGCGAAGTTTTCCCGGCTCGTCCCTGGCGATCGGCCAAGCCCAGGCCGTCGTCTTCATCGGGGCCGCCAGCCAAGGCATTCCGATATTCAAGTACGCACCCGCCCAAGTGAAGCGGGCGGTGGCCGACTACGGCGCGGCAACCAAGGAGCAGATGCGGAATATCGTGGCGGCCACCCTGGGGCTGACTCCGGCCCCCGAGTCCGACGCCGCCGACGCCTTGGCGGTGGGGCTCTGCCACTTGGTACAGGAACAAGCCCGCACCGCCCTGAACATGGAGATACCTCCCGGCCGGGAAAGGTGAGAGACGGCGGGCGGAAGCCCCGGTCCCGGTCCTGTAATCGCCGCCAATCATGACTGGCCGATGATTGTCAGCGTGCAGGGCGTGCTGGAAGCCGCAGGGCCCGACTGGGTCCACTTGAGAGTGGGCGGCGGAGTCACTCTTCAGGTGTTCGTGCCCGCCAGCACCGCCGCCAGGGTGGGAGGGGCTGGCAGCGAGGTGTCCCTTCACACTCACCTGCGGGTCCAGAACGAACAACCGGTGCTCTACGGTTTCGCCGACGCCGCCTCCCTGAATCTGTTCGGCCTGCTCACCGGCGTTTCCGGCGTGGGTCCCCGCCTGGGCCTCTCCTTGCTCTCCGCGCTGGAACCGGCCAGGCTGCAAATGGCCGTGGCTTCAGGTGACGTGGCGGCCCTGGCGTCGGCTCCAGGGGTCGGCAGACGGACTGCCAGCCGTATCATCCTGGACCTCAAGGGGAAAGTCGACTTGGGAGGAGAGATTGTCCCGGGGGGGTTGGGCGACGGCGACGACGAGGTCATCAATGCATTATCGGCGTTGGGTTACTCTCCGTCCGAAGCCAGAGCCGCAGTGGACAGCTTGCCGCAGGACGAAGAATCCAGCGTGGAAGACCGGATACGTTTGGCCCTTCAGATGTTCGCCGCCCGCGGCTGAGGGTATAATTCACCGATGACGACTTACACTCGCGGCAAAAAGTGGGCCGACGCTGGACAACAGATCAACGAGACCCGAGCTCTCCATGCTCTGGAGGACCGGCAGTTCGAATTGGTAGCCGATTTCAGCATGACCGGCGATCAACCGGCGGCCGTGTCCCGGCTGGCCGATGGCGTGGTCAACGAAACGCCACGCCAGACCCTCATGGGCGTTACCGGAAGCGGCAAGACCTTCACCATGGCCAACATCGTCCAGCAGGTACAGCGGCCCACTCTGGTCATGGCGCACAACAAGACCCTTGCGGCCCAGTTGGCCTCGGAGTTCAAGGAATTCTTCCCCCACAACGCCGTCGGGTATTTCGTTTCCTACTATGATTACTATCAGCCGGAAGCCTACGTTCCCCAGTCGGATACCTATATCGAGAAGGACTCCAGCGTCAACGAGGAGTTGGACAAGCTGCGGCTTTCCGCCACCACCTCGTTGTTGACCCGGCGGGACGTACTGATCGTCGCCTCGGTCTCCTGTATCTACGGCCTTGGCGATCCAAGCGATTACTTCAACCTCGTGGCCGAGGTCAAGGTCGGCGAAATTCGCAACCGGAGCCAACTGGTGCGCCAGTTGGTGGACATGCAGTACGAGCGGAACGACCTCGACCTGTCACGGGCCAAGTTTCGAATCCGGGGCGATGTCCTGGAGTTGGTGCCGGCCTACGAAGAGGCGGCGGTCCGCGTCCAGTTCTTCGGCGACGAGGTCGAGCGTATCGTGCAGTTGGACCCACTGACCGGCGAGGTCCTGGCCGACTTGCCCCAAGTGGCCATCTACCCTGCCAACCACTTCGTTACTTCCAAGGATAAGCTGGAATTGGCGGTGGAGGGCATCAGGGTAGAATTGGAGCAGAGGCTCAAGTTGCTCCGCGACAACGGGAAAGTGCTGGAGGCGGCGCGCCTTGAGAGCCGCACCAATTACGATGTCGAGATGCTACAGGAGACGGGTTTCTGTTCCGGGGTGGAAAACTACGCCCGCCACCTGTCGCAACGGGCGGAGGGCAGCGCGCCGTGGACCCTCTTGGACTACTTCCCTGAAGACTACCTGATGTTCGTGGACGAGTCCCACATGACCCTGCCCCAGGTCCGCGGGATGTACCACGGCGACATGTCCCGGAAGCGGACCCTGGTGGAGTATGGGTTCCGCCTGCCCTCGGCTTTGGACAACCGGCCTCTGAACTTCGAAGAATACGAGGGCCACATCAACCAGGTTATTTACGTTTCCGCCACCCCCGCCCCCTTCGAGCTGAAGCAGAGCCAGGCTGTCGTGGAGCAGGTCATCCGGCCCACCGGCCTGTTGGACCCCACCGTTGAGGTCAAGCCCACCCGGGGCCAGATCGATGACCTCCTGGCGAGAATCAAGGAGCGGGTGGACCGGGCGGAACGCTGCCTGGTGACTACGTTGACCAAGCGCATGGCCGAAGAATTGGCTGACTACTTGTCGGAGATGGGTATCCGGAATACCTACCTCCACTCGGATATTCAGACCCTGGACCGCATCGAAATACTGCGGGACCTGCGGTTGGGCGTATACGACGTCATCGTGGGCATCAACCTGCTGCGGGAGGGCCTAGACCTGCCGGAGGTCAGTTTGGTCGCCATTCTGGACGCCGACAAAGAGGGTTACCTGAGGTCCCAGACTTCGATGATCCAGACCATGGGCCGGGCCGCCCGCCATTCCAACGGTCACGTCGTCATGTACGCCGACCGGGTTACCGACTCGATGAAACACGCCATCGACGAGACCAACCGGCGGCGGACGATCCAAAACGACTTCAACCGGCGGCACGGCGTCGAGCCCCAGAGCATCCAGAAAGAGGTGCATGACATCACCGAGGGCATCAAGGCCATCGCCGATAACCGGGCGCGTTACAACGTGGTGCGCAAGGAGATGTCGCGGACCGACATGTTCCGGGTGGTGAAAGACCTGGAAATCCAGATGAAAGAGGCCGCCCGCAACCTGCAATTCGAGAAGGCGGCCCAGTTCCGCGACGAGATATTCGAGTTGCGCCGCTTGCTCGCCTTGGAGGAAGCGACCCTCTCCCCGGCCGGCTTGAGCGCCGATAGGGAAGCCTAGACCCTTAGACCCTGGTCCACCAACCGGTGCAGCCGGGCCAACTGCGCCGCGTACTGTTCTGTGTTGAAGCCGTCCACCGTGGGCGCCGCGTCGCCGGTCGTGCCGTCCACCACCCCGGCGGCGACCATCTCTTCGATGACCCGCGTCTCGCGTTCCACCGACGGCAGCAAGTTACGGCCGACGAGCCGCGATAGCGCGGCCACCAGACCGTATCCGCCCCAGTTGGACACGCTGGCGATGACCAACCGGTCGACGGTGGCAATGGTCGGCAGGTCCGGAAGGGTATCGACGCCGGCGATGATCTCTTCCAGGTTTCCCATACCGATTTCGTTGCCGCCGTCTCCGATGCCCACCGATGGCACGCTGCCGTCGAACAGGTAGTCGGTCCGGGCCGTCTGGCCTGAGATGTCCCGGGAGCGCATGTTCAGGTAGGTGTCGTCCTTGGTACGCCCGCACCGTTCTATGGAAATCAGCAGGGACGGCTTGACCCGCCCCAGGATTGTTGCGGCATGGGCCTTGCTCTCGGCGACGCCGGCGATGGGGAAGTCGACGATGTTGGCGTCTTTGGCCCAGGCCCGCAGCACCGGGACGGTGTACGCGTCGCTGACGTAGGTGACCCGGCGGCCCAAGGCCTGCAGGGCTTCGCCGATGGCGATGGCGCCGGGCGGCCCGTCGGTTTCCCCCTTGTCCGCCATCAACACGTAGAACCCGGTAACGATTATCACGTCGCCGGGATGGTCCAGGACGTAACGGGCGGCCTGGGCGCAGTAATCAGCGGGCAGGTGCGGCCGCAGGGCAAGCATGCCTCTTTTGTCGTGTTCGAGGATGATGTCTTCGATTGTTTCCGTTGTTTCCGTGGCTTCCATTGCTACCGTGGCTTCCGTTTTCGTGGGTTCAGTCATCGCCCCGCCTTTCTATGTTTTCTGGGTTGCGGGCCGGGCCAAGGGCTAAAGGACTGCGTAGTCCGAGTCCCGTTGGTCGGTAATGAACATCTTGCCGGGAGCGTGGGTGATCATGAGGGGCGGCCGGCAATTGAGCGCCACCGCTTGGGGGGTCACCCCGCAGGCCCAGAACACCGGCTCTTCGCCGGGCATGATCTCCACAGGGTCGCCGAAGTCCGGCCGGTAGAGGTCTTGAATCCCGAGGTCCTCGGGGCTGCCGATGTGAATGGGCGCTCCATGGGTCGCCGGGAACCGGGAGGTCACCTGGACCGCCCGGACTACCTGCTCCCGTTTGATGGGACGCATGCTCACTACCATCGGCCCTGAGAACGCTCCGGCGGGAGTGGTGGGGATGTTGGTGATGTACATGGCCACGTTTGTCCCCCGCTCTTGGTGCCGCAGAGGAATACCGGCGTCCACCATGGCGGCCTCGAAGGAGAAGCTGCACCCTAACAAGAAAGACACCAGGTCGTCTCGCCAGTAACCTTCCAGCGTGTCCACTTCGGCCGTCAAGTTGCCGTTCTCGTAAATCCGATAGCCGGCTGCGTCGGTCCGGATGTCGGCCCCGGGAGTAGTCAACGCCGGCTCGACGTCGCCGGACTCGATGACCTCCAGCAGCGGACAGGGCTTGGGATTTCGCTGGCAGAACAGGAGGAAATCAAAGGCCAGGTCCTTCGGGAGGATGGCCAGGTTCGCCTGGACGTACCCGGGAGCTACCCCCGACGTCACGCCGCGCCACTGGTTGGAACGGATCCGTTCCCTGGCTTGTCTTCCTGTTTCGACGACCGTTTGCAAGGCCATGAATGCCTCCCTGTTGCACCGTAGCTGAATGGTCCGGAGAAATCCGGGCCATTCCCGGACTATTCCAATCATAGGTTCCCCATCTTGGCGGCGTCAATGGAAAATTCCAAGGCGGCCCAAGCGGGTGGTCGGCTCCCGCCGGAAGGGGGGCTTTGGTATACTCTTGCCGAATCGACAGCATGATCGTATCGGGCGTAGCCAGTGTACAACGTTCTAGTATTGGCCAATCATGGCGGCAGCGTCAGCCTGTTGGCCGACGCCGTTGACCATGCAGGCATGACCAGTAGGGTCCAGGCCGACTTGGACCAACCGGAATATGATGAGACAGACTCTCCCGACGCCGTAGTGCTGGACCTGGCTTCGCTGGAGCCCGCCACGGCCCGGCGGTTCCTTGGCCTGTGTAAAGACCGGCGTCTGCCGGTCTTGGCGGCGATTCCCCGTGACGGTGTGGCGCAATACGACCCGGCCTTGAATCCAGACGAGCTGGTCGTTTGGCCCATCGCCGGCGACGAATTGGCCCTGCGGGTGAAACAAGCGGTGTTTCGGGTCAATGGTCCCGCCGGGTCGCAGGTGTTGACCGTGGGGGAGTTGAGCATCGACCCGGAACGCTACGACATGTCGGTGGCCGGGCGCCGGGTCTCTCTCACCTACAAAGAATTCCAGCTCTTGGTGCTGCTGGCATCCAACCCCGGGCGCGTCTACACTCGCGAGGCCTTGCTGAGCCAGGTCTGGGGGTACGACTATCTGGGCGGCACCCGAACCGTGGACGTGCACGTGAGGCGGCTGCGGTCCAAGGTGGAGGCGCCGGGCAGGTCCTTCGTCGAGACCATCTGGAACGTCGGGTACAGGTTCAAGGCGCAGAGCTAGGGGAGCGAGGCCCTTCTAGGCGGCGTCGGCGTTCGCCCGATGGAAGAATCTGGCCACCTGCGCGGACAAAGCCGCGTGCTCAGGGGCCTGAAGCTCCGGGTCTTCCTTCATCAGACGCGATGCCTCTTCGCGGGCCAGGTCCAGCAGCGGACGGTCAGTCAGGTGGGCCATACGCAACTCCGGCAGACCGCTCTGCCGGGTCCCAAAGAAGTCTCCCGGCCCCCGCAGTTCCAGGTCAACCTCCGCCAGTTGGAACCCGTCGTGAATCCGCTCGAGGGCCGACAGCCGCTCCTTGGCGGTCTCCGACTGAGTGTCGGACAGAAGCAGACAGTAGCTCCGGTGTTCCCCGCGGCCCACTCGGCCGCGAAACTGGTGAAGCTGGGCCAGGCCGAACCGGTCGGCGGCTTCGATCAGCATAACCGTGGCGTTGGCTACGTCGATCCCCACCTCCACCACCGGTGTGGACACCAGAACGTCTAGTTCACCGTCCTTGAAGCGGCGCATCACCCGATCCTTTTCCTTGGCTGGCATACGACCGTGGAGCAGGCCCACCCGAAGGTCGGGGAACACCTGTTTGGAGAGGCGTTGATACTCTTCGGTGGCGGCCTTGGCTTCGATTGACACCGACTCGTCCACCAGAGGGCAAACGACAAACGCCTGGCGGCCCTCGCCGACCTGATTCCGCACGAACCCGTAGGCCGCCTCACGACGCTCCGGTTCGATCCATCGGGTAGCCACCCGATGGCGTCCGGCCGGCATCTCGTCGATGGTGGAGATGTCCAGGTCGCCGTACAGGGTCAACGACAGGGTGCGGGGAATTGGGGTGGCCGACATGATCAGGGTGTGCGGGTTGTGGTCGCCCCGTTCGCGCAACGCCGAACGTTGCAGCACACCGAACCGGTGCTGCTCGTCGGCCACCGCCAAGGCCAGTTTCGGCAGGCTGACTCCTTCTTGAATCAGGGCGTGGGTCCCGATTAGCAGGTCCAGGGTCCCATCGGCCGCCATCTTGGTCAATTCCCGGCGGGCGGCGGCCCGGGTGCTCCCGGTGAGCAGCCCGATGCATACGGGCGGGTCCAAGTCCTCCAGGTACACGGTCAGCAGGTGGTCGCTCTGCACCGGCCGGGGCAGCCCGCCCAGCAGTTGGGCCACCGATTGGAAGTGCTGCTCCGCCAACAATTCCGTGGGCGCCATCATGGCGGCCTGATGGCCCGACGCCGCGGCTGACAGCATCGCGGCCAAGGCGACCACCGTCTTGCCGCTCCCGACTTCTCCCTGGAGCAGGCGGTTCATCGGCGGCGTGCCCCGCTTCAGGTCCCCGGCGATCTCCTTTACGCACCGGCGTTGAGCGCCGGTCAGCGGGAAAGGCAGGTTGTCCAGGAAACCGCCGATAACTCCCGAAGGAGGGACGACCGGAACCCCCTGCACCTCGTGTTGTTGCTCGCGCTTTCGGGAAAGCACAGCCAACTGCAGCGACAGCAACTCATCGAAGGCCAGGCGGGTCCGGGCGACGCTCCATGCCTCGGCGTCGTCGGGGTAGTGGGCCTGGAACACTGCCTCCAATAGGGGGATCAGCTTTACCCGTTTCAGCATCTCTGGAGGCAGGATTTCGTCAAGACCGCCCAACCACTGTTGCAATGCCTGCCAGGTGAGGCGGCGCATATTCCGGCCGTTGATGCCCTCCGTAAGGGGATAGATAGGGACCAACCGGCCGGTGTGGGTCCCCGGTTGGTCCGGCTGGACCGGCTCGTATTCCGGCGACTCGAACACCAGTTGTCCCCGGAAGACGCTGGCTTTGCCGCTTACGGCCAGCTTGGAGCCCGGCTTCAGGCTCCGGGCCAGGTACCTTTGACCGAACCAGATCACCCTGATGTTGCCTGTTTCGTCGCCCAGCACCGCCTCGGTATCCTTCCGGCGTCCCATGGGCCCTTGGGCGACCTCACGGGCCTCCCAGACGGAGCCCACGACGGTGCACTCTTCGCCGGGAGTGACGTCGGCGATAGGCGTTATTTTCGAGTAATCTTCGTGACGGCGGGGGAACAGGTAGAGCAGGTCCCGCACCGAGACGACTCCCAGGCGTTCCAGCCGGGCCGACGATTTGGCGTCCACCCCTCGAAGCCGGTCGACGGGAGCATCGACGGTCAAATTGCCCGGAGGAGGGCGGAAAGTCCGGGCCGAGGATTTGCGCGGCCCCCGCTCTGCGTCGGACGGGGTTTCCGATGGCGCAGCCGCCGATACGCCGCCGGAAACTTCCGGCGGCGTATCGGCTCCGGAAGGCGGCGCGCCGTCCAGAAGCTCTCGCCAACGCGCGGCCCACCCGGTCCGGGCTTGGGCCGTCATGTCGGCGTACGCGCCAGTCAGGAGAACGGAAGAGTTGCCGTTCTTGCCGGCGCGGGAAGCTATTTCGACGGACCATCGCTCCAAGAACCGGTCCAGCCCACCGGTGACAGCGGTGTCGTTGAAGCCGCGCGACTCCTCCAGCTTGAGGATGTTGCGGAACACTTCATTCCAGGGAGGGGAGCTTGTTCTTTGACGCGCCATCAGCTTAGGTCAATCATCCCCACCACGCTGCGGCGCGTCAATTGGCTGTCGTCACCGCTACGCCCACGGCGTTCGGCCCAAGGTAGGTGCCCAGCACGGGGCCGAACCTGGCTTGGACAACGGATTCGGCGGGCACCAGGCCGGACAGTTCCTCCAAGACGGCTTGTGCCGGGTCCGGGTCGGTGCTGTAGATCACTCCCAACTGGCGCACCGGGGCCAACTCACGGGTCATTTCCACCAAGCGGCGCGTGGCCCGCTGCCGGTTGCGGGGCCGCTCCAACGGGTGGACCTCGCCATCCAGGATGCGCAGGATGGGTTTCACGCTGAGCATAGACCCGACGAACGCCTGGGCTTTGCCGATGCGGCCCCCTTTTTGCAGGTACTCCAGCGTATCGAGCATGAAGAAGGCATGATACCGGGGGAGGGACTCTCTAACCTGTTGGGCCAACGACCGGTAATCGTCGGACGCTTCCGCCGCCTGCGCCGCTTCCAGCACACCCAGGGTCATCGGCAGCGACGCCAGGGCGGAGTCGATGACCTCCACCGGCGCGCCATCCCCCAGCGCCCTGACGGCCTGGTTGGCCGAGTTCACCGTCCCGCTGAGCTTGGCGCTGACGTGGATGGATACAACCTGGTGCCCCTGCCCAATCAGTTCCCGATACACGGCCTCAAAGTCTCCGGGGGTGGGCTGAGCCGTGGTAGGCGGGCGGGCAAGTGTGCCGAGCCGCTCGTAGAAGCCGTCGGCGGAAAGGGTGATGCCGTCCTGGAATGTCTCGTCGCCGATGATAACGTAGCATGGAATCACTGTAACGCCGTACCGCTGGGCCATCTCCGGCGGAAGGTCGGACGCGCTGTCCGTCACAATTCGAATCGCCATAATTGCGGTCCTGTTCCCCGGTCTTATTCAACCGAGGCGAGATACGGATAGTGGGGTTGGCCGCCTTCCACCCGGTCCACCTGAATCCCGGGAAACTCAGCCTCCAGGGACTCGATGAAGGTCTTGGCGGCCTCGGGGTCGGCGTCGGCCCCAAGGTAGAGGGTTACGATTGAGCCGGCGTCCATCGAAGCCAGGTCCAGGGTTGCCCGCAACGCCGCCTCCGCCGATGGGCCGGTGGCGGCCAGCTCGTCTTCCAAGAGGCCGATACACGCCCCTGCGTCCACCGCGATGCCGTCGATTGTGGTGTCCCGGACGGCCCAGGTGACGGCGACGCTGGCAACCTCGGCAAGCGACTGGTCCATGGCTTCGAGGTTGGCTTCCAGCGGCTGTTCCGGGTTGTAGGCCAGCAGCGCGGTCACGCCCTGGGGAATGGTGGACGAGGGAACGACGTGCAGCGCCGGGTTTTGCTGGGCAGCCTGCCGGGCGGTCAACACGATGTTCCCGTTGTTGGGTAACACGATCACATGGTTGGCATCGGCGCGGTCGGCCGCCTCCAGGATCTGCGCGACACTGGGATTCATGGTCTGGCCGCCCTCCACCACGGCGGCGCAACCGGAACTACGAAAAAGCTCCCCGATGCCCTGGCCCGCCGCCACCGCCAGGACGGCCATGTCCAATTTTGCCGCTCCGGGACGGGAGGCCAAGCCAAGGTTCTGTTGGTCCATGTTGTCGATCTTGATGTTGGAGAGGCTGCCCAGGGAAACCCCGTAGCTCAGCGCAGGGCCCGGGTCTTCTACGTGGATATGGACCCGCAAGTGCTGGCTGTCCCCCACGACTGCGGTGGAAAGAGTTATCTTCCGGAGGTCGCCCCGTACCGTGTCCAGGTCCAAGCCTTGGCCGTTGACGATGAACTCGGTGCAGTAGCCCCAGTCGGTCTCGATGGACGCGTCGAGGTAGCTCTTTGCGATGAGGGAAGTCCCGTCTCCACCTGCGGGAACGAATCCGACCTCGGCCAGTTCGGTGAGATCAACTGATTCCGCGCCGTGCATGGAGATGGCCCGGCATGCGCCGGCAATGATAACCACCACCCCCATTCCGCCGGAATCGACGACCCCCGCCTGTCGCAGCACCGCCAACTGCTCCGGCGTGCGCTTCAGAGCGTCCAGAGACGCAGCGAACGCCGTTTCCCAGAGGCGGGAGACCGGAGTGAGGTCGCCCCCGTTGGTCCCGGCCACGGCTTCCTGGACCGCCTCCGCGGCCCGGCGGATTACGGTGAGCATGGTGCCCTCTACCGGTTGGCCGACCGCGCCGTAGGCGGCGTCTTGGGCCAGCAGGAACGCGCGGGAGAGGTCGCTGGCTGAGACGGCGCTGCAGCCTTGCAGGGCGTCGCCGAACCCTTTGAAGAATTGGGAGAGGATCACACCGCTGTTGCCCCGGGCCCCGAAGAAGGCTCCCTGTGCCAACCCGGCCGCTACTTCGCCGGCCGTCGGGACCTCGTTGCCTGGACAGCCTTCGTTGGCCGCCCTGATGGTGAGGAGCATATTCGTGCCGGTGTCGCCATCGGGCACCGGAAACACGTTCAGGGCGTTGATCGTGTCCCGGTAATCGGCCAGCAGCTCGGCGGCCGACCGGAACGCTTCTCGGAGTTGTTGGCCTTGGAGATTTGCCATCGCGACCGTCCGGGCTGAAATCCGCTATTTCAAGCCGCTTGTTCTTAGTGGCGCCGCACCCTGAAGCGGCCCCATTATATAACAGATTCCGCGTTTGCTTCGCCAGGCGCCTTCTGCCGCCCTGAAGCCGCCCTGAAGCACCCGTGAAGCATCCGTGAAGCTATAATGCCTCACGTGCGCGGCACATAAGCGGCGCTCTTTTGAATCACAGGAAGTTGACAGCCGGGATGGGCTCCCGTAGTATGAATTTCGAGGATTGAATGGACTACGCAGTATTCAAAACAGGCGGCAAACAATACCGGGTGAAGCCAGGGGATACGCTGGACGTCGAGATGCTCCCCAACGAAGTCGACTCGGTCGCGGAATTCGGGGAGGTCCTGGCGATTTCCGACGGGGGCAAGGTCACCATCGGCTCGCCCCGCGTCCCCGGAGCCAGCGTGTTGGCCCGGGTGCAGTCCCATTACCTGGACCGGAAAGTCATGGTCTTCAAATACAAGGCCAAGACGCGCTATCGCAGGAAGCGCGGACACCGGCAACCATATACCAGGGTATTGATACAGGACATCCGAATCACCTAACCCCATGCCGGGGCCGGGCTGGGACAGACTGCCTCCGGCGCAGAAGGCGAGATCGATGGCACACAAGAAAGCAGGCGGAAGCACCAACAACGGGCGCGACAGCAACGCCAAACGGCTGGGGGTGAAGTGCTTCGGCGGCCAGCGCGTCACCTGCGGCTCGATCTTGGTGCGTCAACGAGGCACCCGGATACGACCCGGTAACAACGTTGGCTTGGGTCGAGACTATACCTTGTTCGCCATGACCGACGGCGAGGTCAAATATGAATGGGCCGCCAAAGGCAGAAGGCGGGTAAGCGTCTATCCTCTTCAAACGGCCTGACCGGGATCGACAACCCCGAAACGGATAACCAGGCCCGGCGCCATCGGCTGTCCGGGTCAATCAAGACAGAGCGAACAGCATGAAACCGGACATTCACCCCAACTTTTACAACGCCACTGTGACCTGCTCCTGTGGCAACGTGTTCCAGACCGGGGCCACCAAGCCCACCTTGCGGGTCGAAGTCTGCAGCAAATGCCACCCCTTCTATACCGGTGAACAGCGGATCGTTGATACCCAGGGGCGCATCGAAAGGATGCGCCGACGGTACAACCTTCAGTAGTCGGTCCCGACGTTCTTGAATCGGGGGCTGCGAGCCCTCGATTTTATTTTGGCCGGTTACCGGGGTGCTCCCGGCGGTAGACCGGCCTATTCGCAAGGCGGCGTTTTTGGCGCAACAACCCGTCCACATGTATGGCGGCCAAGCGGTCATCGAAGGGGTGATGATCCGGGGCCGCGAGTTCTTCAGCTTGGCGGTGCGCCGGGAAGACGGCACCATCGAGCAGCGTCAGGAAGCCCTCAGCCAGCTTTACAATGGCCGTCTGCGGCGTTGGCCGTTGGTCCGCGGTTTCCTGGCCCTTCTGGAGACCCTCATTCTCGGCATCAAGGCGCTCCAGATGTCGGCCAACCTGGCCGCCATCGACCCGGCGGCCGACCCTCAGAAAGAAGAGGGAATCCCCAAGTGGGTTATGGCCTCCACGATGACTTTTTCGCTGGCTTTTGGCATCGGCCTCTTTTTCCTGCTGCCGTTGGGAATCGTATGGGCCCTGGACTCGGTGATCCATTCAAGTTTGCTGAGCGAGATCATTGAGGGGGTGGTGCGGCTGTTGATCCTTGTCGCTTACATCGGCGTAATCGGTCTCATGCCCGACGTTCGGCGAGTCTTCGCCTACCACGGCGCAGAGCACATGACGGTCCATGCCCACGAGGCGGGCCTGCCTCTCAACGTGGAGAATGTTCGAAAATTCGACACTCCCCACCCGCGGTGCGGGACGGCGTTCCTGCTGACCGTGGTGGTGGTCTCCATTGTGGTGTTCGCCCTGTTGTTGGGGCCGCCTCTGGAATGGCGGATAGCGTCCCGTATTCTGCTCTTGCCGGTGATCGCGGCCATCAGTTACGAGATAATCCGCTTCAGCGGGGCCCACCCAGGCTGGGCCATCGCCCGGTGGATAGCCCAGCCTGGGTTATGGCTACAGAGAATGACTACGCGCCAACCCGACGACCAACAGATCGAAGTGGCCATCTGCGCCATGGAAACGGCGCTGGCCGCCGACGCCGGACGGCCGTCCCCGATCTCCCCGGCCGGAAGAGCGGGAGAAGGCGCGGCGGCTGAGTCAAACCCCCCGGGATAGGCCGGGCACGGGGCTTCTACCAGAGGTTCCAACGGGGGTGTTTGGCGGCTTCCTCTTTCAGGTAATCCACGATCCAGTCGCGCACCTCTCCGGCGATGTAGAACGTCGGCTCAATCAGTTCGCTTTCGTCGGAGATCAGCCCCTCTTCCAAGGCCAGGGCGGCAACATCGGTGCCCGGCATGACGCTGACGCCGATACGCAGGTTGGCGAGGGCGGGATTGACCCGGCGCAGGAAATCCAACTTGCGCTCCACGGTTTCGCGCGTTTCGCCGGGCTCGCCGAAGGTGCGGGCGACTGTGTAATGCAGTCCGCCTTCCTCGCACAGCCGGGGAACCTCAAGCTGCGCCTCCATCCGCTCTTCCAGCGAGCCGGCGCCGTCGTGGGGGTCGCCGCCGCGGTTGCCCATCAGCACCAGCGCGCAGCCAGCGTCCTTCATCAACCTGATAAGTTCGGCGTCGCAGTTGAACGAGGCCAGGCAGGTATTCCATCGCACGCCCAAATCCGCCTCGATGAGGGCGCTGCAGAGGGACTTGGCGTGGTCGAGAGGGAGGTTGAACCCGTTGTCGACGAAGAAGACCTTGCGAAGCTGGAAACGCTCCCACAACTCCTTGACCTCTGCCACCACCTCGTCTACCGGGCGGATCACCCGGTAGTCCGCCTCGGTCATGCTGGCGGTGGATGACGGTGTGGGGTAGGAAAAGCTACCCAGCTTGGTCAGCACGCCTATGCCGAAACCGGCATTGCGGTATTTATCCATCTCCAGGTCTTCGAGCCGGGGGCGGCTGGCGAAGGCCGAAACGCAGAGGCCCTCGTTCAGCGTCACGCCGCCATCGTTGGCGTACACCAGGCCAGGGAGGTCGTAGACCGCCGGTTCGCCCACTTCGATACGGTTGCAAACCTCGGCGAAAGTCTCGCCGGCGTCTCCCGCAACCCCCAGATCGGGCCCCAGGAATTCAAAGCATTCCTTGGGCAGAATACTGAAGGCCGGCCCGCCGCAGATAATGGGAGCGTTGCTGCGGGCCCGGATCGCGTCGATCACGGCTTTGGTGATGGGAAGCGCCCACTGGGTATCCAGGTAGCTGTGATTGCTCAGGTTCCGCAGCGAGATGCCGACTGCCTCGGGCTTGAACTCGTCGACGACGTTTCCGACTTCCGCCAGGTAGTCGTCGGCGAACATCAGGTCCAACACTCTGACCTGGTGGCGTGCCGGGTCCAGATGACCGGCCACGTAGGCCAACCCGATGGGCAGTGGTTGGGCGTTCATCCGGCTGTTCAGCCGGCTGTTTCGGTTGGTGGCGATCAGCAAGACGCGCATTGTTGTTCTCCTAAGGTAGTAGCTAGTAGCCTGCGACGGTCCGGGTGGAGGGTCGCCTCGTCCTGATTATGCGGTATTCCCAACTATTTGACAAAAAGGCCCGTTACAAGAAATTTACGTTCAGGCAAGCCGTTTCACCAGTAGCGAACGCCATTGTCTATTCACGACCGACGCCCCATCCGGCGCCCCGTCCGGCGCCCCATCCGGCGCTGGGCCGCCAGGACGCGGGTATGGCGCTCCCGGTGTAATTGCGCCGGGAGCCGTTTCGTTTAATGTGATATGCTTGCGCCACGGACAGCGGCACTGACCAGAATTCGATCATTCGAATGGGCTTTAGTGTGGGGAGGAAGTGGGGACTCCGGTGATTCCTGAAGATCTCTTGGCCCGCCGCTTCGGCGAGGTCGTGGAATCCAGCACAACCTCATTTGTAGCCCAGTGCTACCGCATCGACGGCGCTCCGTCCCTGGGAGCCTTGGTGCGGACCAACGAGCCTCACGTTTACGGGGTCGTCTCTCAGATTACCACCGAACCCCTGGACACCGCCCGCCCGGTACTCGCCCGGGGCGAATACGCCGTCTCCGAGGATGAGTTGCTGCGGGGCAACCCTCAACTGACCCGGCTGCTCACCTCCAGGGTCGAGGCGGCAATCGTAGCCCACGGGGTCGGCCCGGACGTGCGGCAACATCTGCCCCCGGCCCCGCCAATGGTGCATTCATTCGTCTATTTCTGCAATGCCCCAGAGGCAGCGCCGTTCATCCAGGCCCCAGAGTTTCTTCACTTGCTCACCAGGGTGTCAGCCGCCCATGCCGATGAGGTGGTAACGGCGTGTCTACGCCGGTTGGCGGCTTCACACGCCGATCCCGGATACTTCCTGTCTCTCGCCGGCCGTGCCTTGGCGGTCGAATTGGCCGGGGACGTCGCACGGCTCAACCACATCCTCCGGAGGGTCACCCTATGAGCCTGCCACCCATTGACCTCGGACAAAACGGTACTGCTGAGATGCCCGATGGATACTTGGGCATGGTGGTCGAGGGTTCACTTACCAACGGCGTGGAGGTAAGGCTGAGCGGCGGATCGTCGGTGGAGCAGGTCAAAGTTGGAACGTTCGTCAGCATTCAGGGGGCGAAACACAGGTTCTTTGGCGTCGTGACCGACGTTGGCCTGGGTAGCACCGATCCCAGACTGAAGTACACACCGCTTGCGGACGATGACCCGTTCGTGACCGGTGTCTTGCAGGGGACGGTCGCCTTCGGCACGATATCAGTGCTTCCCCAATTGACCATGCCGGCGGTACTGGGAAACGGCGAAGCGCCCGCGGCGGCCAAGACCATCCCGGCCCACTTCTCCAAGGTCTTTGCGGCCTCTCAACGGGATGTCGAGTTGGTCTTCGGAAGCGAGGAGGGCGGCAACTTCTGGGTCGGGAATCCCTTGGACATGGAGACCAGGCTGTGTCTTGACTTGAACGAGTTGGTCAAGCGCTCGATGGGAGTGTTCGGCAAGAGCGGCACCGGCAAGACTTTCCTGACGCGGCTGCTCTTGGTCGGGGTCTTGCAGGGAGGCCAGGCCTCCGCCCTCATTTTCGATATGCACAGCGAGTACGGCTGGCAGGGCCAGGACAACGACCGCGGAATCAGCGTGAAGGGCCTCAAGCAGCTATTCGGCGCCAAGGTCTCGACTTTCACCCTCGACGAGGAACACTCGCGACGCCGGGGAGTGACCCCCGATGAGACCGTGCGTTTGGGTTACAACCACATCGAGCCCGAAGACATTGAGTTGCTGCGGGAGACGTTGAACCTCTCCCAGGTCGCCGCGTCGGCCGCCTACAATCTCAGGGAACGGTACGGTCAGGAAGAATGGGTGAGCCGATTTTTGGAAACCGGGAGGCAGGGCTCTCTTCTGGAGTTGGCCGGCGAGATGGAGGTCAACGCCGGCGCGCTACGGGCCCTCTACAACCGCCTGAGCGGGTTGACCCGCTATAATTTTCTGGCGGAGCACAGCCGGGAAGACGCCTCCGCCCGGATAATCGATCACCTGGAACGGGGCCAGCACGTGGTGCTGGAATTCGGCAGGTACGGCGACGATTTATCGGCCTACATACTGGTGAGCAATCTGCTGACGCGGAGAATTCACCAGAGCTACGTGCAGGCCAAGGAGCTGGCCAGCGGAGGACGGGGCCGGGAGCCCCGGCCCTTGGTGATCGTCATCGAAGAGGCCCATAAATTCCTGAACCCCTCGGTCGCTTCCCAGACCATCTTCGGAACTATCGCCCGGGAACTGCGCAAATACAACGTGACGCTGATGATCATCGACCAGCGTCCCAGCGGCATCGAGGACGAAGTCATGAGCCAGATCGGCACCCGCTTCACCTGTTTGCTGGACAATGAGCGGGACATCGAGGCTGTCTTATCGGGCACTCCGGGCAGCCGCCAACTGCGGGCGGTGCTGGCCCGTCTGGAAAACAAGCAACAGGCGTTGGTGTTCGGTCATGCCCTGCCCTTGCCGGTGGTGATTCGAGTGCGTGAGTACGGCGCCGAGCTCTATGAGTCGGTGGGCCGGAACGGACGAAGCACCCAGCCGGGAATCACGGCGGCGGAGCAGTTGCAAAGAGACCTGGACGATCTCTTCTGACCGGGACGCGGTTGATCGGGGATCCCGGTCCTACTCCAGTTTTCTCAACTGGGACAGAATCTGGCCGCCGGAAGGCCGGTCAGCGACATCCCGTCCGATATAGCTCCACCTGATCCTCCCCTCTTTGTCGATCACGAACGTCGCCGGGGCGGCCAGTGAGTCGCCGAGCAGGTTGTAAACGCCGTATTGACGCGCCACTTTGGTGTCCGGGTCGTAGAGCACCGGGAATCCCACCCCCAATTGCAACACGACGTTGCGGGCGTCGCTCCTGTCGTCCGTGCTCACCGCCAGGAGTTCGGCGCCGAGGCCCCGGATCCGGGGGTATTCGTCTTGCAACTCCACGAGCTGCTCTCTGCAGATGCCTCAACGATAGGTGCGGTAAAACACCAGGACGACGTGCCGGTCGCCAAGAAAAGAGTCAAGCGATACCGTTCCTCCCGCCGCGTTCGGCAACTCGAATGGGATGGCCATTTCGGCGGCGGGAGCGCCGCCCGTCGGGACCGCTGTGGGACCGGCGCCGCTGATCGTGGCCCCGGGCGCCCCGGGCGTCGTAGTGACCGCCGGAGCCGCTGTGGGACCGGCGGCGCTGATCGTGGCCCCGGGCGCCCCGGCCGCCGGAGCCGCGGTTGTTGGTACAGGCGTGGGTGACGGTTCCGCCGCGGGGCCACCTGCGTCCCCGCCGGAACAACCCGCAGCCAAAGCGACCAGCATGGCGCAAACGGCCAGCGCCGCCCACCAGCGCACCGGTGGCCGGGTATCGGCCGCGTTAGTCATTAGAACTGTCTTGGACATCGATAGAGACGGAAAGCAGCGACGCCAGGGGCTGCGAGATGTGCCGAGCCGACGCCACCCCCTCAGCCAAGGTCTTGCAATTGGCTGATTATCTCCCCGTTGGTGGGACGGTCGCTCTTGCTGTGGCCGACGTATTGCCATCGAATGGCGCCGTCCCGGTCCAGGACAAACGTCGCGGGACGGGAAATGCCGCTGGCTAGCACCCCGTATTCTTCGATTACCATCGCGTCCTGGTCGGACAGGATCGGGAATTCCAGGCCGATGGCATCAACTGCGTACTGAGCCTGGGACAGGTCATCTGTGCTTATCGCCAGGATTTCGGCTCCCAGTCCGCTGATGGCGCCGTAGTCTTCTTGCAACTCCACGAGTTGCTGACGGCAGAAGGTTCACCAGAACCCCCGGTAGAAGACCAACACCACGGGCTGCTGCCCGATATATGAACTGAGGGATACCGTCTCTCCTTGGGCGTTGGGCAGTTCGAACAGCGGCGCCGCGTTCTCGGGAGCCGGGGCGGCAGCGGTGACGGCAACCATTGCCGCGGCACCCTCGCCCTCGTTCTCATCCGGAACCGCGGTGGGTCCTTGGGTCATTGTTTGGGTAGGAGCCGGTTGCGCAACCGGAGTCGCGGCCATCGCCGCCGAATCACCGTCGTCGTGACTTCCATCCTGTTGGCGCCCTTCCGGCGCCCCAGTGGGATGATCTTGCGGCCTCGCCGGGGACGGGTCCGGTTGGGCTACCGAGGTGGCGGGGGGTGCGGCGTATCCATTGGCTGCCTGCACGGTCGGTCCCTGCGCGGGCGGTCCCTGTGTGGCCGATTCCTGGGTCGATCTCCGGTCAGGGCCGGACGGGCCAGCGGCCGTCGGCGCGGTCTGCGCCGTCGGGGTGGATGCAGGTCCCTCGGAGCCGCCGCCGCAGGCCGAAGTCAGGCCAATAGTGCCGAACACGGCCAGGACAACGAGTAATAAACTTAAGATACTGTTTCTACGTTTCATGCCGGCAATACGGCCAAAATCCCGTTAGCGGATTCCTTCCGGCCGTCAAGCCGGGTCCCACGGCGGGACGCCATGACTGTTCTGTGTCGTGGGGTTTCAATAGTTGTGAGGTTTCAATAATCGTGGGGTTCAATATAAGGGGGGTGGCGCCAACGGGTCAACCAAATTGTGGGACTCTTCAGGTGTGGCGCGACGCCGTCCCCGCCTGTAACATTCTTACGGACGGTCGGCATCGGACTGCGAGGGTATATCTCAGCCCGGTCGGGACGTCGCCGTTCATCGGCTGACTCATCTTTCACGGACGGTGCTGATAATGCCTGTTGTCGCCCCCTACGGCTCTTGGAAGTCTCCAATTACGACGGACCTGATTGTTTCCGGCGCCATCGGGTTGGGTCAGGTCGCCTTGAACGGCCCGGACGTGTATTGGGTGGAGATGCGTCCGGCCGAAGGAGGGCGGATGGTGATTGTCCGCCGCGGTAGTGACGGTGAGACGTCCGACGTTACCCCCAATCCCTTCAGTGTGCGCACCAGGGTACACGAATACGGAGGCGGAGCCTTCCTGGTGGACCGGGACGGCGTCGTGTATTTCTCCAATTTTTCCGATCAGAGGATCTACCGGCAGGACCCCGGAGCAGCGCCCCGGCCCATCACGCCGGAAGGTCCATTGCGCTATGCCGACGGCGTTTTCGACCGGTTCCGGCAGCGGATCATCTGCGTGAGGGAAGACCATTCGGGGCCTGGCGAACCGGTTAACGCCGTAGTTGCGGTGGATGCTGACGGCAAGGCCGCGCAACAGGTCCTCTACTCCGGCTCCGACTTTTGCTCCACTCCCCGCATAAGTCCCGACGGCGGCTCGCTGGCGTGGTTGGCCTGGGACCATCCCAACATGCCTTGGGACGGTGTCCGGCTGTTGGTGGCCGAGATCGGCGGCGACGGCCGGCTGGGAGCGCACCGGTTGGTTGCGGGCGGGGCTACGGAATCGATTTTCCAACCGCACTGGGCGCCTTCGGGCGACCTGTATTTCGTGTCTGACCGTACCGGCTGGTGGAACCTTTACCGGTGGCGCGACGGCGAAGCCCGACCAGTCGCCAACCGGGAGGCCGATTTCGGCAGACCCCAGTGGGTGTTCGGCGCTGCCACCTACGGCTTCCTTTCCGAATACCCCACCGCCTCCGAATACCCCACCGCCTCCGAATACCGCATCCCCTGCAGCTATGTGCGGAAGGGCGTCTGGCGGACCGCAGTATTGGACACTATCGATGGTTCCTTAACCGACCTTGAATCACCGTACACGGAGATGGGGCGGGGAGACTTACAGGCCGGAAACGGGAGGGTTGTGTTTGTTGCCGGGGCGCTCACGGAACCCATGAGCCTGGTGGAGTGGGACCCGGCCACGGGAGAGACCAGGGTCCTGCGCCGTGGCAACGGCCTGACCGTAGACCCCGGATACATCTCCGTCCCGCAACCGGTGGAGTTTCCCACCGGGCAGGGCAGGACGGCCCACGCCTTCTACTATCCGCCCAACAACCAAGACTTTACGGCCCCGGAAGGGGAGAGGCCGCCGCTGCTGGTGAAGTCCCACGGCGGTCCCACCGGAGCGGCTTCGACGGCTTTGGACCTGGGAATCCAATTCTGGACCAGCCGGGGGATAGGAGTGGTCGACGTGAATTACGGCGGCAGCACCGGCTACGGCGCCGAATACCGCCGCCGGCTCAACGGCGCCTGGGGCGTCGTGGACGTGGAGGACTGCGTAAACGCCGCCCGGTTCCTGGCGGGCCGCGGAGACGCCGACCCGGACCGGTTGACCATCGATGGCGGGAGCGCCGGCGGATACACCACCCTCGCGGCGTTGACCTTCTACGACGTGTTCAAAGCGGGCGCCAGCTATTACGGAGTGAGCGACCTGGAGGCTTTGGCCAAAGAGACCCATAAGTTCGAATCCCGCTATCTCGACAGTCTGGTGGGGAAGTACCCGGAGGAGCGGGAGCTCTACCGCCAGCGGTCACCCATCCACCACACCCATCTGATGTCGTGTCCCCTGCTACTGCTGCAAGGGCTGGAGGATGAGATAGTCCCGCCGAACCAGGCCGAAATGATGTTTGAAGCGGTGAGGGACAAGGGCCTGCCGGCGGCTTACGTGGCCTTCGAAGGAGAGCAGCACGGGTTCCGCCGGGCCGAGAATATCAAGCGGGCACTGGAAGCGGAGCTATACTTCTACGCCAGGGTGTTCGGGTTCGAGTTGGCCGACGACATCGAGCCTGTGGAAATCGTAAACTTTCAATAGCGGACCGCGTCTCACCCGGAGCTTGGCGGAATGGTCCGGTGGACCGAGGGTTAGAGCGCGGAGCTCCGGGCCTTGTGGTCGCGGCGGTCGGCGCAGTTGGGGCACCAGCCGTAGAAGTCCACCCGCTGGCCGGTGAACTCGAAGTCGGTGGACTGCTCGAGCCGGTCCCGCAACTCGGCCACCATGCTCTGGCCCACCGGCGCGTCCACCAAGCCGCCGCAGCCGACGCAGACCAGGTTGGCGTGGGGGGACAGGTTGGCGTCGTACCTCGACTGCTTCTGAAACGGCAACTCACGCACCACGCCGGCCCGTTCCAGCAGGCGCAGCGTCGAGTAGACGGTCGCCAGGGTGACGTAGGGGAAGAAGGCCTTGACCCGCTCGTAAATCTCTTTGACCGATGGGTGGTCTCCCGAGTTGATCACGACCTCGGCGATGGCCAAACGCTGGGGCGTCTGCCGAATCCCCAGCGTTTTCAATTTGGAGGCTAGTTGTTCTGGTGTAGTCAATGGAGTGGCGGCCGGAGGATGAAACGCCGGTCCTCTGTCAGGTTGAGCCGGCCTAGAGCCGGCCTCCGAAGAACATCGGGTCTTGCTTGCGGTAGATCTGAATCCGCTGGCGGCAGGACTCGACGACGAAGATGCGCCCCTGGTCGTCTACTTCCACGGCCACCGGGCCCCAGAAGTTCTTCTCCCGCTCGATGCCTTGGGCAATGTCCCGCTCTTGCCACATTTCGGAATTGGCGTCCAGCTTATCCTTGCCCCATTTGGAGATGGTGGCGTCGCCGGTCATCACGGCTACTGAATTCCCCTCGGGATCGAACACCTGCAGCCGGTCGTTGCCCCAATCGGCGACGTAGATGAGGCCATCGCTATCGGCGTCGACGCTGGTGGGACGGTTCAGCTCTCCCAGACCCTTCCCTGAGGACCCAAACTTCATCAGGAATTTGCCGTCGGCGCTGAACTTCTGGACCCGGTCGTTTCGCCAGTCAGCGACGAGCACGTCGCCTTCGTTGTCTATGGCTATGCCCCAAGGCAAGCCGAGCTCTCCGTCCCCGGCCCCCTCGTGGCCCCACTGGGAAATATATTCGCCGTCTTTGGTGAATTTTTGAATCCGGTGGTTCTGGCTGTCGACTATCAACACGTTGTTGTCGGCATCGAAGGCCATACCCGACGGCCCGTTGATCTCGCCGTCCCCGTTGCCCTTGGTGCCCCACTTGCCGATCCAATCGCCGTCCCTGGTAAACACGGAGATCCGGTTGAGCCATTCGTCGGCCACGTAGACGTTGGAGTCGTGGTCGATGGCCACGGCGGTCGGCCAGATCAGGGAGCCGTCGTTTTCGTTCTCTTCGGTCAATCCGGCGGTGGTGACGCCCCTGGCGAACTCCCCGATATACTCCTCGTCGACGGTGCAGATGGTGATGCGTTTTCCGTCGGGCCGGTATTCGTAGGAGCGGTTCACGACGTACATGGTCTCGTCTTCACCCCGGGCCATTGCGACGGGGTTGCGAAAGCCGGGGCCGGAGAACTCGCCGCGCCCGATGGTATGACTGTATTGAAAGGTGATTCCCAGTGCCTGTGTAGCCATTACTACCTCGCTAAACTCAGCTTCCCCGGGGGGCGGTTGCAGGGCCGGCCCTGCGGGTTGCGTTGGGCCGGTACCGCTCGCAGGCATTGGTTACTTGGCGATCAGGTCCATCTGTTCGAAGGCGCCTCCGACAATCGGCCTGGCGTCAATGTCCATCCATTGTTCCAGGAGGGCGGAGTACAGGCCGCGGAAATCGTTGTTGAAGTGGAGGTCGCCCTCCAACAGTTTGCCGGGCTCGAGCGAAGGGTATTCCCCGAAGAGGCCGCCGTTTATGTGGTCCCCGACGACGAACGCCACGCCTCCCGAACCGTGGTCGGTGCCGGAGCCGTTGTCGTGGACGCGGCGGCCGAACTCGGTGAATACCAGGAGGACCACGTTGTCGGACGCCGAATGCTCCTGGAGGTCGTGGTAGAAGTTGGAGATGGCGTTTGAGGCCTCGTTCCAAAGCTTGGCGTGGCCGCTCAGTTGCCCTGCGTGGGTGTCGAAGCTGTTGTAGGGGGCCGTGGTGTAGAGGAACCGGGTGCCGAGGCCGGCCAGGTGGACCATGGCAATGTTCCTCATGTACTGGGCCACGGTGTCGCCGGCGTATTCAATGTTGGAGGAATACAATTCCGGGGCGGTGCTCAGTATGTCCGCGCCCTTGAGGGCGTCCATTCCGGTATGTGACAGGTAATCGAGCACCTGGCCGCGTCCCACCGCGGGTGAGTACATGCGGGAGAATATGTCCAGGGCGTCGCCCCGTTCTTCTTCCTGGATGCCGGTCAATACCCCGTAAGTCTCCAGGTTTCCGACCGAAGCCACGGGTACGCCCGGCGCGGCCAGGGACCTGGGGAGGCCGCGGCCGAAGTTGACGCCGGTGAGGACGTTTTCACTGGTGGGGTCGACATCGCGGATGGCCCTTCCGATCCAGCCTTCCGTGCCCACCTTGTCGGGCTCGCAGGTGTGCCAGATATCCATGGAGCGGAAGTGGGACCGGTTGGGATTCGGGTAGCCCACCCCTTGTATGACGGCGACTTTTCCTTGGTCGTAAAGCTCCTTGAGGGGGGCCATCGAGGGGTTGAACCCCAGGTGGTCGTTGAGGGGCAACACCTGTTCCTCGGAGACCCGCACCGTCGGCCGGTTGTCGGCGTACCGGGGGTCGCCGTAGGGAATCAGCGTGTTCACCGCGTCGTTTCCACCCGAAAGCTGAAGCACCACCAAGACCGGGTCTTTTTTGGTAGAAGTCATATTTCAGTCACTCCTCAGTCGGTCTTTGTTGTTTGCTAGGCGAACTGGTATTCTTGGGTGGCTACGATCAACTGCAGGACTTGGCCCACGCGGCGGCCGTAGTCGTCGGCGCCGGGTTCCAGGGCGCCGCCTTTTTCGACGTGGCTGACGAGGTAGTCCCGGGTCTCGTCGGAGAGCTGGTAGGAACCTACCATGTCCAGGCAGCGGTCGACGAAGGGAGCGGCTTCGCTGAGCCCCTCGGAGCTCAACCGGTCGATGATGGCCCGCACGCCGGGGAGGGCGGTGTTGCCCACCTGGTCGGCGGTGAAGTTAATCCGTTCGACCAGCGTGCCGCTGTCGATCCACTCAGCGCCGGTGTGCCAACCCTCCACGGTAGGCGGGTTCATCAGGTCCTGGCCCATGTACCGGATCTCCATGGCGATGGGGTGCAGGCCCGGCTTGGGGTGGGTGAAGTCCTGTACCAAACGCATGGTCCCGGCGACCGTTTCCGCCGGACTCTTCACCTTGGCGAACCGGGCGTTCTTGAAGAAATCGGAGTTGAACAGCACCCGAAGCATGGCGCTGACGTCGTAGTTCGACTCGAAGTATGCGTCTTCCATCATCTTGATCGCTTCGGGGTCTCTGGGAGGAGTCTCCTGCCAGGCCGGCACCTGGGGTTCGTCCGCTACGAAGTAGTTGTAAAGGTGCCGGGCAACGAACCGGGCGGTGGCCGGCTGCCGGGCGATGATGTCGATTATCTCCTCACCGCCGAAGCTCCCCGTCTCGCCCAGGAAGGTCTTCTCCCCGTCGTCGTGGTCGGCCGAATTGAAAGCGAATTGGGAGGGGTACCGTCCGTAGGGATAGCGGGGGATGGCGTTGGTTATGGTCCACCCGGTAAATGCCCGGGCGCACTCCTTGACGTCATCCTCGCTGTAATTGGCCTGGCCATCCATCCCAACGCCCATGGAGAAGAGTTCCAGCAGCTCCCGGCCGAAGTTCTCGTTGATGGCGTCTTTGTGGCTCATGCAGTTGTCCAGGTAGAAGACCATGGCCGGGTCCCGGGACAGTTCCAGGAGCAAGTCCCGAAGGCTGCCCATCCCCAGCCGCCGGAACATATTCAGTTGCTCCTGTATTTGGCGGCCGTGCTCGCACTTGGAGTTGCCGGTACACAGGATGCCGTGCCAGAAGATGGTCATCTTCTCCTGAAGGGGCCGCTTGGTGTTGATCATGCGATAGGTGAGATACGCCTGGTTTATTTCCAGGGCGTTCATCTCTTTCCAATCGATGAAGTAGCGTTCCAGGAGGGCCATGTCCAAATCGGGCTGGTCCATCGGGCTGAGCAACTCTTCCACCGTGGCCGCATAGCCTGCGGCGGCCCGTTCTTCGGCTTCCTGATATGTCGCGCTGAATCCCGCCCGGCGCATCAGGTGAGCCATTAGCTCGACGTCTTGATTGGCCATAGATGCTTCTCCTTTATTCGAGTTTGCCATCCGAGTTTGCGAAAGTCTGCCATTCGAGTTTGCGAAAGTCTGTTGGGAACACGAAAGGGGGCCTGAGAAACAGCCCCTAACTGGTCCAGATTATAATGATTCCGGGATGAAATTGTCTATGTTTGCAGCTAGCGGGGGAATCCTGCGATCTCCCTCGAGTTCCGACGGGTCTTTTCGCTCAGGCTCAAGTCCAACGGCTTGCCACAAACTCCGGTTTCACCTTCGCCTTGAAAACCTCGTAGCCATCCAATAAATTCTTCGACGATTGATTCTGGAAAGTTGACCCTGTGCCCTGGGCCCCTCTTGTAGAGGGCATATCCGCCGGGATCTGGGAGCGGCGGCCCGTTCCCGCCCCAATAGACGAAGTCTTTACTTACAAGGACTCTGTCTATGCCGGTATCCTGCTCCATCGTACTAAGTTCACAGTGAAACGCGGGGATAAGAACCCACTGGCCCGTGGTCGGCTCGCGCCGATACATGTTGTCCCCGCAAGCCTCTTCAAGGTCCCCGTCCAGGTCAGGACGTTTGGCGCAAAAGCGGCTGTCGCTCCAGTACTCGCTAAACGTCATGACTTCAGTTACGCGCATGGCGAAAGAGAGAAATCCCCCACGGCGTTTGCCCTTTGCGTCCGAGCCCGTACCGATTACCCAATCCCCAATTTCAGCGCGTTTGCGGATTTGAGGCTTGCAGCACGCCAAGGTACAAAATTCGTGATACGGGTTGGGGGCAAATCCCGTGTCATGGCGCAGGACGTATGAGTACAGTCGAGGGCTTTGGAGTTTCATGCGACGCTTACGAGCCGCCGAACCGGCGGCGATGCTGCCGGAGGGTTCAATCATCCATGATCACCGGAATGCCCGCCGCCTCTGCTTTCGCGGCGGCTTCCGGGTTGATAACCCCGTCCTGCATCCAGATATACTTGACTCCCACGTCGATGGCTTCGTCTACCACCGGCGGCACCAATTCGGAACGCCGGAAGATGTCGACCATGTCGATGGGATCGGGCACCGACTTCAGGTCCGGGTAGCTCTTCTCACCCAGCGCTTCCTCGATCATCGGGTTCACCGGAATGATGCGGTAGCCTTGGCTCTGCATGTAGCTGGAAACCCGGTGGCTGTCCCGCGCCGGATTGTCCGACAGTCCCACCACCGCGATCGTCTTGCTGTTCCGCAGTTGTTCGTCGACCAGGTCGTTGCTGGCGCTCATGCTTCCTCCTTGGCCGCGTACCGGTTCCCGTCTATGACCAGTTCTTGCCGCCTATGTACTTGAAAGCGGCGACGGCCGCAGTGGCCCCGTCTCCGGCGGCGGAAATCAGTTGAGAAGATGAATTCTGACGGATGTCGCCGACGGCATACACGCCGGCAACCTCGGTTTCCATCGAAACGTTCACCGGAATATGCCCCCCGCGATCGACCTTGAGCAGACCGGAGACAAGCTGTGATGCCGGCTCCAGTCCAACGTAGACGAACAGCCCGGAAAGCTCCACCGTATTTTCCAAGCCGGTGATGGTGTTGCGTGTGCGCACCCCGGAAACCGTGTCCTCCCCCAAGACTTCCTGCAGCGTCGAATTCCACACAACCTCTATCTTGGGGTGTTGGGCCACCCGGTCCTGTAGCGCCTGGTGGGCCCTGAATCGGTCCCGGCGGTGAAACAGCATCACCCGGCTGGCGTATTCGGTGAGGACGAGGGCCTCGTCGGCCGCCGAGTCGCCGCCTCCCGCCACGCCCACGATCTGCCTCATGTACAGCGGACCGTCGCAGGTGGCGCACTGGGACACGCCTCGCCCGAAGAACTCTTCTTCGCCGGGAATTCCGAGATGGCGCAGCGTCGAGCCCACCGCCACGATCACCGCCTTGGCCTGGATTTCGCCGGCGTCGCTGGACACCACGCGATAGTCGCCTCGCCGGGCGATTGATGACGTCTCGCCCATAATGAACTCGACGCCGGCGTTCATGGCCTGCTCCTGTACTGCCGGGGCCAGTTCCGCGCCGGAAATGCCTTCGGGAAAACCGGGGAAGTTCTCGATTTTGTCGATGTTGATGATGGACGCTCCGCCCATCATTCGCTCTACCAGCGCCGTTTTCAGACCGTAGCGCGCGGCGTACATTCCGGCGGTCATGCCAGCCAAACCGCCCCCAACAATTACGACGTCGAAATTATCCGCCAAACGAGCACCTCTCAATCTCAACCTGACGGCCCCCAACCTGACCGCTCCCAACCTGACCGCCCAAATCCGCCCGGTACCGGACCGTCGCGGCATGGCCATCCACACCCGGAAGTTACTATAGGTTGGCCCGGATTGGGGTGTCAATAAATCCGGAAATCCGGTTGTTGCGGTGAGGAATACCGACGCCTAGAATTGGGCTCGTCGTTAATTCACTCGATTAGTCCAATCGGCGACGTGCAACGGAGGACAGAATGCTGGTCGATCTCATCAGCGTGACCAACCAGGAGGGCCTGCGGTTGGACGGCGCGTTCCACGCCCCGGCCGAGGGCATCGAGGCCCCGGGCCCGGTGGACGCCGTGCTGCTGATACACGGCTCGCGGGGCAACTTCTGCGACCCCGCCACCAAGTCCATGGCCGAAGACTTGAGCGCGCAGGGATACGCCTCTCTCGCACTGAACACCAACGCCCACGACACCATCTGGTACAACCCGCCGGGCCGGGATTACAAAGGCAATGCCTTCGAGGTCCTGGAAAACACGATGATCGACCTCCGGGCCGGCATCGACCACCTCGAGGAGCGAGGTTGCCGCCGCATCGGGCTCTTGGGCCACAGCATGGGGGCGGTGCGGGTTACCTGCTACGCGGCCACCCAGGACGACCCCCGGGTCGCCGCCGTCATCCCGGTCTCCCCGGTCCGTCTCTCCTATTCTTACTATCTCGAGTCCGCGGACGCCGGGGAGTTTCGCGCCAACGTGGAAACCGCCCAGCGGCTGATCGACCAAGGGGAGCCCGACGGGGTATTTCGAGTGGACTTCCCCATCCCCCAGTATTACAGCGCCGCCTCGTACCTCGACAAACACGGCCCTTTCGAGAAGTACAACTTGATTAATCTCGCCGACCGGGTCCGGGTGCCTCTTCTGTCCCTGAACGGCTCCAGGGAAACCCATACGAGGCTGTTGAACATGGCCCAAGACCTGGCGAAGGCCGCGGTAAACAGTCCGAGGGCCGACGCCATCATGGTGGATGAAGGAGAGCACTCCTTGGTCAACCGCACCGCCGAGGCCTCGGCGGTAATATTGCAATGGCTCGCGGCCCTGGCGCCCCGGGAAGCCACGCCGGCGCCCCCATCCTAACCTTCCCCCATCGGGGGGAAGGGACTTGTTCAGCCGTCAAACATTCTGGGTGTTGCGCAGGGTCATCACGTAGTGTTCGTCGTTCAGGTTGCGCTGGGTGGTGATCCGGAATCCCACAGAGCGCGCCAAGGCCGCCAACTCCTCCGGTGCGATCCGGCGCTCCAGCGGCGGGCCCGACTCCGTCTCTTCGGGCCGCCATTCCAGTACGAAACACCAACCCCGGGGCAACAGCAGCCGTTTGATTGAATCCAGAAACCGGACGCGGTCTTCGGGGTGGTGCGCCACGAACGCAACCAGGGCCCCGTCCAGGCTACCTGCCTCCACCGGGAATTCGTACTCCTGGCAAAGCAGGGTTTCCACGTTGCTCATCCGGGCTTCGTCCAGCCGCCGCCGGCAGGCTTCCAGCATCTCCTGGTCCGTGTCCAAAGCATAGACTTTGCCGCTGAAAAGGAACTTGGCCAGGGGCAGGGTGAAATAGCCGGGACCGCACCCCACGTCGGCCACGGTTTCTCCTGGATTGACCGGGCTCAAGCTGAGCACGCTCAGGGGGTCCAACCGTTCGGCCCGGTCGGGGCTCAGTAGAAGCTCGATCATCTCTTCGGTGGACCGGTGTCCGTGGCCATGGCTGCTCATCGTCAAACACTCCAGTTGGGTGGGGGACCGCGTTCGACTTTACATGACCGCTGGCGGCGCCGCAATCGGTGAGATTCAGCCGCGAGTGTATACTTGAAGCAGGGCCGATAAAAAGCCTATTAAAACCCTGTCCACCAAAACCTTTACCGGAGTTGTCCATGCCTTCGTTAGCTGAAATCGACCCGTTAGTCGCTCAGGCCCTGGAGGCCGAGGACCGGCGACAACGCGACAGCATCGTGCTGATAGCGTCCGAGAACTACGCCAGCAAGGCGGTGTTGGCCTCGGGCTCCAGCGTGCTGAGCAATAAATACGCGGAAGGATACCCGGGCCGCCGCTACTATGGCGGGTGTGAGAACGCCGATATCATCGAAAGCCTGGCGATAGAAAGGGCCACGGAACTCTTCGGCGCCGAACACGCCAACGTACAGCCCCACAGCGGCGCTCAAGCCAACATGGCCGTCTATTTCGCCCAGTTGGAGCCCGGCGACACCGTGATGGGAATGCAGTTGGACCACGGAGGCCATCTCACCCACGGAGCAAAGGTCAACTTCTCCGGCAAACTCTATAATTTCATTCCCTACGGAGTCGACCGGGAGTCGGAGTTGATCGATTACGACGAGCTGAAGCGGCTGGCTTTGGAACACCATCCGAAGCTGATCGTGGCCGGATGCAGCGCTTATCCGCGAATCATCGACTTTCCCCGCCTGCGGTCGATAGCCGACGAAGCCGGTGCGCTGCTCATGGTGGACATGGCCCACATCGCCGGCCTCGTCGCCGGGGGGGTCCACCCTTCGCCCTTTCCACACGCCCAGATCGTCACCTCCACGACACAGAAAAGCCTGCGCGGGCCCCGGGGCGGGTTCATACTTTGCAACGGAGACTTGGCGCGGGGCATCGACTTCGCCGTCTTCCCCTTCATGCAGGGAGGGCCGTTGATGCAGGCCGTAGCCGGCAAGGCGGTCTGCTTCGGAGAGGCGCTGCAGCCGGACTTCGCCCGTTACGCCCGCCAGGTGGTGGCCAACTGCCGGGCCATGGCGGAGGAACTTTCCAAGGCCGGAATGCGCCTGGTGTCGGGCGGGACCGATAACCATCTGCTGCTCGTAGACGTTACCCCTCTGGGCATCACCGGCCAGCAGGCGGAGCGGGCGCTGCAGTCGGTGGGTATAATCGCCAACAAAAACGCCATCCCCTACGACACCAAGCCGCCCCGGGTGACCAGCGGCCTGCGCCTGGGCTCACCGGCGGTGACCAGCCGGGGCTTCGGCGAGTCGGAGATGAAGGAAGTGGCCCGGCTGATCAGCCGGGTGCTTACCAATATCGATAACGCCGGCAACCCCGGCGACCCCGGCGACCCCGGCGAGGGGCAAAAGGCCGCGGCGGCGGTGAAAGAGCTGACTTCACGTTTCCCCGTGCCCGGAATCGACGATTAGCCGGCCAGTTGAGGGGGCAATGGCCCGATGCTATAATCACAGAACCTAACAACGTGCGTTAAGGGGATATTGTTGCGTCATTACGAGCTAGTAGTCGTTCTCAGTCCTATGATCAACCCGGTCCAGGCGACCGAAACCTGGGACCGTATCAAGGGGTTCCTATCCGGTAGAGAAGCGAGCATCAACTTCGAGGAGAGGTGGGGAACCCGCCGGCTGGCTTATCCGATCCGCAAGGGCCCATACCAGTTCCTGGAAGGAAACTATCACTTGACCCGGTTCGCCACCGACCGGCCCTTTAACCGGGAGTTGGAGACCTTCTTAAAGCTGGATGACAACGTCATCCGTTCGATGGTGATAGCGACCCTGCCCGAAGACGAGTTGGCTGCCCAAGCCGCAGCCCAGACCAGGGCCATCCGTCCTCCTCCGCCGCGCCCGGTTGCCGCCGTCGCTCCGGAAGGAGCGGCAGCCGGCGCTGCCACCGCGACGGCGACAGCCGAGCCGGATGGCTCGGCGTCTCCTGCGGACGCCATACCACCTGCCGCGGCGGACGGCGAAGCTGCATCCGCCGAGGCCGCGGCGGATGCTCCATCGGAGACGGCCGGTGCCCCGGTCGCCGCAGAAGAGGCGGCCCCAGTGGCTACAGCCGATGCCCCGGAACCTGAAGCTACATCTGAGGCCCCGGAACCTGAAGCTACAGCCGAGGCCCCGGAACCTGAAGCTACATCCGGGGAGTCAACCGAAGCCACGGCCGAAGCGCCGGACGCCGGGGAGGCCGCTGCCGAGGCGGATGCAGGCCCCGAGGAGTCCGGAGAACAACCATCGGAAGACGCGGCCGAAGCGCCGGAGACAACGTAACCTTGGACCCGGCGGTCGCCCGGAACGCCAGAGGGAAGTAGCGGGGGGCAGACGTGAATAAAATCATCGTCATTGGTCACTTGGGCCGGGACCCGGAGATGCGTTACACGCCCAACGGCCAGTCGGTAACCACCTTCAGCGTGGCGTCCAGCCGCCGCTACACGACGGCGGATGGTGAAAGGCGGGAAGAGACCGAATGGTTCAACGTCAGTGCTTGGGGGCGGCTGGCCGACATCAGCAGTCAATACTTGACCAAGGGTCAACAGGTATACGTCGAAGGGCGTCTGAAAAGCCGGACTTACCAGGGCCAAGACGGTCAGACGAGGGTATCACTAGACATTAACTTGACCGAGATGCAGATGCTGGGACGCCGCGGCGAAAATGAAGAAATGGCGGGCCGGTCCTATGGGTCTGGGCCCGGGTCCGCGGCGGTGGGCGACGACGGCACGGGTTACGACGCAGCCGACGATCTGCCGTTTTAGCGGCGCTGGCTCAAGGCTCGTCTTATGGCAAAGTCGATTCAAAGGGGAAAAACTGAAATATGACCACCGAAGCGGGTAGAGGATCAGGCGGGCCTTACCAACGACCTCAGGGCGGGGGCGGAGGAGGAGGCAGACCGGGAGGACGGCCGGGCGGGCGGCCCCGCGGGCGGTTCGCGCCCCGCCGCAGGGTCTGCACCTTCTGCGTCGAGCACGTCAAGTACATCGATTACAAGGAAATCGACCGGATCCGGCGGTTCGTTTCCGACCGGGCCAAGATCGAGCCCCGCCGCCGCACCGGCGTGTGCGCCAAGCACCAGCGGGCGCTCCGCACCGCTATTCAAAGGGCCCGGCACATTGCGCTCGTCCCCTTCGTCGCCTACCATTCTTACTCGGGCGGCCGGCGGTAGTCTCCGTTGCGGGTAGCCCCCTGTTCTGCGGAACGCAGCGGTGCAGGGCCAGGGTCCGCACCGCTGTTTGCTTTGGACCGCCCATAGCGTATTGCAACCGTGTTGCAATCGTGTTGCACTAACGTGTTGATAGAGGTTTAGTAGTGGCAATTCAATGGATCGGCGGCCGCTTTCGCAGGCCGTCGGACCGTGCGGGACGCCGGCGCAGGAGCCGGAGTCAAACCGAAGGCCCGGACGGCAGACCCGAGCGCGATCCGGCCGTCAGGCGGGGGGTCCGCCGGCGCAACACGTCCATTGGCATTGGCGTATTTTTGGTCGCGGTCGTCATCGGCGTGGTCGCCTTCGGCTACTACGAGAAATTTTACTCACCGCCCCGGGTCTGGGCCGGCAGTGTCAATCAGGTGGAGTTCAGTATGGGCGACCTGGTTGCCCGTATCCGCGTACTGCAGGGTGTGAACCGGTACGAAGGCGGGAACGTCGACCTTAGCACCGTTCCATTTGAATACCTGCAGAACCTGATCAATGCCGAGATACTGCGTCAGAAGTCCGGCGAATTGGGGATCACACCCACTGACGCCGAAATCGACCAAGAGCTGCGCCGGGAGTTCCAACCCACTCCGCCCGCAGGCCAGGAAGCGGACCCGGGACAGTTGGACCGGGAGTTCCAGAACAATTACCAAACTTTCCTGACGGCCACCGGACTGGCGGACGCCGATTTCCGCATCATCGTCGAGGAGCGGATAGCGGTGCTCCGTCTGGCTATTCTCCTGTCCCAACAGATCGAAGACCCCCAAGAGCAGGTCGAGGTGGAGTGGATCCGGTTGCCCGTGGACGGCGGGCCCCAGGGAGGCGCAGTGCAGCCACAGGACGTAATGAAGCGCCTGGAACTCGAGCAGTTTGCCATAGTGGCGGCCGAGGTATCCCAGCCCGAAGGTTTCGCCGATAGGTTGGGCTATGTGGGATGGGTGCCTCCCGGCGCCTTCCCGGACCTCGACCCCATCCTGTACGGGGACGCGGAGAGCGGGGTGGAAGCGCTGGTCCCTGGGGAGACCAGTCAACCCGCATACTCCACGGACGGCATCTATATCGTCCGCCTGATCTCCGGCCCCGAATTGCAGGAAGTACAGCCCATGATCGGCAATAAGCTGACCTTGGAAATGGTCCGGGAGTGGCAAGCGGAGCAGGTTAGAGTCGGCGCGGACGACGGCTGGGTCACAATGCACTTCAATAGCACGTTGTACGCCTGGGTGGCCGACCAGGTATTCATCACGAGACCGAGGCTTGAAGAGAGTCAATGACCACCCCGTTGGCTGTCCAGCAAATCAACATTGGCCTGATGGGTCTCGGCGTGGTCGGCGCCGGGGTAGCCGCGGCGTTGACCCATAACTGGAAGGCGCTGTCCGCCCGGGCCGGCGGAAGGCTGAACTTGAAGAAAGTGTTGGTCAGGGACCTGTCTCGCGCGCGGGACGTGGAGCTGCCGGCAGGGGTAATTACCGCAAACCCCGAGGATATCCTCGGTGATCCGGAGATCCACATTCTCGTGGAAGTGATGGGGGGCTCAGACCCGGCGGCCGGCTTCCTGAAGAGGGCCCTTTCCGCTGGCAAACACGTGGTCACGGCCAACAAGGAAGTCATGGCCAAAAATGGGCCCGAGCTGTTGGCTTTGGCCGGTAAAAACCGGGTCAATCTGCTCTTCGAGGCCAGCGTCGGCGGTGGTATTCCCATCGTCGGCTGCTTGATGAACGAGCTTGCCGCCAACGAAATCCGCTCCATCCGGACCATCATCAACGGCACCACCAACTACATCCTCACCCAAATGGCCCAACGGCGCACCAGCTTCCAGCAGGCGCTGGGCGAAGCTCAAGAGCGCGGTTACGCCGAGGCCGATCCCACCAATGACGTCGAAGGGATTGACGCCGCTTACAAGCTGACCATCCTGGCATCCCTGGCGTATCATTACCCCTTCCGACCGGCCGACGTGTTCCGCGAGGGCATCGCACGGCTGGAAGCCCAGGACTTCCGCTATGCCCAAGAGTTGGGCTATGCCATCAAGTCCCTGGCCATCGCCGGCATAGACTCCGGCCCGGATGATTCACCGGATGTCCGTTCGGTCCAGTTGCGGGTGCATCCGGCAATGGTCCCGGAAGACCATATGCTGGCCAAAGTTGACGGCGTATACAATGCGGCGCAAGTGGAAGGAGACCTCAGCGGCCCGGTGTTGTTTCATGGCATGGGGGCTGGGCGCGGTCCCACCACCAGCGCAATAATCGGCGACGTCCTGGAAGCGGCCCGCTCCGCGGGGAGCGACGTGGGGCCTGGGGCCGCTCCTCACCTCGATGGCGATTCGGTCCGGCTCCGGCCTATCGACGACTTGCTCACCAGGTACTATATTCGGCTCAACGTGGCCGACCAGGCCGGCGTTTTGGCCCAGATAGCCCGGGTCCTGGGGGACGGCGAGATCAGCATCGCCTCGGTCTTGCAGAAAGACTCGGACCCCGACACCCAGAGCGCGGAGATAGTGATAACCACCCATCCGGCCCGGGAGGTCTCCCTCCAACGGGCGCTCCAGGCCATTGGCCGGCTGGAGCCCGTGCGCCGGGTCAGCAACATGCTCAGGATAGAGGAGTAACGCCCGGGTTGACTTGCCCGGGCTGACCTGTCCGACAGGTTTTGGGGACCATATGGGCGACGGTGTACTGAAAACCTACAAGGACCTTTTGCCGGTGACTGCGGCAACTCCGATGATCACCCTCGGTGAGGGCGATACACCGCTGGTGAAATCCAGCCGGCTGGGACGGGAATTGGGCTGCGAACAGCTATATTTCAAGCTGGAGGGCTGCAACCCCACGGGGTCGTTCAAGGACCGGGGGATGGTGGTCGCCATTGCGAAGGCGCTGGAGGAGGGCAGCCGGGCCGTGATGTGCGCTTCGACTGGCAACACCAGCGCCTCGGCCGCCGCCTTCGGGGCCCACTGCGACCTGCCCGCCTTGGTGATTATCCCCAAGGGTGAGGTGGCCATGGGCAAGCTGGCCCAGGCCATGGCCTACGGCGCCCGGATCATAATGGTCAACGGCAACTTCGACACCGCCTTTAACCTTGTTCGTGAGTTCACCACCAAGCACGAGGTCACCCTGGTAAATTCCGTCAACCCCTATCGCTTGGAAGGACAGAAGACGGGCGCTTTCGAGATCGTCGATGCTCTGGGTGATGCCCCTGATTACCTGTTCATACCCGTGGGCAACGCGGGCAACATAACCGCCTATTGGCGGGGGTTCCGGGAGTACCTGCAACTGGGCCGGAGCCGCTCTCTCCCCCGCATGATGGGGTTCCAGGCGGAGGGCGCCGCGCCCATTGTCAATGGCGCGCCGGTGGCCAATCCCCAGACCATCGCCTCCGCGATCAGGATCGGCAACCCCGCCAGTTGGCAGGGAGCGGTGGACGCCCGAGACGACTCCGGCGGGACCATCGACGCCGTTTCGGACGACGAAATCCTGGAGGCCTACCGCATACTGGCATCCCATGAAGGCATTTTTTGCGAACCCGCGTCGGCGGCATCCTTTGCCGGTCTGGTCAAGCTCCACCGGCAGGGACTGGACCTGCGGGACCAGCGTGTGGTGTGTATATTCACCGGAACGGGACTGAAAGACCCCGACCTGGCGGTCAGCAGCGTGTACGCCCAGACCGTTCAGGTCGAACCTACGATGGAAGCTGTGGAGGCCGTGGCCTTGTCCTGAACCGGGCCGGACCCCAACGTCTATCCCATGCGTACTCTGAATAGCGGCCCGATGGGCGGCCCAATGGAGCGAACAACGGCAGATCAACGGCGAATAGAAGACGCGGTAACGGCCATCCTGGAGGCGGTGGGGGAGGACCCTGCGCGGGAAGGTTTGCGACAGACCCCGTCGCGGGTCGCCCGTATGTACTCGGAAGTGTTTTCCGGCGTCGGCGTCCGTCCCGAGCAGGCCATCGACACCGTGTTCGAGGCCGAGGGACACGACCCCGTGATGGTGGGAAACCTGACCTTCTATTCGGTCTGCGAACATCACCTCCTACCCTTCTTCGGTCAGGCCCGCATCGCCTACGTGCCCAACGGAAAGATCGCCGGCATCAGCAAGCTGGCACGGGCATTGGACGTGGCAGCTTGCCGGCCCCAGGTCCAGGAACGTCTTACTACCGAGGTGGCCGAAGCGGTATTCACCGTTTTGCAACCCGACGGGGTGATCGTGGAGTTAGAGGCGGAACACCTGTGCATGTCGATGCGCGGTGTTCGGAAGCCCGGGACCCGCGTGTTGACCTCCGCTGTCCGAGGCGCATTCAAAGACTATCCTTTGGGCCGGGAGGGACTCCTGGCCCTTTTGCACGGCAGGTAGCGCAGTGGCGAAGACCCCCATCACTTCCTTCCAACAGATCGCGGCAGACTGGGAATCGGTGCTTAGCGTGTCACCGGTCAACTCGCTGTTCCTCTCTCCCCAGTGGCAGGAGGTGTGGTGGGAGTCCTTCGGCGACGGCCGCCAGATGGACGGCTTTTATCTGACGGCCCCTGAAGGGAATGGAGTGGCCGCCATCGCCTCGTTGGCTCGTGTAGGGGATACGGTCTCCTTTATGGGTAGTCAAGACACCTTCGATTACAACGATTTCATGATTCGGCCCGGCTATGAGCAAGTCTTCTTCCAGTCGCTCTTGGACCGCTTGGCCGACGGGGATTACGGAGAGCTGCGGTTGGACTCCCTGATCGAGAGCTCTCCGACCCTGGAGCTCCTGCCCGGCATGGCCCGAAAGCACGGTTACACCGTAGAGATCGAACAGGAAGACGTGACGTCGGGTGTGGTTCTTCCGGAAACCTGGGAGGACTACCTTGGCTACCTGTCCAAGAAGGACCGCCACGAATTGCGCCGCAAGCTGAGGCGTTTGGACGCCAATGGCGAGTGGCGCTCGTACTCCGTTACCGCGCCGGGCGAAGTCGCCGGACGGTTGGGTGAGTTCCTCCAACTGATGCGCAGCAGCAAGACCGACAAGGCCGAGTTCATGACCCCGGAGCGGGAGCAGTTCTTTCATCGCATCACCGAGCGGATGGCCGAACTCGACCTTATCCGGCTCTATTTTCTGGACCTCAAAGGGGAAACGGTGGCCGCCAGCCTGTGCTTCGATTACGGTTCCTCGCGGCTGTTGTACAATAGCGGCTACAACCCCGAATTCGCTTATTACAGCGTGGGGTTGCTGTTGAACGCCATGTGCCTCAGGGATGCCATCGAAGAAGGCTTCGAGTATTTCGACTTTCTGCGCGGCCCCGAGCCTTACAAGCAGCACTTGGGCGGCCGCCAAAGGAACCTGTTCAAGATGGTGGTGAGACGAAGTTGAGCTTTAACCGGGCAGCATTCATCACGTTGCACGCTTGCCCCCTGGCTGCGCCTGGACAAGGGAAGTCGGGGGGTATGAACGTTTACGTCCGGGAGTTGGGACGTTCCTTGGGGGAGCTCGGTACCCCGGTGGATATTTTCACCAAGACACATTCCGGCGTGAACAGTCAGATCGAGCACATAACTCCCAACGTGCGGGTCATCCATCTACCGGCGGGGGACCCCGACGCTCCGGTCGGCGACCTATACCATCATCTTCCCGAATTCTTGCGCCAACTACAATTGTTCCGGGAGGCCAACAGCCTCAACTACGACGTGGTGCACTCCCATTATTGGCTGTCGGCGTGGGTGGGACGGGGTCTGTCCGAAGCTCTGGGTGTTCCTCACGTCGTCACCTTCCACACCCTGGCCCTCATAAAAATGCAGTCACGGGCGGGGGAGGTGGAGCAGCCGGAACGACAGGTGGTGGAGCGGGATGTCATGGCCACCGCCCAACGCATCATCGCTTTCAGCGAGCACGAAAGAGATGCCATGGCCCGGCTCTACGGGGCCGATCCCAAACGGGTCTCCCTGGTGCCCTGCGGCGTAGACCTGACCAAATTCCGGCCCCTGGACCAGCGGGAAGCACGCGACCGGTTGGGTTTCAACGGCGAGAAAGTCCTGCTGTATGTGGGACGAGTCGAGCCTTTGAAGGGCCTCGACCTTCTGGTGGAAACCGCGGCCCAGATGGACGCCGGCCAAGAAGTGCGAATGGTGGTCGTGGGAGCCGAAGCCAACGGCGCGGGAGAGATGGAGCGGGTGCGGGAGTTGGCAAAGCAGCGCCAGGTGGAAGACCTGTTCGATTTCGTAGGGAGGGTGGACCACGACGACCTGCCCCTCTACTACAACGCGGCGGATGTGTGCGTGGTTCCTTCCTATTACGAAAGCTTCGGATTGGTGGCATTGGAGTCGATGGCCTGCGGCACCCCGGTGGTGGCTACCCGGGTGGGCGGGCTGCCTACCATCATTCACCACGGCCATACCGGCTATTTGAAGTCGTGGCGCTGTCCCGAAGCGTTCGCGAACTCCCTGGAAATGATTATCTCCAGTTCCGGCCTTCAGGAAAGCCTGGGTGCGGCAGCCCGCAAGCGGGCTGAGGGTATGGGGTGGGACAACGTGGCGATGATGATGAAAGACGAGTACCAGTCTTTGACCTGAAATATCTATAACCCGGTAATAGTCATTTGCTACCGTTAACTATTGTCCGTAAGGCAGTCGCTGGAGACGAACATGGGACCCAATCCCCCGAGTGCTAACGGGGCAAGCGGTCAGCCCAGGCCAAACTCCACCAACCCTTTCCGCCGGGTAATACGGCATTTCGAACGGACCTTGGGGGCCGGCATATTGGTGATGCTTCCGATTGGCATCACCGTCCTGGTCCTGAAGTTCATCTTCGAAATGTTGAATCCCATCCTGGAACCGGCGATAGCTTACCTGCCTGGGCCTCAGGTCAACGGCTTCGGGATCGTTGCTCTTATAATCCTCATTTATCTGGTCGGCTTGGTGGCCGCCTTCGTTCTGGGCCGGCGGCTAATCGCCATCGGACACCGGATTCTTGAGGTCATCCCGCTAGTCAAAGGGATCTACAGCACCACTCGGACTGCAGTCCAACTTCTGGCCCGTGGTGATGACACCCAACGTTACGCGGGGGTTGTGTGGGTCGAATTCCCAAGGACTGGAGTCTGGATGATCGGACTTGTGACGTCTTCCAACCCTTTCCGCGATGGCAACGATATTCTGTCGATCTACATCCCCACCACGCCGATACCGTCGTCCGGGTTTTTGGTGCTTGTGCCTGCCGACCAAGTGGAGGAGACGGATATGACCGTTGAGGAAGCGATGAGCCTGGTGATTTCCGGCGGCATCCTGACTGAGCGGGTCTTTCAGCGTGCCGGGGTGGACGCTCCCAGCGACGGCGGACCGGTCCTGTAGCGTTTCGCCGCCTTCCGGAAGCCGGGACCCCGATGTGGTCCATAGGGCGCTTTTTTCGGACGTGAATAGCTCGTCCGACCCTTGAGAAATTCCCTGGCCCCGAGGAGGTCGTGTGGATGGATGAAACACCCCAGCGAGTGTTGGTAGTGGCGCCGCACCCTGACGACGCTGAATTCTGGTGCGGCGGCACGGTGGCGAAATGGACCGGTGACGGCGCGTTGGTCCGCTACGTCGTTTGTACCGATGGCGGTAATGGAGCAGCCGCACCCGGCGTCAGCTCCCAGGAACTGGCCGCCGTGAGACAGGTGGAACAGGCGGAGGCCGCACAAATTCTGGGCGTGCAGGAACTGGTGTCATTGGAGCACCTGGATGGCGGCCTTGAGGACACCAGCGAATTCCGCAAGGAATTGGTGCGCCAGGTCCGCCAGCTCCGGCCGGACGTGGTGCTGTGCCCGGAGCCTTACCGGAAAAACCTGGCATGGCACCGCGACCACCGCATCGCCGGCCAGGTGACTTTGGACGCTGTGTTCCCCTACGCCAGGGACCATCTGCACTTCGAAGAACTGTGGCGGGACGAAGGTCTGGAGCCCCATAAAACGGGGACCGTGCTCTTCTGGGGCGCGGAGGCCGCGGATACGGTGATCGACATCGCCGGGACCATCGACACCAAGATGCGGGCCGTACGGGTCCACCGGAGTCAGCTCAACGGCCGGACCGAGGCGGAATTGGAGGAATTCGTCAATGCCAACGCCCGCGAGGCGGCCGGCGATTCCGGCCACCGGTTTGCCGAGGCCTTCCGCAAACAGTCCTTCCGGACTTGACCGGTTCTCCGTTACAGGAACGCGGCCCCCACGCCGGACCTCTCTTTGGACGAGGAGAGGAAAAAGCCCGTAGCTGGTTTCCGCGCTAGAGCGGGCTGCCGGCTTCCTCCAGCATGGCTTCCCTGGCCAATGGAAGCGGCGGGCTCCCGAAAGACAGCAACCGGTCGTGGAAGTCTTTCTGGCTGTAGCGACCTCCCTGCTGCCGGCGGTAATCCTCCCGCAGTTTGACGATCATCAGCTTGCCCAGCGTGTAGTTGAGATAGCCCGGGTCGAAGGTGCCGCGCAGGGCTTCCCGGCGGGCCGGATGCTCGCCCATGTAGGCGTTCTCCATGAAAAACCGGGCCGCCTGGTCCACGGTCATGTCACCGGTGTGCATCCGAAGGGAGCAGACATACCGGCAATTTCGTACCAGCGCCTCCAGGAGTTGGGTTAGCAACAGTGCTGGCTGACCGGCCCCGTAGGCCGTTTCCACCATCATTTGCTCGGTGTAGTGCGCCCAACCCTCGCTGAACGCATACGAGGTGGCCATCCGGTTGACCAGAGGCAGCCCCCGGCCGTAACGGTTATGGAGGTTGTGGACGAAATGGCCCGGATAAATTTCGTGGATGGAGATGATTTTCAGGGTGTCGTAGTTGAAATTGGAAAGCCACTCCTCCCTCTGGGTCTCGGTCCACTCGGCCTCCACCGGGGTCACGTAGTAGAAGGACTCGGTGGCGGTGGTCTCCAGGGCGCCGGCGCTGTCCATGGCGGCGAAGGCGTAGCGCATGTAGGCTGGAGTCTCCAACACCTGGCAGCGGTCTTCCGCCGGGACTGAGATGACATCGTAGTCGACCAGCGCCTGCCTTATCGCCTCCAACATTTCCCGGGTATCGTCGATGAGGCCGCCGGCCGTGGGGTGGTTGCGGCCGAGGTCGGCGACTATATCCATCACGGGGCGGCCGGGGGCGATTGAGGCGGCCACTTCCCGTATCTTTGACAGGTTTTCCGCCAGGTTGGCCTCACCGACCCGGACAATCTCCTTCAACGGTACGTCCAGCCCTTCCCCGGTGGAGAGCATTCCGGAGTAGAGCCCCGGGCCGATGGCATATCCGGCCTCTCCTTGGCGGGACCTCGCTTTGAGGCGCTCTACGAAACGGTCCAGGGCGGAGGCTGCCGTTTCCAGGGCCCGGCTGAACTTTCCGGCGATCTCCCGGTCCGTGACCCGGCGAGCCGCCTCGGCCAATTCGCCGCGGTAAAAGCGGGCCATCCCGGAATAGCTCTCAACGCTCATGTCGACGATATGACTCGACAGGCTGTCGGCCACGGCCCGGTCGACGGTTTCCAGGAATTCGGGCGCCTGCTCCAATGCGGCCGTTGCCGAGCGGAGGCGGTCTTCCAAAGGGGCGTAGTCGCGCCGGACGTATCCGCTCATGTTCAGGAACCCGGCCTGCCGCATGGGGTTGTTTTCCAAGGGACGGAGCTCAGTGAACGTGAACAACTCACGTTTGAGAAACAGCTCCATCATCCGGTAGGACAGCCGGTCGTCGGGGCCGGAACCGGAACGGTCGAAATCCAGAGAACTCAAGGCGGCCAGGCCGTCCCGCAGCTCCAGTTCCCGGCGGCTGGTCCGGCCGGGCGAGAGGTCTGGCAACCGGCCGTCGTATTCATGCCGGCCTATGCGGGCGCCGGCGGTGGGATAGAAGTCCCAGTGTTCCCCAATCAACCGGTCGGCCAATTTTTCGAACTGGTCATTCCCGTTGGCGGCGGTCATTTTAGCTGTTACTCTCTCTTGAAGGTTGCAGGATTGGATAAGGCGAGGGAGCCGGGTCATCCGCAAAAAGGGCGGCCTGTTTCAGGCCGCCCAGACGCCGTCGGACCGTGGCGCGTGGCCGCTAAATGGTCTCGCTGATTTGGAAAGTCGGGGAAATATCGGTGTAGTTCTTGATGTCGCCCATGATTTCCCGGCCGTGGGTCTTGAAACCTTCGTGGACCTCATCGGCCGTATTGAAATGCAGATTGCCCACGGCTACGAACGGCGCCGGTGCGTTGGGGTCGGCTGCCGAGACGCCCTTTTCCTGCTCCCCACGGAGCAGTCCCATGGGGGTGAGGAGCCGGTTCACCAGGTCCATGTGGGTGCCGGCCCAATATTCGAAATCGAAACTCTTGCCTTCCTCATTCGGGTACAAGACAGTTACTTTGATCAAGGGTCTCCCTCCTCTTGGTTTCAAGCCGAAGTTCGGGGCTGCCGCAGGGCCAGTGTACCGCCCTCCAGTCGGGCTGGCAATCACGCAACCGCGATTTGTTAAAATGTGGACTGGAGCCGGTCATTGGTTGTCCAATCTTATTGGAATTCCCTGTTTGGATTCGTTGAATGTTCAATAATCTCGGCGCCTCAATTGTTCGATTGCTTGCAGCGGCGGCGGTGCTCTCGTTGTTGGCGGTGGCGTGTTCCTCTCCAGGGGAAACGGCCCCGGGGGAAACGGCCCTGGGGGAAACGGCCCCGGGTGAAACGGCCCCGGGTGAAACGGCCCCGGGTGAAACAGCCCCAGGGGATACGGCCCCAGGGGAAACGGCGAAACCGGAAGGCGACCTGGCCCTGGTCTGGGAGGCCTGGGGCCGTATTCAGCAGAATTATCCCAAAGCCGGCGAGCTGGACCCCGATTCGGTGACGGCCGGGGCTGTCGACCGTCTGCTAAGGCTCAGCGGCGCCGCCCCTTACCCATTCCTGACCGACGTTGGACGGATGCGAGGCCAGACGCCCTCGGCTGTGCCAGCGGAACTGGGCGATATTTGGCGGGCGGCTGCCATGTACCGGATGGAACACCCGGATTTCGATCAGTCCATTCTGGTGGAGGCGGTGTTGGACGGAATCCTGGAGGGGCTGGGAGATCCGTCCTCGACTTTCTTGAACGCGGAAGATTACCCTCGGGCCAAGAAGGACTTCGAAAAACGATTGGAGGGTTCGTACCTGGGTATAGGGACTGAGGTAGTCCCGGAGAATGGCCGGTTATTCCTGATTCCCTACCCGGACACCCCGGCGGAGAAGGCGGGTATCGAGCGCGGGGACATTCTGACTGCGGTGGACGGCCATTCCGTGGAGGGGCAGACGGTACGCTCGGTGGTGGACCTGGTCGGCGGCCCCGAAGGGACCAAGGTGAGGTTGCGGCTGCTGCGCGCCGGCGAGCCGGACCCCTTGGAGTTGGACGTGTTCCGGGGTAACGTGGAGATTCCCACCGTGATCAACCAATTGATCCCGGGCGGGGTCGGTTACCTGCGGATTTCCCGGTTCCAGGAGAACACCGGAGACCAGACATTCGAAGCCTTGGAATCGATGAAGCCGTACGACCTTTTGGCGTTGATATTAGACCTTCGCTTCAACTTGGGCGGCTCTCCGGAGGCGGCCAGTGAGGTGGCAGGCCAATTCCTGCCTCCCGGCAGCCTGTTCCGGTACGTGGAGGACCGGGAAGGCGTTCGATCCCAGCATTTTATAGCGGAAGACATCAACCGTTTGGAGCTGGACGATCTCTTGCTGGCGGTGTTGGTCAACGACCAAACGGCGGGGGAGGCGGAGGCGGTGGCCGTCGCGCTGCAGGAAGCCGGCCGGGCGGTGATTGTAGGGACCGGAACTTACGGCGAGGCTTCGAATTACGAGTTTATCGAGTTGAGTGATGGTTCCGCCATTTACATTCCCACCTCCCGCTGGTTCACTCCCTCCGGCGAATGGCTGGGGGGAACAGGTATCGACCCCGACGAGTATGTGGTCTCCGGCCCGGAGAACGATAGCCAGTTTAGCCGGGCCTATGAGTACCTGAACGCCCAACTGCCGCCGTTCCGCTAACGGCTCACCGGTCGGCGTGACGGAGATTCTGTCGGGGCAGGGCGTCGGAAAGGGAACGGCGGTTACTGGGCCGCTACAGTCTCGGCCACAGGCAACTCATCCTGACAACGCAGGCAAACGTAGGCCGACCTGTCGTCGGGCAGGGTGTCGGCGGCGACGTTTCGCTTACGTTGGCACACCGAGCAGACCACCGACTCCATCACCGGAGGAGGGGGCGGAACAACTGTTTCCGCCCCTCGGAAACCCCGGTACCCGGGGTTTCCCTGTTTCAGCCGCAGGTAGCGTTCCCTGTCTTTTCGGCCCAAAATCAACCTCCCGGTTGGTGGGACGTTATTTGACCTCTACGGCGGCCCCGGCGTCTTCCAGTTTGCTCTTGATGTCGTCGGCTTCGTCCCTGGGAATTGCCTCTTTGATGGCCGTGGGGGCTGACTCCACCAGTTCCTTGGCTTCGCGAAGGCCGAGGGAAGTGACTTCCCGGACGGCCTTGATGACGTTGATCTTGTTGGGTCCAATCTCCCGCAGGGTGACTTCGAACTCGGTCTGTTCTTCCTCCGGAACGGCCGCCTCAGCGGCCGTGGGAGCAACGGCGACGGCCACGGGGGCGGCGGCGCTGACGCCAAACTCGTCCTCCAATGACTTGACCATGTCGGCCAGTTCGACCACGTTCATATTTTTGATTGCGTCCATGATTTGGTCTTTGGTCATGATTCCTCCTTTCCGTCGTACCTGAAATATTCAGGGTGATTGCTGGTTGGTGGCGACCCAGTAATTCGTTTTACGGGGCGGCAGGGGGCGCCGAGTCCCGCTAACCCGATTCCATTTGGCGTATCCGTGCCTGCAAAACATTGTCCAGCCCCTGGATGGGGCTGTTCAGGGTGGCCACCAAGCGGGCTATGGGCGATTTCATCTGGCCCAAAAGGGTGGCCAGCATCTGAGGGCGCGGCGGCAATGCGGCCAGCCTGGCGACCCCCTCCGGCCCCATGGGAGGACCATCCCCCATCACGGCTCCCCGAAGGGTGAAGGCCGTGGCGTTGGCGCGGGCGTAGTTGGTCAGCGCCTTGGCGGCGTCGGTCGGGTCGTCGAACCCGAACGCCAGGGCTGTGGGGCCTTGGACGATTTCCTTCACCTGGGGGCGTTGGGCCTCATCGGCGGCCAGATAGGTGAGGGTGTTCTTGACCACTGTGAATTCGACACCGCCGGCCTTCATTGCCCGGCGCAACGCGGTCATCTGGTTTACGCTGATCCCGGCATAGTTGGCCGCCATGGTGATGGTGCTTCTTTCGATGCGGTCCGTCAGGTCCTCTACCCGGTCGATTTTCTGCTGTGTTGGCAAGTTTCACCCTCCTCAATAAACAAGCCCTGCACCATGGGCGCGGCGCAGGGCTTGTAGTCCCCGAATCCATTCGGCGTCGCGCCTGGGTGGGCGGCCTGGGCCATTACCCCGTGACACGGGACCCACTGTCTTTGGCGGTTTAACCCTTTCCGGCAGCCGGAATTCCGGCAGCCGTTGTTGTGACGTTTCCTGAGTTTACTCCGGCGGCTGCATCGCCAGCAACGCTGCCAAGTCCAGTGGGACGCTGGGGCCCATGCTGGAGGTGACGTAGGCCGACCGGAAATACGGGCCCTTCAGGGCCGCCGGGCGGTCCCTTGTGATGGCATCGGCCAGGGTGGCCAAATTTTCGACCAGCGCCAAAGTCTCGAAACTGACCTTCCCCAAGGCGCAATGGATGATTGCGGTGCGGTCGGTCCGGTACTCGATCCTTCCGCCCTTGGCCTCCTGGATGGCCCGAGGCAGGTCTTGGGGCTGCACCATGGTGCCGGAGCGTGGATTGGGCATGAGCCCGCGGCGTCCCAGGATACGGCCCAATTTTCCGATCTTTGGCATCACTTGGGGAGTGGCCAAACCGATTTCGAACTCCAGCCACCCTCCCTCGATGCGCTCGATCAGGTCGTCTTCGCCGACGTAATCGGCCCCGGCTTGCCGTGCGGCCTCGGCGCCCTCGGCCCCGGCGAACACCAATACCCGAACGGTTTTCCCCAAGCCATGGGGCATGCCGACCACGCCTCGGATCATCTGGTCGGCGTGTCGGGGGTCTACGTTGGTGCGGAGGTGGAACTCCACCGTCTCGTCGAACTTGGCGGTGGAGAGGTCCTTTACGAGGTCGAGCGCCTCGTCCGGCTGGTACTGCCGTTCGAGGTCCACCCTCTCGAGTACATTGGTGTAACGGCGGCTGTGTTGGGGCATGGCTATCCTTCGGCTACCTCTATGCCCATGCTGCGGGCGGTGCCTTCAATAATCGACATTGCTTCGTTGACCGATCCGGCGTTCAGGTCGGAGAGCTTGGACTCCGCGATTTCCCGCAGGGCCTGCCGGCTGATGGAACCTACCCGGCCGGTCCGCTGGTCGGCGGCTCCCTTCTCCACCCCGGCCGCCTTTCGCAGCAAGTCCGAAGCTGGCGGCGTACGCGTTACGAAAACGAACGAACGGTCCTCGTACACGGTGAGGTGAACGGGAACGATACTGCCGGCCTGGTTGGCGGTTCGGGCGTTGTACTCCTTCACGAAGCCCATGATGTTGACCCCGTGTTGGCCCAGCGCCGGCCCCACCGGCGGGGCGGGGGTCGCCTTCCCCGCCTCCAGTTGCAACTTGATGATTGCCCGTACCTTTTTTGCCACTTAGTCTCCAATCGGTCCCCGGACGGGTATCAGAGAACCTCTGAACAAGTCCCTTCCCCCCGATGGGGGAAGGTCTAGGATGGGGGCGCCGGCGCTCATTTGATAGCTAATACCGTTAAGCTCTCCTCCGAGATTTCGGCTTTCGCCTCTAATGACCATAACTTGTTCAGAGGTTCCTTAGACCCGGCCGTGTTTCCGGCGCTTAGATCCGTTCGACCTGAAGGAAGTCCAACTCCACCGGCGTCTCGCGGCCAAAGAAGGAGACCAGCACGCGGACCTTACCCTTTCCTTCGTCCACGTCGCTGATTGCACCGATGAAATCGACGAACGGCCCTTCGGTGATCCGGACCGTTTCGCCCCGCTCCAAGGCAATCTTTACACGGGTGGCGTCAGACTCCACCTGCTTCAATATGTCTTCTATCTGCTTGTCTTCCAGCGGCACCGGCTTGGGACGCTTGTCGTGCTCGTCTTCGCTCGAAACGAATCCGGTAACCCCCGGCGTGTTCCGCACCGCATACCAGCTTTCGTCATCCATGGTCATCTGGACCAGGATATAGCCGGGGAACAATTTCCTTCGTTCCGACCGTCTCTTGCCGTCTTTGAAGACGACCTCTTCCTCGGTGGGAACCAATACGGAATTGATGCGGTCCTGCATGTCGAGGCTCTGAATCCGAAGACGCAGGTTCTTTTCCACCAAGTCTTCCTGGCCCGAGTAGGTGTGGACGATATACCACCGGGGACCCTGGAGTTCTTCGGTGTCGGTTATTTCGTTTGCGTTCATGTCGTAATTCCAGACAGGCGAATCACCGCCCTGCTACGGCCGGTCTTGGGACCCTTTGGCGGCTTGCCGACGGGTTGTTGCCGGGCTTAGGCCCCGAGGCCGAATATGACCCGGTTGAACAGCTCCGAAAACACCCGGTCCAACCCGCCCAGGAAGAACCCCGCAGCCACCGCCAGCATCATAACCACGCTGGTCAGCCGGGCCGTCTCCTCGCGGCTTGGCCAGACCGACTTTCTCAGTTCCTGGTAGGTTTCCTGGAGGAAGGCGATCGGGCTGGTGCGGCCTCCGCTGGTGCGCCCGCCGCTGGGCGGCGAGATAATCCGCGGGGCGCGGCTTGAGGCCCGGGCCATTCGCCTACCTTACCTCTCGGTGAGTCCGGTGCCCCCGGCAACGGGAGCAATACTTACGGAGCTCCAGCCTTTGTGGGTCGTTGCGCCGGTTCTTCACCGAGGTGTAGTTCCTCTCCCGGCACTCCCCGCACTGGAGCGTGACAATGGGACGGACTTCGGCGGTCTTTCTGGCCATAGCTTAAGACACCACCTTCGTTATTACGCCGGACCCCACGGTACGGCCGCCCTCGCGAATGGCGAAGCGCATCTGCTCTTCAATGGGCACCGGGGACATTAGGTCAATGGTCATCGTGACGTTGTCGCCGGGCATCACCATCTCAACTCCTTCGGGGAGGGTGACGGACCCGGTGATATCGCTGGTCCGAATGTAGAACTGGGGCTTGTAACCGGTGAAGAACGGAGTATGCCGCCCGCCTTCATCGCGGCTGAGGACGTATACCTCCGCCTCGGCTTTGGTGTAGGGGCGCATGGAGCCGGGCTTCACCAGGACCTGCCCCCGTTCCACCTCTTCCCGGTCCACGCCGCGAAGCAGAATGCCGACTGCGTCCCCCGCTTCGGTGGTGTCCAGGGTCTTGTGGAACATCTCCAAGCCGGTTGCGACGGTCTCTCGAACGTCCCCGAACCGGATGATCTCTACAGGCTCGCCCTGCTTCAGGGTGCCCCGCTCCACCCGGCCGGTGACCACCGTGCCGCGGCCCTTGATGCCGAACACGTCTTCAATGGGCATCAGGAACGGCCTGTCGGTGACCCGCAGGGGGATGGGGATGTAGTCGTCCATGGCTTGGACGAGGTTGAGGATCCCCTGCTCTGCCTCTTCGTCCCCTTCCAGCGCCTTCAGGCCGCTGACGCGGACGATGGGGGTGTCGTCGCCTGGGAAGTCGTAGCGGTTCAGCAGGTCCCTTACCTCAAGCTCAACCAGCTCCAGAAGCTCCTCGTCGTCCATCATGTCAACCTTGTTCAAGGCGACCAGGATGCGGGGCACCTCCACCTGGCGGGCGAGCAGGATGTGCTCACGGGTCTGGGGCATGGGCCCGTCGGGAGCGCTCACCACCAGCACCGCTCCGTCCATCTGGGCCGCTCCGGTGATCATGTTCTTGATGTAGTCGGCGTGGCCGGGACAGTCCACGTGAGCGTAGTGACGGTTCTCGGTCTCGTACTCGACGTGGGCAATGGCGATGGTAACGCCGCGGGCCTTTTCCTCGGGCGCGTTGTCGATGCTGTCCATGTCCAGGAAGCTGGCCAGGCCTCGCTTGGACAGGACGCTGGTGATGGCGGATGTGAGAGTGGTCTTTCCGTGGTCCACGTGTCCGATGGTTCCAACATTGACGTGGTCCTTGGACCGGTCGAAACGTTGCTTGGCCATTTTCTGGGTCTCCTCCCTACTTGTCGATCGTAGTTATACGGGAATCATTTTCCGGGCGTACTGCGCCCGGCGAACCTTCTGGAGCCCAGAGGCGGGATTGAACCGCCGACCCCGTTCTTACCAAGAACGTGCTCTACCGCTGAGCTATCTGGGCGATTGGGTTTCGAATTCTGAACTGCGAATTATGAACTCCACCTGTCAGCTTATTCCTAATTCTCAATTCCATCGGTTGGTGGAGGGGGCAGGATTCGAACCTGCGAAGCCCTTCCGGACGCCAGATTTACAGTCTGGTGGCTTTAACCACTCACCCACCCCTCCGAATAGTCAAGGACGACATTTCATCCCGGTCAAAATTTGTTAGTTGAATCTTCGCATATCCGGCGGCCCCGGTGCAATCAGGACCGGCCGCTTTTTCCAGTCCGTTGGCTCTTTCAGGCCGGCCCCGGCCCGAAACCAAGGCCGTAACGCTGCCCCCTTGGTGTCGTCCCCCTTGGCGCTGTCCCGATATAATTTGGAGCCCCAGAGGGGATTCGAACCCCTAACCTGTCGATTACAAATCGACTGCGCTTCCTTTGCGCCACAGGGGCATCCCACATTGTCTACGGCGCCCGCGTTGCTATACAGTAGAAATGGCCCCGCGAATGTGGGGCCATTTCAGCACCGGGTCACTTCCGCCAATTATAGTCAACCCGGGGCTGCTGCGTCAATCGAAACCCGTTGCACGAAGAGCGGAATTCGAACCAACGGATCAGTCGTGGCCGAGGGGGACCCGGCGGCCGAATGCCGCCTCCGGGCGCAGGGTCATTCAATTGTCGGAAACTCCCCCCGTCCCCGGGGGTTGGGGGCGTGGGGCATTTTTAACGCAGAGGGCGCAGAGATTACGCAGAGATCACAGAGTTTTTTTATTTCTTCTCTGTGGTCTCTGCGATCTCTGTGTTTAAATCGTAATCTCCGCGCCCTCTGCGCCCTCTCTGCGCCCTCTGCGTGAAACGCCCCCTGACACTTGCTCCTTCCCAATCCTTGAGACCACACCCTAGCATGGAACAGTCCCACCCCAGCCCTTCCCGGGAATCCACCACCGGGCCGAAAATGGCCGGAAATGAGGGGAAATGAGAGGAAATCTAAAAATTTCGGCTCCCCCACCGTCAAGTAAACTCCACGAGGTGAACCCCATATGGATACCCTGAGCTCCCTGAGAGCCCGCGTCCGCGCCCTCCAACGGAAATTGGCCCCCGAACTCGCCATCCTCCGGCTCCGCCGGTTGGCCGAGGAGCATTGCCTCCAATCGTCTGCGGCCCGCGCCGACCGCCAACCCCCGCCCGATTCCCATGCCTTCATCCGCCGGGTAGCCGCCGCCGGCTTTCGGCTCACCTCCTTCATGGCGGTCCATAAATACCTGGAGCGGTTCCGCGCCAACAACTCCCTCCCCGACCGCGAACACCTCCTCCAAGCCCTAATCCCCTGGTCCCAACACTATCCCCCACCCAGGTTCGAGTAGGCACGAAACAATCCCTATGAAACAATCCCTATGAAACAATTACAGAAATCATATAAATCAAACGAATCGCAGTTCAGACAACAGCCCGACAGCATCGCCCGCGGCGAAGAATGAAAAGGCCCTGCTCCGGGCGTGGGTTCTTCTTGACGGGTGAGTAGGCCTACCTTACACTGCCAGCCACAGTCAAGGGACGGGATTGCTGCTTGGGCGGCCCCGTTCACCATCCATAATCAGGCATCCGGTAATCAAGGCCCCGTCGGAGGCTATGGACCTCAAAGACTATATTCGCGACGTTCCCAATTTTCCGGCTCCGGGAATCGTCTTCCGGGACATTACCCCTCTATTAGCCGACCCTGGCGCCTTTAATTACGCCATCGCCAAGCTGGCGGAACGGTATCGGGGCCAACGCATTGACGCCGTAGTGGCGGTGGAGTCCCGCGGGTTCTTGGTCGGCGCCCCTTTGGCCAGGGAGCTGGGGACGCCGCTGGTGCCGGTGCGAAAGCCCGGCAAGCTGCCCGCCGCGACCATTTCCACCCAATACACCCTTGAATATGGCAGTGACACCATGGAGATGCACGTAGACGGCATCTCTCCCGGCCAGCACGCCTTGGTTGTCGATGACTTGCTCGCCACGGGCGGCACCCTGGCCGCCGTTGGCCGGTTGATCGAGTTGGCTGGCGGTTTGGTCGTGGAAATGGCGGTGATCATTGAATTGACCGCATTAGAGGGCCGCTGGAACCTGGAAACACACGACGTTTTCTCCTTGGTCCAGTACTAGGGAGCAAATTGACAGACTGGTGACACACCCGGGATAAGGAGGCCGTCATGCCCGGTCGGATAACGGTAGGCAATGTGGACATTGTTGCGGTGCTGGACATGGTGCCGCCGGCGCGGGAACCGAACATGATGTTCCCCACCACCTCGTCCCAGGACTGGGACTCCCATCAGGACTGCCTGGAAGAAGAACAGCTCCAGCTCTATTACCTCCATTTCTTCCTCCGCTCCCAAGGCAAGGTGATCATGGTGGACACCGGGCTGGGCCCCGGACCCCATGCAGACCGCGGCAACCGCACGGGAGACCTGGTTAACCAGTTGAAGAGCAGGGGCGTGGAGACCGGCGACGTCGACGTCGTCGCCCACACCCACCTCCACGGCGACCATGTGGGGTGGAACGTCGACTACAGCGGCAGCCAGCCCGCTCCCACCTTCCCCAAGGCCCGGTATCTGGTCCCCCGGTTGGACTGGGAACACTTCACCAAGCCCGATGTCATCGGGTCTGCTCCCCAGGTGACGAATAGCGTCATTCCGCTGGAAGGGATGGGTGTCATGGACTTGGTGGACAGCGAGTACGACATCACCGACGAGGTGAAGACCCTTTCGGCCCCCGGGCATACGCCGGGACACATGGTGATCGTCATCACCTCCCAAGGAGAAAAAGCGATGGTGGTGGGCGATCTGCTCCACAGCAAGGCCCAGGTCGCGCGTCCCGATTGGACCGCCGGGGTGGACACCGACAAAGAGGCCAGCCGGAGCAACCGGGAGCGCATCCTGGACGATGCGGAGGCCGAGGGGTTCGTGATCGCGGCCGGCCACTTCCATCCGGACGACCACATCGGCAAAGTGGTGCGCCTGGATGGGAGGCGGTACTGGCAGGTCTTATGATGTCGCCGGCCCAAGCACTGCCCAACAGGAGAATCCGTTGACGATTGACCACGAAACCCTTGACCACGAAACCCTTGACCACGAAACCCTTGACCAAGATACCCTTGACCAAGATACCCTTGACCAAGATACCCCAGGACCCGAAAGCGATCTGGACCAAGCCGCTGCCGATTTTCGGATGCGGTACTACGGTCCGGCCAACAACCCGGACCCGCCTGCCGCCATGGCGGAACTGGCCCCTGAAATCATGAAGCTGGTGGACTCCGTGGTCTACGGCGAGGTCTACAATCGTCCCGCCGTGGACTTGAAGACCCGCAGCCTCTGCACCATCGCCGCCTTGGTGGTGTTGGGCCACAGCCCGGAAATGATCAAAAGGCATATCACCGGGGCGCTCCATATAGGCGTTACGAGAGAGGAAATCTCGGAGATCATTGGCCAGATGGTCTTCTATGGCGGAATGCCCGCAGCGGTACGGGCGTTCCGGGTCGCCAAGGAGACATTTGACGAACAGGGCGACGAACAGGGTGTGGAGCGGGAAACGGCGCCAGCAACCGGAACGCCGGGCGCCCCGCGGTCTCACCCCGGCCGGGGGGTGTCCGGAATCGCACCCTACCGGCCCCGGCCCCGGGAAATCCAGCCCCGGCCCGAACCGGCGCAACGGCCCGAACCGGCACACCAGCCCGAACCGGCACAACAGCCCGAATCGACATACCGGCCCGGAGGGCAACCCCAGCGGCCCGGAGGGCAACCCCAGCGGCCCGGAGGGCAACCCCAGCGGCCCGGAGGGCAACCCCAGCGGCCCGGAGGGCAACCCCAGCGGCCCGGAGG